>CAKZNT010000054.1 GCA_937132065.1 uncultured Loktanella sp.
ACGATCCAGACATCGGCAGATGCGATGGAAAATGCACTGCTGCCTGCCCTGCGCGAGGTTCACCTCAAGGACACTGGTGCATGCCCGCAAAAGGAAGAGCTGCCAAAGGCGCTTAAGGAATCCACCGCCAAGAAAAGCCCTGCGCAATGGGCCTATGAGCGGATTATCTTGTATATCCAGAATTTCGAGAAACAGCTGGATAACGAGCACGAGGTTGGCATGGGCCTTGCGGGCGGTGGCACAGGTGTCATCAAGATCGAGGGCTTGGGATACTATGACCCTGATATTGTTACATATTACGGCGTCAATGACGCGGGGGCAAAAATGCAGCTTATCCAGCATGTGAGCCAACTTAACGTCATGTTAATGGCAAGCCCGAAACATATCGACCAAGCCGAGCCGAACCGGATCGGGTTTCAGTTGGCGCAAGAACTTGATCGGGACGATGCGACGACTTAGCACGACCAACGAGGCGTGACATGGGAACGTGAATCGTTTATTCGAAACCTAACGCAAGATATTAAATCAAAGGACCACAGATATGGCCGACTACAAGCATGGCGAAATGGACACTTCCGTTCAGGAAAAGACGTTTGACGGCTTCATGAAAATGGTGACACGCGGCGCGATCATTTGCATTGCTGTGTTGATCTTTGTCGCTCTGGTCAACGGCTAACGATTTGCGCCGTCGCAGTTTTATTCTTGGTGCGCCTTTGGCGCTCGCGGCTTGCGGCGGTGGTGACCCGGTTTGGGCGCCCGACGATGTCGTGAATGCAAAGATATTTCGCGGCAGCGGCCCGAAGTCCCTGACACTCTACACGATGCGCAATGTCGGCACTGGCAACGGCGCGCATTCTTCTCTGCTTGTTGATGCATCCCAGCGCGTCATGTTTGACCCTGCGGGCACTTTCGGACACGCGACAATCCCCGAGCGTAACGACGTGTTGTTTGGCATGTCACCACGAGTGGAAGACTATTACGTCAGTTTTCACGCCCGCTCTTCTTATTATGTCGAGGGTCAGCGCATAGTTGTCTCGGACGCGGTCGCCGAACAGGCGCTACGTTTGGTCATGTCGCATGGCGCAGTTCCAAAAGCGGGATGTGCGCGGGCGGTTTCTGCTGTGCTGCGCCAACTTCCTGGTTTCGAGTCACTGCGCACGACCTACTTTCCGAACAATCTGCGCGATGCCTTTGACAAGCTCCCGAACGTGGAGTTGACCGAGTATCGCGAAAACGATTCAGACGACAAGTCGATCGCGGCACGCCAAATCGGCGCAGCTCTTACAGCAGGCCAGTAAGCCAGAGCCCGCCGTAAAATACGACGACGCCCGCGCCCATTCCCCAAACAACCTTCTTTGATTTATACGCGACGATAACCGCAGCGGCAGCGGCAAGAATCCGCACGAGGTCAGGTTCGCCTCCCGTTGCCGCAGGCCAGAATACCAGTGGCGCGACCATTCCCGGAAGGACAGCAACAGGCGTATACCGCAACATGCGCAACACGAGCGGCGGCATCTGTCGATCCCCGATCAGCCCCAAGAACGAGAACCGGATCAGGAACGTCCCGATCGCCAACACGGCAACGATCAGCCAAATCTCGGAAGATGAATAATTCATGCCGCTCTCCCTTCCAGCCAGCTTTCGACAAGGACACCTGTGAACATCGCGCAAACAGCGGCAATCAACAGCCCCGCCCCTGCGGGCAAACCGATCAACGCCAAAGCCACGACAATTGACACAAATGCAGCCGCCATATGCGCGACCGTGCGCAACATCGGCGCGACCATCGACAAGAAGGCTATGGGGAGCACAAAATCGAGCGCCCAAGCCTCGGGGATCGCGGTCCCAAGCAGCGCGCCCACAAGCGTGGAGATGCACCAAAGCGGCGCAATCGCCGAGGACACGCCAGCAAAGTAATGCACGCGGTCATTCACCGACATTTCGGGCGCCTCTTCGTATTTCGCAACGGCCACCATGTAGTTCTGGTCGAAATTCAGATAGCTGATCACGGCCCGCTGCCATAACGGCGCGGCGCCAAGATAGGGCACAAGTGCGGCCGAATACATTGCCATGCGCAGGTTGACCGCCAGCGCCGCAAGCAGGATCAACCCGATTGCAGCGTTGTCAAGCATCAACTGAACCGCGGCAAATTGCGCAGCCCCCGCGATGACAAGCACCGTAAAGCCCATTGTCTGCGCCAGACTAAGCCCCGCATCAATCGCAACAACGCCAAACAGCACCGCAAACGGCACAACGATAAAAACAAACGGAAGCCCGTCGCGAAGGCCCGCCCAATAGGCGGATTTGGCGGTAGAAGCTGTCATCGGATTGGCCTAGCTTGGAGTGAATACAAACCTGACTTACGCCCGCTTTGCAGGAAAGACAAATGACACTTACCAATGCGCCCCATTCATATCTGGTTGCACCCGATCCTGCGGCTGCGCACCTGACGCGGCCAGTGTCTGGCACTGACCACACGGGTAAATCTGTTGACTTGAATGTCGTTGAAGAGCGCCCCTTGACCATCTTTCTGAATGCCCAGGAAATTGTGACTGCGATGACTATTGGCGATTATCCTGCCTATCTCGCTCTTGGATTCCTGCGCAATCAGGGCATGCTGCATGCCGATGAAGAGATCCTACGTGTGGATTACGACGACGAACTGGAAACCGTGGTTGTGCGCACCGCCTCGCAGACGACCTATGAGGATAAGCTCAAGAAAAAGACGCGGACCAGCGGCTGCGCTGTGGGCACGGTTTTTGGCGACATGATGGAGGGGCTGGCGGATGTCACACTCCCGCCCCATCCCGTTAAAACCTCTGATCTCTACCGGCTTGCCGCGATCATCAACACAACGCCGTCGCTTTATCTGGAGGCGGGCGCCATCCACGGCACGGTGCTTTGCCAAGGGGGTAATCCGCTTGTGTATATGGAGGACGTTGGCCGCCATAACGCCGTTGATAAAATCGCAGGCTGGATGTTGTCCGAGGGCGCTACTGCTGCGGATAAGACGCTTTATACCACGGGCCGCCTGACATCGGAGATGGTGATCAAATGCGCCCTGATGGGCATTCCAACGCTTGTGTCGCGCTCGGGTTTTACCGCATGGGGTGTCGAGATTGCGCAACAAGTCGGGCTGACCCTCATCGGGCGGATGCGCGGGCAACGGTTTGTCTGCCTTTCTGGCGAGCATCGCCTCATCCGAGACGCCAATCTGCGTGATGTCCCCGAGGAACCACGCAAGTCACAGCGCAAAGGGGCAAACGGATGAGCGCACCTCTCGGCGTCATTCTTGCTGGCGGACAGGCAACCCGCATGGGCGGTGGGGACAAGGGGCTATTGCGCCTTGATGACAAGACCATCCTCGATCACGTTATCGCCCGCCTGGAACCGCAGCTGGAGACGATTGCGCTCAATGCGAATGGCGACCCCGCACGTCTTGCCGCGCTTAAGCTAACGATCATTCCCGATAGTATTTCGGGGTTCGCTGGCCCCTTGTCGGGCGTTCTTGCAGGCTTGGATTGGGCCGCATCTAAGGGGGCCACACATATCGTGACCGCCGCCGCTGATACGCCGTTCCTGCCCTGTGACTTGGTCCCGCAACTACAACTGGCCGCCGAAATTGCTGGCGTTGATCTGGCGCTTTCGGCGACACCTGACGGGCGACAACCCACATTCGGGCTCTGGCCTGTGCGCCTGCGCGAAGACCTGCGTGCGGCCCTGAACGGCGGCGTGCGAAAGGTCGTGCAATGGACATCAAGGCACAACGCCGCGACCGCCGCATTCCCTGACAGCAGGCAGTTCTTTAACGTGAACACACCTGCCGATCTGCAAACCGCGCGGGGGATGTTATGAAGCTTTTCGGCATCGTTGGTTACAAGAATACGGGCAAAACGGGGCTGATGGAGCGCCTTGTGACCGACATAACGGGGCGTGGCATTACGGTGTCCACGATCAAGCACGCCCACCACAGTTTTGACGTGGATCACGCTGGCAAAGACAGCTATCGCCACCGCGAGGCCGGTGCGTCTCAGGTGATGTTGTCATCTGGAAACCGCTGGGCGCTGATGTCGGAATTGCGCGGCGCACCTGAACCCGATCTGCATAGTCTGATTGCGCGCATGGATCCCGTCGACCTGCTCTTGATCGAGGGTTACAAGCGCGACGCACATCCCAAGATCGAGGCCTATCGCGCCGCCACAAATGGCACGTTACTGGCGCATGACGACCCCACAATTCTCGCTGTCGCCTCTGACTGCGCTCTTGATGTGGCGCGGCCCGTCATGGACCTGAACGCGACCCGCGCAATCGCAGACTTCATCCTGAAATCCTGCGCGCTATGACCTTTGATACCGTTGTCATCATTGATTGGTCTGGCGGCAATGATCGTGGACCCACGCCAAAGGCGGACGCGATTTGGGCCTGTATCGCGGGGCAAGAGCCGCTTTATTTTCGCAACCGTCAGGCCGTTGAGACATGGCTCGCGGCGTTGTTTGAAAGCGAAATTGCAGCAGGCCGCCGTGTTCTTGCAGGCTTTGACTTCCCGTTTGGCTACCCACAGGGATTTGCCAGATCGGTTACCGGTTCCGACGATCCGCTGGCGCTATGGGCTTGGCTTGACGATCGGATCACGGACACGCCTGCGACCAACAACCGGTTTGGTATCGCCGCGGAACTAAACGAAAAATTCGAAGGGATCGGCCCGTTTTGGGGCAATGGCCTATCGCGCGAAATCGCCCATTTGCCAAAAAAGGGAACACATCGCACCAACACAGATTTTGCTGAAAAACGCCGCGTCGAAGACCTTGCCAAGGGGAGTTTCACCTGCTGGCAGCTTGCTGGTGCGGGGGCGGTTGGATCGCAAATCCTGATGGGGCTACCCGTGCTGCAAAGGCTGCGGACCCGCCATCACGACGATCTCGCCGTGTGGCCGTTCGAGCAACCCGACAAGGCGATAACCCTCGTCGAAGTTTGGCCAAGCTTGGTCGCGGGCATAGCACCCGATGGCCAGATCAAGGATGCACATCAAGTGAAGGCAACCGCCAACCACTTTGCCGCTATGGCGCCTTCTGCTCTTGAGGACTTGCTTGCGGTGGATGCGCCACAGGAGGGCTGGATCCTTGGTGTGCCCCCGCAAAAACGACCTCCGCCACTTCGCAACGATTGCTTTGCAATGCCACAAGGCGCCCATTGGACGCCCGTGAATGAGGCGCTCGATCACTTGCGCGCAAAGCTGGATGTTGTCGTGGGGACGCGCGAAATCAGTGTCAGGAAAGCATCGGGTCGCATCTTGGCTGGTCCCGCGTTTGCCCGCCGCGCCCATCCGCCGACCCCGAATTCTGCGGTGGACGGTTATGGCTTTTGGGGTGGCAAGCCAGCAGGCGAGCACGCTCTTCCCTTATGCGAAGGGCGCGCGGCGGCGGGTGATCCTTTCCAAGGCAATGTCCCCCAAGGGCATGCGATCAGGGTCTTGACTGGCGCCGCGCTGCCAGCAGGCGCCGACACCGTGATCCTGCAAGAGGACGTTGTTGTTGACGGCGATCACCTGCGGTTCTTTGGCCCGCTCAAGCAAGGCGCGAACGCGCGGGCGGCAGGAGAGGACATGCAAAGCGGGCAGCAAATCTTTGATGCAGGGCATCGGCTTGGCCCCGCTGATCTCGCGACACTCACGGCGAGTGGCATTGCCAATGTGGCGGTGCGGCGCAAGCTGCGGGTCGGCATATTGTCCACGGGCGACGAGCTGGCGGATGCACATGAACCCACGCGCAACGATCAAATCTTTGACGCCAACCGCCCGATGCTGCGCGCCACGGTGCAGGCATGGGGGCATAAGGCAATTGATCTCGGGCGCGCGCCTGACAATCGGGAAACATTGGCAAGCATTCTCGATCAGGCCGCTAAAACCTGCGACGTCATCCTCGCCTCTGGGGGCGCATCGGCAGGTGACGAAGATCATATGTCGGCATTGCTTGCGGGGTCCGGATCGTTTGCACTATGGCGGATCGCCATGAAGCCGGGCCGCCCGCTTGCGCTCGGGATGTGGCAGAATACCCCCGTTTTCGGCCTGCCGGGCAATCCGGTTGCAGCCTTCGTTTGTGCCTTGGTATTCGCACGCCCCGCCCTCTCGGTTCTGGCAGGTCAAGGCTGGGTCGAACCGCAGGGATACCCCTTGCCCGCGGGTTTCGCCAAATCCAAGAAAGCGGGGCGGCGCGAATACATTCGGGCACGGGTCGAAAACGGGGTCGTTTGTGCATTTGCTTCCGAGGGGTCGGGGCGCGTATCGGGGCTATCTTGGGCGCAAGGGCTTGTCGCATTTAGTGACGACGCCGAGACCATCGCGCAGGGCGACACCGTGAATTTCATTCCATACGCAAGCTTTGGATTATGATCACTAGCAATGGCATAAAGCCGCAAGAGCGCGCCGCGGTGGCCGCCCTTTACTGGGAAGCCTTTGGCGCCAAGCTAGGGCGGGTTATGCATCCCCCCGAGAGAGCATTGCAGTTCGTTGAGACCGTCTTGGACGGCGATCACGCTATCTGCGCACATAGTCGCGATGGGCAGTTGCTTGGGGTCGCAGGGTTTAAGACACACAAAGGGGCGCTTGTTGGCGGCACTTTCAAAGACCTCGCGCGGGCCTACGGCTGGCTCGGCGCAAGTTGGCGGGTCTGCCTGCTTTTACTGCTTGAACGCGACACCGAAAACGAGCGGTTCCTGATGGACGGTATTTTCGTCGCCGCCGATGCACGCGGGCAAGGGGTTGGCAGCACCCTCCTGAAGGCGATTATCACCGAGGCAGGTCGGCGGGGTTATAGCGAGGTGCGGCTTGACGTTATCGACTCAAATCCACGTGCGCGCGCGCTCTACGAGCGGTTGGGATTTGTGGCGAAGGACACGCAAGACATAGGGCCGCTGCGGCACGTCTTCGGGTTTCGATCCGCAACGACGATGGTTTACGCACTCTAGCCCGAGCCGATGATCACACCCGCTGCGAAAACCAGCGCGCCCCCCAAGACCACCTGAAATGCGGCCCGCAAAAACGGAGTCTGCATGTATCGGTTCTGAATCCACGCGATTGCCCACAATTCGATAAATACGACGATTAGCGCAACTGTGGTCGCGGTCCAGAAATCGGTGATCAGGTAGGGCAGCGCGTGCCCCAACCCACCAAGCGTGGTCATAACACCCGCGGCTATCCCGCGTTTGATCGGCGAGCCACGGCCCGAGATTTGACCGTCATCAGATGCGGCCTCGGTGAAGCCCATCGAGATACCCGCACCAACGGATGCAGCCAAACCAACGAGGAATGTCGTCCATGTATCTTGGGTGGCAAACGCGGTCGCAAAAATCGGCGCAAGTGTCGACACCGAGCCATCCATAAGGCCCGCAAGCCCCGGCTGAACCCACGTCAGAATGAACTGGCGGTGCGCTGCTGTCTCTTCTGCGGATCGGGCGTCTTCACCCAGATGCTCTGCTTCAAGACTATAGGCGTGCTCTGAATGGCCCGCCTCCGCAGCAGCAAGGTCGCCCAACAGCTTGCGCGTTTCGGCATCTGTCGTATTTGACGCGGCAGCGCGGTAGAACCGTTCCGCGTCATGTTCCATCTGCGCGGCCTCGTCGCGAATACGCTCCAAGCCTAGGTTTTCAATCAACCAAACGGGGCGGCGCGCGTAGAAACCGGACACATGTTCACGGCGGATCAGGGGGATGACCTCTCCGAACCGCGCAACGTGCAGGTCGATCAGGCGGCGGCGGTGGTCGTCTTCCTCAAGGGCCATACCGTCAAAAACGGCAGCACTTGAAGGATACTCGGCCCGCAAAATCTCGGCGTATGTGCGATAGATTCGAGCATCGTCTTCCTCTGAGGAAATCGCGAGCGCCAGAATATCCTGTTCAGAAAGATCACGAAAACGGCGGCGGTTTGCAAAACCTGGGATCATCGGAAACACCTACAAATTAGAATGGTTCTAAGTTAGCAGTAAGTCGACAGAGTGCAAGGCACTATAGCGGGTTAGGGGTTTTGGTCGCAGAATGTAGCGATTGCGCGCATGATTGACCGCTCGTGGTGCGAAATCCCGTCGCTCTCATCGCCCATCTCAATACCGTTGAGCGCATATGCCATCGCGATTTGGCGCTGCGGGTCATACCAAACCCCGCCATTGAAACCGAAGGCATTGCCAAAGTGGCCGACCAGTGGACGGGGATAAAACGCGGGACTGTCAAACAATTGCACCCCCCATCCATAGCTTTCGAAAACGCCGCCAAATGTGTCGAAGGCGCCCATGTGGGGTGACCATAGGCGCGTTTGATCAGCGTCTTTCAGCGAGCATGCCAGATAGAGAGGTCCGCAATCCGCCCTGCGGCGATGCGCCAGCGACCGAAACCGCTCGCCTGAACGGGAGTGGCGGCGCGTCAATTTGCGCGATGTAATCCGATCTACCCCGACGAAATGTCGGAAGTGCATTTGCCACATCGGTCACGCCCGCCCAGTTAAATCCGCCTACGGTGGCGCAGTTGGCGAGACAGGCCGCTGCCAGATCCTCGAAATCCGAGGATACCGTTCACGTCGAGGGGCAAAGATGGGTCAAGACCCATCCTACGCAGCGCCGCCAAGACAACATAGCCTGTCACAATCTTCGAGATGGGGGCCACCCGAACGAGCGTGTCGGGGTCGGCTTTGAGCCCCGCCTTTGTGCTGACCGAGTATACCGGCTCACTGTCGGCTTGCTGCACGGCGATCCCGCAGAACGCAAAAGGCCCAGTCAATGACTGGGCCAATGCATCAAATCAGGATGGGATCAAAACTCGACCACAGCGCGAATTGACTTGCCTTCATGCATCAAGTCGAACCCGTGATTGATGTCTTCCAGCTTGAGCTTGTGGGTGATCATCGGATCAATCTCGATCTTGCCATCCATATACCAGTCAACAATCTTTGGCACATCTGTGCGCCCTGATGCGCCGCCAAATGCCGTGCCGCGCCAGCTACGGCCCGTCACCAGTTGGAACGGGCGGGTCGAAATCTCGGCGCCAGCAGGAGCCACGCCAATGATGATGCTTTCGCCCCAGCCCTTGTGAGCGGCCTCAAGCGCGGTGCGCATAACGTTCACATTGCCTGTCGCGTCAAACGTATAGTCTGCGCCGCCCTTGGTCAGCTCAACAAGATGGGCGACCAGATCACCCTCGACCTTTGACGGGTTCACAAAATCGGTCATCCCGAAATGGCGGCTCATCTCTTCCTTGTCATCGTTCAGATCGACGCCGATGATTTGATCCGCTCCTGCAAGTCGCAGCCCTTGAATGACGTTCAAGCCAATGCCGCCCAGACCAAAGACAATAGCGCGGCTGCCGATTTCAACCTTGGCTGTGTTGATGACGGCGCCGATACCCGTGGTCACACCGCAACCGATGTAACAAATCTTGTCAAACGGGGCATCTTTGCGAACCTTGGCCAAGGCAATCTCGGGGACAACGGTGTGATTGGCAAACGTGGAACAGCCCATGTAGTGATGAATTGGCGTGCCATCGAGCATAGAAAAGCGGGTCGAGCCGTCAGGCAATAGGCCAGCACCCTGCGTGCTTCTGATCTTTTGGCACAGGTTCGTCTTGGGGTTCAGGCAGTATTCACATTCACGGCATTCAGGCGTGTAAAGCGGAATAACGTGGTCGCCGACTGCAAGACTTGTAACGCCTTCGCCAACCTCGATGACAATACCAGCACCCTCATGGCCCAAGATCGCAGGAAAAATCCCCTCAGGGTCATCGCCAGAACGGGTGAATTCATCCGTATGACACAGGCCCGTTGCCTTGATCTCAACAAGCACCTCGCCTGCACGTGGCCCCTCAAGGTTCACTTCCATAATCTCAAGTGGCTGACCTGCCGCGACGGCCACTGCTGCGCGTGTTTTCATCATATCAAAATCCCTTTCAACTTTGCCCTAGATTGATCCGTTTGGGCGGCACTTTCAACCAGTGCTTTGAGCAACGGGGAGCAAACTGCGTTTTGTATCCTTGCCAAAGCTACCGATTGTGACGCACCTTGCCAGAATGAAAAAACTTATTGCCCTTTTGGTCCTCGCGGCCTGCACAACGCCAGACCTCCAAACGCCAAAACCTGTGGCGGACCGGATTCCAACGGGAATCAACGACTCTTGTGGGGCTGTGCGGTATCACACCCTGCTTGACCAAGACGCGACAGCCCTAGAGCGGATATTGATCCTGGGACAAGTGCGGATCGTGCGACACAATTCGATAATGACCCAGGATTACCGGGTCGAGCGGATGAATTTTCATATTGGGGAAAATGGGAAGATCGAGCGGATCAGCTGCGGCTAATACGCAAGAACAAGTGAGGGGCCCTAAGAGATTACACTGGGTGGGGGCTATAAAAGTAACCCCTTAGGAACCTACTCACTATCCATATCTTTTGCCTGACCTTCATGGCAGATTTGCGAAGCGCTCATGTCGGAACAAAGGTTCTTTTATGGCAGATTTAAGATGCGCGGCTTGATTTTACCTCCAAATCCAGCGACCCTTTTAACATGACCATGCACCCCCTCCCTCCGCCCGTTGCGCCGATGAGCGATCAGGTCACGTTTCATCGTATCGAACTCAATATCGTCATGTCGCTTTACGGGCGCATGGTGGCGGCGGGCGAATGGCGTGACTACGGTCTGTCGTTTCTGAGTGATGTCGCGGTCTTCTCCGCCTTTCGGCGCGCGGCAGAGAACCCGATCTACAAAATCGAGAAACGGCCCAAACTGCGGCTGAAGCAGGGGCAATTTTCGGTGATCGGGATGGATGGTCAGGTGCTAAAGCGCGGCAACGACCTCAAACAGGTCTTGCGGGTGCTCGAACGTAAACTGATCCGTGCAATCGACTAGCCCATGATCCGCTTGCGTGCGGTGACGGGACCATCGCCTTGTGCCGCAATCCGCAAAATCGCGGCGTCAATCGGTTCGTAGGCCGTGCTCATGTGATGGGCATTGGCGTGAATAAGGGTCTGGTCATCGACCATCAAGCCGACATGCCCCTTCCAGAACATCAGGTCTCCCCGCTGCAATGAGGCATCGTCATCAAGCGGATCACCCAAGATGTCACATTGCTGGTCGCTATCCGCAGGACTTGTCATGCCACATGCGGTCAACGAGGCCGCGACCAGACCCGAGCAATCTATCCCGCAAATTGAATTCCCGCCCCAAAGATAGGGCACGCCAAAGTGCATCTGGGCCACGGTCACAGGATCGGAAAACGGCCTATCCAGCGGGCGTAGATGCCGCTTGGAGATATAACCGAGCGTGGTTTCATAAAACTTGCGCCGTTCATCAAGCACCTCGACACGGGCGCCAAACGACAGATGCATCAGATCGGGCGATTTGAAGTCTTCGCCTTCATAAACGTGGGTCGCCGGGGTCGCGACACTATGGGTCGGCTTGCCTTGTGCGCCAAGCGCATCCGCGCGCAGATAACCGACATAACCGTCAGCCGCCTGCACAAATGCCCAGCCCTCATGGGTTTCAAACACAGTGACATCCGCCCCGATCAAGAGCTGACGATTGCGGTTCTCGTTTGGTGCGCGCAGCAGATCAACAACAGGCAACACCACGCTTTGACTGATCCCGTCGACATAGGACTTCGCAGTGATTTGTCCTTTGAGATGCGCCGCTGCGACACGTTCATTGGCGGGGGTCATACGCGGGTCGCTCATAGTTTTAACAATGCTGGCAGCGCCTCAAGCAGTGCGCGGGCGCCCATGCCAACGCCTCCTTTTGGGCGCGCAGGGGCAGGCGCAGGGTTCCAACCGTAAACGTCAAAATGCATGTAGGGCGCGTCAACAAATCGGCGCAAAAACAGAGCCGCCGTAATCGTGCCGGCAAATCCGCCGCTTGGCGCATTGTCCAGATCCGCGACACCGGGTTCGATCATCTGCTCGTAAGGCGCGTGAAACGGGAGCCGCCAAACAGGGTCGGCAACCCGCAGAGCCGCCGCTGCAAGCTTGGTCGCGTCGTCATCGCTATCCGTGAAAAATGGCGAAATATCGGGGCCCACGGCCACCCGCGCAGCACCCGTCAGGGTCGCCATAGAAATCACCAGATCGGGCGTGCTCTCATCTGCCAAGGCCAGCGCATCAGCAAGCACCAGCCGCCCCTCTGCATCGGTATTGTTGATCTCGACGGTCAATCCCTTGCGGCTGGTCAAAATGTCTTGGGGGCGAAACGCATTGCCATCAATGCTGTTTTCCACCGCAGGAACCAGCACGCGCAACCGCATTGCCAGACCAAGCCCCATGATCATATGCGCCAAACCAAGCACGGTCGCCGCGCCGCCCATATCCTTCTTCATCAACCCCATGCTCGCACCGGGTTTGATGTTTAGGCCGCCTGTGTCAAAGCAGACGCCTTTGCCAACCAAGGTGAGTTGCGGACCACTGTCCCCCCAACTCATATCAAGCAACCGCGGCGGGCGCGTTGATGCGCGGCCAACGGTGTGGATCATCGGGAAATTAGCGGCAATCAAATCATCGCCAATTGTCGCGGTGATCGCTGCACCATGCTGCGTGGCAAGGGCGCGCATCGCTTCCTCAAGCTCGACAGGGCCCATGTCCGACGAAGGCGTGTTAATCAGATCACGGGTTAGCGCCTCACCTTCGGCGATGATTTGCAGTCGCTTTGCATCAACTGTGTCGGGCGCGACGAGCCTTGCAGGCACTGGCGCGGGCTGCACGTAGCGATCAAACCGATAGCTCTCAAGAAGCCAGCCCAAGGCGACCTCGTCCATGTCTTGTGGCGGCAATGTCGTCGCAATCCGATAGGTCTGTGCTGGCAGCTTGCGCGCCGCAGCACCGACATAGAACCGCCCGCGAGCGCGCGTGGCCTTTGTGCCGTATCCAACCAAAGCGCATTCGATTTCATTGTCCGCATTCGGAACCGTTAGCACCTCACCCAACGCGCCCTTAAATCCGTGAAGCTGCGCCCACGCCCGAGCGGCGGCGGGCATATCATCAAGCGCATCTGCCGCAACAATATGAAGGTCGATAGCATCTGAAGTCGGGGCGGCGAAGTGAAGTGGCATTGGGAGTCCTTGCGAGTGGTTTCGCCCCGAACACTACCGCGCAGCGTGTAAAGTGCAATGGCGTGTCTTAGGCGGGATCGCAAAATCGCCAGATCTCTGACACGGCGACATCAAACGCGCGCTCTAGGCGGGCCAGCGTGGCACTCAGGGCAACACCGTCCTGTTGCTCTGCTGCCGTGGCCACATGGTTTGCCGCCTCGACAACATCCAATAACCCGATTTGCGCGCCCACATTCCTGACGCGGCGCACTGGCTTGGCAATTTCGTCAAACACATGCGCATGTTGGGCCGATTGCAAAACATCTAGCCGCAACGCGATGTCCTCGAGGATACGGCAAATCATCGCCTCCCCTTGCGCCTCCCCCCTACTCTCCAGAATCTGCTGCACTGGCGCAGGGTTCAGGTTCACCGTCTGGTGACATCGCAAGAATGTGACCCGCGACGGGGCACGAACAGGTGCAGCCATCGCTGCAAATTGGGTATGATTATGTTCCATGAAATTGTTTTACCCATAGATGGTTTTCAGAACATGAAACGCACAATTGAAAATTATCCAAATTCATGAAAATGAGTGTTAAACAGTGTCGGAACGAACAGGGAGTTACTTGATGAAATCGGCTCGCCCGCTGCCAACCTATCTGGTCAATCGCTATCACGGCTGGAAGGCCACAACCTTTGCTGAAAACAAAGGGTGGTATAAACGCCTCGCAGATGAGGGTCAGCGGCCACGCGCGATGGTCATCTCGTGTTGCGACAGTCGCGTGCATGTCACCGCGATATTCGGCGCGGATCAGGGTGAGTTCTTTATTCACCGCAACATTGCCAATCTCGTGCCGCCCTTTAACCCCGACGGCGAATATCACGGCACTTCAGCTGCCATCGAATACGCGGTCACGGCGCTTAAGGTATCGCATATCGTCGTGCTTGGTCACTCGGGCTGCGGCGGGGTTGAGGGGTGCTATAATATGTGCTCTGGCCACGCTCCTGAACTTGATAAGGCAAGCAGCTTCGTTGGCCGTTGGATGGATATTCTGCGCCCGGGGTTTGAGCGCCTTGGCGAAGGGACGGACGATGACCGCAAACAGATGCTCGAGAAAGAGGCCGTTCTGGTCTCTCTGGAAAATCTGATGACCTTCCCGTTTGTGACGGAAGCGGTCGAAAACGACACGCTCTCCCTTCACGGTGTCTGGAATGAAATCGGCGACGGCAGCCTCGAGGGCTTTGACCCCCAACTTGGAAAATTCCTGCCGATCTAACGCAATCAGGCAAGCTGGCGACCGTAATCAAGTTCATCAGCAAACAACGCAGTCATTTCTTGGCGGGTGACGCGCTGTGGCTTTGCAGCCGCGGCAGGTCGTTGCTTTTGTGGTTGGGTTTCAGGCTTGGTTAGCTTTAGAAAAATACGGATCATGGCAGTGTATCTCGTTCATTGCGCCCCCGCATACCAAGACACACGATCACTCCTTGAAAATAGTTTCAAAGACATCTGAAAAAAACCAAATACGCCAATGCCACAAAAAAGGCCCCTGCAATAGCAGAGGCCTTTCGTGGTAATAATACAAGTGTTTAGCCCTTCTTGAGGCACTCGCGACCAAGCGTTTCCGCAATCTGCACAGCGTTCAATGCCGCGCCTTTGCGCAAGTTGTCGGAGACACACCACAGGTTGATCCCGTTTTCGACAGTGACATCCTGACGGATACGGCTCACGAATGTCGCGAAATCACCGACGCATTCGATTGGCGTCACATAGCCACCATCTTCGCGCTTATCGATGACCATGATGCCAGGCGCTTCGCGCAGGATATCGCGGGCTTCGTCTTCGTCGAGGAATTCTTCAAACTCGATATTGATCGACTCAGAGTGGCCAACGAAAACAGGCACACGCACGCATGTGGCCGTAACCTTGATCTTTGGATCGACGATCTTCTTGGTCTCGACGACCATCTTCCACTCTTCTTTTGTGTCGCCGCTATCCATGAACACATCGATATGCGGGATCACGTTGAACGCGATCTGCTTGGTGTAGTGCTGGCTTGGATTGTCGGTCGGGTTATAGATCGCCTTGGTCTCGTCCCACAGGCTATCAATCGCCGCTTTGCCCGAACCGGACACCGACTGGTATGTGCTGACCACAACGCGCTTGATCGTTGCACGATCGTGCAACGGCTTGAGCGCAACAACCATCTGCGCAGTCGAGCAGTTCGGGTTCGCGATGATGTTCTTTTTGGAATAGCCGTGAATCGCTTCTGGGTTCACTTCAGGCACGATCAACGGAACATCCGGATCGTAGCGGTAAAGCGAAGAGTTATCGATCACAACGCATCCAGCCTTGGCAGCAATTGGCGCGTATTTCTTGGTCGCATCAGAGCCAACAGCAAACAACGCCATGTCCCAGCCCGTGAAATCAAACGTATCAAGGTCTTTCGTCTTCAGGGTTTTATCGCCAAAGCTAACTTCCGTGCCCAGCGATTTACGGCTGGCAAGTGCTTCGATCTTGTCGATAGGAAACTGACGCTCCGCAAGGATGTTCAGCATTTCGTGGCCCACGTTACCAGTGGCGCCAACAACGACGATATTATAACCCATTTGTTGCTTCCTTATAAGTGTGCCGCCTCTTACCGCGCTTCACGCCTAAGGAAAAGGGGGGTTAGTCGGTGCGATCTTGGGACCAGAGATAAGCAATTAACCCCAGACAGACCATTACGGCAAACACACCAAAAATAACAGCATAGCCAGTCGCGGGATCAGCACCTTTTGACGCGGCATAAATCGGACCCGTTGCAAACTGCATTATGCCCGTGCCGCCGATCCCGAACAGGTTCATCAAGGTTACACCGCGCCCTGTCAGATGCGCTGGGAAAAAGGCCTTGCCGTGGCCGATAATGACCGCAAACGTAGATCCCGAAATGCCGATAACCGCGAGCATCGCTGTCGCAAACCAAAGGCTATGATCGGGAAAGAGCCACAGCAGGCAAAGCGCCACGGCCCCCATTCCGTTACCGACCAAGATGACCCATTTTCGGGTTTTGAAAAGACGCTCCAGCGGGCCGAATGCAAAGTTGCCGATGATCATCGCAATCGCCATCACAAACGTGACACGACCAATCATCCCGATGTCTGCGCCGAACACATCCGCCACATAAGGGCCAGCCCAGAGCCCGCGCAAACCCGCGGACGGCGCGTAGTTCACCAGCATAATCGCAAAGATCGGCCAGAGGACCGGCATCTTGAGCAACGTCAGGATAGACCCCTTTTGATCGCCCTCAACCCGCGCAGGGTCGCGCACCATGCCAAGCACAGCCAGACCAACCAGCAGGGAAACACCAGCAAGAGCAAACATCGTTGGCCGCCAGCCTAGTGCCTCGATTGACCACGCCATCGGGGCGGATCCCGCAAGGTTGCCAAGCGAGCCAAAGCCGATCATTGCGCCCGCCAACGTGCCAAATGCAGCCGCCGCGTAGTTGCGCGCCAAGATGTAATAGGCCGCCATCAGCACGGGCGAGCAGCCGACCCCAATCAATGCCATCGCTAACGTGATATGCGCGGGCGACTGGGCAAGGCCAAACGCCAATGCACCGCCAGCACCGCCAAAGATAAACAGGATCGCCGCCGTGCGACGCGGACCAATCGAGTCGAGCGCCATGCCCACAGGGATTTGCATCACTGCAAACACAAGGAACCAAACGCCCGAAGCGCGCGCCAGATCATCAGGGCTCGCGCCAATCTCCGCCGCAAGAACGGGGGCAAGAACTGGCAAAAACGCCCGATAAAACTGCGAAAGAATATAAGCTAGGCTTAAGGCAAGTAGGCCACGTCTCATTGCAACACCTGATCAATTTCACAAGTTCGTCGCATAGGCGCGTGGGGGCTGCAATCGGTATTTAGGATCGCACAGGCAGCGCGGTGGTTTGCCGAACCGTGCGCAGGGCAAACGATGACTGCATCTGCGCCACACCTGGCAATGCCGCGAGATGGCGGCGATGGATGCGGGCAAAGTCTTCGGTGTCACCCGCAACCACCTTGAGCAGGTAATCGGCCGTGCCTGCCATCAGGTGACATTCAAGCACATCTGGCACGCGGGCCACTGCCTTTTCAAAGGCATCCAAGACCTCGTCGGCCTGCCCCGAGAGCGTAATCTCGACAAATACTGTCGTCGGACGACCCACTTTGCGCGGATTGAGCAAGGCAACATATCCAGCGATAAACCCGTCTTTTTCCAACCGCTGCACACGGCGATGGCAGGCAGAGGACGACAGATTTACAACCTCGGACAGGTCCGCATTTGACATCCGCCCCGATTTCTGGAGCACCTCCAAGATACGGCAGTCTATGCTATCAAGTTCCATTTGCTGCACGATCCTTCCAAGAAAATACGTTCTTACGCAAGATTATCACATAATTCGTCCAAATTTCCAACAATTTCGATCCAGTAATTGCACAGGTTTAGGCAGATAGTTTCGTCACAAGTTTCGGGGAGGAAACACATATGCACATCGGATGCCCAACAGAAATCAAGCCACAAGAATTCCGTGTCGGAGTGACACCAAACGCCGCGCGCGAGGCAATTGTTGCGGGTCACACCGTCACAATCGAAACCAACGCAGGGATCGGAGCGGGCTTTACCGACGAGGATTACCGCGACGCGGGCGCGCAAATCGCGGGCACTGCGGCCGAGGTCTTCGCAACTGCCGACATGATCGTAAAGGTCAAAGAGCCGCAGGCCATCGAGCGCAAAATGCTGCGTGAAGGGCAAATCCTCTTTACCTATCTGCACCTTGCGCCAGACGCCGCCCAGACCCATGATCTGATCGCTTCCGGCTGCACCGCAATCGCTTATGAGACCGTCACCGATGCCAACCGCGGCTTGCCTCTGCTTGCGCCAATGTCCGAGGTCGCAGGGCGGCTTGCTCCACAAAGCGGTGCTTGGGCGTTGCAAAAGGCGAATGGCGGCAGCGGCGTGTTGCTTGGTGGCGTGCCGGGTGTGCGCCCTGCGAACGTGGCTATCATTGGCGGCGGTGTTGTTGGCGCGGCAGCGGCACGGGTTGCCGTTGGCATGGGCGCAAACGTCACCGTTCTGGACCGCTCTGTTCAACGCTTGTCGTATCTCGATGACGTTTTCATGGGGCGATTGACCACCCAATATTCCGACAAAGGCGCCGTCGAAGAGCTTTTGCCGCGCATGGATATGGTGATCGGCGCCGTCCTGATCCCGGGGGCCGCCGCGCCAAAACTGATTAGTCGCGCGCAGTTGAGCCAGATGAAGCCCGGCTCTGTGCTCGTCGATGTTGCAATTGACCAAGGCGGCTGCTTTGAGACCTCCAAGGCGACGACCCACCAAGACCCGATCTACGACGTTGATGGTATTGTGCATTACTGTGTGGCGAACATGCCGGGTGCTGTGGCGCGCACCTCTACGATTGCTCTGGGCAACGCGACGATGCCGTTCATGCTCGCGATTGCGAACAAGGGCTGGCGTAAGGCCTGCGCCGACGATCCGCACCTGCTTAACGGGCTTAACGTGCATGCTGGCAAAGTGACTTACGCCGCTGTTGGCGAGGCGCTCGGTCTTGACGTGCTTGCACCTGCGGACGCCTTGAAAATCTAACGGCCTAAACTCGGGGCGTCCCCCACAACATAAAAATGGCCCGCCAGTCATTGGCGGGCCATTCTTGTCTAAAGCACTCTCAGAAGATTACTTCTTCAAGGCTTTCAAAATGTCAGCAAGCAACTCTTCCTGAGTTGGACCAGCTGGTGCTGCTGGCGCTTCTTCTTCCTTTTTCTTCATGTTGTTCACAGTGCGAACAAGCATGAACACCACAAATGCGATGATCAGGAAGTTGATGATAGCCATGATGAAACGACCATATGCGAAGACGGCTGCGCCTGCTTCTTCTGCTGCTGCGATGGATGTGAATTCACCTTCGCCAAGCAATGCATACATGCCGCTAAAGTCGACGCCGCCCATAAACAGGCTGATGATCGGGTTAATAAGGTCAGCAACAAGCGAGCCAACGATTGCAGTGAACGCTGCGCCGATGATGATACCAACAGCCATGTCCATGACATTGCCCTTGGCGATGAAGTCTTTGAATTCTTTGATCATGAGTAGTCCCCTTAGTTTTATGCGCTTTGCGATCTGTCGCCGCCCGCGCCGATAGGGGCACTCATAACCCAGCTTCAAATTGTCGCAACGGGTTTTATTGGGAAAGTTTTCCCCCAATATCCCTGCGTCACTTACTTTGTGGGCAATTTGCCAGACAAAACATAAGTCAAAATCTCGACGACCTGACGCGGCTCTTGCACAACAGCAAGCGCTGCGGCGTCCACCTCTTTGAGCGGGTGTTGGTGGTCCGGGCCATGCATCACAATCAGCGACTTACCCAAAGCGGCGGCCATGCCCGCATCAAACGCAGCATTCCACTGCTTGTATTTGTCACCAAAGCGCACAACAACAATGTCAGCCATTTCAATGGCATGGCGGGTGCGGATCGCATTGAGCTTTGCGCCCTTGTTGTCGTGCCAGAACTTGTCAGGCTCCGCGCCCATGATCGCAACGCCGCAATCATCAGAGGATGCGTGGTCTGTCACGGGGCTTGAAAAGCTGACGTTCAAATCCTGCGCGCCCGCGATGATTTCTTCGCGCCAATCGGTGTGGATTTCGCCAGAAAGATAAATGTTGAGGGTCATATTGTCATCCTTTGGTCAGATCGAGCGTATAGGCAATTTTGTCACCGTCAGTCCCGGATTTGGTCCAGCCCATGCGGGCATAAAAGTCTTGTGTCGCTGTCATCTCGCGATGGGTCGTCAGATCAATCGCGCTGCAACCAGCCTCTTGCGCCGCGCTTACGACTGTATCAACAAGGGCGTGGCCAAGCCCCTGCCCGCCCCACGTCGGGTGCACCGCAAGGTTGGCAAGCGTGGCACGGCCATCACGCAACACCAGAACCACACCGCCAAGAATGACACCGCGATCGTCAGCGACCCAAACCTGATGATCGCGAATATCGCCGTCGAGCCCTTCCGACACGGCTGGCAACGCCAGACCTTGCGCCGCAAACGGGGCGTAGGCGGCGACAATCGCAGCCTTCAGACCGTCATGATCCGCAGGGGTAGCGCGCCGTATCATCCGCGCAGGGCGCCACCTGTCGCCTTGGTCACCTTCTCAACGATCTTGGCGCCGACTGCCTCGATATCCTTGTCTTTCAACGTGGCCTCGGATGGCTGCATCCGCACCGTAATCGCGAGCGACTTTTTACCCTCGCCAAGGCTCCCGCCAATGAACTCGTCAAAAACACGCACTTCGGTGATCAGCGCCTTGTCAGCACCTGCCGCCGCATTGACCAGCGTCAAGGCCTCGACATCTGCGTCGACAACAAACGCAAAGTCGCGCTCGACGGCCTGCAAATCGGTCGCTTTCAAGGCAGGGCGCGCGGTGATCTTGTTCTTGGGTTGCGGAATGTCCTCTGGATAAAGAACAAAGGCAACGGCTGGCCCTTTGATGTCCATTTCGCGCAGCACCTTGGGGTGCAATTCGCCAAAGATACCCATGACCTTTTTAGGACCAAGGCAGATTTTGCCGTGACGGCCCGGATGCCACCAGGCATCAGCGCCGCGCAAGATTTGCACCTTTGCAGGCGCACCAATCGCGGCCAAAACGGTCTCTGCATCGGCCTTGACGTCGAACACATCGACATCACGCGCCGTGCCATGCACATCCTTGGGGCCAGTGCGGCCAATCAGAACACCCGCAATCTGCACATGCTGCTCGTTTGGCTCGCCGCCTTGGAACGCGTGGCCCACCTCAAACAGGGCCATGTCGCCAAAACCGCGCGCCTGATTGCGGGCAGCAGCGCGCAAAAGTCCGGGCAAAAGGCTTGGGCGCATGTGGGATAGATCGGCAGAGATCGGGTTCTGCAACATCGTCGCATCATCACCGCCCCCAAACAAAGACGCCGCCTCGCGATCAATGAAGCTATAGGTCACACACTCGTTATACCCGAGGGCCGCAGCGGTGCGCTTGGCCATTTGCTGACGCGATTGTAGCGGTGTCAAAATCGGCTTTGGCACACCTGCGATCCGCGGCAAGGGCTTGCCGACAAGTTTGGTCAGGGAGGCGATACGCGCCACTTCCTCAACCAAATCAGCCTCGCCTAGAACATCAGGACGCCAGCTTGGCACATGGGCCATGTCGCCTTCCAGACGGAAACCAAGAGCCGTCAGAGTCTGGCGTTGAGTGCTTTCGGGGATATCCATGCCAACCAAAGAGATCACACGCTTGGCGTCCAGTTTGTAGGCGCGGGCGACATTGGGAACCTTGCCCGCAACGATAAGGTTGGACGCCTCGCCGCCTGCATTGTCCACGATCATGCGCACGGCATGCTCAAGCCCCTCAGGCGTGAAGGCAGGGTCCACGCCGCGCTCAAAACGGTAGCGCGCATCAGAATTGATCTTAAGCGCGCGGCCCGCATAAGCGATCTGGATCGGATCCCAATAGGCGCTTTCGACGAAGACATTTACTGTCTCCTCGGTGCAACCCGTTGCGAAACCACCCATGATACCCGCAATGCTCTGCACGCCGTTATCGTCGGAAATGACCATCTGGCCAGCTTGCAGGGTGTAGGTTTTGTCATCAAGCGCAACGATCTCTTCGCCACCCTTGGCACGGTGCACGCGCAAGTCACCCTTGACCTTATCCGCATCAAAAACATGCAGCGGACGGTTCAGGTCGTAGGTAAAGAAGTTGGTCACATCAACAAGGAACGAAATCGGACGCAGACCGATTGTGCGCAGCAGGTCTTGCAGCCATGCGGGCGATGGGCCGTTCTTGACACCCTTGATCAGGCGACCCGCGAAAACGGGGCAACCATCTAGGGTATCGGCATCAATGCAGACCGACAGGTCGGATTTGAACGCGGCCTCGATCGGGGTGACGTTGCGCGCCTTGAGCGTGCCCAAACCACGCGCCGCCAGATCACGCGCAATGCCGCGCACACCAAGCGCATCAGGGCGGTTCGGCGTGATCGCAATTTCGATCATTGTATCAACTTTGGACGGATCGTTTTGCGCCAGCCAGTCGATGAAACGATCACCGACTTCGCCGCTTGGCAGCTCGATAATGCCGTCATGCTCGTCAGAAAGCTCAAGCTCTTTCTCGGACGCCATCATGCCATAGCTTTCGATGCCACGGATTTTGCCAACGCCAATCGTTGTATCAATTCCGGGCACGTAAACACCCGGTTTTGCGACAACAACCGTGATCCCCTCACGGGCATTGGGCGCGCCGCAAATGATCTGCAACTCGCCCTCGTCGGTGTCCACCTTGCACACGCGCAGCTTGTCCGCATCGGGGTGCTTTTCTGCGTGTTTGACGTAGCCTAGGGTAAAATCCTTCAGCTTTTCGGCAGGGTTTTCAACGCCTTCGACCTCAAGTCCAAGATCGGTCAGCGCCTCGCAGATTTCATCGACAGACGCCGTGGTGTCGAGGTGGGCCTTAAGCCAAGAGAGTGTGAACTTCATTGCGGATTTCTCCAAAAGTAAACCTTCTTTACGAACCAATCAAAGGCCGCAAGCAGGCGGATACGAAAATATGCGGCAAGACCGATAACGATAGTCAGTGGCAAGAGGATCCAGAACAGTGCGACAACAGATGCACTGATAAATGTCCCTGCAATATAGCCCGAACCCGCGCTAAGGAGAACTCCACCAGAACTGTGAGTTACGAGGGAGATCCCGAAAAAAGAACTTAATGCTTGTGTTGCACCAGCAGCACCAAAACCGAAAGCCATCTTGCGTTTCTGGATGCGTTCCAATGCTGTTATTATCAGCTTTTTCACTTACTCAGCCCCCCGTGCAGCGTTGGCACATCGAGTGAACGGAAACCGTAGTGGCGCAACCAGCGCAGGTCGCTATCGAAGAATGCGCGCAGGTCGGGGATGCCGTATTTCAGCATGGCGATGCGGTCGATGCCGACGCCGAATGCGAAGCCTTGATAAATGGATGGATCAACGCCAGCGGCTTCCAGCACTTTGGGGTGGACCATGCCTGACCCTAGGATTTCGAGCCAGTCGTCGCCCTCGCCTACCTTCAATGTGCCGCCTTCCCAAGAGCAGCGGATGTCGACCTCTGCGGAGGGTTCGGTGAACGGGAAGTGGGAGGCGCGGAAGCGCAATTCGACGTCATCGACTTCAAAGAAGGCTTTAACGAACTCTTCGAGAACCCACTTGAGGTTTGCCATCGAGATGTCTTTGTCGATCGCCAGTCCCTCGACCTGATGGAACATCGGTGTGTGGGTCTGGTCGTAATCAGCGCGATAAACGCGACCCGGACAGATGATGCGGATCGGTGCGCCATTTGCCTCTAAGCTCCTGATTTGAACAGGAGAAGTATGGGTGCGCAAAACGTGCGGCGGACGATTATCGCCCTCCGCGCGGTGCGTATAGAAAGTATCCATTTCGGCGCGTGCGGGGTGGTGACCCGGAATATTGAGCGCGTCAAAGTTATACCAATCGGATTCGATCTGCGGGCCTTCGGCGACAGAAAAACCCATGTCGGCAAAGATCGCGGTGACCTCTTCTGTGACTTGGGTAATCGGGTGGATCGACCCCGCCTTGCGGTCGCGCGATGGGAGCGTGACGTCGAGCCATTCGCTGCGCAGCCGTTCATCAAGAGCGGCGTCTGCAAGGCCAGCCTTTTTCGCCACAAGCGCGGAATTTATCTCGTCTTTCAGGGCGTTTAGCGCAGGGCCAGCGGTCTGGCGCTCTTCTGGTGTCATCTTGCCAAGCTCGCGCATCTGCAAAGAGATTTCGCCCTTTTTACCAAGGGCCGCGACGCGCAGGTCTTCTAGATTGGACTCGGTGTCGGCCTTGCCGATCAAGTCGAGATATTTTGCTTTCAGATCGTCCATCACGCGCCTCTTCACTGGGTTAGTGCGGAGTTAGCGAAATGGGCGCGTGGTTGCAAGGTTTGGGGTGTTTTATGCGTGCACAACACGTGCACCGCGCGTGCACCGCAACACAGCCCTTAAAGAGCAGTCGCGCCATTCTCTTGATAGAACACCGACTGGGCCGAACCCGCCGCTTGCGAGCTGGTGTAGATGTTATTGACAATCACACGAATGTTGCCCTCTTCGATCTGGTCAGGGGTAACACCGATCAGAACGGCGTGGCCAATGCTGGCATCTGCGAAGGCATCTTGCAGTTCCTCGTTCTCGACGGCAGGCACGACGAGGGTCGCCATGCCTTGCGAAGTTTCGATCTCGGAGAGAACATAGCTGATCTCCATGCTCGAGGCATTATCGGCAAAGGTATACTGCTCGGCAAATACCCCAAGCACGATCTGGTCTTCGGCGGGGTCAAAGTCGGTGATGATCGCAACGGGATCATTGTCGCCCAAGACGAGCACATCATCCGCGCCCGTGCCCAGCTCGATCAATGCGGCCCCTGCCGACAGGATCACCGAGTCGTCGCCTGTCCCTGCATTCACAACGTCAAATGCGGCGGTGTCTTGCACGCCGTCCACGCTGGTTGCGACATAGATATTGTCATCGCCGCTTCCGCCGAACAGCACGTCCGCCCCGACTTGGGACACGATCAAATCATTGCCCGCGCCGCCAACGATCGTGTCGTCACCCTCGTCGCCGAACAATTGGTCATCGCCGCCCTTGCCAAAGACAACATCGTCGCCCTCGCCGCCAAAGATCACCTGATTGTGCGCCGCGCCAAGAATGATGTCGTCGCCACCCTCACCAAAGGCCACTTCAACGTCTTCGTTGGCGTCAATTGTATCGTCACCGTCGGTCCCTTCGATCTCGACGCTGCCTGTCGCGGGGTAGTTTTGGGCGTCACGGATCGAATCGTCGTCGATAACGTCTGTGCCCCCTGCAACTTCGCCAAGCACCTGCGCATCAAGGGTCGTTTCCACCCCTTCATCCAAGAGAGCAAACCCGCCAGAGCCGTCGATCTCGTCGACCTTGTCCTCTGCATCATCACCAAAGTCCCAAAGCCCCAGCAGATCCCCCACGGCAGCAAGTGCAAGCAGGGACGAGATTGTTAATAGCGGCAGCATGGGACAACTCCAAAAACAGATAAATTTAAACTAATTGCCTTTATTTTGCCTCAGGGGCCGCGATTCCACAACGAAAAAGGGCCGCTCGATACGAGCGACCCTTTTCAGAACTTGTTTGTTTGCTGTGGCTTACGCCAGAGCTGCCTTAGCTTTGCCAACGATTGTTGCAAATGCTTCTGGCTCGTTCACGGCCAGATCGGCCAGAACCTTACGGTCAACTTCGATGCCTGCAAGCATCAGACCGTTAATGAACTTGGAATAGTTCAGTGTTTCGTCAACAGAGCGAACACCCGCGTTGATCCGCTGGATCCACAACGCGCGGAAGTTCCGCTTGCGGTTGTGACGGTCGCGTGTTGCATACTGGTTTGCTTTTTCGACGGCCTGCTTGGCGACCTTGAAGGTCTTGGAGCGGCGATCGTAATAACCTTTTGCAGCGTCGAGAACTTTCTTGTGACGACGGTGCGTGACTGTTCCACCTTTAACTCGCATATCAAATTCTCCTTAGCGCGCGTATGGCATCATGCTCTTGATGATTTTCGCATCAGGAGCTGAAAGGGTTGTCGTGCCGCGTGCGTCACGAATGAATTTGTTGGACCGCTTGATCATGCCGTGCTGTTTGCCCGCTTGACCCGCTTTGACTTTGCCGGTGGCCGTCATTTTGAACCGCTTTTTGCAGCTCGATTTTGTCTTCATCTTAGGCATTTCCGTCTCCTCTATTAAGGTCGGTCGATACGCGCGACTCGGCATGCCACTTGGCCGGACGCGCGGGTTGAATGTGCCGTATAGGGGGCAACAAATTATCGTGCAAGTAGAATCAGCTCAGGTAACGCCCAATTACCTTTGCAAAGGTGTCGGGCAGCGTTTCGAACGTATAGGCGCCGGGTCGTTCGCTGACCGCATATCCGATCATAATCACCCCGATCAGAATGATCAGCGCAGGATAACGCGGCGTGCGCCCGTCCGAAAACGCGCTGACAATTGCGGGAATAGAGAACGCGGCCACAACGCAGCCGAGCACAAATATTACGTCTAAATCCATTTCACTGGTCCTGCGGTTACTACTCTTTTGAGCAACCTACTCTGGATCGGCAGCGTAAATCAAATTTTCTGCGCAAGGGGCAACCCGCAGGATGTTTGTCGATCCAGGCGTATTGAACGGCACGCCAGCGGTCACGACGATCATATCCGATTGCGTGGCGATTCCCTCTTTGATGGATGCGCGCACTGCCGCGATGACGGCTGTCTTGAAGCGGTCAACAGGTCCGGTCACCACACAGTTTGTCCCCCAAGTCAGGCAAAGCCTGCGCGCGGTGGACATGTAGCTTGTCAACGCGATGATCGGCACGCGGGGCCGCTCGCGCGCGACCAAAAGGGCGGTTGTGCCTGATTGCGTAAAGCAACAGATCGCTTTGACGTCAGCGGTTTCCGCGATTTCACGCGCGGCCGACACGATCCCGTCAGCGACGGAAGTGCGTGTCACCTTGCGCGAGGCTTCGATGATGTCGGTATAGGTCGGGTCGGCCTCGACCTCGCCTGCAACATTGTTCATCGTTGTCACGGCTTCGATGGGATAGGAGCCTGCCGCGGACTCTGCGGAGAGCATAATCGCATCCGCCCCCTCGTAGATCGCGGTTGCAACGTCGGACACTTCGGCGCGGGTCGGCATCGGGCTGTCGATCATGGACTCGAGCATTTGCGTGGCCACGATCACGGGTTTCGCGGCAGAGCGGCACTTGCGGATCAGTTGTTTCTGGATCGGCGGCACGTTTTGCACGGGCAATTCCACGCCAAGATCACCACGCGCAACCATGATACCATCGGAGGCAGCAAGGATTTCATCAAAGACCTTAACCGCGTTCGGCTTTTCGATTTTGGACAGGATCGCGGCGCGCCCTTTGGCCAGTTCGCGGGCTTCTTCGACGTCAGCGGCGCGCTGCACGAATGACAGGGCCAGCCAGTCAACGCCAAGGTCACAGACAAAGTCGAGATCTTTGCGGTCTTTCTCGGAGAGTGCGGCGAGTGGTAGAATCACGTCAGGCACGTTCACGCCCTTGCGGTTGGAGATCACCCCACCCACGATCACTTCGCAATCAGCGAAATCTGCGCCGCAGTCTTTGACCCGCAGCTTGATCTTGCCGTCATTGACGAGAAGGTGCGCACCTGGTTCGAGGGCGTCGAAAATCTCTTTGTGGGGCAGTTGCACGCGGTTTACGTCACCCGCCTTGTCTCTAAGGTCGAGGCGGAAGGATGCACCCGGCACAAGCTCTTCGCCTGCGTCATTTGCAAAGATACCAACCCGAAGCTTTGGGCC
The DNA here is from genome assembly GCA_937132065.1 of uncultured Loktanella sp. Taxonomy (GTDB): domain Bacteria; phylum Pseudomonadota; class Alphaproteobacteria; order Rhodobacterales; family Rhodobacteraceae; genus Yoonia. The sequence continues at coordinate 27,443 of CAKZNT010000054.1, forward strand.
TTGAAGGTCGGCCAGAATGCAGATCGGGCTGTTGAGGTCTTCTTCGACCTGACGGATGATTGCGTGGCGCACCCGAATTTCCTCATGGTCGCCGTGGCTCATGTTCAGGCGGAACACATCGGCCCCTGCCTCGTGCAACGCGCGGATCATTTCGTAGTCGTTAGATGCTGGTCCAAGTGTTGCGACGATTTTCACATTCCGGTGGCGTTTCATAAAGTATCCCTTCAAACATCTATCTGCGCGACTGTTAGCGGTAACACGGCGCTTTGTGCCCTTATTGCGCAATTCCATTTTCTCTTCAACTATTCTAAGCAGCTTAACAAGCGAATGACAGGTAAGCATGACACATCCATCTTTTCACATCGAAGGCGCAGAGCGGGCGGGCCGTTGGCTTGTGACCTGCGATCACGCCACAAACCGTGTCCCTGACTGGGTAAATGGCGGTGATCTTGGCCTTGATCCTGCCGATATGGAGCGCCACATCGCCTATGATGTCGGCGCGGCGGGTGTGACCCGTGCGCTGGCGGCTGCGCTGGATAGCCCTGCATTGCTGTCGGATTTCTCGCGGCTGGTCATTGACCCCAACCGTGGCGAGGACGATCCAACGCTGTTGATGAAGCTCTATGACGGCACGATAATCCCTGCGAACCGCCATGCGGACGCGGCAGAACGCACCCGCAGGCTGGATGCGCTGCATCGCCCCTATCACGCCGCCTACCGCGACCTTGTGCGCCGCCGTGACGATGTTGTGGTGTGTGCGGTGCATAGCTTCACCCCGCAACTCAAGGGCCGTCCATCGCGTCCTTGGGAGGTTGGTGTGCTTTATGCCGGTGATGCGCGGCTTGCGACCCCCTTTATGGCGGCCTGCCGCGACAAGGGCTGGTGTGTTGGCGATAACGAGCCTTATACGGGTCATCTTCCGGGGGATAGTGTTGACCAACATGCCCTGCGCGATGGCCGCCTGAACGTGCTGATCGAAGTGCGCAATGATCTGATCTCCGACCCCGAGGGGCAGGCCCGATGGGCCGCCAACCTCGCCCCGATCTTGAGAGATGTCTTGGCCGAATCCGGCCTTTAAAGGAGTAGTCACATGGACAAGCAAACCCAAATCGAGCTTGAAGCCGCTGCCTTTCGCCGCTTGCAAAAGCACCTGATGGAAGACCGCACCGATGCCCAGAACATCGACATGATGAACCTTGCAGGGTTTTGTCGTAACTGCCTGTCGCGCTGGTATCAGGAAGCCGCAAACGAGCGTGGCATCACAATGAGCAAGGACGAGGGCCGCGCAGCGTTTTATGGCATGCCGTTTTCCGAGTGGAAGGCGAAATACCAGACCGAGGCCAGCCCCGCCGCGCAACAGGCTTTTGAAAAGTCGCATCCCAAGGGCTAAATTAACGCAATATTAACGCCTGTAGGCTGCCGCGATTGTTGCGCTGCGCGAAACAATAAGGCTCCCCTAAGGTCAACTTTGACCTGTTTCGCCACTAAATGTCTCATTACTTTGACAAAATCCCTGCCCTCCCTAGGATAAGACCGAGTAATTTACCTCGCGAATCGCGATTTTTGTCCTTTGGGGGGATGTGTTTATGGAACTGTATGTATTGCCGTTGTTGGCGTTGCTTGGCCTTGTTTTTCTGATTGACGGTGGCGACGATGCTGACACCGACCCGCCCGAACCAGAACCTGAAGACGAATTTAATTACATGCCGTTTGGCCCCGAGGACGATGTTGCAACGGGGACCGACGCGAATGACGCCATGTATATGGGCGTTGGCGATGACCGTGCCACGGGCGGCGCAGGTGATGACCGCATCTTTTTCGCTGACGGGCAGGATTCGACGACCGAGCTGGCGGCTGACGGTAGCTTTGAAACTGCCGGCATGGAGGGCGACGACTTTATCCGTGGCGGTGATGGGCGCGATATTCTGGTTGATGCCCTTGGGGCCAATACCATTTACGGCGACACGGGCTATGACCGGATGAACTCGATTGACGCCGAGGGCGACGAGGGCACTGCCGACACCATGTATGGCGGCTTTGGCGAAGATGTGTTGTTTGCGGACAATGGCGATGTTTTGTCGGGCGGTGGCCAAGATGACCGTTTCCAGATCACCGCAACTGACAACATGGACCCTGTGACGATCACCGACTTTGCCGAGGGAGATCAATTGTTCCTGCGCGATGAAGACGGTGGCTTTCAGGTGATCGAGCGGATCACCACGGATCTGTCCGAGAGCGGCGAGGACACCAATGTGATGCTGGACGGCGAAGTTGTCATGGTGTTGCAAGGTGTGACGACATTGGCCGAGGGCGCGATTGGCAACCCGACAGCCCCTGCGATGTTTGGCGAGGCTGAAACCGACGAAGCTGGCAATATCCTCAATGACGACTTTAACGACACTATCGTGATTGATGATTACACCCACGCCGTATTTGCCCGCGGTGGCGACGACACAATCGGATTTGCAGAGGGCGCTGAAACCGAGGACCGCGATATCCGCGTTCTTGCGGGAGCGGGTGACGATGTTGTGGCCATGGGCCTTGGTGACGATTCCATCAGCGGCGGCCTTGGCAATGACGTCATTGAAGGCGGCGGCGGCTCGGACGAAATCAACGGTGGTTATGGCAATGATGTCATTACGACCCTTGATGATGATCCAGGTGCAAACGCGGATATTGTTGACGGCGGCAACGGCGCGGACACCCTGATCGGTGACAATGGTGACGCTCTAACTGGTGGCGCGGGCGTTGATGCATTCACGGTTGATATGACCGATGTGGATAATGGCGTTGTTACGATCAACGACTTTGATCCCGCAACCGAAACTCTCGCCGTTCAGTATCTTGCCGACAACAATCCAGCCCCGACCGTCACCGTAAGCGTGGCACAGGATGCGACAGGGGCGCCGCTCGGCACATTGATTTCGCTCTATGGTGCGCAAGTAGATGCCGTTGTTTTGATCGGCGTCGATCCAGCCGATGTGGACCCTTCTGACATCGCAGTCATCGCGGCTTAGGGCGGCACGCTTTGCAATGATCAAGGGCCGCTGGAGTGATTCCGCGGCCCTTTTTTGTTGGTCTTGGATCAGGTCAGATCGCGACTTTGCGGCTTTCGTCCAGATAGATTTCGCGCAGGCGGGTGGCGATTGCCCCGACCTTGCCCGTCCCGACAGCCGCGCCGTCGATTTCAACAACGGGCATCACGAATGTGGAGGCGGACGTGATGAACGCCTCGTCAGCCGCTTGCGCCTCTGCGATGGTGAAGCTGCGTTCTTCCACGTTCATCTGTGCCTCGCGCGCGAACCGCAGCACGGCGGCGCGGGTGATCCCGTGCAGGATTTCGTTGCCCAGGTTACGCGTGATGATTGTGTTGCCCTTGACGATATAGGCATTGTTGGACGTGCCTTCGGTTACAGCGCCGTCTTCGACCATCCATGCATCGTCGCAGCCCGCCGCTTTGGCCATCATCTTGCCCATGGACGGGTAGAGCAGCTGCACGGTTTTGATGTCACGGCGCGCCCAGCGCTGGTCGTCGATCGAGATCACTTTGATCCCTTGTTTGGCCACGGGGTTATCTGCAAGCGTCGGCTTGTTTTGCGTGAACAGCACGATGGTTTGCGGCGTATCCTCGGGCGGGTAGGCAAAGTCACGGTCGTCAGGCGCGCCCCGCGTGATTTGTAGATAGATCATCCCTTGCTCGATCCCGTTGGCGCGTATCAATTCGCGGTGGACCTCTAGCAGGTCATCCTTGCTGATCGGGTTGCCCATCCCGAGTTCGCTCAGGGAGCGTTGCAGGCGCACGGCGTGCCCGTCAAAGTCGATGAGTTTTCCATCCAGAACGGTGGTCACTTCGTAGACGCCATCCGCCATCAGAAAGCCCCGATCAAAGATCGAAACCTTGGCTTCGGTTTCAGGCAGGTAGTCGCCGTTCAGATAGACAGTGCGCATATGATTATCCCCATAGTGCGGCGGTTGGCGCATGCACGCCCGCCGCGTCGAATTTCAGTGGTGCATCTCGGTCTTCGGCCAGAAGCAGCGGCCCGTCAAGGTCGGTAAACGCAACCCCTTGCGCCAAAATGGTCGCGGGCGCCATTGCGAGCGACGATCCGACCATACATCCGACCATCACACCGTAGCCCAAACCGATCGCTTCTTCCTTGAGTGCAAGCGCCTCTGTGAGCCCGCCCGTTTTGTCGAGCTTGATGTTCACCATATCGTATTTACCTTTGAGCGAGGGTAGCGAGGCCCGATCATGACAGGCCTCGTCAGCGCAAACAGGCAGCGGGCGGGCGATTTCGCCTAGCATGTCGTCGCCCCCTGCGGGCAGTGGCTGTTCAACCATCGCAACGCCCAGCCTGATCAGATGCGGTGCAAGGTCGCCGTAGACCTCAGCCGTCCAGCCCTCGTTTGCATCAACGATGATCTGGCTATCGGGTGCGCCCCGCCGCACGGCCTCGAGCCGCGCCATGTCATCTGGCGTGCCCAGTTTGATCTTGAGCAGCGGGCGGTTCTTGTTTTTGGCAGCCTGCGCTTGCATCGCATCGGGTGTATCAAGCGACAGTGTGTAGGCGGTGATTTCGGGACGCGGCGCGGCAAGCCCGAGCAAATCCCAAACCCGTTTGCCAGCCTGTTTCGCCGCCAAATCCCAGAGCGCGCAGTCAACTGCATTGCGCGCCGCCCCCGCGGGCAGCATCCCTTGCAGGGTGTCGCGTGTGATCTCGCCCGTCAGCCCGTTGATCTGGGCTGTCACGCTTTCAAGTGTTTCACCGTAGCGCGCATAGGGCACACATTCGCCCTGCCCCTGATGCCCGCCGTCTGTGATGGTGGTTGTCAGGACATCAGCCTGCGTGCGCGACCCGCGGCTGATCGTAAACACCTGTGCGAGTTGGAAGCTGTCAGGTTTCACGTCAATTCGCATACCCACATACCTTTTGCTAAATTCTATCATTTGTGTCGGGGCGCCCATTGCTGGCCGCCCCGCCCACTGTGTTAGATTTCTGCGAGCGCGTCCACCAGTCGGCCTGCGCCTTGACGGAATGGATCAACTGTCGGCAGCCCCATTTGTGCCTCGACCTCTGCCAGATATGCCTCGTATTTGTCGGCGGCGATGTGCTGTGTGTTGACCGAGATGCCGATCACTTTGCAGTGTGGGTTGACCATTCTGGCCATTTGCAGCGACAGGTCCCGCAGTGCCTCAAGGCTCGGTTGCTGGTAATCCGGCAAGCCGCGCATGTGGGTCCGTGTCGGCTCGTGACACAGCACCAGTGCGTCAGGTTGCCCCCCGTGGATCAGCGCCAGCGTCACCCCCGAATAGGAGGCGTGAAACAGGCTGCCCTGCCCCTCGATGTGGTCCCAGTGATCCGCGTCATTGTCGGGTGTCAGGTATTCAACCGCCCCCGCCATGAAATCGGCAATGACTGCGTCAAGCGGCACGCCGCCCCCGGTGATCAGGATCCCTGTTTGCCCTGTCGGGCGGAACGTGGTTTTCATGCCGCGCGCTTGCATCTCGGCGTCCATCGCAAGCCCGGTATACATTTTACCGACAGAGCAGTCAGTGCCAACCGCAAGGCAGCGCTTGCCTGTTCGCTTAACGCCGCTGGCGATCGGGTAGGCGACTGATGGAATGCGCACGTCGAACAGGGTTCGCCCGTTGACCCGTGCCGCTGCCATCAGCTCGTTTTCGTCCCGCAACAGGTTGTGCAACCCAGAGGCCACATCATAGCCCATCTTGAGCGCGTCGACCAAGACCTCTCTCCAAGCTGCCGAGATCACCCCGCCCCGATTTGCGACACCGATAACAAGCGTTTTCGCACCAGCGTCACGTGCCTCTTGCAGGGTCATGTCCGCAAGTCCGACATCCGCACCGCATCCCGCGAGCCGCAGTTGCCCGACCGCATTTTCGGGCCGCCAGTCCTTGATCCCCTGCGCCACTTTCGCGGCAAGTTGGTCAGGCGCGTCCCCGAGGAACAAAAGATATGGTGTCTGGATCATGGCGTGCTCCACTTTGGGTAAAGGATTCTGTTTCGATGGTAAGATTGCCCGCCAGTGATCGAATGTGTTCGTCAATTCAGAGTCACTGATTGCTATTTTCGCAACTTTCCCCCGCATAATCGCCAAACCATCGGATGTTCTTGCGTGAAACTGTGTAGGATGGGTTTTAACCCATCGCGCTTTGGGCTGCCGCTTGCGCGCCAGCCCGCTTTCGTTACCCTCGCGCGAACTCCGGATAGGCTTCCATTCCCATCTCGGACATGTCCAGCCCGTTGATCTCTGCTTCAGGCGACACCCGAATGCCGACAAGTGATTTCAGGACCCTGAACCCGATGAGGCTTGCAAAGAACACGAACACCCCGATCGCCGAAAAGCCGATAAACTGCGTCACAAACGACGTGCCTTGGGTATAAACGGGCACAACCATTGTCCCCCAGAACCCCGCCATCAGGTGCACAGGGATCGCCCCCACGACATCATCAATCTTGAGCCTGTCGAGGAATGGCACGGCGAACACAACGATAATCCCGCCGACAGCGCCGATCCAGACTGCGCCGAACAATGACGGATCAAGCGGCCCTGCGGTGATCGAGACAAGTCCCGCCAGCGCCCCGTTCAGGACCATCGTCAAATCTGCCTTCTTGTATATCAACTGTGTGGCGAACAATGCCGCAATCGCCCCGGCGGCGGCTGCCATGTTGGTGTTTGCGAATATCCGACCCACGTCTGTGATATCCCCGACAGTGCCAGCCGCAAGTTGTGATCCACCGTTGAACCCGAACCACCCCATCCAGAGGATAAACGTCCCTAAAGTGGCCAGCGCAAGGTTTGATCCTGGCATCGGAATGACCCGCCCATCTTTGTATTTTCCGATCCGTGGCCCCAGAACGATCACCCCTGCAAGCGCCGCAAATCCGCCTGCTGCGTGCACCAGTGTGGACCCCGCAAAGTCGGAGAACCCAAGCTCGGACAACCAGCCGCCGCCCCACTGCCACGAAGCTTCAATCGGGTAGATAACCCCCGTCAGCACCACGACAAAGATCAGGAACGGCCAGAGTTTGACCCGTTCGGCCATTGTCCCCGACACGATGCTTGCTGTCGTCGCGCAGAACATCAACTGAAAGAAGAAGTCGGAGGCGACCGAGGCGTAGTCCAGCGCGGCTTCGCTTGCGCTTAGTCCGACTGGATCAAGCGTTGTGACGCTAAAGAGCGGTCCGAGCCAGCCATCGATTAGCCACCCTTCGCCCGGATACATCAGGTTAAATCCGATCAGCCAATACATCAGCGATGCGAGCGAAAAGAGCGCGATGTTTTTGGTCAGCTGCGTTGTGACGTTTTTGGAGCGCACCAACCCTGCCTCTAACATCGCAAAGCCTGCCGCCATCCAGAACACCAGAAACCCGCCAATCAGGAACAACAGTGTTGTCATGATGTAGGGGCCGATCACGTCAAAGTCGGGTGCTGCGTCTTGCGCTGCGGCGAGTGTCGGTAGCGTCGAAAGCCCGAGGCTTGCGAAAGCTGTTTTGCTGAATGCCATCTTCATTTTTCCATATCCCATTTCAAAGCGCCTCATCGTCTTTCTCGCCTGTCCGCACCCGCACAGCCGCCTCCACGTCGAGGACAAATATTTTGCCGTCACCGATTTTGTCTGTCTTGGCTGCCTGCGCGATTGTGCTCACGATGGTTTCGGCCAGATCATCGGCCACCACGATCTCGAGCTTGATTTTCGGCACGAAGTTCACCGTGTATTCGGCCCCTCGATAGACCTCGGTGTGCCCTGATTGCGTGCCGAACCCTTTGATTTCGGACACCATCATGCCCCGCACGCCCACGCAGGTCAGCGCATCGCGCACCTCGTCGAGCTTGTAAGGTTTGATTGTTGCGATGATCAGTTTCACGCGGCTTCCCCTTGTCGGTTTCTGTCATGGCCGTCGCGACATGCGCTGGCTCTCACATCAGACAAACCCGATGCTGCACGTGCAGCAACGCTTTCACGGGGGCGCAATCGCTTGAAAACTTGAAGAATTGCACATTTTTTGCACAATTGGACGCGGCTGTTTAATAAATAGGCACGATCTAAAGCCAGAGAATGCGTTTCTTGTTCTAAACAATCGGAACCGAAGCAGCTATGGTGACAAAAAACAGACGCAAACGTCAGTAGGCAGAGCATGAGTAACAACGGTAAAAAGCGGCCATCATTGGTGGCTGACAAGCGATACACGACGAAACCCGCCCCCAAAAAGGCCGCGCCAAAGAAGGCCGCCCGCCGCAAAGCCGCAAAGCCCAAAGTCCACCGTGGCCCGATTGGCTGGTTGATTGCGAGCGTTCTCGGGGTGATCGGTTTTGTGCTCAAGCTCATCTGGAAGGTGATCTGGCGCGGCGCAGTCGTGATGACGCTCATTGTTGGCATGGGCGTTTATTACTTTGCCAGCCAGATGCCGCCGATTGGCGAGGTCATTGATGGCCGTGCGCGTGGTTCTGTGACGATGGCCGATAACGCGGGACAAGTGTTTGCGTGGCGTGGCGACCAGTTTGGCGGCATGATCACGACCGAGACTGTGTCCGAGCACCTCAAGAATGCGGTTGTCGCCTCCGAGGACAAGCGGTTCTATCGCCACTTTGGCGTTTCGCCGCGCGGGATTGCATCTGCGGTGCGTATTAACCTGCGCGCGGGCCGTGGTCCGCTGTCTGGCAACGGCGGCTCCACGATCACCCAGCAGGTCGGCAAACTATTGTGTCTTGGTGTGCCTTACGACCCGAATACGTGGGAGAACGAGGCCGCATACGAGGCGGATTGTCGTCGCACAACCCTTTGGCGCAAGGTCAAAGAGGCCGTGTTCGCAATGGGCATGGAAGCCGCCTATACCAAGGACGAAATCCTGACGATCTATTTGAACCGCGCCTATTTGGGTGCAGGGTCACGCGGGTTTGAGGCCGCGTCCCAACGCTATTTCGGGAAATCCTCCGCACAAGTGACCCCTGCGGAGGCTGCGATGTTGTCAAGCTTGCTCCCTGCGCCGACAAGCCGCGCGCCAACCCGTGACCTGCAACGCGCCCAAGACTTTGCCGCGGTTGTCATCGGGTTGATGGAAACCCAAGGCTATCTGTCTGCCTCTGCCGCTGCCGAGGCCCGCGCGAACCCTGCAACCCTGTCCGCCGCGGCCGAACGGCGCGCGGGTGGCTATTTTGCCGATTGGGTGATGGCCAGTGGCCCCGAGTTTTTCACCCGCAACACGACCGAAGATGTGATCATCCGCACCACCATCGACCAGCGCATTCAAACCGCTGCCGAGGATGCATTGAAGTGGGTCTTCGAGAACAAAATCCGCACCGGTTCAGAGGCGCAGGCCGCGATTGTTGTCATGTCTGCTGACGGCGCAGTGCGTGCGATGGTCGGTGGCCGCGATAGCACCGTAACGGGTGCATTCAACCGCGCGACCCAAGCGAACCGCCAAACAGGGTCGGCGTTCAAGCCGTTTGTTTATGCAGCGGCGCTTGATCTTGGCATGACCCCCAATGACATGGTGAACGATGTCGAGACCTGCTGGAACGTGCGCGGCTCTGGGCAGTGGTGTCCCAAGAACTACGATCGCAAATTCAAAGGTCCCATCACCCTGACCCAAGCTTTGGTCGAGAGCCGCAATGTCCCTGCTGTGGTGCTATCAGAGCAGATGGGTCGCGAGATGGTGCGCAATGTCGCCACCGGATTTGGCATCGAAAGCGATCTGGCGGCTGGCCCTGCCCTTGCGCTTGGCGCGTCAGAGAGCACGCTGCTTGAAATGACGGGCGCTTTTGCGGGTATCTTGAACGGAGGGTCGTCCGTCACCCCTTACGGGTTGGTCGATCTGCGGTTTCAAGGAGACACAGAGCCATTGATGGACAGTGTGGGCGCAGGCATCGGCGAGCGCGTCATTCAGCAAAGTGCCGCCCGCGAATTGACGTGGATGATGGCGCAGGTTGTCGAGAATGGCACGGGCCGCCGTGCCCGCATTGACGGCTGGGAGATTGCTGGCAAATCCGGCACGACCTCTGCGGCGCGCGATGCGTGGTTTATCGCGTTCACGGGCGAATACGTCACGGGCGTCTGGATGGGATATGATGACAATCGCCCCCTCACGGGTGTGACGGGTGGCGGCTTGCCTGCCGATATCTGGCGCGAAACGATGACCCGTGTGCTTGCGGGCCGCCCTGCTGTGCCGCTTCCGATGACGGCGCCAACTGCGCCTGCGACGGGTGCTGTGCTTGAAGGTGGCACGCCTGACGCGGCGCCTGATCAGGAAATCCTGAACGTGCTCGATAGCATCTTGAACGGAGGCAACTAGGTCGGGTCGACGCAACGGTCATAGACAAAGGCATAGCCGTTCCAGACCATGATCAGGCCATCGGTTTCCTTGTTTTGCATCATCATTGCCCGCTCGGTCCAGTTCTGGTCGCCGCCCGAGCACTGCATGGTGTAAAGGGTCGCGTCCATGTCGTTTACATTCACGGGCTTGGTCATCCGGCACTCGACTTCGACCCCGTAAAAGATGCCGTCCTCGATCTTGAGCGCGCCACCGTCTACGCCGATCAAGGCGCATTCCGCGTTTGCGGTTTGCTTGAATATGCCGTCATACGGACCCGCGCCAACACAGGTGGGCACGGCCAAAAGGCACAGGGCCACGCCGAGGCGTGTCGTGTAACTGGAGCGCTGAGTTGCCATAATTATTCTCCATTGCGATGCGGCGGCTCTGAAAACCACTGCTAACATAGTGCGTATGTCACCTATTTGCGATGTTTTTGCGGCGATATACGATAACGCGTTAACTTTGCTGTTATTTTATGTAGGTTGCAGGGATATTAAGCCAAAGCATTTAAATCGAAGGCGACCGTAACCGCATGTCCGACGAACTGACCGCCCGAGGCAGGGCTGAACTGATAAAAGCCCGAAGCGAAAGCCGCACCCTTTATTGGATGGTCGGCTTGTTTAGCTTCTTTGTGAACATGCTGATGCTGACGGGGCCGCTATACATGTTGAACGTCTACGACCGTGTGCTGGGGTCACGTTCGCTTGAGACATTGATCGCGCTTTCGGTGCTGGTTGCGTTTCTCTATGGCTGCATGGGCATTCTGGATTTCGTGCGTGGCCGTGTGATGGGGCGCGTGGGCGCGCGTTTTCAGGCGCAGATGGACCGCCGTGTTTTCTCTGCCGTTCTCAAGGCGACCACGTTAAACCGCGCGCCGCGCGAGGCCGCGACTGGCTTGCGCGATCTGGAGGCAGTGCAGCGGTTGATCACCTCTCCCGCGCTCATGGCGCTGTTCGATTTGCCTTGGGCGCCCCTGTTCTTTCTTGGCATCTTTATCTTTCATCCACTGATGGGTGTGCTTGCGCTTGTTGGCGCATTGGCCCTGATTATCGTGGCGATTTTAAACCAAGCGATGACGCGCGGCCCGCTAGAGCGGGCCAATGCAACCTCGTTTGCCTCCGAAACACTTGGCGCGCAAATTCGCAGCGAAAGCGAGATGGTGCATTCGCTTGGCATGCGCGGCGCGGCGTTCGATCGCTGGCAAATCGCGCGCGGCGCCTCCCTTGATGCGACAATCGGGGCGGCGGATACGGCGGGCACGTTTACCTCGCTGACAAAGGCGTTTCGCCTGTTTTTACAATCCGCGATGCTGGGCTTGGGGGCGTATCTTGTTCTTCAGGCCGAACTCACCCCTGGTGCGATGATTGCGGGATCGATCCTGCTGGGTCGCGGCCTTGCCCCGATTGAGATGATCGTTGGCCAATGGGCCGTGTTCCAGAAGGGGCGCGAGGGATGGCGCAAGTTGTCGGTTCTGCTGGGCAATGTGCCCGTGGACCAGACCCGCACAAACCTGCCAAAACCCACTGCCCGATTGGTGGCGGATCAGGTCACGATGCTGCCCCCGGGTGGACAGCAAGCCACGTTGCGCACGATCAGTTTTGCAGTTGAGCCGGGTCAAGCGGTCGGCATTATCGGCACGTCTGGCGCGGGGAAATCGACGCTTGCACGCGCGCTGACAGGCGTGTGGAAACCTGCGGGTGGCAAAATCCGTCTCGATGGTGCGGCACTTGATCAATATGATCCTGATGTTTTGGGCCAGCACATTGGCTACCTGCCCCAGCGGGTGCAATTGTTTGACGGCACGATCAAGGAAAACATCGCGCGCATGTCGCTTGCGCCAGATGATGCGCTCGTGGTTGAGGCCGCCAAAAAGGCGGACGCCCACGAGATGATCCTCAAGCTCCCTGACGGCTATGACACGCGCGTCACCGCAACGGGTGGCCAGTTGTCGGGCGGTCAAATCCAGCGCGTTGGCCTTGCCCGTGCGCTCTATGGTGATCCCGTGGTGCTGGTGCTCGACGAGCCGAACTCCAACCTTGATAACAGCGGTTCAGCCGCGCTTAACAAGGCGGTGCAGATGCAAAAGGCTGCGGGCGGCATCGTGTTTGTCATGGCCCACCGCCCCGATGCGATTTTCCATTGTGACACCCTTTTGGTGTTGGAGAACGGCACGAAGCGGGCCTATGGCCCCAAGGACGAAGTGCTGCAACAAGTGACGAAAAACCGCGACGAGATTGTCAAAGCGGCAGGCAAAGGCGCGGGCGTATCATGACCACTCAAGCACAAGACCCGAAACATCGCTGGTCCTCTCGTGGGCCGATGACCCTTGGCCTGCTCGCGCTTCTGGTGCTTGTTGGCGGGTTTGGCACATGGGCCGTGATGGCGCAGATTACGGGCGCGGTCATCGCGTCTGGCCAGATCGAAGTGGATCGCAACCGCCAAGTCATCCAGCATCCTGACGGCGGCGTCGTCGCGCAGATCATTGTTGACGAGGGGGATACTGTGGCCGAGGGCGATTTGTTGATCCGCCTTGATGCAACGGTTTTGCAATCGGAATTGGCTGTAGTCGAGGGGCAGCTCTTTGAAATTTTGGCCCGCCGTGGCCGCCTTGAGGCGGAACGTGATGGCGCGGAAGTGATCACGTTTGATCCTCTCTTGATGGAAGTGCCCACAGGCGGCGCCCTGATGGAGGGGCAAGTGCGCCTGTTTGAGGCCCGTCTTGATAGCACCAAGCGCGCCACCGAGCAGCTCGACCAACAACGTGCGCAAATTTCAAGTCAGCTTGACGGGATTTCGTCACAAAATGCGGCTCTCGCGACCCAAAGCGCCTTAGTGCAGCAAGAGCTGGCTGACCAACAAAAGCTACTTGAGCAACGTCTTGTGCAGGCCAGCCGCGTCCTTGCGTTGCAGCGCGAAGAGGCGAATTTGCTGGGCCGTCAGGGCGAGTTGACCGCCAGCGCCGCCCAAGCTGCCGAGCGTATGACCGAGATCGAAATTCAGGTGCTGACCCTGACGACAACGCGGCGCGAGGAGGCGATCACCCGCCTGCGCGATTTACAATACAACGAGTTGGAGTTGTCAGAGCGCCGCCGCACTTTGACCCGCCAGCTTGATCGTTTGGATATTCGCGCCCCTGTGTCTGGCATCGTTTACGGCATGCAGGTTTTCGCCCCCCGCTCTGTGATCCGCGCCGCTGATCCTGTGATGTTCCTTGTCCCGCAAGATCGCCCGCTGGTGATCGCGACCAAGGTGACCCCGACCGATATCGACCAGATCCACCTTGGTCAGGACGTGACCCTGCGGTTCTCGGCATTTGACCAGCGCCGCACACCTGAACTCAATGGCACGGTGACCCTCGTATCTGCCGATATTTTTCAGGATGAGGTGACGGGTCAGTCCTATTATCAGGCCGAGGTCCAGTTGAACGAAGGTGAACTGGCGCGACTGCCCGCGGACATGATCCTGATCCCGGGCATGCCCGTCGAGGCGTTCGTGCGCACCGCAGACCGCAGCCCGATGGATTACCTGCTCAAACCGCTTGCTGACTATTTTGCAAAAGCATTTCGCGAGAGTTGATTGCGCAGGACCGGCCACCTCGCTAGCTTGCATGAAAATGCAATTAAAAGGGTGACCCATGACAAGCGTGATTGAGACAAAACTGGCTGAACTCGGCGTAACACTTCCTGATGCGCCTGCACCTGCGGCCAACTATGTGCCCTTCGTTGTTGACGGCAACACGGTCTATGTTTCGGGGCAGATTTCGTCTGGTCCAGACGGGTTTATCGTGGGTAAACTGGGCGCTGATCTGAGTGCCGAGCAAGGTGCGGATGCGGCGAAGTCTTGCGCCATCAGCTTGCTGTCGCAACTCAAGGCCGCGTGTGGCGGCGACATTGACCGCCTTGAACGGGTCGTCAAGCTTACGGGGTTCGTCAACTCGACTGCCGACTTTACCGACCAGCCAAAGGTGATCAACGGGGCGTCCGACTTTATGGTTGCTGCCTTGGGCGACAAGGGCCGCCATGCCCGTTCCGCCGTGAGCGCCGCGAGCCTGCCATTTGGTGTCGCTGTCGAAATCGAAGCGATCTTTACGATCAAATGAGCCTGCCTGACGTCTTTTTGACCCGCCCGCTTGCGCATCGTGGCTTGCATGATGTCGCTGCGGGCCGTGCCGAGAACAGCCCCAAGGCGTTCGCGGCGGCGATAGATGCGGGCTACGGGATCGAGCTTGACTTGCAGCTGTCACATGACGGTGTGCCAATGGTGTTTCACGACTATGACCTTGGCCGTTTGACCGCGAGCAAGGGGGCCGTTGCCACCCATACCGCAGCCGCGTTGGGCGAGATTGCGTTGCTGCACGATGGTGACGGTATCCCGACCCTTGCGCAGGTGTTGGCACAGGTCAACGGCCGCGCGCCGCTGCTTATCGAGATCAAGGATCAGGACGGGATGATGGGCCAAAATGTTGGCCCGATGGGGGCTGCGGCCGCGGCGATCTTGCGCAACTATGCTGGCCCCTATGCCGTGATGTCGTTTAACCCGCATGCGGTAGCAGAGATGCAAGACCTGCTCCCTGATGTGCCGCGCGGCATCGTGACCGACCCATATACGGCGAGCGACTGGCCGTTGCTGCCTGCGCAAGTGCGTGAGCGGCTGCGCGCCATTCCCGATTACGCGGGCACTGGATCATGCTTTGTCAGTCACAATGTGGCCGACCTTGCCGCGCCCCGCGTGGGCGACCTCAAGGCGCAGGGGGCGCACATCCTTTGCTGGACGGTAAAGTCGGCAAGCATGGAGGAACAGGCCCGTAAAGTTGCGGATAACGTCACCTTTGAGGGTTACCTCGCTTGACCTTCGCAGGCGCGCGCCCAAGTTGTTCATATGACTGACGCACCTATCGAGATTAGCACCCACCCCAGCATCCGCGAGATTGGCCAAGCCGATTGGGATGTTTGCGCGTGCCCCGAAGATGGGACGGGCCGTCCGATTGATCCATTCACGACATACCGGTTTTTGCTGGCCCTTGAAGAAAGCGGGTCAGTCGGGCGCGGCTCTGGCTGGCAGCCACGATATTTGCGCGCCACGCAAGACGGGCAGGTCATCGCCGTTGCCCCGCTTTACGCCAAGGGGCACAGCCAAGGCGAATATATGTTCGACCACAACTGGGCGCAGGCCTATGAAAACGCGGGCGGGCGATATTACCCGAAGCTGCAAATCGCCGTGCCATTTACCCCCGCAACGGGCCGTCGGTTTTTGACCCGCGAAGGGTTTGACGTGATTGGCATGTCGGCCCTGATCCAAGGCGCAGTGCAGATTGCCGCCGACAATGAAGTATCATCAATTCACGCAACGTTTTGCACCGAAGCGGAGGCCATAGCGGGCGCCGAACTGGGCCTGATGCCGCGGATTGGCCAGCAGTTTCACTGGCTCAACGACGATTACAAAACCTTTGATGATTTTCTGGCCAGTCTCTCCAGCCGCAAGCGCAAAAACATCCGCAAGGAGCGTGCTACCGCGCAGGGCTTTGGCGGCGAGATCGTGATGCTGACGGGTGATCAAATCTTGCCGACCCATTGGGATGCATTCTGGGAGTTCTACCAAGATACGGGCGCGCGCAAATGGGGGTCGCCATACCTGACGCGGGCGTTCTTTGACATTGCCCAAGAGCATCTACGCGGCGATATCCTCCTGAGCTTTGCAATGCGCGATGGCGTGCCGATTGCGGGCGCGCTGAATTTCATCGGGCGCGACACCCTGTTTGGGCGCTATTGGGGCTGCGTGGAGCATCACGACTGCCTGCATTTCGAGCTATGCTATTATACTGCGATTGATTTCGCGATAGCGCAGGGGCTGTCGCGGGTCGAGGCGGGCGCGCAGGGCGAGCACAAGCTGGCGCGCGGATATTTGCCCCATACCACCCACTCGCTGCACTGGTTTGGGGATCCGAATTTTCGCGACGCTATCGCGCGCTATCTTGAGGCCGAAAAGGGGGCAATCGATCACGAGATCGAGGTGCTGACCAGCTACGGCCCGTTTCGCAAATCAAACCCCGAGGAGCAGCCATGAGCACTACCGCTGACACACCCGATATCGCACCCCTGCTGAAGACAGGCTGGACGCTGCGCGCCGATGGTGCCGCGATCGAGAAAACATTTGTTTTCCGGAACTTTATCGAGGCTTTCGGGTTTATGACTAAAGCCGCGCTATGGGCGGAGAAATGGAACCACCACCCGGAGTGGTCAAATGTTTACAAGACCGTCGCAGTCACGTTAACGACCCACGACACGGGCGGATTGTCTGCACTGGATGTAAAGCTGGCGACCAAGATGAATGCGCTGGCAGGAGAATAGAATGAACGACCTACTCAACACTGTCATTTGGGATGGAAAGACGCTGTCTGATCTTTTGACCCTCGAGTTTCTGGCTTCGATTGTCGGGAGTGTTGTTGCAGCGGTCTTTATCCTGATCGTTGGCTTGATCATCGGCGGATGGGCGCGGCGGCGCATTATGCGGTTGGGTGCGAAACATGCGCATCTTGACGACACGCTCTTTAACTTTCTGGCCAATATCGCGAGCTATGTGATTATCGGCTTTTCGTTCCTGTTTGTGCTCAACACTTTTGGTGTGCAAACCACGTCTGTGGTGGCTGTCATCGGTGCGGCGGGCCTCGCTATTGGTCTGGCGTTGCAGGGCACTTTGTCCAATGTCGCGGCGGGTGTGATGATCATCTTTTTCCGCCCCTTCAAGCTGGGCGATTTCGTCGAGGTGAACGGCAAAAGCGGCACTGTCAAAGATATCACGCTGAATTTCACCGAAATGGCCTCTATCGACAACGTGCAGGTGATCATTCCCAACGCCCAAGTCTGGGGCAATACGATCGTCAATTACTCGGTCTATACGACCCGCCGTGCAGAATGGGTGTTTGGTGTCGGATACGGGGCTAACCTTGCGCAAGCCGAGCAGATTATCCGCGACACGATCCTTACCGATCCGCGTAGCCACAAAGAGCCTGAGCCCTTCATTCAGGTGAACGCGCTCAACGATAGTTCCGTCGATTTTCTGGTGCGGGTCTGGTGTGATCGAACCGAATACTTTGCCTATCAGGCTGACATGAAACGCAAGATCAAAGAGGCGTTTGATGCGGGCGGGATCGACATTCCGTTCCCGACGCGGACCCTTTTTCAAACATCCGCTGAGTAGAAAAATGCGCTGGGGCCACAAACCCCAGCGCTGTTCATTCAGAGCGCCGCAAGCAGGGTTTCACCCGCCGATATTTCGCACTCGCCTGGTGATCCTTCTTCGTTAAGGATCGTGACCACGCCATTCTCAACAAGCATCGCGTAACGCTTGGAACGGTTCAAAAGCCCCGCAGGCTCTGCGTTGAATTCCATGCCGATACCTGTGGTGAACTCGGCGCTCGCATCGCCAAGCATCGTGATGCCCGCGTCAGTTGCGCCGGTGGCCTTGCCCCAAGCGTCCATCACGAACGGGTCGTTGACCGAAACGCAGATGACCTCGTCAACGCCCTTGCCCTTAAAGCCGTCCATTGTGCGCATGAAGCTAGGCACATGCGCCGTCGAGCAAGTGCCCGTATATGCGCCCGGCAAGCCAAAGATCACAACCTTGCGGTCGATCAGTTTTTCGTTGAGATGCACGGCCTCTGGCCCGTCAGCGCCCATCTGAAGTAGCGTTGCGTCGGGCAGTTTGCCCCCAGTTGAAATCGTCATCAATTTTCTCCTCGTTTGGGAATTGCTTCTGTCGTCTTGTCACATATAGGGTTGCCGCAAGCACAGAACCACCAATCAGGATAAAAATCGCATGAGCCATATCGTTGTTGTCGGAGCAGGTCAGGCTGGATCGTCACTTGTGGCCAAGTTGCGGGCTGACGGGTTCGAGGGCGAGATTACCCTTGTTGGCGCAGAGGCCGTGCCCCCTTATCAGCGCCCGCCATTGTCCAAGGCATATCTGCTGGGTGAAATGGCGCAAGAGCGGCTTTATCTGCGCCCTGCTGCATTTTACGCCGATCAGAACATCACCCTGCGGCTTGATACGCGTGCCGTCGAAATTGACCCAGCGGCCAAGATTGTCACGCTGTCGGATCAATCCGAGCTGACCTATGACCACCTTGCCCTGACCACGGGATCGCACCCGCGCACATTGCCTGCTGCAATCGGCGGGATGCTTGATGGTGTGTTTTGCGTGCGCGACCTCAATGATGCCGACACCATGTCCCCTGCCTTTGTTGCCGGCAAAAAGGTGTTGATCATCGGCGGTGGCTACATCGGCCTAGAGGCGGCTGCGGTGGCGTCCAAGCTTGGGCTTGATGTCACCCTTGTCGAGATGGCCGACCGTATTTTGCAGCGGGTTGCCGCGCCAGAGACCTCCGATTACTTCCGCGCCCTGCACCAGTCACATGGCGTGCATATCAAAGAGGGCGTGGGCCTTGATCACCTGCTGGGTGACGATCACGTCACGGGCGCGCGCCTAAGCGATGGCACAGAGATCGACATTGATTTTGCGATTGTCGGCGTAGGGATTATGCCCGCCAGCATCCTCGCCGAGAGCGCCGCGCTGGCGGTCGACAACGGGATCACGACCAACGCCTTCGGGCAAACATCCGACCCGCATATCTGGGCGGCTGGTGACTGTGCATCCTCTATTTTCAAAGGTGAGCGTATCCGTTTGGAAAGTGTTGGCAACGCGATTGATCAGGCCGAGATTGTCGCGCGTAATATGCTTGGCGCGGGTGTCACATACGCGCCGAACCCGTGGTTCTGGTCCGATCAATACGATTGCAAATTACAGATCGCGGGCCTCAATAGCGGCTATGACGCCGTATATGTGCGCAAGGGCGATGCGGCAGGCAGCCAATCGCACTGGTATTATCGGGGCGACACTTTGCTGGCCGTCGACGCGATGAACGATCCGCGCAACTACATGATCGGCAAGCGGTTGATCGAGGCGGGCAAGAGCCCCGCACCGCAGCTGATCACCGACCCCGCGACCGACATGAAGGCCTTGCTCAAGTCGTGAGGATTATCGGCGGAACACATCGGGGCACGACCCTTGCGGATGTTGGCGCGGGCGACCCTGCCGCCCACCTGCGGCCCACATCAGATCGCGTGCGCGAGAGCCTGTTTAATGTCCTGCAAGGGGGCCGCTTTGGCGATCCGGTCAGGGGGGCGCGGGTGCTTGATCTGTTTGCGGGGACGGGTGCGCTTGGCCTTGAGGCGCTCTCGCGGGGGGCGGGGCACTGCACGTTTGTCGACAATGGGAAGGTCGCAGGAAAACTGCTATCCGCCAATATCGCCAAGTTGCGGCGCGGCGCAGACACCACTGTCCTCAAGACCGATGCAAGCAAGCTGCCCGCCCCGACACAGCCCTGTTCGCTGGTCTTTCTCGATCCGCCCTACGGGATGGGCGCGGGGGTCAAGGCGCTTAATGCTGCACTGACAGGTGGCTGGCTCACACAAGATGCATTGGTCGTGCTTGAAGAAAGCAGCGCACAGCCAGCACCACGCGGATTTCGCGCGCTTGATAGCCGCCGTTACGGCGAAACGTGGATCACGTTGCTGGCCGTTTCCGCCTAGCCGTAAGTCGGGTGGAACTTGCCAGTAGGTGACAATGTGAAAATCTGACACCCGTCCGCCGTAATCCCGATGGAATGCTCGAACTGCGCAGACAGGGATTTGTCGCGCGTCACGGCTGTCCAGTCATCTGCCAGCACCTTGGTTTCGGGGCGACCGATGTTGATCATCGGCTCGATGGTAAAGAACATGCCCTCTTCCAGAACCGCACCCGTGCCCGCACGACCGTAATGCAAAACATTGGGCGGCGCGTGAAAGACGCGGCCAAGCCCGTGGCCGCAAAAATCGCGCACAACCGACATGCGGTGGCTTTCAGCGTAGACCTGGATCGCGTTGCCAATATCGCCGAACGTATTACCAGGCTTGGCCGCCTCGATCCCCTTCATCAGGGCGTCATGGGTAATCTGGATCAGGCGCTCGGCCTTACGGTTTGGCTTGCCTGCGACATACATCCGCGAGGTGTCACCGAACCAACCATCAATGATCACGGTGACATCGACATTCAGGATGTCACCTTCCTTGAGGACTTTATCACCCGGGATGCCGTGGCACACCACATGGTTGACGGAAATGCAGCTTGCGTGCTGATAGCCCTTATAGCCGATCGTCGCCGAGACAGCGCCCGCTTCGTCAACCATCTGGGTGATCAGACGGTCGATTTCGCCCGTGGTCTGACCCGGATACACATGGGCGGACATTTCATCCAGAATATGAGCAGCCAACTGGCCGGCAACATTCATGCCCTCGAAATCAGAGGCTTGATAAATGCGGATTCCATCTTTGGTCAAACGGCCTTTGTGCGTATTCACGTGTCTCATCCTTTAATGCTTGTCCGCGACATAAGCGTAAACCGCGCCAAAAACCAGATGCAAGCCGCTGGTTTCTTCCGAGGTCAAATATGCCCGCCGGAGGCGCTCTTGAATGGCAAGGCGTTGCGGATGGTCACGCCACTGGGGTCAATTGCGCAATCGAACACCAGAACCTGCACGCCCGCCGCGCTGGCTTGCGCAAACGCCTGCGCATAGGCGGGGTCGATGTCCGCGGCCAGTGTTAGGCCCGCGCAATCCGTCCGTTGCACCAAGTATAACATCACAGCGCGGTGTCCTTCGCCCACCATCCGCGTCAAGGCCGCAAGGTGTTTCGCGCCTCTTGCGGTCACACTATCGGGAAACTCCGCCAGTCCTGTTTGGCGCATCAACGTGACGCTCTTGACCTCTACATAGGTGTCAGGGCCCTGCCCGCTTAGTAGGAAATCGATACGGCTGCCATCCGCATATTTTACCTCGGGGCGCACCGTATCATAGGCGGGCAAGCCGCTAATCTGGTGGGCCAACAAAGCCGCCTTAAGCGCTTTATTGGGCACAGAGGTATCGATCCCCGTAAAATGCCCGTTCTCATGATCAACCAATCGCCAGCCAAATTTCAGCTTCTTCTTGGGGTCGTCGTTCGGTTCCAGCCATATCTTCATCCCCGTCTCTGCCAGCCCCATCATAGAGCCGGGGTTCGGGCAGTGAGCAACCAGCTCGCCCCCGTCAGACAAGCGCACATCCGCAAGGAACCGCTTGTAGCGGCGGATCAATGTCGCGGGGATAAGAGGCGTGGCAAATTCCATGAGCCGTCCTATAACAAAGTGGAGCAACAAGGAGAACCATCATGTCGAACCCAACCGCGGCCATGCTCGTCATCGGCGACGAAATCTTGTCGGGGCGCACGCGTGACAGCAATACCCACTTTCTCGCGGGTCAGCTGACGGACGCGGGGATTGATATGAAAGAGGTGCGCGTTGTGTCCGACGATGCGCCCGCGATCATCGCCGCCGTGCAAGCCCTAAGCGCCGCCTACACCTATGTGTTTACAAGCGGCGGCATCGGGCCAACCCATGATGACATCACCGCCGATTGCGTTGCCGCCGCGTTTGATACTCACATTGATGTGCGCGACGACGCGCGTGCGCTTTTGGCCGCGTTTTACGCCAACACGGGGCGCGAACTGAATGACGCCCGTTTGCGCATGGCCCGTATTCCTGACGGCGCCGCGCTCATTGAAAACCCCGTCAGCGTAGCCCCTGGCTTCAAGATCGGGAACGTGCACGTCATGGCGGGCGTGCCCTCCGTCTTTTGCGCGATGGTCGCCTCGATTTTGCCGACCTTGACGGGCGGCGCACCGCTCTTGTCGCAATCCTTGCGCGTGGTGCGCGGTGAGGGCGATATCGCCGCCCCCTTGGGCGCATTTGCAAAGCGGCATCCAACACTGTCGGTCGGCTGTTATCCGTTTCAGGACAACGGCATTTACGGCGCAAACGTCGTGGTGCGCGGGCAGGACCGCGCCGTGCTTGATAGCGCGATGGTCGATCTCAGCGCCCTGTTTCCCGCATGAGGCTCCCCAGCGCACAAACGCTTTATGATGTGATTGATGCCACGTGGCCTGCCGCCGAAAAGCAGCAGGCAGGTCCATTTACACTGCGTTGCGGCCTTGGCGGCGGCAGTCGGGTGAGCGCGGCAACTGCCACCGCACCCGCGTCGATTGATGATATCCAATCCGCCAGTGATGCCATGCGAAACATGGGGCAGCCCGCGCTCTTTATGGTGCGCGGCAGCGAGGATGCTCTGGACGCGCAACTGGCTGGCCTTGGCTTTGAGGTTATGGATCCTGTAACCCTTTATGCCGCCCCGATAGACGTGGTCGCGACAGAGCGTCCGCCCCATATGGCGGTGTTTACCGCTTGGCCCCCGCTCGCCGTGCAGGCCGAAATCTGGGCGCAAGGCGGCGTTGGGCCGGCGCGTCTGGCTGTCATGGAGCGCACACCCGACCCCAAGATCGCGTTCTTGGGGCGCGCGCGCGATCAGCCTGCGGGCGCGGTTTTCGTCGGCATCGCACATGAGTGCGCAATGATCCACGCGCTTGAAATAGGCGACACATATCGGCGGCAAGGACTTGGCCTGCACATGACGCGCGCGGCGGCATTCTGGGGGCGCGACAACGGGGCGCGCTTTCTGACGCTTGTGACGACCAATGCCAACACGGGGGCAAATGCGCTCTACACTTCCCTCGGGATGCAGGTTGTGGGACACTATCACTATCGCATCAAGAAGGAATAATTGCCGTGACCGAGAAACCAACCGCCCTTGACCTTCCGATGGCCGATCCGCTGCCCGCCGCAAACCAGAAATATTTCGACGTATGCGCGCAAAAGCTGGGGATGATCCCCAACGTCTTGCAATCCTACGCCTTCGATCCTGAAAAGCTCGATACCTTCTCCGCGCTTTATAACAACATCATGCTGGCGGAATCGGGGCTGTCGAAACTGGAACGCGAGATGATCGCCGTTGTCGTGTCCTCGATCAACAAATGCTATTATTGCCTGACCGCACATGGGGCGGCGGTGCGCAACCTCTCGGGCGACCCCAAGCTGGGGGAGATGCTCGTAATGAACTGGCGGGTTGCGCCCCTTGATGCGCGCCAGACCGCGATGCTGAACTTCGCAGAAATGATGACCGTGGCAAGCGCGGGCATTCAGGACAGTGACCGCGATGCACTACGCTGCGTCGGGTTCTCGGATCGGGATATCTGGGATATCGCGGCCACGGCCAGCTTTTATAACATGACAAACCGCATGGCGTCCGCGGTGGATATGCGCCCTAACGACGAATACCACAGTCAGGCAAGATGAGGGCCACGCTCTCACTTTGGCTGTCGCTTTTCGCAAGCGCGCTCTCTGCGCAATCGCTCAGCTTTCCAAGCAACGCGGTTCTTGCGCGCGAGACGGTCAGTGCGCGGGACAGCTACGCGATGCCGGTCGGGCCATGGGGTGACGGCCACGTGGAGACCCAAACAGTTGAAGGCCATGTGACCCAACAGGCATGGAAAATTGCCGCGACCGGCCTTACCGCGCTACAGCTCGTGCGGCCATTGCGTGATCAATTGCGCAATGACGGCTTTGAGGTTGTCTTTGAATGTCGCGATACTGCCTGCGGCGGATTTGACTTTCGGTTTGCAACGGTCGTGCTTCCGCCTCCCGAAATGCAGGTGAACCTTGGCGATTTTCGCTATCTTGCGGCGCGGCGCATCGTCGACGGCGCCCCCGAGTTGATCTCGGTGCTGGCCAGTCGATCGGCAAACGCGGGCTTTGTGCAGGTGAACCGTGTCGGCGCGCAACAGGTCGATCTGGTCGAGACGGCCGCCCCTGCGATCAGGTCAACCGAGACACAAGCGCAGGCAGGAAGCATGGCCGAGACACTCGCCGTCGAGGGGCACGCCGTTCTTGAGGGGTTGTCGTTCGAGCTTGGTTCCTCGCAGTTGGCAGCCGGCCCGTTTGACGCCCTGCAAAGCCTTGCCGACTACCTCGCCGCGCAGCCTGATCTTGTTGTCGCGCTTGTGGGGCATACTGATTCTTCGGGGTCACTTGATGGCAATATTGCCCTGTCAAAACGCAGAGCAGGGTCGGTGCTTGAACGTCTTGTTGCAGACTATGGCGTTGCACGACGCCAACTCGACGCGCAAGGCATGGGCTATCTCGCGCCGCTCGCGTCTAACCTCACCGAGGCAGGCCGTGACGCCAACCGCCGCGTTGAAGTGATCATCACTTCTATCGAGGCAAACTAAGCCGCCTCAGGATTTTTCGCATGCGGCGATTCCAGATCAGGTGTCCACATCACCAACTGCGCGCGCCCCGCATTCTTGGCGGCGTAAAGCGCATCATCAGCACGGATAAAATGCGCGTCAAGCGACCGCGTAGGGTCAATCACCACCGCCCCCATCGACAGTGTAACCGTCAAATGCGCATTTTCGTCGTCGGCCCGAAACGGGATTGGCTGGCCGATCCGCCCTGCAATAACCCGTGCTTGCTCAATCGTGGCGCTCGCGAGAAAAACAGCAAACTCCTCGCCGCCGATACGACCCGCCACATCAATGGGGCGCAAGTTCCACTTAAGGCGATGGGCAATCTCCATAAGGCAATTATCCCCAACAGCGTGCCCGTAAACATCATTCACCCGTTTGAAGTGATCAGCATCAAGCAGCAACAGCACCCCATGTGACAGCTCATCCAGCCGCTTTTGCGCGAGGGTCATGAATGTGCGGCGGTTGTTCAGTCCCGTCAGCCCGTCCTTGCGGGACAAGAGCGAGAGGTGTCGTTGCAGGCGCAGCTGATACCGCGTCACAAAGGTCACGAAAATCACGAATGGGCCGCCAACAAACAGCCCGTGCAGCAAATAGTAGTCGTAGCCGCGGTCAAGATACCCATCAAACGCGTAGGCAAATCCCATGTTGAACACACTGACAAGCGCGATCCAAAGCACGATGTGCAGCACCACATTCAGGGTGGTCGTGGGCGCAAGTAATCGGAACAATCGGTTCATGCAGTGTCCTTCTGGGGACACCCTAAATGCGAAGTCTTTAAACAGGCTTAACGCACAAGAAAAAAGCGCGGCCACAAGGGCCGCGCAAGTCAGGCGTGATTACACCGTTGGGAACTGTTGTGTGCTACCAGACATCTGGTCCTTTATCGGCCAGAGCATGCACAAGAAAATCGATAAACGCGCGCACCTTTGGTTGGGTAAACCGACCCGGTGGATAGACCGCGTAGATGCCTTGCGTTTCAACGGGCAGGTCGGGGATTGCTTCCTCGACAAGACCCTGCGCAAGCGCATCAGCATATAAAAAGCTAGGGAGGTAAGCGATGCCAAGCCCGCCAATACAGGCGTTCAGCAAAGACTGACCATCGTTGACCGTTAGCCAGCCAGCCGTGCGCACCTGCCGCTTTTCACCCGAAGGCGCGGTCAGCTTCCAAACAGCGGAATTCGCTTGGTTGGAATAGTGCAACAGCTTGTGATCGTTCAGATCATCAATCTTTTCAGGGCGGCCATGTTTCTCGAAATAGCCGGGGCTAGCGATCATCCGCTTTGTCGTCTCCGACAGTTTGCGTGCCTTCAAAGTGCTGTCTTCCAGCTCTCCGATCCGCACGGCCATATCAAAGCCCTCCGAAATCAATTCAACATAGCGGTTGTTAAGGACCATATTCACCGTAATGTCTGGAAATTCCGTTAAGAAATCACCCAAGACCGGAGACAAGTGGTTTACACCAAAGTCGGTCGCCACCGATATCCGCAACAGGCCAGAGGGGGCTGATTGCATCGAGGTGACAAGCGCGTCCGCCTCACCCGCATCATTGAGAACGCGCCGTGCACGGTCGTAATAGGCCAGCCCGATCTCGGTCGGGCTTACGCGCCGTGTCGTGCGGTTCAAAAGACGTGCCCCAAGGCGCGCCTCAAGCGAAGAAACGTGCTTGGAAACAGCGGATTTGGAAATCCCCATCTTCTTGGCCGCATCTGTAAATCCGCCTTGGTCCACGACTGTGGCAAAGGCTTCCATTTCGGTCAGGCGATCCATGCTCGCTCCTGTTTCAACTCATATTCGTTGCAACAGGTTTGACCCGAGAATCAGGCAGGAATGGGACGCTGGCGCGACAATACGAGGGATTTGTCAGGAACTGTTCGCGGCACAGAAACACAGAACCCTTAGTTTATTGGTTAATTACAGCAGAAGCTCTGCCATTGTTATCCAGATCGGCAAAGTCACCGCGCCAAGCAATGTCGATTGCGCCACAAGAGTTGCGACAAGTTCGCGGTTCGCTCCAAACCCCGCCGCCAGCACATGTGCCGCAGAGGCCGTCGGCAACGCCGCAAACACAACCAGCACCGCCCCGAGCGCCGATGGCACGGCAACGGTCATGCATGTGATGAGGGTGAGTGCGGGCAGGGCCACCAGTTTCACCGTGCAAATCGCGCCGTTAAAGCGGTCCAGCCGCGCCAGCGCACCCCAGTTCATCGTCGCCCCGACAGAGATGAGTGCAATCGGTATCGCCGCCGCCGCCAGCATCTGAAGCGGCGCGAATATCGGCGCAGGCACGGTGATCCCCGACAGGCCAACCAAGACACCAGCGATAGACGCGATCAAAAACGGGTTGAGGGCCACCCGCTTAACGCTTTGCCAAAAGCCGAGGCTACCGCCCCGTGACAGGGCCGTGACGGCAAAGATATTGGCGACAGGCACAGCGAGGCCGATTGCAACCGCCATCTGCGCCTCGTATCCGCCGCTTAGCGCGCCCACGGCAACAAGCCCGATGGCCGAGTTGAACCGCCACGCAGTCTGCCACGCGCCTGCAAAGTCCAGAAACCGCGCAGGTCCGATGCGCCGCGCCAATAGCCCTAGCAATAGTCCGACGGTAAGAATCCCCCACACGGCGGGGGCCATGCGCAGCACACTCGCAACCTCGATCGGGCGACTGGCCGCCGCCACAAACAAAAGCGCGGGAAACAGGATTTCAAAGTTGAGCTTATCAAGCCCCTGCCACGCGTTGACGGACAGGCGATTGCGCACCAGCCCGCCCAAGCCGACCATGAGAAAGCTCGGCATGAGGCCAAGGAGGATCGTGAGGAAAACCATGCCGCAATTCCACGTTGGGGTTACGAGCGTTAGAGCGCGAAATACCCTATATGGCAACCACCATCAAAGCGTGGCAGCAAGGCGGGTTCCTTGATCAATCGCGCGCTTGGCGTCCAGCTCTGCGGCGACATCGGCGCCACCGATCACATGCGGCGTGCGCCCTGCCGCAATCAATGCATCTGCCAAGGACCGCTCGGGCAACTGCCCGGCGCAAAGAACAATCGTATCAACCGCGATCAGTTCAGGGTTTTCGCGGGCCTCTCCATAAGAGACATGCAAACCCTGCGCGTCGATCCGTTCGTAGTTCACGCCGCCGACCATCTTCACGGACTTCATCTGCAATGTCGCGCGGTGGATCCATCCCGTTGTCTTGCCAAGGTTCTTGCCCAGCTTTTGCGCCTTACGCTGAAGCAGGGTCACCTCACGCACTGGCGCGTCTGGCTTTGGACCTTGGGGGGCGACACCGCCACGGGCATCAGACGGATCAGCCACGCCCCACTCTTCGAGCCAAGCCTGCAAGTCTTCGGTCGGGCTGCCATCCGTCACCAGATATTCGGCCACGTCAAACCCGATGCCGCCCGCGCCAATGACGGCGACCCGCTGACCAACTGGCGCCTTGTGGCGCAGCACGTCGATATAAGAGAGCACGTTGGGACCATCTTGACCCTCAATCTTGGGGTCACGCGGGGTGACACCCGTGGCAATCACGACGTCGTCGAAATCCGCCAGCGCCGCGACATCAGCCGTCACGCCAAGGTGCAGGTCGATCCCTGCGCGCGCCACTTGTGCCTTGTAGTAGTCAACCAGCCCCCAGAACTCTTCTTTGCCCGGAACCTGTTTGGCCATATTCAACTGACCACCCAACTGATCCGCTTTGTCAAAAATGCTGACCTTGTGACCACGTTCAGCGAGCGCCAATGCCGTCGACAGGCCAGCGGGGCCAGCACCAACAACCGCAATCGACTTGGGATGCGAGGCGGGGGTCAGCACCAGTTCGGTCTCATGACAGGCGCGCGGGTTCACAAGGCAGGACGACATCTTGCCGCTAAAGGTGTGATCAAGACAGGCTTGGTTACACGCGATGCAGGGGGCGATCTGGGTCGCCTGCCCCGCCGCCGCTTTGGCGACAAAGTCGGGATCAGCGAGGAACGGACGGGCCATGCTCACCATATCGGCGCACCCATCCGCCAAAACGTCTTCGCCGACTTGGGGCGTGTTGATACGGTTGGACGTGATCACGGGGATCGACACCTCACCCATCAGCTTCTTGGTGACCCAAGTAAACGCGCGGCGCGGCACGGATGTTGCGATTGTGGGAATGCGCGCCTCGTGCCAGCCGATACCTGTGTTCAGGATCGTCGCGCCCCCAGCTTCAATCGCCTTGGCCAGTTGCACCACTTCGGCCCAAGTAGAGCCGTTGGGGATCAGGTCGATCATCGACAGACGGTAGATCAGGATGAAATCGGGGCCAACGGCCTCGCGGACACGTCTGACCACCTCAACAGGGAGGCGCATGCGGTTCTCGTAAGAGCCGCCCCATTCATCCTCGCGCTTGTTCACATGCGTCACAAGGAACTGGTTCAGGAAATACCCCTCAGAGCCCATGACCTCGACGCCGTCATACCCCGCCTCGCGGGCGCGTGCGGCGGCGGTCACGATATCGGAAATCTGCTTTTCGATCCCGTCCGCGTCCAACGCCTTGGGCGGGAACGGCGAGATCGGCGATTTCACAGCCGAGGAGGACACGCAGTCGGGCGAATAGGCATAGCGCCCCGCGTGCAGAATCTGCATCGCGATCTTGCCGCCAGCATCGTGCACACGGTCAGTCACTATCTTATGGTTGGAGATATCGGCATCCGAGAACAAGCCCGCCGCCCCCGGAAAGACGCCGCCCTCGTTGTTGGGCGCCATACCACCAGTGACCATCAAACCGACGCCACCACGGGCGCGGGCCGCGTAAAACTCTGCAACGCGGTTCCAGTCCTTTGTTTCCTCGAGACCCGTATGCATCGAGCCCATCAGGACGCGGTTCTTGAGGGTCGTAAACCCCAGATCAAGCGGAGCAAGCAAGTGCGGATAGGTTGTCATGTCGGGTCTCCCAAAGATTTGGTTCACCTTGGGCCAAGTTGACGCGCAGGTCATCTAAAACCCAGCGTCACCTGCGCCGCGACTTACATGGTTTCGACGCAATGCCTGCGGAATGCGCTCTTGAGCAGGTCCAACTCCTCGCGCAGCAGCCCCATTTCGGCGCGAATATCCTCGCCAAGCACCTCACCGAACAGCAGCGTAAAGCTATTCAGCGACTTCCCCGTTTCCGCGTCCGAGATCAGAAACGTTTGCACACCGTCAGAGACCAACTCGACTGGCACAGGGACATGCACGATCCAGCCATCAACGCCCTCGGCCTCCATAACCTCGATGCCCTCGATCTCTTGGGCAAGATGGGTAACACGCAACGCGGGCGGCGCTTTTGGATCGCCGCCCGTCAGGACCCCTTCCCAAACGCCAGCATAAAGGCGGGTTTTGGTCAGTGTGAGAGTAGACATGCTATGGATTCCCTTCGCGAGATCAGATTTCGGCGCGCGGATAACGGCAGAATGTGAGGTCACGCACCGTGACTTGGTTCATCTCGGGGCCTTCAAAAATGAGGTCAAGCCACATGCGCTCGATCCGCTTTTCGTTCAGCTCCGAATAGCCCAGATCAAATTCGACCATCGCATCTTGCTGCCCTGACGGAAGCTCAAGCACAAGCTGCTCTGTGTTGGGGCCATGCTTGATATTGAGGCGGGCAAAAACCTCGATCGGTTTCTCGACTTCCATGATCATGTTCAGGCGTAGGATATGGCGGCGCTGCAATCCCTCACAGGCCTCTTTGGGGGCATCAATCACTAGCGACAGAAAGCTGCCGTCGAAGCGAAAGACGTCCATCCGCAAGGCGTAAGGCGCAAGGTCCTGCTCGCGGGTGTTGCGCACTTGGCGCAGTGTCAGCTCACTGATTTTGCAGTCGTGAAAGATCGTCACCTCGTCGCCGAGGGTGGTTTTGCTTTCAACGGCGGCCATCCCCTTTTGACTAAGGGGGCCACGCCATAGTTGCGGGCGCCATGACCATTCTGTGCCACCAGGTCGAGAAAACGCGTTCGACCCGATCCGTGGCAAAGCAAGCCGATTGTCCGCGACATAGGTCAATTCGTCGAGCAAAGCACGCAAGCGCCGCGCACGGTGGCGTTGCTTGCGCAAAGATTCAAGTTCAGCATAGGGGGCCTTGCGCGCGGCAGTTGCCCAGCGCGCGAGCGCCCCGCGCTGCAACAGTCGTCCTATTAGGCTATTCACTTTACCAGCCATCGCGGCAAGAATCCTTTATTGCACACAAAACGGTTTTGCCGCTTTGCACCATATGTGCCTAATTGTTTCAAAAAGGAAACAGTTGTCAGGTGTCTGTGGCGGAATTGGCGGCAATCACCGCTTTCACGGCTTGGCGTAACAGGGCCGCGCCCGATGCCTCGCCCAGCGGCGCTTCGTCAAGGCCACGCACCGAGATCGTCACAAGTCGCCCGTTCACGTCGACAAACGCGCGCCACTCGTCCTCTTGGGCGCCCTCGATATGGGCGGGTGCTTTGTCGCGCAACGACACCGCAACATATGTATCGAGCGAGCGCACATCACTGACCTCGACACTTGATGCGTCACCGCTACGGCTCAAGACAACGGGGCCATTGGGGCCACGAAGATAGTCGGCAAAGGCGGCGGTGTTTTCACTGACGACCGCGCTCCCGTCTGCGCCAGCTTGCACCGTTGTAATCGCCGCAATCGCTGCGGGCGCATCTGCGACACCAAGTGTGGCGCAAGGTGCCATCATCGCAAAACCACGCTTTGGACGGCTTGAGTCCAGATCAACGCAATAGCCGGCAGGCCCGACAACAGTCACGTCCCCCCCCAACATCGCAACCGAAGTTACCGCAGGGGTCACCCCGCCTGGCAACGCCTTAACGATATCCAGAGCAGGGAGGCCCGCACATCCCGCAAGGGCGAAGACCGCCCCTGCGATGCTGATCTTGGTTGCGACCATCTGGATCACAGATCCATGTAGACGTGGGTTTCGTGCTTTGCACCCGGATGGGTCACAGCGCCAAGACGGGTTGCCCCCACAAGCTGCGCATATTTCCAAAGCGCACCAGAGGCATAGTTCGTCGGACGAGCGCCCGTCCATGCGGCGCGGCGTTCGGCCATATCCTCATCAGAGACATCAACCGACAACTCACCCGTAATTGCGTTCATCGTGATGACATCACCATCCTTGAGCAAGGCAATCGGGCCACCATGCGCGGCCTCGGGGCCAACATGACCCACACAGAACCCACGGGTCGCCCCAGAGAAGCGGCCATCCGTGATCAGCGCCACTTTCTTGCCCATGCCCTGCCCCGAAAGAGCGGCAGTCGTGGACAACATCTCGCGCATACCAGGGCCGCCAGCCGGGCCTTCGTTGCGGATGACAAGCACTTCACCCTCTTTGTAAGTGCGCGCCTTCACAGCGGCAAACGCCTCTTCTTCGTTCTCAAAGACGCGTGCGGGGCCAGTGAACGTCTGTTCTTGGGTCGACATGCCCGCAACCTTTACGATCGCGCCATCGGGGGCGAGGTTGCCCTTGAGACCAACAACGCCGCCAGTGCGGGTGATTGGTGTCTCGACGGAATAGATGACGCGGCCATCTGCTTCGCCCGTGATTTCGTCCAGTTCCTCACCGATCGTGCGGCCAGTGGCGGTGATGCAGTCTTCGTGCATCAGGCCAGCCTTGCGCAATTCCTTCATCACAACAGGCACGCCGCCCGCTTCATAAAGGTCTTTTGCGACATACTGCCCGCCGGGCTTCAGATCGACAAAGTATGGGGTATCCTTAAAGATGTCGCACACGTCATTGAGATCAAAGTCGATGCCAGCTTCATGGGCAATCGCAGGCAGGTGCAAACCGGCATTGGTCGAGCCACCGGTGCAAGCCACAACGCGGGCCGCGTTCTCAAGGGATTTGCGGGTCACGACATCGCGGGCGCGGATGTTCTTGGCGATCAGGTTCATCACCGCCTCGCCAGAGGTGAACCCATACTGGTCGCGGCTTTCGTATGGGGCTGGCATGCCCGACGAATTCAGAAGCGCAAGACCAATGGCCTCGGAGACACAGGCCATCGTGTTGGCGGTAAACTGGCCACCACACGCACCCGCAGACGGACAAGCGATCCGCTCGAGCGTGGCAAGAGCCGCGTCAGACATATCGCCATTCTGGTGACGGCCAACGGCCTCGAACATGTCTTGCACGGTCAGGTCACGCCCGATGTATTCGGCAGGCACATCAGCACCCGCATGCACACGACCCGGCAGGATCGAACCACCGTAGATGAAAACAGACGGCACGTTCAAACGGACCATCGCCATCATCATCCCCGGAAGCGATTTGTCGCAGCCCGCAAGTCCAACCAGCGCGTCATAGCCATGGCCGCGCATCGTCAATTCAACGGAATCGGTGATCGCCTCGCGCGATGCCAGTGAAGAGCGCATGCCCTCGTGGCCCATCGCGATACCGTCAGTCACGGTGATTGTGGTGAATTCGCGCGGCGTGCCATAGGCCGCCTTCACGCCCATTTTGACCGACTGGGCCTGACGGTTCAGGGCAATGTTACAAGGGGCCGCTTCGTTCCAGCAGGTCGCAACACCAACAAATGGCTGTGCAATCGCATCTTCATCTAGACCCATCGCATAGTAGTAGGAGCGGTGCGGCGCACGGCTTGGCCCGTCGGTGACGTGGCGGCTGGGGAGATTTGATTTGTCAAACTTGACCTTAGACATGCTGCGTTCCTTCTCAAAAACTGTTGCGCGTGTTGTAAATAAGGGGAGTGGTGCGCACAAGTCGGAACTGTAGTTGCGTCCAATCGGCTGGCGGGTCAAAAACAGTGCATGAAAGCGCCATATCACGCCATGCTCCAGTTTCGACGCCCCGCAATGGGGCAAACCGATCTCGGGGCGGTTCTGTCGATCATTGTGGCGATGGAACTGGCGTTTGTGCTGGGGCCGCTGGTCGTTCTGGCAATCCTGCCTGCGCAGATGGGCGCGCTGTTCGAGGTTGGCGACACGGCCTTTGGCGTGGTCCTGCAACTTGTTTCATTCGGGCTTTATGTCGTGGTGCTGGGCGGGCTTGTGAAGCGACTGCACGGGCGGGGGCTTTGGTCGATGATCGGGCCGCTTGGCGATACGATCACGGCGTTCAAGGCCGCGGGCTGGGCCGTTGGGCTGGTCATATTGGCGCAAACCGTGCTGCCGCCAGCGATCGACGCCAGCGAATTTAGCGTCATGCGGCCGCTGCTGGGGTGGCTTGCATGGATGCCCGTCGTGCTGGTTGCATTGGTGATCCAGACAGGCGCCGAGGAAATCTACTTTCGGGGCTACCTGCAACAACAACTGGCCTGCTTGTCCGACAAGCGATGGATCTGGATGGGGCTGCCATCCCTGCTCTTCGGGGTCGGGCACTATATGAACGGCTTTGGGCCTGCGGACGGGGTTATCTACGCGATTTGGGCCACGTTGCTAGGGCTTGCTTGCGCGGACCTGACGGCACGCACGGGCAATATCGGGGCGGCGGTGGGGTTGCACACGGCCAACAACCTGTTTGCCTTTGTGCTGACAGGGGTCGAGGGCTGGCCGTCCAACGGGCTGGCGCTGTTTCTCTACCCATACGAAGACCCGATGATTTACGACTATGGGCTAGATACCTTGCTTGCGCCTTGGGCGATCTTTGAACTGCTGCTTGCGGCGCTCATGGTGCTCGTGATGTGGCTCGCTGCCAGAATCGCGATCAAGCGCTGATTGCAATTCGCGCCGTAGCGTCATATCTCAGGGAGGCAACATCAGAGGTCGCTTATGAACTGGATCACCAACTACGTCCGCCCCACGATTAACTCGCTGTTTTCACGGCGCGAAGTCCCTGACAATCTTTGGACAAAGTGCGGCGAATGCGGAACCATGCTGTTCCACCGCGAACTGGCTGACAATCTTAATGTTTGCACCAACTGCAACCACCACATGCCAATCGGGGCACGCGACCGGCTCGCGTCCCTGTTTGATGGTGGGGTGTTTGTTGACGTCAAAGTGCCCGACCCCGTTGCAGACCCGCTGCACTTTCGCGATCAAAAGAAATATACCGACCGGATCAAGGACGCGCGTAAAAAGACGGGCGAAAAAGATGCGATGCTCGTTGCCGAGGGGCAGATGGGGCGCACTGGCGTTGTCGTCGCCGTGCAAGATTTCTCGTTTATGGGCGGATCGATGTCGATGTATGTCGGCAACGCGATTGTTGCGGGCGCAGAGCGGGCGATTGCACTCGGGCAACCCTTGATCCTGTTCTCGGCGGCTGGCGGGGCACGCATGCAAGAGGGCATCATGGGCCTGATGCAAATGCCACGGACCACCATCGCGGTGCAAATGCTCAAGGAAGCGGGCCTTCCATATATCGTCGTGCTGACCCACCCGACAACGGGCGGTGTAACGGCGTCCTATGCGATGCTTGGCGATGTGCAAATCGCAGAGCCAAACGCGTTGATCGGCTTTGCTGGTGCGCGCGTGATCGAGCAAACCATCGGTGAGAAACTGCCCGAAGGGTTCCAGCGGGCCGAATATCTGCTCGACCACGGGATGCTTGACCGCGTGACCAACCGGACGGACCTCAAGGACGAGCTTGTGACCATCGTGCGGATGCTGACCAAGCAATCCGCGCCCGTCAAAGGTGACCTGCCCGCGCCAGATGCAGCCGAATCCGAGGCTGAAACCGCCGAGGTCGCTCCCGCCGAGGACGCGCCCAAGTGAGCGGCGGCTCTGACGCCATCCTCAACCGGATGATGGCGCTGCACCCCAAGGTGATCGACCTGACGCTTGATCGGGTCTGGTCGCTATTGGCGAAACTGGACCACCCCGAGCGCAAACTGCCGCCCGTGATCCACCTCGCGGGGACCAACGGCAAGGGATCAACCCAAGCGATGATCCGCGCAGGGTTGGAACAATCTGGCGCAGCCGTGCACGCCTATACCTCGCCGCATCTGGCCATGTTCCACGAGCGGATCAGGCTGGCTGGTACGCTTATTTCCGAAACCGAACTGACGGACATCCTAGATCGCTGCTATCAGGCCAACGGCCCCGACCCGATCACCTACTTCGAAATCACAACTGTCGCGGGGATATTGGCCTTCGCTGAAACACCCGCTGACTTCACGCTGCTCGAGGTCGGACTTGGGGGGCGGCTCGACGCCACCAATGTCGTCGAAAAGCCCGCCGTATCTGTCATCACGCCCATTGATTTGGACCACCAGCAATTCCTTGGCGACACGCTCACGGCCATTGCGGGCGAAAAGGCGGGGATCATCAAGCAGGGCGTGCCCTGCGTTGTCGGCCCTCAGCACGACGAAAGCATGGACGTTATCGAAACGATTGCCGCCAAACTTGGCGCGCCGCTCATGGCCTACGGGCAGCAATGGCATGTGTCCCAAGAACGCGAACGGCTCATCTATCAGGACGAAACAGGGCTGCTTGACCTACCGCTGCCCGCGCTGCCCGGACCGCATCAGATCATGAACGCAGGGGCGGCCATTGCGGCACTTCGGCTCTTGGGGCGCGACGAGGCGGCCTGCGAGGCGGCTGTCAGCAACGCCTATTGGCCCGCGCGCATGGAGCATCTGACCACGGGGCCGCTTGTTGAAATGGCCGCGCCCGCAGAGCTTTGGCTTGACGGTGGGCACAACCCCGCAGCAGGGCGCGCCATTGCGCAAACGCTGCGCCAACAACCAGCGCGACCAACACATTTGATCTGCGGAATGCTCAATACCAAGGACATCGGGGGCTATCTTGCGCCACTTGCACAGGTTGCCGACAGCTTGACCGCCGTTTCGATCCCCGACGAGATCAACACAATTCCAGCCGAGAAAACCGCGCAAGAAGCGGCCAAAGTTGGACTGACAGCACAGACCGCACCTGACGTTAAGTCAGCGATATCAACGATCAAGGGGCACTCGCCCCATGCGCGCATCCTGATCTGCGGGTCGCTTTACCTTGCAGGACACGTCCTGCGGGAAAACGCGGAACCGCAATAAATCTTAGGAAATAGTTAATTTTACCTTTACGGGTGATTCGGTGTTCGCCTATATCTAGGCTAGGACACAAAAAACACGCGCGTATCTGTCAATATGTAGCGTGTATTCGATTGGGGGATCGGCATGTTTTCGCATAAATTCGTCGCAGCTTTGGCTGTCGGCGCGGGCCTGACCACATCTACGCTGGCGCAGAGCACGCCCGAGCCAATGAAGGCGTCCTTCATGCTCGCGGGCATTGAGAAATCCATCACGCAGAGCGCGAGCTTGGACGCAGGCCGGATCGCCGCGTTCCACCGCCCTGCATCCGCTTGTACCAATCCATGCATCGCGCCGCTTGCGGCTGCGGCTGGGGTGCAGACAGTGGGCGAACGCGAGGTCATCAGCTTTGTCGCCAATGTCGTGACCAAGGGCGAAGGCCTCTTGATCGACAGCCGCAACCCGCAAGATCGGGCGGCGGGCTATATCGCCGCATCGGTGAACGTGCCCACTGATCTGGTCGCGCCCGATAACCCGTTTATGGCCGACATCATGCAGGCGATGGGCGCACGGTCCTTTGAAGGCACACTCAATTATTCGGACGCCATGCCCTTGGTCATCTTTGATGACGGGCCGTCCACATCTGACGCACCCGCGCTGATCGCGCGACTGATCGCGGCTGGATACCCAGCCAGTAAACTAAGCTACTACCGTGGCGGCATGCTCGTCTGGACGGCACTTGGACTGAACACAGAGGACGCAAAATCATGAACATGCAAACACCACCACCCACAAAGACATCATCAAGCATGCCTTGGATCATCGCCGTTGGCGCTGTGACGTTTGCGCTTGGCGCGGTAGGCGCGTTCACCTTGGCGCAAATGAACCAGTCCCGTCAGAACGATGCAATCGCAACGCTGGCCGCGCAACTGGCTGACATGCAGGTCACGCGGGCCCAAACGCCTGACCTTCTGGCGATCACCGCGCCAGCCGAAGTCGTGCCAACGAGCATTCCATCAGCGAGCGCTGTGCTGGCTGCGCGCGTCCCAACGGGCGTTGTCGCCGAAGTCTCCCAAGAACAGAAAACCGCCGAGGCCATCGCCATCGCGAACCGCAATAAAATGAGGATGCTGACCGAAGGGGTCGTTGCAGGCCTCTACTCCGTCACCTCAGAAAGCGCGGACGGGAACACGCGCATCGCGCTCAACTCGCGCAACGCCGCCAGCACCGCGTCAGAGCTAGAGCGGCTCTTGGCCACGGCAGCCGCGAACGGGGACATTGATGTGCCAGACGCAATCGCCACCAGCAGCGGCACGGTCGATAGCCAAACGCTCCTGTTTGATCTTGTCCAGCAATCCTTGGAAAACGGATCCGAGCAAGAGGTCGCCGCCGCCCAAGAGATGCGCCGCCGCGCTTTCGCCGCATCGGCTGCAAAAACACAAGTTATCGAGGGCAAGCGGTTTTATACTGTAGAACCGGGGGATAGCCTTGCTTATATTTCGCTCCAATTCTATGGCAGCACCAATGCATTTGAAACGATCTTCCAAGCCAATCGGTCCAAGATTGCCAGCCCTGACCAAATTCAGATTGGGCAGCGCCTGGTTATTCCCGAAGCTTAAGCTTTCCTTTGCGATCGCTGTTGGCCTTGCGGGGCCAGCGGCCTCTGCCGAAATCAACCTGTGTTGGCGCGGCGAAGGCGGCTACACGATGACAGGGCGGATGACGGTCCCCGACAGCGCCATGTTTCGCGCGATCCTGACGCAAGACGACGTCTCGCGGTTCAAGGTTTCGGGCTACCTCAAGGGGCAGCTCATCGGTCAGTGGGACAGCCAAACGCGTGCAAATTCCGATACTTGGCATCTGCGGTTTGACCCCGCAGGCATGACGTTCCTCACTGGCGGTCGCTTTGCAGGGACGGCCTCGCAGGGGTGGAATGCGGACGGAACCTCCGAGAACTGCGGCAATCCGGGCTTCGGGTTCAACTCCGGGAATTTCGGGCAGGACCTATGCGTAAACGGCATGTGGATCGAGGCAAGTAGCATCGCGCCCGACACCCCGCTTTTGGCTACGCTTGACCCCGTGACCCCTGATTGCCGCAACACAGCCGCCGTCAGCAAGCGCTAGCCGCAGCTAATTTCCAAAACGAATCGATAATTGTTGACGGCGAATCACCTTTGGTTCAAGTTGGCCGCAACAGCGAAGCGCCATAATAAACAGGCCGATCGCGCCGCCCTTGGCAGGGCGAGGGGGCAGGCGTTAGGCCTGTCTTCTTGTTTTCGGGCCTCAAAACGAATCATTGCGAATCAGTCTTTGACTTCACAGGCCAAAATGCACTAAATCTTGTAAAAATTGATGCGCCCACGCCGTATGCTGCGGTCTGCCCTAAATATAGGGGCGCGAAATTGAGGTTATATCGTGATGCGCGTGTTGGTGGTGATGACTGGATTCTTGGCGACCCTTGCGGCGCTGCCGCTTGCTGCCCAAGATGTGCGGATCAGCGAAACCCAAGCGCAATCAACCTTTAGCGTAGGCGCGCGCGACTTTACCATTTCGCGTAACCAAGACGTTGACGCGGCCCTGACAGGCGAATTCGCCAAGACCAGCCGCCCCTGCCCCGACTTTTGCATTCAGCCCATGATCACCGCAACTGGCGTGCGCCCGATTGGCGAACTGGAATTGCTCGACTTTCTTGAAACCGATGTCGCGGGGACCACGGGGCTCTTGATCGACGCGCGCCTGCCCGATTGGTTTGCCAAAGGGAGCATCCCCGCCGCCGTCAACGTGCCCTTTGCCGCGCTTGATCCGCAAAACCCATATCAAAATGACATTCTGCGCGCACTTGGCGCAGAGTTGCGCGGTGACATCCTCGATTTCGAAAATGCGCAATTGCTTGTGATTTACGACAATGGCGTTTGGGACGCACAGGCGACCCGCGCCATTACCAATCTGATTGCCGCTGGGTATCCAGCCGCGAAAATTCAAAACTACCGTGGTGGCCTTGAAGACTGGGTTCACCTCGGTCTGACCACCACTCTGCCTTAATGAAAGCGATATTCTTATGATCCGTTCTGTTGTCGGTCTTTTCATCTTTGCTGTGCTGCTTTGCGGCTACATCGTGCTGCGTCCGTCCGATAACGGGCGTCCCGCCGCTGTTGAAACAACCGAGGTCACACGGGCGCAAACCGATAGCATCCTTGGCCCTGTGCCTGACGCAATCGCCCCCATCGAGGTCGTGGCCGCCGTGCAAGCTCCCGTGCGCAACACCGCTCCCGGTTTGGCGCTCACGACAGATCGCTCCCAGATGGATGAAACAGCCGCCAACGTGCTGGCAGGGCTTGGCCTGAATGTAGAGCGTAACCAGACCGCGGGCGATAGCGACGAAATGCTGGAAATGACCGCAAGTGTGCTATCGGGCATCGGTGCGATCACGGGCCAGACGTTCAACGCCAGCGGCAAGCCACCAGCAGCCGAATCCGCGCTCGAGCTGCTGGTCGTGCAAGCCCTCAAAGAGGGGCAGAACGACGCCTACATCAACACATTGGTCAACGAGGCCGCCAAGGCAGGCGAGATTTCCGTGCCCGACATTCTTGTGACATCCGAAGGGGACGTCGACACCGCAGTTTTGCTGAACTCGATCATCACGCAGGCCCAGATCGCAGCGGGCGGCGCAGAACCTGCCGTGCCTAACGTGACCTCTGGCGAGGGTGTTGAAGTGCGCGTTGTGCAGCGCGCCACCGAAGCCGAGCAATATCGCTTTTACACCGTGAACAAGGGCGACAGCCTTGGGTCAATCGCGGTCAAGTTCTACGGTAACGTCAACAAGTTTGGCCGCATCTTCGAGGCCAACCGCCAGATCCTCTCTAGCCCGAATGCTATCCAGGTTGGCCAGCGGCTTTCGATCCCGAACGTCTAAGGCGACACCATGCGTGACCCGATAGAGTTCAGCTACACCGCCGTAAACAAAGACCTTTATTGGAAGGCCGCGCAATGGGGCGGCAAATCCTTGGACAGCGGCTCTAAAATCGGCTGGGCGCTCAAGTTCGCGCTTTGGCTGGTGCTCGTGGCCGTCATGGTCGCGCTGTTGCAACTGCCAATCCTGCAAAAGTGCGGCCCAGCATTCCTGCTCGGCACAGTTTTTACGGCAATTGCCCTGCTTTTGATCTCGCGCGTGCAACGGTCACGGTTTATCACCACTTTTGAGCGAGACCAAAGCAAGCGCGGAGAGGTCGCCGTTTCCATCGGGGCAGACGGTTGCAAGTTCAGCTCGTCGTTCGGAGACACCCACCTGACATGGTTCGCCATCGACACAGTCATCGACCTCGGCACAGGCACGGGGCTGCGCAGTGGCTTGCTGGTCTATCCGCTGCCTGACGCGGACCTGCCAAGCGACATAACTCCCGCCGCGTTCAGACAAGCCCTCAATGACTGGAAAGCAGCAGCGGCCTAGCCCCAGTCATCCGCTTGCATTTCGCGCAACCGACTGGCGGTGCGCTCGAATTCAAACGTGCCCTCGCCCTCGACGTAAAGCATCTCTGGCACAGCCGCCGCCGAACAGATCAGCCGCACCTTACCCTCGTATAGCGTATCAATCAGCGTCACAAACCGCTTTGCCTCATTGAAATTCTGGCGCGACAGGCGGGGGATATCCTCCACGATCAGCACCCGCACGGCTTCGGCCAACGCCAGATAATCCGCCGCACCCAAGGGCTTGCCGCAGAGGTCGAAAAAGCCGACGCGCCCGACACCATTGTGGAAATGCGGAATGACAACCTCGCGCCCTTTCACATGCAGCGTCAGCGACGTTGATTGCCCGCCCGTTAGCCCCTCCCAAGCGGCATCAATCGCGCCACGCGCCTCTGCGCCCGCAGGGGTGAAATAGGTCGGTGTGCCCGCGAGGCGCCCCTGCCTGTAATCTGTCTCGCTCGCTAGTTCATGCACGACCAGCCGCTCTTTGATCAGGTCGATAAATGGCAGGAACAGCGCACGGTTCAAGCCGTCTTTGTATAAGGCATCGGGGTGACGGTTCGACGTTGTAACAATCACAACACCCGCCGCAAACAGCGCCTCGAACAAGCGACCCACGATCATCGCATCGGTGATGTCTGTGATCTGCATCTCGTCAAACGCCAGAAAGCGGACCTCGGCGGCAAGCGTGGCCG
The DNA here is from genome assembly GCA_937132065.1 of uncultured Loktanella sp. Lineage (GTDB taxonomy): Bacteria > Pseudomonadota > Alphaproteobacteria > Rhodobacterales > Rhodobacteraceae > Yoonia. The sequence continues at coordinate 69,061 of CAKZNT010000054.1, forward strand.
CGACAGGGGCAATCGCGTCATCGACCCCCAGCTTGCGGGCGGCGTTCATCTCGTTGTGAACCCACTGCATAAACGCGTGGAAATGGCGGCGCTGCTTGGGGGCGTCAACAGCCTCGAATAGCAGATCCATCAACATGGATTTGCCACGGCCAACACCGCCCCACATATACAAGCCCTTGATCGGCGGCGGGGCTTTGCGAAACAGGCCACGCTTGACGGGTTCCGCCAAGGCGGCGCGCACCCGCTCCAATTCTGGCATCACCGCAACTTGGGCGGCGTCCGCGTGCAAACGGCCCTCGGCCACGGCGGCACTGTAAATCTCTTGCATCATCATTCGCTACCGATACCGCGCGGCGTATAACCAAGCAACCGCCTCGCGTTGCGCAAAGCGTTGACAAAGCGCGCCAAGGCAACGCAACTACAGGCATGACACGTCAAGCATCCCTCCTGAATCCCGTCCTCATCGCAGGCTGCGTCATTATCATGACGGGCTTTGCCATTCGGGCATCCTTCGGGGTGTTCCAAATCCCGATTGCAACCGAATTCGGCTGGCTGCGTTCGGACTTCAGCCTCGCAATCGCGATCCAGAACCTCGCGTGGGGGATCGGACAACCGATCTTTGGCGCCATCGCAGAGAAAATCGGAGACCGCAAAGCGATCATCGCAGGCGCGCTATTCTACGCGGCAGGGCTCTTGCTCTCGTCAGGGGCAACGACGCCGTTTGCGCATCAGGTCTACGAAATATTCGTCGGCTTTGGCATCGCGGGCACAGGGTTCGGGGTCATCCTTGCCGTTGTCGGTCGGGCCGCTTCGGACGAAAACCGCTCCATGTCCTTGGCCATCGCCACAGCGGCAGGGTCCGCAGGGCAGGTCTTTGGCGCGCCCTTGGCGGAATACCTGCTGACCTTCATGACGTGGCAACAGACATTCGTCACCTTTGCAGGCATGATCATCGCCGCTCTCATGGTGCTCCCCATGATGCGCAGCCCCGTGACCGCGACCAAGGCCGAGCTGGCCGAATCCATGGGCGAGACCCTCAAGCGCGCCTTCAAAGACCCGAGCTATACGCTTATCTTTCTGGGGTTCTTTTCGTGCGGCTACCAATTGGCATTCGTGACCGCACACTTTCCTGCGTTCGTCACCGAGATGTGCGGGCCAATCCTCGAGGGGTCACTACTCTCCAACCTCGGGATCAAGACAACCAGCGCCCTAGGGGCCATCGCGATCTCGCTAATCGGGCTGGCCAATATCGGCGGCACACTCTTGGCGGGATATCTGGGCAAGCGGTATTCCAAGAAATATCTGCTGGCGGGCATCTATACAGGGCGAACAATCTTTGCCGCCGCCTTTATCCTCACCCCCATGACACCGCTTACTGTGGTGCTCTTCTCGATCGGGATGGGGAGCCTCTGGCTTGCGACCGTGCCGCTGACCTCTGGGTTGGTCGCGCATCTTTATGGGGTGCGCTACATGGGCACGCTCTACGGGATCGTCTTCTTCTCGCATCAACTCGGCTCATTCCTCGGGGTTTGGCTCGGCGGGGCGCTTTATGACATCTACGGAACCTACACCTACGTCTGGTGGGTTGGGGTCGCGATCGGCGCATTTAGCGCAATCGTGCACCTGCCAATCAAGGAAAACCGACCCGTCACTGCGACAGGCGTTTAATCAAATTTTAGACGATTAGGCGTCAAAACTGTTGATCGGTTGAGACAAATTAACACTCTTGTCATGGCTGAGGCTTAGCCCTTCCCTCCAGAAAGGTGCTATTGTTATGCCAAATATTTTGACCGAAATTGCGATCTTCCTCGAGCCAGTGGGCGTCGGGGTGGTGCTCGTCTTTATCTATAGCATCGTTGCGCGGCGCGGTGTGTCCAAGCGGGTAGAGGATGCCAGCCTCGGCTTTGTGTTTGGTCTCGCGGCTGTGCTTGCGATGGCCAATCCTATCGAAATGTCCGAAGGGATCATCGTCGACATGCGCAACCTCTTTGTGGGGCTGGCCGCTGCCTTCTTTGGGGTCAGAGGCGGGGCAATCGCGCTGGCTATGGCTATTGCGGTCCGGCTTGGCATTGGCGGTGTTGGAGCCATAACAGGCGTGGTTGGGGTCACAATCGCTGCCCTGATGGGGCTGGCTTGGGCGCGGTTCGTGCGGCCACGCATCACAAGCGACATCTTCGCGCTACCCGCCCTTGCCGCAATGATCTCACTGCATATCGTGGCGGGCTATATGCTGCCAGCGGCGTCACAAACCATGTTCTTCACAATGCTCGCGCCACTCCTGATCCTCCTGAACCTGATTTGCACCACACTCTTTGCTTTCCTGATCTATCGCGAACGGATGTTGCTTGGCGAAACAAGCCGGCTCCAGACCGCCGCGATGTTTGACCCTTTGACAAGAATCATGAACCGTGGCTCGGCCATCGAGGCCTATGAGCGGATCATTCGCGGGCCAACCGCCCAGCGCGGCATCGCAATGTCATGTATCGACGTGGACAACTTCAAGGCCATCAACGACATCCACGGCCACCTTGCAGGGGACAAGGTGCTGCACGACATCGCAGAGCGGCTCACGACCTGCTTTCGCGCCCAAGACCTGTTTTGCCGAATGAGTGGCGACGAATTCCTGTTCGTCTTGTCCAACGTCAGCAGCGAAGAAGCACGCCAAATCACAGAGCGATGCAGATCGCTTATCTCGCGCGTGCCCGTCACTTACGAAGGGATCACCATCAACGTCACCATCAGCCTCGGCACGGTATGGTCCGCAACCTATGCGCCGTTCGAGACATTGCGCAACGATGCTGACAAGGCGCTTTATGGCGCCAAAAATGGCGGGCGCGATCAGGTCAACTTTAGCGCCCAGACCGCCAATCCATCGGCGGCCTGAGGGCAGCTACCCTTCGCGCAGCACGCGGGTGATCTTCTCGGCAAGCGCCGCTGCGTGGGTATAGGGCAAACCATGATCCGCCCCGGCAATATCCTCTTGGCGCGCGGTGCGGTTCCATTTTGCCAACGTGCCCATGGCGCGCAGCGGAATGGTCGTGTCTTCGCGTGCCCAAAACGCGTAGACGGGCACATCTTCACGGCTCAACTTGCGATGCTCCGCCTCAAGGCTCTGCGCCAAGGCATGACGCCGCGAGGACAGAACCGCCGACAGATAGCCACGGCGCGACATCTGCAATCGCTTCGCCTCGGCAATCGGACCCGTCTTGTCCTTTAGGCTGGCGCGCATTTGACGGGCGACCACAACGCGATGCACCCAATCACCGATTACGGGCACTTTGCGGCAAAACACTTCAAATCCGGTCTCGTTCATCTCGATCCCCGCAGGCGCGACCAACAGGATACGAGCGATGCGATGGGGCTGGGCCGCGGCAAACGCCGTGACAATGCTGCCGCCCATCGAATACCCCATCAGAGTAATGTTGTCGGTCACACCCTGATCCGCAAGCAACTCATCAAGCTGGCGGGTAAACATCTCAAGGGTTTGTGCACCGCGCGGCGCGTCAGACTGCCCGCGCCCGTAAAGGTCATAACGCAACACGCGAAACCCGATCCCCGTCAGCATCGGGGTCAAGGCATCCCAAACCACCGAAGGGGTCGTTAGTCCGTGAACCGCGACGATCACAGGGCCGCGACCGCCCCCCGACCAGCGATAAAAGGTCTGCCCGCCAGCGAGCGCGGCCAACTTGCCCTTTGCGGTCTCGGTCATCGGGCCTTCCATTCATCCAGAATGTAGCGGCTCACCATCAGGTCAAGATGCGCACCCCCGCCATTCTTGAACAACGTGATCTCATCCTCATTGGTGCGGTTGAATGCGTCCGGATCGTAATAGTCGGCAATCACATGCCCTTCGGAAATGACGCCCGCGGCAATCGGTATTTTCAGCTCTCCGATATGGCCAACCGTGGTGTGCATATTGTCAACGAACACGCGCGCGCGCAGCAGGGCTTCGTCATCAACCTCGCGCATGTCAGGGCGATACGCGCCGATCAAATCCACATGCTGACCTGGCTGGAGCCACGCGCCCTTGATCAGCGGATCAGTCGACATCGTCGCAGAGGTAATGATATCCGCGGCGCGCACCGCCGCCTCCAGATCGGTCGCAATCGCAACATCGGGCAACTCCGCCTGAAAGGCCTCTGCGCCAGCGCGCGAGCGGTTCCAGACCGTGAATTGCGCCGCTGGAAACGCCGCTGAATAAGCCGCATGAAGCGAACGACCGACAGTGCCCGCACCCACGATCAGGATCTTGCGACTGTCAGGGCGGGCCAAACGGCGCGCCGCCAAAAGGCTGTCACCAGCGGTCTTCCACTTGGTCACCAGATGGAAGTCAACGATCGCCTCGAGTGCGCCGTCATCGTCGGAAAACAGGTTGACCGCGCCGCCAATCATCGGCTTGCCCGCCGCCTTGTTCGCGGGAAAAATCGTCGCGCATTTGACGGCCAGCCCCATGCCCTTGATCCACGCAGAACGGTTCAAAAGGGTGTTGTCGTCGCGGTATAAAAACACGTCCTCCACTGTGGCTTTAGGTAGCAAATGACCCGCGGCCAACGCCTCCGTCAACGCCAGCCAGTCCAAGCCGCGCTCGCCTTCCTCAAATGGGATCATCACGCTCATAACGCGGCCTCCTCTGTTAGCAATCCATGCGAAACGAGACACGCCGCCCAAGCATCTGCACCCTCGAACAGATGCGTCTGCCAGCCCCGCGCCTTGGCTGCATTGATGTTATCAATCCGGTCGTCTGTGAACAACAGAGCCTGCGGATCAACACCACAATCAGTCTCTAACAAGGCATAAATCTCTGCATCAGGTTTGATCACCCCCATATGCCCCGAGATATAGCGGCGGTCAAAATTGCCCAGAAACGGATAGACCTTTTCAGCGATCTCGAACGTCTGGATGCCAAAGTTCGTTAGCGCGAAAACTGGGATACCCGCCGCGCGCAACGCGCGTTGCAGGCGCACAGAGCGCGGGATCGCAGGCGCGGCAATCTCGATCCAGTTGTCGTGCCACATGCGCACCTCGTCGCGCCACGCAGGGTTCGCATCGGCGGCGGCATAAATCAAATCGCGAAAATTGCCGCCCCGATCCACCTCGTCATTCACCCCGTGCAAATCAATCGCAGCAAACATTTCACGGCGGCGGGTCTCTCCGATTTTGGCGTCAAAAAACCGCTCCGGCTGCCATTCGATCAGCACATTCCCGATGTCTAAAACCACTGCTTGAATTGTCATAACCGTTCCTCTTTATCTGCGCACACGCGGGGACTGGATGGGGTCTTGGGTCTCTGGCTGTGCCTCGCGCCACAGCGTAAACAACCCCGACCCGACAATCAGCCCCATGCCAATGAACGACACCGCATCAGGCCATTCATCAAATATCAAAACACCGAACAGCACCGAAAGCGGCAGGGCGATATATTCCAACGGCGCAATCACCGCCGCCTCGGCCACGCGGTAGGCTTGGCTGATCAAAAAGCCGCCGATACCAGTGCAAAACCCGAGCTGGAGAAACAACAGGATGTCGGCACTGTCGGGCCAAACCCACTGGCGCAACAAGAACTCCATCGACGGGTCTGTTTGCGCGCCATAGCGTCCGTCACCAACAGCAAGCCCCATGGCAACGCAGACCACGATAAACGCAACCTGAATGTAGAACGCCATCGTCGCGGCGCTCTCGGTGCGCCCGATCAGGCGGGTCATCATATGCAGGCCCGCATAGCACACCGCAGCAACCAACGGCAAAAGCGAGGCAAGCCGGAACGCCTCCGTGCCGGGGCGCATCATGACCAGAACACCGATAAAGCCGACGAAAATAGCGCCCCAGCGACGCGGGCCAACCTTCTCTCCCAGAAAGATCACCGAAAACAGCGTAATGACCAACGGGCTGATAAAGAAAATGGCGACCGCCTCGGCCAATGGCATCGCTGCAAGACCCAGAAAGAATAGCATGTTCGCCGACACCACCAGCAGCCCGCGAAAAAGATGCATCCCAAGACGGCGCGTGCGCACAATCGCAAAGCCACCCGTCATAGGCGCAACAATGGCGACCATAATCACAAACCCGATGAGCGAGCGGATCAGCACAACTTCATGAAGCGCATAGCCACCGCTCAGAAATTTGATCGTCGCATCATTGATTGCAAACAGGCTGACAGCAATCAGCGCGGAAACCGCACCCAAACGGGCGGGCGACATATTCTTGAACATCATCATGCGCATAGTCGTCGCAGGGCGCGGGCGCGCAGTCTAGCCCTTTAATGCCGCCGCACGCACAGCGCGTTCCAAAGCGTCCAAAAACCGCGAGCGATCCGCCTTTGAAAACGGCTTGCCACCGCCCTGCCTGAACGGGTCAGCGGCGCGCATGTCCGTCATCAGATCGCGGGTCGCAAGCACATTGCCGATATTGGCCTCCGTCAGCGGCTCGCCATTGTGCTTTAGCACCTGCGCGCCCGCCTCCACGCATTTGGCCGCGAGCGGAATATCACCCGTGATTACCACATCCGCTGGGCCGACCCGATCAGCGATCCACATATCCGCGACATCGGGGCCATCGGGGACCACAACAGTCTCTACAAAGGGGTTTTGTGACGGTCGAATGCCCCCGTTAGACACCACAAACATGCGCAGTTTATGCCGCGTCCCGACCCGTTCGACCTCGTCTTTCACAGGGCAGGCATCGGCATCAACATAGATCACGAATACAGCGCCTCTGCGTGGAATCCGACATGGTCTTCCATGAATGTCGAGATAAAGAAATAGGAGTGGTCATACCCCTTTTGCAAACGGATTTGCCCCTCTTGGCGGGACTGCGCAAACGCACTTGCAAACGCGGCCGTGCCGAGCAGATCACCAAACTGGTCGTCTGTGCCTGTATCGATCAAAACAGGGCCGTCAAATCCACCACCTTGCATCAATAGAGTCGCGTCATGTGGGCCCCAATTAGCCTCGTCACCCCAATAGGCAGCGAATTGTTTGCGGCCCCAATCAGACTGGGTCGGGTTACAGATTGGCGCAAACGCAGACACAGAACGGAACCGCCCCTTAAGCGCCATCGCCATCGTCAGCGCGCCGTGCCCCCCCATCGAGTGACCCGTAATCGACTGGCGATCCATGTCGATTGCAAAGTTTTTAGACACTAATGCAGGCAATTCCTCGGCGACATAGGTCCACATCTTGAAATGTTCATCCCAAGGGGCTTGCGTGGCATCAATGTAAAATCCAGCACCTTGGCCAAGGTCAAAGGCGTCATCGTTGGGCACACCCTCGCCGCGCGGGGACGTGTCAGGGAACACAAGCGCGATCCCGTGCTCTGCGGCCCAGATCTGGGCGCCAGCCTTCACCATCGCATTCTCGTGGGTGCAGGTCAGGCCCGACAGAAACCACAATACCGGCACAGGGCCATGTGCGGCCTCCTCTGGCATAAAGACGGCAAATGTCATGTCCGTCTTTGTCGCCGTCGAGAGGTGTTTATAGACGCCTTGCGTGCCACCAAAGCAGCGGTTTTCCGAGAGAGTTTCCATGTGATAAATGCCTTTCGTTTTGTTATGGCTATCGCACGGCTAGAGGCTTGTCACCCATGCGATCACGCCCGACAGGGTAAAGACGCTCACCACCGTCGAGATCAGAATGGATGCAGACACGCGCGCGGGGGCCACCCCGTAATGCTGCGCGATGATATAGACGTTGCCCGCGACAGGCAGGGCCGCTGCCGCAATCATCACGCCCGCAGGATAGGCCGCGATGTCGAAAATCAACAGCGCCGAGATAGCCACCGCGACAGGGTGCAGGACCAGCTTGCAAATCGACAACCAGCCCGCCACGACAACGCGCTCTGCGGACTTCGTCGCAAGGGACGCGCCAATCGCAAACAATGCGCCCGGGGTCGCCGCACCGCCCAGAATTTCCAAGAATTCGTTGACAGGCACAGGGACGGACCAACCCATTCCGGACACAAGCAAACCCAAAGAAATAGACACTATCATAGGGTTTTTGAGCAATCCCAACCCCACTGTGCGTAAAATGCCGATCGACATACGGCCATCACGAGAGCCTGTTATCAAGACCACAATCAAGCTGCCAAAAACGATCAGATCAACGGCCAGCACCATCATCACGGGGCCAATCGCCGCCTCGCCTAACAGCAACGCCAGCATCGGAATTCCCAAGAACCCGACATTGCCGATCACCGCGACTTGGGCTTCTACGGCGGCCTCTGCCACGCGCAAACCGCGGACCATCGCGATGATCGTGGCCAACAGGTAAACCACCATCGAGCCCGCAAGATACGCAAAGACAAACGGCCAATCCAGTATGTCGCCCAGCGCAAGGTTGGCCGCAAAGCGGAACAACATCGCAGAAAGCGCAAAGTAGAACACGAACTTGGTCAGGTAGGCCGTGCCCTCGGCGGTGAAGAACCGCACGCGGGCAGCCCCATAGCCTAGGCCGATCAGTGCGAAAAACGGGAGTGTCTTAAGAAAGATATCCCACATGTGCGTTTAGTCAAACGCGCCAGTGACACGGCCAAGCAGCATGAAGGCCCGCGCTGTGCGGGTCTCGGATAATGCGCTGATTTCCTCGTCCGTTGCACCTTGCTCGAATGCGATCAACGTCTTGTCGAAACGGCGCAGAAAATGGTGCGCAGCATCGCGAAAGATCGTATCTTCACGCATGCGACCAGAGGTCAGCGCAAGCGATGAACGGTCGCGAATACCCCCAAGAGACGCCATCGCACGGCCCCGCTCTCCATTGGCAAAGCGGCGCCAAATTTCGGGGCGCGCGCGGTCGGGGCGCAGGTCATCCATGTAAATCCCGTCTTGGGACAACAGGGTCAAAATGTCTTGGGCTGCTTGCACCAACTGGCGGGCATTGCGATCCTTCAGGGCGCGGCGCAGCGCATCAAACCCGCGTTGATCCTGATCGTTATCAGGGAAATTCAGGGCACGGATCAGGTCGTGGTTCGGGAGTGGAGCAGCAATGTCTTCGGCACTTGTGCCAAGCGCCAGCGCGGGTTGATCGTCCGCACTCACGGGGCGCACATTGGTGATCTGCAACTTTTGGGCAGGCGGGCGGCTGGATGCGAACGTGGCCACAGTCGTTTCCGTCTTGCGGGTCGCTTGGGCGATCTCGTTGAGCTTCTTTTCCACGGTTGGTTGCAGGGTGTTGCCCGTTCCCGCGCGGTTCTCGATGTAGGTCTTGCGCATCCCGTCAATCGCCGCCTGCAAGCGGCTCGATTCCTCGCGCATGATCCGTGCAGAGCGGCTCGCCGCCGTCGCCATCCAGATCATCGCCACGGGCATGAAAATCGCCAGCAGAATAAGAACGAACCGCAGGCTGTCAAACCTGTCTTCTGCGCTGACACCCGGAGGCAAAAGCACGAAAAACAAACCGACAAGCGCCATCCAGCCCAGCGACAGCACCAGCGCGATAATATCGCTGGCGCGGTGCGGGTCTTTGGATGGTGTCTTTTGCGGGCCTTGCGCCATGCTACTTGCCTATCCGTATTTGATCGTCAGGATTTCATACGAGCGAACACCGCCAGGGGTCTTCACCTCGACACTATCACCCTCGTCCTTGCCAATCAAAGCGCGGGCAATCGGGGATTTGATGTTCAGCAAACCAGCCTCGATATTGGCCTCGTATTCGCCGACAATCTGATAGGTCTTTTCTTCGTCGGTCTCTTCGTCAACCAAGGTGACAACCGCGCCGAACTTGATCGTGCCAGACAGGCGGGTCAGGTCGATCACATCGGCCAGCGAGATAACCGCCTCCAATTCCTTGACGCGGCCCTCGATAAACGACTGCTTCTCCTTGGCGGAGTGATACTCGGCGTTCTCCGACAGGTCGCCGTGTTCGCGCGCTTCTGCAATCGCCCGAATAATCGCGGGGCGCTCAACCGATTTCAAATGCTTCAGCTCGGCATTCATTTTGTCGTAACCCGGCTTTGTCAGCGGTATCTTTTCCATGGTTCAAACCCTTCCCCCAATGGGGCGAATAATATCAATCGAACGTTCATACCCTATTTGGCTGGATCAAAGTCAAGTGCAAGTGCTGTTTTAACGTCTGGTCGCGATTGCCCCATGCGCGCGCATAGGGTAATCCATGACGCAACAATCTTTCAGGGGTGCTACCCCAGTATGACATAAAGGGACGGCGCATGTCTGATATTGAACGCGAAGCGATGGAATATGATGTAGTGATCGTTGGTGCGGGGCCGGCGGGCCTCTCGGCTGCGATCCGCCTTAAGCAACTTGACGCCGATCTCAATGTTGTCGTGCTCGAAAAAGGGTCGGAAGTCGGGGCGCATATCCTCTCGGGCGCGGTGCTCGACACCTCTGGCATCGACAGCCTGATTCCCGACTGGAAGGCCAAAGGCGCACCAATCAACACGCCAGTGACTGCCGACAACTTCTACATGCTCGGAGAAGCAGGCAAGGTACGCGTGCCAAACATCGCGATGCCCCCCCTGATGAGCAACCACGGCACTTACATCGTTTCTATGGGCAACGTCTGCCGCTGGATGGCCGAACAGGCCGAAGAACTCGGCGTCGAAATCTTTCCGGGCATGGCCTGCTCCGAGGTCGTCTACGGCGACAACGGCGAAGTCAAAGGCGTGGTTGCGGGCGAGTTCGGCAAAAACGCGGACGGCTCGCAGGGGCCAAACTACGAACCCGGCATGGAACTGCACGGCAAATACGTTTTCCTCTCCGAGGGCGTGCGCGGTTCGCTCTCCAAAGAGGTCATCGCGAAATTCGATCTCGCAGCGGACTCCGACGTTCAGAAATACGGACTCGGCATGAAGGAAATCTGGGAGATCGACCCAGCCAAGCACAAGCTTGGGACCGTGACACACACAATGGGCTGGCCGTTGGGTAGCAACGCAGGCGGCGGATCATTCATCTACCACCTTGAAAACAATCAGGTTTACGTGGGCTTCGTTGTTCATTTGAACTACAAGAACCCGCATGTTTACCCCTACATGGAATTCCAGCGGTTCAAACATCACCCGATGATCGAAGAACTGCTCAAGGGCGGCAAGCGGGTCGCATACGGCGCGCGCGCGATCACTGAGGGCGGCTACCAGTCGATGCCAAAACTCGAATTCCCGGGCGGCGCGCTTTTGGGATGTTCGGCGGGTATGGTCAACGTGCCACGGATTAAGGGCAACCATAACGCCATGCTCTCGGGCATCGCAGCGGCAGAGGCGGCACATGCGGCCATCGGCGCAGGGCGCGGCGGCGACATTATCGGCGGTTACGAAGATGCCGTGCGCGGCGGCGCCATCGGCAAAGACCTCAAGCGGGTGCGCAACGTGAAGCCGCTCTGGTCGCGCTTTGGCCTTGCTGCCTCGCTCGTTGTCGGCGGCGCGGATATGTGGCTCAACAACCTCATTGGCTGGTCACCGCTTAACCTCAAGCACGGGAAATCCGATGCTTTGGCCACCGAAGAAGCGTCCAAGCACACGCCAATCGACTACCCCAAGCCAGACGGCAAGCTGTCGTTTGATCGCCTCACCAACGTGGCCTTCTCCTTCACCAACCACGAAGAAAGCCAGCCCGCGCACTTGCGCCTGACCGACCCGACCATCCCTATCGCGGTCAACCTGCCAAAATTCGCAGAGCCGGCACAGCGCTACTGCCCTGCGGGTGTTTATGAGGTCGTGGAAAAGGACGGCGAACAGCAGTTCGTCATCAACTTCCAAAACTGTGTGCATTGCAAAACCTGTGACATCAAAGACCCGTCACAAAACATCACATGGACAGTGCCGCAAGGCGGAGACGGGCCGAACTACCCGAACATGTAAAACACCAAAGGCCTCGCTATTTGCGGGGCCTTTATTTTTTGTGCCAGCAGAGATGACACGCGCCCAACGGGGCGGACACTATTTCCAATATCCGTTCGCCGCAGCGACAGTCTGGAAGTTTGTCGCCACTACCTGTGACACCGCCGTCAGGCTATCGGCGTCATTGGCGTAGTCTGGGCGCATCTTTGTGCGGGCGGCGTCATCGGGCTGCGTCTTTTTCACCGCCATGCGCGAGAGCTTGATCGCAAGATCGTAGCCTTCTTCGGGGGTGTCGGTGATAAGGGTGGGTAGCCAAGACATGCTGTTCTCCAATGCTGATTGCGGCAAGATTGGAGCGTCACGCACCACCCGTCAACCGCGAAAGGGCGCGTTACATTGGTGCACGCGTGGTGCACGCGTGGTGCACGCGCGGTGCACGTAAATCACACCCCCTTTCGGCGCGAAGTCGCCCCTAGGCTTGCGACCTGTTTGCAGGTCTGGCGCGGGCTAGATACGCTGGCCGCGAAACGCTCCAAATAAGGTCACCTCTCGTGCAAAAACGCGCCCCATTTCTTGCCACGTGCCTCATCGCCCTGCTCCCCTTTTCGGCCCATGCCGAGCCAAAGGCAGGGGCATATCTGGCCGCACGCCAAGCCGCCATGAACAAGGATTTCGCAACGGGCGCCCGCTTTTTCACGCAGAGTTTGACGGCTGATCCGCTTAACCCCTATCTTCTTGAAAATGCTATGGTTTCATACCTTGGTCTTGGTGATTTCACCCGCGCGGCGCCGCTCGCGACCATGATGGTTGAGGCGGGTATCAATAGCCAAATGGCGCATATGACGACCAACATCCAAGCCGCCTCGCGCGATGACTGGGACGCCGTCATTGCCGACTTTGAAGCAGGTCGCGAAATCGGGCCACTCGTTGACGGGTTAACAGGTGCTTGGGCGCTGGTTGGCAAAGGGCAGATGACGGCGGCTCTGGACGCCTTTGATGCGATCATCGAAAGTCCGGGACTTGGTGCATATGGCTTATATAACAAGGCGTTAGCCCTCGCTCATGTTGGTGACCTCGAGGGGGCGGATGCCATCTTTTCGGGCGGTCCCGAGAACGGAATGCGCTATAGTCGGCGCAGCGCAATCGCCCATACGCAGATCCTGAGCCAGCTTGGTCGCAACGCCGATGCTACGGCCCTTCTTGACGCCGTTTTCGGGGCGCAAACAGATGCAACGCTTGTCTCCCTACGCGTGGCCCTCGCGGCGGATGAGACGCTCTCGTTTGACTATGTGCGCAACGCAAAAGACGGGTTATCCGAGGTCTATCTGATGCTCGCGCAAGCCGTGATCGGCGAGGCGCCAGACGACTACGTTTTGCGCTATACGCGGGTTGCGGCCTATCTTAATTCCGACAACACGGATGCGATTTTGCTGAGCGCGGAACTGCTTGATAACATTGGGCAATATGAACTATCTGCCGATGTATTCCGCACGGTATCTGCTGACAGTCCTGCGTTTCAGTCGGCGGAGTTGGGCCGCGCCGAGACATTGCGCAAGGCGGGTAAACCGGAGGCGGCTGTCGAGGTGCTCGAGGCCTTGGCGCGCGACTACCCCGACATGCCGCGCGTGCATGCATCTGCTGGCGACACTTACCGCGAAACAGGTGCTTTGGACAAAGCGAAAGCGGCCTATTCAACCGCGCTGGACCTCTACGACGAAAGTGATCCGCTCAAATGGTTTATCTACTACGCGCGCGGCATCACCAACCACGCGCTTGACGACTGGGACGATGCCGAAGCCGACTTTCGCGCCGCCCTCGCGTTGAACCCTGATCAGCCGCAAGTCCTTAATTACTTGGGGTATTCTATGGTCGAGCGAAACATCAACATGGAAGAAGCACTGACCATGATCGAGACCGCCGTCGCCGCCGAGCCGCAAAATGGTGCGATTGTCGATAGCCTTGGCTGGGTGCTGTTCCAGCGCGGCGATTATGACGCTGCTGTCGGTCATCTCGAAGATGCGGCGGCTCTGGTGCCTGTTGATCCCATTGTGAACGACCATTTGGGCGATGCGTTCTGGGCCGTGGGCCGCTTTGTGGAGGCGCGCTTTCAATGGAACCGCGCGATGTCATTTGACCCGACCGAAGAAGACGCAGCGCGTATTCGCCGCAAGCTTGAAATCGGTCTGGACGCCGTATTGCAAGAAGACGGACTGCCGCCACTAGGAGCCGCAAGTGACGACAATTAGAGGCAGCGCGCCCGCCAAAATCAACCTCACACTGCATGTGACTGGACAGCGCGCGGACGGGTATCATCTGCTCGATAGTTTGGTCGCGTTTGCCGGCGTTTATGACGAGATCACAGCAACAACGGCCACCGACTTCCACTTGAAGGTAAGCGGTCCGTTTGCGCAAGGCGTCCCAACGGGCGAAAGCAATCTGATCATGCGCGCGGCCCGCATGCTGCAAGCGAAACGGGGCGTTACAGACGGGGCGCACCTGACGCTGGAAAAGAACCTGCCACACGCAGCAGGGATCGGCAGCGGATCGTCGGATGCGGCCATAACCCTTGCTGTTCTTGCAGAGCTATGGGGCGTGGAGCCACTGGCGATCAACGCACCAGAGGTGCTTGCGCTTGGGGCGGATGTGCCTGTTTGCATGGTTGCACCTAGCCCCGTGCGGATGGAGGGGATCGGTGAGATCCTATCGCCTTGGTCAAGGCTGCCAGATGCGGCCGTGGTGCTGGTAAACCCGCAGGTTGGCGTCCCCACTTCCGCCGTTTTTGACGGGCTGGCCAGCAAGCGAAACCCGCGCATGGGAACCCTGCCCACAGGATCTGATTACCAAGGATTTGCAAGCTGGCTCGCGGCGCAGCGCAACGACCTAGAGACGCCTGCGCGCCGCGTAACCCCCGAGATCGAGGCCGCGATTATGTCGCTAAAGCGTCAGCCCCTCGTCGCACATGCTGCCATGTCTGGATCGGGCGCGACCTGCTATGGGCTGACCCGCACAATGGCGGATGCCCGCCAAGTTGCGCGCGCCATTCAGGTGGCGAACATGGGCTGGTGGGTTGCTCCCGCAGAGCTGCTTTAGGTGATCCGCGCAACCACGTAGTCGGCCAAATCCGTGAGCATGGTTTTCAACGGCTGGTCGGCAATTGGGTCAAGCGAGGCCTTCGCCTTTTGCGCCCATGCAATCGCGGTATCGCGGGTGGTGTCCATTGTGCCATGGCGCGCAAGAATGGCCATCGCCTGCTCTAAATCGCCCTCTGCCTGACGTCCTTTTGCAATGGTGCGGTCCCAGAACGCGCGCTCGTCCGCGTCACCCGCCGCAATCGCGCGAATGACAGGTAGGGTCAACTTGCGCTCGCGGAAATCGTCGCCAATGTTCTTGCCTATTGCTGTTGATCCGCCGTAATCAAGTAGGTCATCGACGATTTGGAACGAGATACCAAGCGCATCGCCATAGTCAAACAGAGCCTTTACAATCGCCTCGTCTGCCGCCGCGATCACGCCGCCGACTTCCATCGCTGCCGAAAAAAGGGCGGCTGTTTTGCCGCGCACAACCTTGAAGTAAATCTCTTCTGTTGTTGCGAGATCAGCAGCGGCTGTCAGTTGCAAAACCTCGCCTTCGGCAATCGTCGCAGAGGCATTCGCGAGGATGTCGAGCACCCGCATAGAGCCAGTCTCGACCATCAATTGAAACGAGCGCGCAAAGAGATAATCCCCGACCAAGACGCTGCTTGTGTTGTCCCAAAGCAGGTTGGCGGTTGGCCTGCCCCGCCGCTTGTCGCTTTCGTCAACAACATCGTCATGCAGGAGCGTGGCAGTGTGAATAAATTCAACCGTTGCCGCGAGGTGCACGTGATACGGCCCCTCATAGCCGCATAGGCGCGCCGCCGCCAAAGTCAGCATCGGGCGCAGTCGCTTTCCCCCTGCTTCGACCAGATGTGCGGTGACTTCCGGGATACGCGGCGCGTGCTCGGAAGCCATGCGCGCCTTGATCATATCGTTGACCGCGCTCATGTCATCGGCAAGGGCCGCTGCAAGTTGTTCGTGTGGTTTGGTGGCTGCGGTATCAAGGCTCATGGCGCACTTCCGTCATCTCAATAGACAAAGACGCAAACGATGCTTACGTCATGGGTATGAAAGAGCTTTTACGCACAAACGATCCGACTGTCATCGCTTACGCTACCGCCCTTCTGGACGGTGAGGGTATAGCTTGCTTCCAGTTCGACGTAAACATGAGCGTCCTCGAAGGATCAATCGGCATAATGCCGCGCCGCCTGATGGTTGTTGACCGCGATCTATTCATGGCCGAGGCGATTATGCGCGATAACGAGATTGATTTGGGACGCTAGCATGCAGACCACGACCGACCTATTCCTGAACGGCAAGGTCAGCGCCAAGCAGCCCGCAAAGGGGTATCGCGCTGGCGTTGACGCGGTTTTGTTGGCCGCGAGCGTGCCTGCGCGGGCAGGTGATAGCGTGCTGGAGCTTGGCTGTGGCGTGGGCGTGGCGTCGCTCTGCCTCGGCGCGCGCGTGACCGAGCTGTCTATTACGGGTGTCGAGATGCAACCCGCATATGCGGACCTTGCCCGCGAAAACGGCTTGCAGGTTGTGACCGCTGATCTGCGCACCTTGCCCGCAGATTTGCGCAATCAACAGTTCACCCATGTCATGATGAACCCGCCCTATTTTGAACGTGCTGCGGGCAGTTCGGCCCCTGATGCAGGGCGCGATATCGCGATGGGGGGTGACACCCCCTTGGCGGATTGGATTGATGTCGCTGCCAAGCGGCTGGCCCCCAAGGGGTATTTCACGATGATCTTGCGGATCGAACGGTTGCCAGAGGTGTTGACGCTTCTGACAGGGCGGCTCGGGTCGATCATCGTGCGACCAATTGCAGCACGCACAGGCGCGACACCGCATCTGTTTTTATTGCAAGCGCGCCATTCGGGCCGCGCACCGTTCCAGTTGCGCGCGCCGCTGGTAATGCACGATGGGACCATGCACGATGCCGATCGCGAAAACTATACCCAACAGGTGCGCGATATTTTGCGAAATGGCGCTCGTTTTTGCATCGGTGATTAACCAAATGGCAAGGTTTCGCCGCAAATCTAGAAATTGCCAAAAGATGCTGCCTTGCGGCGTGACACAGCCACAAAGTTGTGGTGCAGTGGGCATGTTATAATCTCAAGAGGAGGACGACCATGAGTGTAAGTTCACACATCGAGCAACTACAAAAGAAGCACCAAACCCTCTCGGACTCGGTTGAGGTGCTTCAGCGAAGCCCTTCTTCCACTGACGCTGAAATTGCTGCGTTGAAGAAACAGAAGCTCGCGATCAAGGAAGAGATCGGCAAGCTCTCCGCGCATTAAGCGGATTTTGAATTTGAATAAAAAAAGGGGCCGCTTGACCGGCCCCTTTTTCGTATTTCAGAGCTGGTTAGCTCATGTATTGGCCACCGTTCGCGGAGATTGTCGACCCTGTGATAAAGCCCGCTTCGTCAGAGGCAAGGAAGACAACAGTGCGCGCAATTTCGGAGGCTTCGCCCAGACGCCCGACAGGAATCTGTGGCAAAATCACTTCGTTCATCACTTTTTCAGGAATTGTGCTCATCATCTCTGTGTTGATGTAACCCGGTGCGACGACGTTCACGGTGATGCCAGCGCGCGCGCCTTCTTGGGCCAGCGCCTTGGTAAAGCCGATATCGCCTGCCTTGGCGGCGGCGTAGTTGGCTTGGGCGAACTGTCCCTTTTGGCCGTTGATCGACGAGATCGTGATGATCCGACCGAATTTACGCTCACGCATGCCGGGCCACACAGGGTGGCTCATGTTGAACACACCAGAGAGATTTGTGCCGATAACTTCGGACCACTGCTCTGGCTTCATCTTGTGGAAAGGTGCGTCACGGGTAATGCCCGCGTTGTTCACAAGAACCTCGACGGGGCCAAGGTCGGCTTCGATTTGGGCGATACCAGCGGCACAGGCTGCATAGTCGGCAACGTCCCACTTATAGGTCTTGATGCCTGTTTCGGCAGTGAAGGCCGCAGCCTTTTCATCGTTGCCAGCGTAAGTTGCAGCGACCGTATAACCGGCATCTTTCAACGCCGTCGAAATAGCGGCGCCAATTCCGCGGGAACCACCAGTAACAAGAGCGACACGGGACATAGCTTTCTCCTCCAATAGATTTGCTTGGTAAAAATGTTACGTCAGAAATAATGCGGACGCAACATTATTGCGCGATAAAAGGGCGCGTTTTATCGCGCCCTTTAAGGAGGTTAGGGACGTTCGACGCACAGAGCGACACCCATGCCGCCACCGATGCAAAGCGTTGCCAGACCTTTTTTCGCGCCGCGCCGCTTCATCTCGAACAGGAGTGTGTTGAGAACGCGGCAACCAGACGCGCCGATCGGGTGACCAATCGCAATCGCACCGCCGTTTACGTTGACGATCGCGGGATCCCAGCCCATTTCCTTGTTTACCGCACAAGCCTGCGCCGCAAAGGCCTCGTTTGCTTCAACGAGATCCAGATCGTTTACAGACCATCCCGCCTTTTCCAGCGCCTTGCGTGACGCCGAGATTGGACCCACGCCCATGATCGACGGGTCAAGGCCAGCGGTGGCATAGGACGCGATGCGGGCCAATGGCTCGATGCCGCGCTTTTCTGCGTCATCCGCAGACATAAGCAAGGTTGCCGCCGCCCCGTCGTTCAGGCCAGACGCGTTGGCAGCGGTGACGGTTCCATCCTTGGTAAAGGCCGCGCGCATTTTTGCCATCGCCTCAAGGGTCGCGCCGTGGCGGATGTATTCATCCTGATCAACCACGATGTCACCCTTGCGGGTCTTGACCGTAAAGGCCGCAATCTCGTCAACAAAGCGCCCGGCCTTTTGTGCGGCCTCGGCTTTGTTTTGTGATCCAACCGCGAATTCATCCTGCATATCACGGGAAATCTGGAACTTCTCTGCCACGTTCTCGGCGGTTTGGCCCATGTGATAGTTGTTGAACGCATCCCAAAGACCGTCACGGATCATCGTGTCGATATAGGTCATGTCGCCCATTTTCTGACCTGCGCGCAGATGCGCGGCATGCGTCGAAAGCGTCATGTTCTCTTGCCCACCCGCAGCAACGATTGACGCATCGCCAAGCTGGATATGTTGCGCACCAAGAGCCACGGCCCGCAGGCCAGAGCCACACACCTGATTGATGCCCCAAGCCGAAGCTTCAATCGGGAGCCCCGCGTTGATGTGCGCCTGACGTGCAGGGTTTTGCCCTTGCGCGGCGGTCAGAACCTGCCCGAGGATGGTTTCGCTTACTTCAGATTTGTCGATGCCTGCCCGCGCGACAACAGCTTCGAGGACAGCTGCGCCGAGATCATGGGCCTTGGTATTGGCGAACGCGCCGCCGAAACTGCCGACAGCTGTGCGGGCTGCGGAAGCGATAACTACATTGGTCATATGATGGGTCCTCTCCGATCAGTAAATCAAGGCTGGATCGGAGTGGCGCACAAGCCAAGTCAGGCGCACAGACCCCGTCCTGCCGCGCCTCTACTCTACAAGTTACGTCTGGTCACGCAATGCGGATTCGACTGAACAGCGGGCAGCGAGTTTGCAATCGCGACAATTTGCCGTTCAGGTCAGGCCGAATTTGGGCACGCCATAGTAATACCCTTGCATGCAGTCTGCCCCCATCTGCGTCAGGTAATCTGCCTCTGCTTTTGTCTCGACGCCGTCAGCGACGACGAGCATTTCGAATTGGCGCGCCACGGTCATCAATGCCTCGGTGAGCACCTGATTGTCCGGGTCGCTTTCGATGCCGCGAATGAACCCTTTGTCGATTTTGACGAGGTCAAAGAAAAAGTCTTTCAGGTGGCGAAAGGCGATCAACCCCGCCCCGAAGCCATCAAGCGCAAAGGCGATCCCGCGCGGCTGCATTTCATCCATGAACCGAATGACAACTTCGTGCAGCATCATGGCCGACGATTCGCTGATTTCGAAAATGAGGCGACTGCCGAGGCCTGCCTTGTCGGCCAAGCCGTCTTCGAGGATGCGCCGCCATTTACTATCACCAAGCGAGCGAGCGGATACATTGATCGAGAGCCGCAAGTTTGGCGTGACCCGCAATAGCTTGAATGCAAGATCAAGTGTCACGCAATCAATCTGCCGCCCAAGGTCGGTTTCCTCGATGACAGGCATGAAGTGGGCCGCGGGGATAACGCGCCCCGCCTGATCCATGACCCTGATCAGCCCTTCGTAAAATGCGCTGCGCCGCTCTGGTCCTGCGATGATAATCGGCTGGAAAGCAAGCCGCGCCCGCCCCGCCGCCAACGCCTCGCGCACGAGATTAAGGACGTCACCGTCCCTGCTTGCCATTGCGAATTGCAACGGGTCAGCGAGCGCCTGTTCGTCGGTGGCGAGATGCGATTGTAATGCGTGCGGCATTGAAGCGGTCCCTTTTGGTCCCGAGCACATTGCGCCGATTGCCCATAATATGCGGTTAAGGTCTGGCAATCGATTCAAATTCAACCGACATTCATCGCCAACGAAAAGGAGCGCCACATGGAGACGCGTTGCGGCTGGGCTGGTCCCGAGCAGATATACATCGACTATCACGATACCGAATGGGGCGTCCCTGAATATGACAGTCGCGCATTGTGGGAAAAGCTCGTGCTTGACGGGTTTCAGGCGGGCCTGAGCTGGATCACCATCCTCAAGAAGCGCGACAATTTTCGCACTGCCTTTGCGGGTTTTGATCCCGATGTCATCGCAACTTGGGGCGAACCAGAGATCGAGACCCTGCTCCAGAACGAGGGGATTATCCGCCATCGCGGCAAGATCGCAGCCACGATTAGTAATGCACAAGCCTGGCAGCGGATCGAAGCCGCACAAGGGTTTGATAAGTTCCTCTGGGATTACGTGGACGGTGTGCCGTTGCGCACCACACTTTGTGACCGGTCAGCGATGCCGACGTTCTCGCCGTTATCGACCCAAATATCCAAAGACCTCAAGAAGGCGGGCTTCAAGTTTTGCGGCCCCACGATTGTCTATGCGTTTATGGAGGCCTGCGGGTTGATCAACAATCACACCACGGATTGCCCCCGCCACGCACCAGTCGCTGCGATGGCGCGCCTACCAGCGGGTTAACGCAGCCTCGTCCTCGTCTTTGGCAGCGACCCATGAAGTACCGTCTATGGTGGTTTCTTTCTTCCAGAATGGCGCACGGGATTTTAGGTAATCCATCAGAAAATCAGCGGCAGCAAAGGCATCTGCGCGATGGGATGCGGCGGTGGCGACCATCATGATCGGTGCGCCAACTGGCAAAACGCCGAAGCGGTGGATCACCAAGGCATCGGCCAAAGACCAGCGGGATTTTGCGCGCGTGACGATCCCCTCAATTGCCCGCTCCGTCATGCCGGGGTAGTGCTCGATTTCCATGTGGCGCAGGTCACCTTTGGTGTCGCGCACAACGCCGGTAAAGCTCACGATTGCGCCGACGTCACCGCGCCCATGGGCAAAACCGTTCAGCACTTCGCCAGCATCAAACGGAGCTGATTGCACCAAAACCGTCATTTTAGCCGCCCGTCATCGGGGGGAAAAACGCGACTTCACGCACGCCCGCAAGTGGGGCGGAAAAATCGGAAAGCTCTTGATCCAGAGCCACGCGTAGTGCGGATGTATCGGCAAATGCCGCCGCGTAGCGGTCTTCTCGCGCGCTCAGTTCGGCCACGAGGTCTGCGACTGTGGCGGCACGCGTTTCCACCTCTTCTTGCGGGAGGCCGATCCGCTCTCGGACCCATGCGAAATACATCACGTTCATGCGTTATCTCGCAAATAAGGGAGCGCCTTGCGGAAGTAATCTGCACCACTTAGCACGGTTAGGATCATCGCAACCCATAGCGCGCCGACACCCGCATACCAACAAACCTCAAGACCTGTCTCCAAGGCCCGCAGGCCCAGCACGTCTTCGATTTCGCCTGCAAGAATGCCGAGTTGGGTCTCCGCATCCATGCCGAAACTACGATCAATCAGGTAATGCTCAAACGCGCCCTTCGCGAATAGGATTGCGATTGCGACCATTTGCAGGGTCGTTTTCCATTTCGCCAATACCGTCACCTTGAGCAGACCTGCCGTATCGCCCAGGAATTCGCGCAAGCCAGAGACAAAGACCTCGCGGAAAATGATCAAGACCGCGGGGAGCAGGATCCACGGGTTCATGCCAGAGAATCCCGTGATGACAACAAGCGCGATCACGACCATCGCCTTGTCTGCGATAGGGTCCATCATTGCGCCGAATTTTGTTTCCTGCTTCCAAGCGCGCGCAAGGTATCCGTCAACAAAGTCGGTGATGGCCGCTGACACAAACAAGAGCAGCGCAAACCAGTCCGCGAGCGGGCGCGAAAAATACAAGAACATGATCGCCACAGCAGGTGCAGCGAGCAGACGCAGGAGCGTCAGGATATTTGGTAAATTCCATTTCATGCGCTTACCTTATGCCTTCGCAAATAAAGTGAAAAGCCGCTGTTTTAGTGCGACCGCAGACCCTTGGTGCTGGCTTAACCGTTCTCGTGGAAAAAGTCGTAGATTTTTTGTGCCATATTCTCCGAGACCCCTTCAACTGCCTTGAGGTCAGCGAGGTTTGCGCGCGCGACCGCCTTGGCCGATCCAAAATGCGCCAAGAGCGCGCGTTTGCGTGCCGCTCCAACACCTGGAACGTCATCGAGTGGTGTTGCCCCGATGGCCTTTGATCGTTTTGCGCGGTGGGTTCCGATGGCGAAGCGGTGAACTTCATCGCGCATCCGCTGAATGAAATACAGCACGGGGTCGTTATGCCGCAAAGCCATGACCGGCTTGCCCGTGCGGTAAAACACCTCTTTGCCTGCGTCGCGATCTTCGCCCTTGGCCACGCCGACCATTGGAACGTCGCCGACATCAAGTGCCTCAAGGATTTCGCGCACCGAGCTGACCTGCCCTGCCCCGCCGTCGATCAACAAGAGGTCGGGCCACATGCCAGATGTGCGATCAGGGTCTTCCTTTTTGAGCCGCTTGAATCTGCGGGTCATCACCTCTTTCATCATGCCAAAGTCATCGCCTGCCGATATGCCCTCGCCCTTGATGTCGAACTTGCGGTATTGGTTTTTCTCGAACCCTTCCGGCCCCGCGACGATCATCGCGCCAACAGCAAACGCACCCTGAATATGCGAGTTGTCATAGACCTCGATCCGTTTGGGAACAGCCGCCAAGTCGAATGCCTCTGCCAGCCCCTTGAGCAATCTAGCCTGTGTCGCGGTCTCTGACATCTTGCGTGCGAGGCTCTCGCGGGCGTTGCGTAGTGCGCCCTGCACCAGCTCTGCCTTTTCGCCGCGCTGCGGGATAATGACCTCGACTTTGCGCCCTGCCTTTTCTGCAAGAGCACGCGCCATCAAATCGTCATTGTCCAAACCATGGCTGAGAATGATCGCTCTGGGCGGTTCGCGGTTGGTGTAAAACTGCCCGACAAAGGCTTCCATGACCTCCGAGGGGTCTTCATCACCGCTAATCCGTGGGTAATAGTCATGGTTCCCCCAGTTCTGATTGGCCCGAATGAAGAACACCTGCACGCAAGCCTGCCCGCCGTCGATGTGCAGGCCGATAATATCAGCCTCTTCGGTTGCCTGCGGGTTGATGCCTTGGGCGGTTTGCACCTGCGTCAGTGCCTTGATGCGATCACGTAATGCCGCCGCGCGTTCGAACTCGAGCGCCTCGGACGCCTCGCCCATCTGCACGGCCAGCGTTTGCTGAATACCTTTGGTCTTTCCTTGCAAGAACAGTTCTGCATCGCGCACAGTCGCAGCATAGTCCGCCTCGGAGATCAGCCCCACGCATGGGCCAGAGCAGCGTTTGATCTGGTATTGCAGGCAGGGACGCGTGCGGGTTTCAAAATCCGAGTTCGTGCAATTGCGCAGCAGGAACACCCGCTGCAATTGGTTGAGCGTGCGATTGACCGCGCCCGCGCTGGCGAAGGGACCATAGTAGTTGCCCTTTTCCTTCTTGGCGCCGCGATGCTTTTTGATCTGGGGATAGGCGTGGTCTCTGGCGACATGAATATTGGGGAATGATTTGTCATCCCGCAGCAGCACGTTGTAGCGCGGTTTCAGTTGCTTGATCAGATTTTGCTCGAGCAGCAACGCCTCGGTTTCGGTGCGCGTTGTCAGAAACATCATCGACGTGGTTTCCGAGATCATCCGCGCAATCCGCCCCGAGTGTCCCGTGGGGCGGGCGTAGTTACTAACCCGCGCGCGTAGATTGCGTGCCTTCCCGACATAAAGCACCCGACTTTCCTCATCGAGCATCCGGTAGACACCGGGCGACCCGTCAATCGTGCGTAGATAGGCCGCAATGCGGGCATATCCTTTCAGCGTGGTCTCATCGACGGGGTCAGTCATATCAGGGTCCATGATTCTATTCTGGCTGCAATGGTAGCTCGGTGGCCACAAGAGGAAAGGCATCCACCGTTTCTGTGGATAACTCCGTGGGTAAAAGCACGGGGGGCTGGAAATTCCTTTGTTTTTAGCAGGGTTCGCCTATATGCCTAATTTTTAGGCACTCCTGTAACGCGTTGAAATCACTTGATTAAAATCTTAATAATTCACAACCGACTGATTTCATTAAGTAATTGTAAACAAAATGTAACGGGCCCGTGATCCCGTGCACAACTCTTCCCTAGGGTCACTCAACTCCAAGCACATCTGGCGTTTCCCAGCCCAAATGCTGACCGCCGTCCACGGTGATCATTTGTCCTGTCACAGCGTCCGCATCAAGGAAATATCCCAAGGCTGCGGTGATATCGGATGCGTTTGCGCCGCGCCGCAACACCGTCGCTGCGCGTTGATTGTCAAAGTGCGCCTGACTTTGCCGATGCCCTTTCAAGGTCGGCCCCGGCCCTATGCCGTTTACCCGCACATCAGGCGCAAGTGCCTGTGCGGCAGTTTGGGTAAATGCCCACAGGCCCATCTTGGCGATTGTGTAGGTCATGAATTCGGGCGTGAGTTTATGCACCCGCTGGTCAAGCATGTTGATCACCAATGCGGAGGCGACTGGCTCCGCGTTATCGTCGATCCGTGCTTTGGGCGCTTGGGCTGCGAGTGCTTGGGTCAGCACGAATGGCGCGCGCAGGTTCGAGCCGATATGGCGATCCCATCCGTCCCGCGTCGCAGTGGTCAAATTGTCATACTCAAAAATTGACGCGTTATTCACAAGGCAGGTAATTGGCCCGCCCAAAGCCTTGGACGCGGCGGGCAAAAGCGCTTGGGTCTCGTCCTCGTCAAGCAGGTTCGCTTGCAAGGCAACGGCATTGCGCCCCATTGCCCGTAGCCCCTCAACGGTTTCGTCTGCACCACTTTGCGACGAGGCGAAGTGCACCGCGACATCATAGCCGCGCGCGCCCAGGTAAAGCGCCATTGCCTGCCCAAGTCGCGCACCCGCGCCTGTCACAAGCGCCCGCATTAGACGAGCACGACAAGGAGATATGTGACGTAGAGCACGCTTAGCACGACGCCCCAAATCCGTGTGATGTCCTTTTTGAGGAACACGAACGGGATCAACAAAATTGACGCCAGCGCCATGATCCAGAGGTCGAACCGCAAAAACTGAGGATCGACAGGGATATTCCCGACCAAGCTGGCGACCCCGATGATGCCAAGCAGGTTGAACATGTTTGAGCCGATAACGTTGCCGAGAGCCACATCTGCCTGACGGCGCAAGGCCGCCATAACGGTTGTTGCGAGTTCGGGTAGAGATGTGCCGATCGCAACCAATGTCAGGCCGATCACGGTCTCCGAGATGCCAAAGGTGCGCGCGATATTGGTGGCCCCCTCAACAAGCAGGCTTGCGCCAAGCGGCAGGCCGATCAGGCCAAGTGCGAGGAACAGCGAAATCTTGGGCCAGCCAAGGCTTGGATCCGCGCCTTCGATATCTTCGTCGTCTTCGTCATCGCAGCAGGCCTTGCGGTGCGCATTTGCTGACCGCGCCGCATAGATCAGCATCGCCGCCAAGGCCGACAACAAGATGATCCCGCTGACCCACGTCAGTGGCCCAAAGAAGCACAGCCCGATGAATAGCGCCGTTGCGGCCAGCATTTGCAAGTAACTGCTGCGCGTATCGCATTCGCTTGTGTGCATCGTCGCAAGCAGTGCGGGAATGCCGAGAACCAGCAGGACGTTAGCCGTATTTGATCCGACAACATTGCCAAGCGCCAACCCGGGAACTCCGTCCCAAATCGCTTGGATCGAGATCAGGAGTTCGGGCGCGGATGTGCCGAATGCAACGATCGTCAGCGAGACAATCAGTGCAGGCACGCCCAGCCGCAAGGACAGGTTGACCGCCCCCTTCACAAGGCTGTCGCCCGCCAGAAGTAAGATCACCAGACCCACAATCGTATAGAGCCAATCCATCAACGCTTCCCTTTTGAGCAGGCACACGGGCCTTTTCCAATGCGGTATCGCCCGCATGATTTACACTTGGCCGCTTCCAGCCGTGCCTGACCTGGAAACTTCCATTTGCCAAACATTGCCAGCACCATCATTCCGACAAGAAAAAGGGTGATGACTTTAAACAACATCGCTTACAGCCCAAACCGTGCGAATGCAGCGCGGTCTTCCACTGTGCCGATAGCATCGCCGAGAATGCTTGCGCCAAAACGCGACAACAGCCCGCGTTTTTGACCGTAGCGGCGAAACTTGATCTTGTCGCCAAAGCGCGCCTTCATCACGGGTGTGAGGTGGCCGATCCCGTCAGCAAGCCCTTGCGCGACACCTTTTTCGCCAATGAAAACCTCACCTGTGAACAGGTCAGGGTTATCGGCGAGCTTTGCGCCGCGCCGTGTTTTGACATAGGCGATAAATGTGGTGTGCAGATCATCTAACCACCCCTTGAGCCGCTTCACATCGGCGGGGGTCTCGGCCTTGAATGGATCAAGCATCGACTTCGATTTACCTGCCGTATGCACGCGGCGTTCAACCCCGTATTGGCCAATCAGGTCTTGAGCGCCAAAGCCCGCACTGATTACACCGATTGAGCCCGTCAGCGAACATTCATCGACGAAAATTTCATCAGCCGCACAGGCCAGCCAATACCCCCCAGAGGCCGCGACATCTTCGACAAAGGCGAAAACAGGAATTTTCTTTTCGTCGGCCAAGCGGCGGATACGCGCAGCGATCAGGGAGGATTGCACAGGGCTACCACCCGGACAGTTGATCTCTAGCGCGACTGCCGCCGGTTTACCTTTGGCAAAGGCTTTCTCGATGACGGGGGCGAGGCTTGGGTTATCCAATCCGCGCCCGCCATTGCTAATCTGCCCCTGCAACCGAATAACGGCAACAAAGGGGTCGGATTTCATAAAGGGGATATATTTTTTCATATTCTACCATCTATGTCCGCGTTAGGCGTGCCGCAAGGGCTACTGCCTGATCCGCCAGCCGGTGCGGAAAATCCACCAAATCGCAGCCATGCATGCGCCCGTGAACAGGGCAATGGCGAGCAAAGAGATGCCGACGGGCACGTCTGCCGTATCCAGAAACGCCCAGCGGAACCCAGAGATCAGATAGACGACAGGGTTGAACATTGTGATGGTCTGCCAGACGGGCGGCAGCATCGTGATCGAATAAAAGCTGCCCCCCAGAAACACCAGCGGAGTGATGATCAGTAGCGGGATCAGTTGCAATTGTTCAAAGTTGCCTGCCCAGATGCCGATAATGAACCCGAGGAGCGAGAAACTAATGCAGGTCAATATAAGGAAGGCCAGCATCCAGAACGGGTGCGCGATGCTGATATCCACGAAAAAGAACGAGGTAAACAGGATCACGGCCCCGATAAATAGCGCCTTGGTCGCGGCGGCCCCTACATAGCCCAGAGTAATCTCGAGAAAGTTAACCGGCGCGGACAAAAGCTCGTAGATCGTCCCGATGAATTTGGGGAAGTAGATGCCAAAGGAGGCGTTTGACGTGGCCTGCGTCATCACCGAAAGCATGATTAAACCCGGCACGATAAACGCACCATAGCTCACCCCTTCGACCGACTGGATACGGCTTCCGATGGCTGTGCCAAACACAACAAAGTAAAGCGAGGTCGACAGGACGGGCGAGACCAGCGACTGTGTGATTGTGCGGAAAAAGCGGGCCATCTCGAAGCGGTAGATGGATGCGACTGCGGTCAGGTTCATGCTGTTTCCTTCACTAGACCCACAAAGATATCTTCGAGGCTACTTTGCTGGGTCTTCATATCGGCCATATTCAGGCCTGCTTTTTGCAGGTCACTTAGCAGGGTCACAATGCCAGTGCGCTCGCCAGTGGTTTCGTAGGTATAAATCACGCTCCGACCATCATCCGCGAGATCAAGGTCATACGATTTGAGCACATCGGGGATAGCCGCGACGGGTTCTTGCAGTTCGACAACCAATTGCTTTTTGCCCATCTGGGCCAGCAACTCGTCTTTGTCTTGCACAAGCAGGATCTCGCCCTTGGAAATCACGCCGATACGGTCGGCAATTGCCTCGGCCTCTTCGATGTAATGGGTCGTCAGGATAATCGTGACACCCGCCGCCTTTAGCTCGGCGACAACCGCCCACATATCTTTGCGCAGTTCGACATCAACCCCCGCGGTTGGTTCGTCAAGAAACAGAACGCGCGGTTCGTGTGACAATGCCTTTGCGATCAGGACCCGCCGTTTCATGCCACCCGAAAGCGTCATGATCTTGCTATCCTTTTTGTCGAACAACGAAAGCTGCTTGAGGATTTTATCGAGGTAGGCGTCATTGCGCGGCTTGCCAAAGAGGCCCCGCGAAAATCGCACCGAGTTGATCACGGTCTCAAAGGGTTCGAGATTGATCTCTTGGGGAACCAGCCCAATCAGCCCGCGCGCCGCACGGTAGCCGCTACCGATATCATGCCCGCCCACGGTCACAGTACCAGATGTCGGCACAGTAATGCCGCAGATCGTCGAGATGAGTGTCGTCTTGCCCGCCCCGTTCGGCCCAAGGAGCGCAAGAATCTCGCCTTCCTTGATATCGAGGTTCACCGATTTGAGCGCTTCGAACCCCGTGTCGTATGCCTTGCGCAAATTGCGCACTGAAACGATAGCCGTCATGGTAATTCCTTTTTCGAGTTCTGGCGAACCTAATGCGCTAGGCGCCGAAGTAAAAGGGGCACGTCAGCCCATCCGCACAGCCATGTCCAGCATACGACAGGAAAATCCCCATTCGTTGTCATACCACCCGAAGACCCGCAGCAAGCCTTGCGCGGTCACGCGGGTTTCGGGAAGCGACACGACAAGGCTTTCGGGGCGCGCGCGTAAATCCGACGAGACAAGCGGCTTATTCGTGCAGCCGATGATCGGGCTTGGCTTGGCGAGCAACGCAACCACATCCTCACGCGACACGGTTTCTTGCAGTGTCACTGTTAAATCGACGGCGGACACAGACGCCACGGGCACGCGCACCGCCGCCCCTTCGATCCGCCCCGCAATGTCGGGCAAAACGTGATCCAGCAGGCGCATCGCGCTCGTTGTTGTTGGAACCATCGACATGGCAGCGGCGCGGCTGCGCATCATGTCACCGCGTGGTGCGTCAATTGTTGGCTGACTGCCCGTGTAGCAATGGATCGTTGTCATCCATCCCGTCCGCACGCCCCAAGTGTCATCAAGCAGGCGCACCAGCGGCGCAAGTGCGTTGGTTGTGCAGGACGCGTTTGAAATGATTTGTTGATCGCTAAGACGGGACCCATTCGCCCCGATCACAATAGTTGCATCCGCAGCATCGGACGGGCCAGAGATCAGCACCCGACGCGCACCCGCTTGCAGGGGACGTTCTGCAATCGCGCGATCATCCGCCTTGCCTGTGCACTCCATGACAATATCAACGCCAGTCAAATCCAAGGTGCTGGCATCGCGGGTTTGATGGAACGGGATTGCATGACCGTTCACATGTAGCGCGCCATCCTTCAGCACAACGTCCCCCGCAAAGGGACCAAACACGCTATCGTATTCAAACAGATGCGCGCAGAGGTCGGCATCTGCAATATCGTTAATCCCGACGATCTCGATCTGGGGCCATCCACCTTGCGCCCAAGCCCGCAGAACGGTACGCCCGATGCGACCAAATCCATTGATGAAAACACGTGTCATAGGTCACAAACGTCCTCGAATATCCTGATTGCCCGCGCGGTGACCGCACGGATGTCAGAATGGTGCATCACTCCGAAAGGAATGACCACCCGCAAGCCGTTGTTTTCGTGAAGTGGTTAGCGGAGCCGTTGACCTGTTTCGCAATCAAAGAGCATTGCCCGATCACTCTCGAACGAGATGCCGACCCGCGCCCCCTCGATGGACCGCGTATCGCCACGCTCTTCGACAATCAGCTTATCGCCATAGGCCGCCTTGAGGTGAACATATGACACACCGCCGAGCGCCTCGGTCAGTTCGACGACATGAGTATCACCATCGGGATCAATCTCGATATGTTCGGGGCGGACCCCAACATGCACAGGCGTGCCAGTCGCGGGGAGCTGCACCGCAAGCTTGACCGCATTGCGCGACCCTGCGAGCGCAACCGCGCCATCGGTCACCGTGCCATCAAGAAAGTTCATTGCAGGCGAGCCGATGAAGCCGGCCACAAATTTGTTATCGGGATCACGGTAAAGCTCGAGCGGCGCGCCCACTTGCTCGATAACACCTGCGCGCAACACGACGATTTTGTCAGCAAGCGTCATGGCTTCAACCTGATCATGGGTCACATAGATCATCGTTGCGCCGATTTCTTTGTGCAGCCGCGCGATTTCGACGCGCATTTCGACACGCAGTTCCGCGTCCAGATTTGACAGGGGTTCATCAAACAGGAACACCTCGGGGCCCCGCACAATCGCGCGGCCAATCGAAACACGCTGACGCTGCCCCCCGGACAAAGCGGCAGGTTTGCGATCGAGGTAATCTTCGAGCTTGAGGATGCGGGTGGCCTCGGCGACCTTTTCGGCAATCACTGCCTTTGGGTGGCCGTTCATCTTGAGGCCGAAGCCCATGTTGTCGCGCACTGTCATATGCGGATAAAGCGCGTAGGTCTGGAACACCATCGCAACGCCCCGCTCGGCGGGGTCCATCGTTGTGACATCGCGCGAGCCGATGCTCATTGCGCCTTCGGTCGTTTCTTCCAAGCCTGCCACCATCCGCAGCAATGTGGATTTGCCGCAACCGGACGGCCCGACAAACACGCAAAATTCTCCGTCGTTGATTTCAAGGTCGATTCCGTGAATCACCTGAACTTTGCCATATCGTTTAACGACATCTTTCATAACTACGCCAGACATGGGGTCGTTCCTTTTCGCTAGGGAAGGGATGGAGGAAGCCAAGACTGCGCTTCGGCTCCGATTTGGTTCACACAGTCCAACAACGCAGGACGAAAAGCCTCGAGTTCTTCCAACGCATACCGGTTTGTCGCTGTTGCAATCGATACCGCCCCGACGACGCGATTTGACGGCGTCAGGATTGGAGCGGCTATGCTAATGATCCCGACCTCATGCTCTTCGCGATCATAAGCGATCCCGTCGACCTGCACCGCCTTTAGGTCGGCGAGCAGGGCTTGAGCAGTGGTGTGGGTATTTGGGGTGTATTGTAGAAATGCCTGTTGCTGGATCGCATGATCACGTTCGTCTTCGGGTAGAAAGGCGAGAATCGCTTTGCCGATTCCCGTGCAATATGCGGGTGCAACCTGACCCGGTTGTGCCAATGTAGCGAACCGCGTGCTGGCCTGACGCTTATCGATAAAGACAACCTGCCCGTTGTCGATCTGCGCTAAATGCACGGCCTCACGCAGGCTGGAGGCCAGCTTTTCTATATGCGGACGGGCAACCGGAGCGAGCGAGGCTTGCGACCATGCGCTATGAGCCAAACGGACAAGTCGTATGCCCGGCGCATAGGTTTGCTGCTCGGGATCGTAACAAAGCATGCCCTGATTCGTCAGTGTTTGCAGGAACCTATAGAGCGTCGGCTTTGGAAACGACGATGTTTCAAGCAATTCACGCAACCGCACAGGCCGCCCCATGCTGGCAACCTGATCCAGCACACTCAGTGCTTTTCCTACTGTTCCGTCGGTGGCCACAACGCCCATAACTTCCCTCCCGACGACAACCAAAAGCCATCGCCACATTACGTTAAATTCCTCGCACTCACAGACATCTTGCGAAGGCTAACTGTTGACAACGCTAACTTGTCTGCGGTTTAGTATCAATATGCAATACTAAGTTTCAAATAATGAGACAGAATTGTTCGACGGAAGCACTAGGGAGGAAACCATGCATTCCATTTTGAAGACCTCGTTCGCGGCACTCGCCGTGGCAGGTATGACCGCTACAACCGCATTCGCTGACGCTCACCAAATGTCTGGCGACTTGAAAATCACATCCGATATGTCCAACCCTGCCCCGCGTGCGGTGATGGAAGGTCTGGTTGCAGGTTTCCAAGAAATGCACCCTGACATGAACATCGAGTTGACGATTGTTGACCGCGAGGCGTGGAAAACACAGATTCGCAACGCTCTTGGCGCGAACCCGCCAGACGTTGTGAACTGGTATGCCGCCAACCGTATGGGTCCATACGTTGAAGCGGGCCTGTTTGAAGACATCTCCGACATGTATGAAAACGGCGACCTGCCAGGACTGGACGCTGTCAAAGGCGCGCTGACTCTCGACGGCAAGCAGTATGGCGTTCCATACACTTACTATCAGTGGGGCATGTATTACCGCGAAGACATCTTCAAAGAGCTTGGCCTTGTCGAGCCTGTGACATTTGAAGAAGAGCTGGCCAACTGCGAAAAGATCGTTGCATCTGGCCGCGCTTGCTATGCAATCGGGACAAAGTTCCTTTGGACTGCTGGCGGCTGGTTCGATTACATGAACATGCGCACGAACGGCTTTGACTTCCACATGCAGCTTGCCCGTGGCGAAGTTGAGTGGACTGACCCGCGCGTTCGCGAGGCATTCGCAAACTGGCGCAAGATTATCGACATGGGCGGCTACGTTGCCGACCACCAGTCATATTCATGGCAAGAAGCGCTTAACTTCATGATCGATGGCGAAGCGACAGCTTACCTGATCGGTAACTTCGCGGTTGCTGCGATGCGTGAAGCTGGCCTGACAGACGAGCAGATCGATTTCTACCAGTTCCCGCTGATTGGCGATTACCCACAGGGTGAAGATGCGCCAACAGATACATTCCACATCCCATCGGGTGCGGAAAACAAGGAAAACGCACGCGCGTTCCTTCAGTATCTGACATCTGCTGATGTTCAGACAGAGATCAACTCTGGCGACGCTCTTGGTCAACTTCCAATCAACGCCGCGTCAGGCGTGGATGCTGACGAGTTCCTAGAGCAAGGTTTCGAGATGCTGTCAAACAACGCCAAAGGCGGCGTGGCGCAGTTCTTTGACCGTGACTTCACTGCTGAAATGGCAAGTGTCGGCATGGAAGGCCTGCAAGAGTTCATGGTGTTCCCGGACAATCTGGACGACATCCTCGAGCGCCTCGAAGAAGCCCGCGTTCGCATCTACAAGTAAGCACATCTTGCGCGTCCCTCGCTGGGGGCGCGCAACCAACAACGCAAACTATCCGCAAGCCAGTGCGCTGGTTTTCGAATGGGTTGATCCTCGGAGGCTTTCCAATGTCATCAATTTCGGCAGGTTCAAATCGCACCACACGCAGCTGGTATAAGCGAAATGAAATCGCAATTACGCCGTGGCTATTCCTGCTGCCTGCAATGCTATTCTTCGCGATCTATGTGATCATCCCGATTGGGCAAAGCGTTTGGATCAGCTTTCACCAATGGGACGGCTTGGGCGAGAAAACCTACATCGGCACGGCCAACTACGAACGCCTGCTGGGCATCGGCGAGCAAAAGATTGACCGCAAGTTCGAGACCTCGTTCTGGAACAACCTCAAATGGCTTGTGCTTTATTTGCTCGCGGTTCCTGCGGGCTTATTTATTGCCCTGTTCCTCAACCAGACAGTGCGGGGCATCAGGATATATAAATCCCTGTTCTTTTTTCCGTTCGTGATCTCGCAAGTCGTCGTGGGCCTCGTGTTTTCGTGGTTCTACCTACCACGTGAAGGCCTGCTAAACGCGATCCTTGCGGTGTTTGGCGCGGGTCCCGTCAACATTTTGGGCGATCCTACGCTTGCCACTTACGGCATCATCGCCGCGGGCCTATGGCCGCAGACCGCCTATTGCATGATCTTGTATCTGACGGGGTTAAACGCCGTTGATCCCGAACAGGTCGAGGCCGCACGCCTTGACGGGGCTAAAGGCTACAAGATGCTCTGGTATATCATCTTGCCGCAACTCAAGCCTGCGACCTTCATCGCATTCGTCGTAACGATCATCGGCGCCTTGCGGTCATTCGACCTGATCAGCGTCATGACCAATGGCGGACCCTTCGGCTCGACGCGCGTTCTTTCGTTCTACATGTTCGAGGAATCCCTGTCCGAATTCGGGTTCCGTATGGGCTATGGGTCTGCGATTGCGGTTGTCTTGTTCTTTATCATGCTCGGCTTTATCGGATACTTTTTGTATTCCATGTGGCGCGACGAAAAGGAGGCACGCTAATGTTTCCAACCCCTATCGAAAAGCGGTCGCGCAACTGGCAGATATCCTATCAGGTCATCCTGCCCTTCGCGTTGATCTTATGGTTGCTGCCCTTGATTGCTGTCGCGATGTTCTCGATCAAACCCGCCGCAGACTTTGCCAACGGGAATTACTGGGGGCTTCCCTCCAGCTTTGAAGCCATATCAAACTACGGCAAGGTATTCTTTGAGTCCAATATGCCGCGGTATTTGCTGAATTCGATGATGATCACCATCCCAACGGTCATTGGCGCGGTTGCCCTGTCGTGCATGGCTGGTTTTGCGCTCGGCGTTTACCGGTTCAAAGGGAACCTGTTCATCTTCTTCATGTTCATCGCGGGCAATTTTGTGCCGTTCCAGATCCTGATGGTTCCTGTGCGGGACCTGACGATCAGCCTTGGCATGTATGACAGCATTCAAGGATTGGTGCTATTCCACATCGCGTTTCAAACCGGATTTTGCACCCTGTTCATGCGCAACTTTATTCGCGCTCTGCCCTACCCGCTCATCGAGGCTGCGCGCGTCGAGGGTGTCGCGGAATGGCGCATCTTCTGGTATGTGGTTCTGCCCTTGATGAAGCCCGCGTTGGCCGCACTTGCCGTTTTGATCTTCACATTCATCTGGAACGATTACTTCTGGGCTGTTGTTTTGACCCAAGGGCCAAGCGCGCAACCAGTCACAGCGGGCATCACCGAGTTCAATTCGCAATTCCGCGCCGCGTATCATTTGATGAGTGCGGGCTCGATTGTTGCAGCCTTGCCGCCCGTCGCGATGTTCTTTTTGATGCAAAAGCACTTCATCGCGGGTCTGACGCTTGGTGCGGTAAAGTAAGAAAATGATGAACACCTATCGTATTGATGACGGACGTCAGACGCTTGTACTTGCCACCCAAAGCGACCGCTTGCCGCAAGTCGTCTATTGGGGCGCAACGCTTCCGCAGACCGAAGACCTCGCGGCAGTTGCGGCAGCGCATATGATCGACGTCACGGGTGGGATGCTTGACGAGAACCCGGACCTGTCGCTTTGCCCCGAGGCCGCGCGTTCGTTTCCGGGACAAGTCGGGCTAATCCTGAGTGATGCAGACGGGCGCGCCATCCTGCCGCAGTTTTCTGTGACAGATGTTGCGCAAGGCCAGACGCTTGCGTTCACCAGCCGCGACGATAATCACGGCCTGACCCTGACGTTCACATTCAAGGTTGATACCCATAGCAATGTGATCACCTGCCAAACAACGCTGGCGGCAGATACGCCTGTTCGCCTGCACTGGCTGGCCGCACCTGTTCTACCTGCCCCGCAGCACGCTCGCGAGATGATCGACGTTTCGGGGCGGTGGTGTGGCGAGTTCCAACTTAATCGCACGCCGTGGACTGCGGGTTTGCACATGCGCGAAAACCGCACAGGGCGCACAGGGCACGAGCATTTTCCAGGCCTGTTGGTCCCTTCTGCTGGCGCGACGAATACGAGTGGGGACTGCTACGGGTTTCACTATGGATGGTCGGGCGGTCACAAGATGATCGCCGAAGAACTGCAAGACGGGCGGCGTCAGGTCCAGTGGGGCAATGCGCCCGATACCGATAGCGCGCCTGCGACACAGTTTGAAACTTCGCCTCTCTACATCACTTATGCCGATAACGGGTTGAATGGATGTGGGGTGAGTTTCCAGCGCCATTTGCGCGATAACATCGTCACTTGGGCCGCACCAAACGCGCCCCGTCCCGTGCATTACAATTGCTGGGAGGCCGTATATTTCGATCACCAACTCCCCGTTCTGACCGACATTGCCGACCGCGCAGCCGCACTTGGCGCAGAGCGGTTTGTGCTCGATGATGGCTGGTTCGGGTTGCGCGATGATGACACCAGCAGCCTTGCGGATTGGGTGATTGACGGCCGAAAATATCCTGACGGGCTGGCGCCGCTGATCACACATGTCCAGAGCCTTGGCATGACGTTCGGCTTATGGTTCGAGCCTGAAATGATCAACGGCAACAGCGATGTTTATCGCGCCCATCCCGAGTGGGTGCTTGGGGCTTGCGATCAAATTCTGGGTCGCCAGCAAAAGGTGCTGAACATGGCCCTGCCAGAGGTGCGCGATTTTCTGTTTGACCGGATTGGCGCAATCCTTGGCGGAAATGACATCAGCTATATCAAGTGGGACCACAATCGCGTTCTCCCACAGCCTGATGCGGCGCAGACACGCGGCACTTATGCCTTGCTTGACCGGCTGCGCGCCGCCTTTCCAGCCGTCGAGATCGAAAGCTGCGCATCGGGTGGCGGGCGCATAGATTACGGCATCCTGAGCCGCACGCAGCGGGTCTGGCTCTCGGATAGCAACGACGCGCTTGAGCGGTTGCGGATCCAGCATGACGCGGCCCTGTTTTTGCCAATGGCTGTCACGGGAAGCCACGTGGGACCGCGGGTCTGCCACACATCTGGCCGCACAATTGACATCACAATGCGGGCTTGGGTTGCAGCCCAGCGCCACATGGGGTTCGAAATGGACCCCCGAGAACTGGACGACCGCGAAACGCAGGTGCTCAAGGACGTGACGCAGTGGTGGAAAGACAACCGCAACTGGATGTATCACGCTGACATTTTGCGGCTCGATAGCGCGGACCCTGCCGTGACCGCCGAACTGCAGCTTGCCCAAACGGGCGCGCAGTTCGTCGTGTTTGCCGGCAAGGCCGCAACATCAGCGCAAATTTCGCCACGTCCGTTGCGTCTAACGGGGCTCGACCCTCAGGCAAGCTATCGGATTTCACTTAGAAACCGCGACGACATCAATCCGTTGTCACGCGGCACAACATTGCTCAAGGAACAGGATTTAACCATGTCTGGCACATACCTCATGAACAACGGGATCACCTTGCCTTGGTCGTTCCCCGAACGGATGTGGATCGTAGAAGGCGTGCGGGTATGACCAAGAAGAGACGCAGTCAGGCTTGGTATGGAAAGAGCGATCGTGACGGATTTATTCACCGTAGCTGGATGAAAAATCAGGGCTTTCCTGATCACGCATTTGACGGGCGTCCGATCATTGGCATCTGCAACACATGGTCGGAATTGACACCTTGCAATTCTGGCTTACGCGAACTGGCCGAAGGGGTGAAGCGCGGCGTCTGGGAGGCCGGTGGCTTCCCCGTTGAATTCCCCGTCATGTCACTTGGCGAGACGCAGATGAAGCCGACCGCCATGCTGTTTCGTAACCTCTTGGCGATGGACGTGGAAGAGAGCATTCGCGCCTACGGTATCGACGGTGTTGTGCTTTTGGGGGGCTGTGACAAGACCACTCCGGGTCAATTGATGGGCGCGGCGAGTGTCGATCTGCCCACGATTGTCGTGAGCTCGGGGCCGATGCTGAACGGCAAGTTCAAGGGCAAGGATATCGGGTCAGGCACAGACGTCTGGAAGTTCTCGGAGGCGGTGCGCGCGGGCGAAATGACACTCAAGGACTTCATGAACGCAGAGGCGGGCATGAGCCGGTCCAAAGGCGTTTGCATGACGATGGGCACGGCCTCAACGATGGCCAGTGTCGTGGAGGCAATGGGCATGTCCTTGCCCACAAACGCGGCATTGCCTGCGGTTGACGCGCGGCGCATGGCCTTGGCACATCTGACGGGCAAGCGGATCGTCGAGATGGTCGAGGAAGACCTGAAGCTCTCCGACGTCATCAATCGCGCCTCTCTGGAGAACGCAATTCTGGCGAATGCCGCGGTCGGCGGATCGACCAACGCGGTCGTTCACCTTCTTGCGGTTGCGGGCCGTGTCGGCATTGATCTGACCCTTGAGGATTTTGAGTTGGGGTCCGAAATTCCATTGCTGGTTAACTGCATGCCTTCTGGCAAATACCTGATGGAAGACTTCTGTTATGCGGGGGGCATGCCTGTGGTCTTGTCGGAACTGAAAGACAAGCTTCGCCCTGCAAACACTGTGATGGGTGGCGACATTAGCGCCTACGCGGAAGGCGCTGAATGCTATAATACGAATGTAATCCGCGCGATGGACAACCCGTTAAAACCCGCCGCTGGCCTGCGGGTTCTCAAGGGGAACCTCGCGCCCAACGGTGCGATCATCAAACCATCCGCAGCGACAGATGCCCTGCTAGAGCATGAGGCCGAAGCATACGTATTCGAGAGCATCGAGGACATGAAAGCGAACATTGACCGCGATGACCTACCTGTGACGCCAGATACAATCCTTGTCCTCAAGGGCTGCGGCCCCAAGGGGTATCCGGGTATGCCAGAGGTCGGCAACATGCCAATTCCCGCCAAGCTGGTGAAAGAAGGAGTGCGCGATATGGTGCGCATTTCCGATGCGCGCATGTCTGGCACGGCCTTTGGCACTGTGGTGCTTCATGTCAGTCCTGAGGCAAACGCGGGGGGCAACCTTGCGCTCGTAGCGACGGGCGATCGTATCCGCCTTTCCGTAAAAGAGGGCGCGCTTGATGTTTTGGTCTCGGACGCCGTTCTGGCCGAGCGACGCGCCAATTGGACAGCAGACGCGCCCCATTACACCCGCGGTTATGCCAAGCTATATATCGATACCGTTATGCAGGCTGACAAAGGCGCGGATCTTGATTTTCTTGTGGGCAAAGATACGCGCCCCGTCACGCGGGAGAGCCACTAATGTCGTTGCAAACCATTTTTCCAGACCTCAAAGGGCAGTCAGTGTTTATCACGGGTGGCGGCTCTGGCATTGGCGCATTTCTAACTGACGGGTTCATGGCACAAGGCGCAAACGTCAGCTTTGTGCAGCGCAGCGATGCCTCTGCCTTTTGCGATGAGATGGAAGCAAAGCATCACCGCCGCCCGCATTTTCAGACCTGCGATATAGCCGATATTGCTGCCCTCAAGGCTTGCCTTGAAGCGACAGCCACCCATCAGGGCGCGATTACTGTCTTGGTCAACAATGCCGCCAATGACGCCCGCCACAGCGCGCTTGAGGTCACAGAGGCGTTTTGGGACAATTCCCAAGCGATTGACCTGAAGTCCTATTTCTTTGCGTGTCAGGCGGTGGTTGCAGGCATGCGGGAAAATGGCGGCGGCGCCATCGTAAACATGTCCTCGATTTCTTACATGATGGGCAATGCAGGCTACCCCTCCTACACAACCGCGAACGCAGGCATCAATGGCATGACGCGATCCCTTGCGCGCGAATTCGGGCCAGACAAGATCAGGTTCAACGCCCTTGCTCCTGGCTGGGTGCTGACGGACAAACAAAAAGAGCAATGGGTCACGCCAGAGGCGCTTGCCGCACATCTAGAACGGCAATGCCTCAAAGACACACTTGCCCCGCAAGACATCGTGGACGCCGTCTTGTTCTTGTCGTCTAATGCCAGTCGCATGATGACGGGCCAAACCATGGTTGTGGATGGTGGCGTTGTCGTTACCGGGTAAACGAGGCATTTGAATGAGCAAGAAACCATCAGCAAGCTGGATCGCCGTGGACTGGGGAACCTCCAATCTGCGCGTCTGGATAATGGACGAAAGCAGCGCGGCAGTTGCCAAGGTCCAATCCACCAACGGTATGGGCGTGCTTGCTCCCGAGCAATTCGAAGATGCGCTACTTGCGCTCATCGACCCCTATCTGACGCACGGCACTATCACCCCCGTCATTTGCGCAGGCATGGTCGGGGCACGCCAAGGATGGGTCGAGGCGCCTTATGTCGCCACCCCATGCACCCCGCCCAATCGCGCGGCGGCAACCCTTGTGCCGACAAAAGACCCGCGTGTTTCGGTTCACATCTTGCCAGGTGTCAAACAGATGTCGCCGCCCGATGTGATGCGCGGCGAAGAAACGCAGATTGCGGGCGTTGTAAAACAGCACCCGAATTTTGACGGCATCCTCTGCTTGCCGGGGACACATACAAAATGGGTCCATATCAGCGCAGGCGAGATCGTTAGTTTCCAAACCTTCATGACGGGCGAGATGTTTGCATTGCTTGGGGGCCAGTCGGTTTTGCGCCATAGCGTCACAACCGATGACTGGGACCAAGACAGCTTTATCACCGCAGCCGCGGATGGGATGGCACGCCCACAAGCAATCGCTGCAAATCTGTTCGGAATTCGCGCCGCAGGGCTGGTATCTCAACAAGATGCCAAGACCGCACGGGCGCGCCTTTCCGGGCTTTTGATCGGTGCTGAACTGGTGGCCGCACGCGCCTATTGGCTTGGGCAAAACGTCGCGATTGTCGGGGACGATAACATAGGTGACCTTTACCGCGCAGCCCTTGCCGAACAAGGGGTAACAGCTGCGGTTTGGGACGTGAGCGACCTCACGCTTTCGGGGCTGATCGGCGCATATGACACGCAGCAAGAGGCAACAAAATGAACCGTAACATTATCGCAATCCTGCGCGGCATTACGCCCCCCGAAGCCGCAGACATTTGCCGCGTTCTTATCGACGAGGGGATCACCCGCATCGAAGTGCCGCTGAATTCACCAGACCCGTTTGAGTCGATTGCAGGCATGGCCGCCGCAGCAAGCGATGGCGTTGTGATCGGCGCAGGCACGGTGTTGAACGTTGAAGATGTGGCGCGGGTCAAGAACGCTGGCGGCACAATGATCGTTTCCCCCAACGCCGACCCCGAGGTCATCACCGCAAGCAAGGCTGCGGGCATGCTGTCCTACCCGGGTGTGTTGACGCCAACAGAATGCTTTGCCGCCCTCAAGGCAGGGGCTGACGGGCTCAAGATTTTCCCCTCGTTCCTGCTTGGCATTGAGGGGCTCAAGGCGATCAATGCGGTTCTTCCCGCAGGAACGCAAACATTTGCGGTAGGCGGCGTTGGTCCCGAAAACTTCGACGCGTGGCTGGCGGCGGGTGCTGCGGGATTCGGCATCGGGTCAGGCATCTACAAACCCGGGTTTAGCGCCCAAGATGTCCGCCAACGCGCGCGCGCGATTGTAACAGCCTACGACAATGCTCTTTCGCGATGACCGCACGTGTATTTGACGATCGGACCTGCGCACTCGGGGAAGGACCACTCTGGCATCCAGAGCGAGAACAACTGTTCTGGTTTGATATTCTGGGCAAACAGCTTTTGACACGCGACGAAAACGGACCCTCCTCATGGTCATTTGATGAATATGTTTCTGCGGCAGGCTGGATTGATCACGACACCCTGCTCATCGCAACACAATCGGGGTTATCGCGGTTTGACATTGCCACAGGCGATAAATCACGCGTCGCCGCTTTGGAACAAGACAACGCCATCACCCGATCCAATGACGGCAGGGCGGACCCGTGGGGCGGGTTCTGGATCGGCACGATGGGTATCAACGCCGAGGAGCATGCAGGCAGTATCTATCGCTATTACAAAGGCGAACTGCGCAAGATCATCCGCGGTATTACTATCTCGAATTCAATCGCTTTTGCGCCCGACCGCAGCGTCGCCTATTACACCGACACGCCAAGCAGGCAAATCATGCAGGTCAGCCTCTCTGCCACCGATGGCTGGCCGATTGGCGCGCCAACACTTTGCATCGACCTCAACGACGGTGGGTTCAATCCCGATGGGTCTGTCGTTGATAGCGAAGGCTGCATCTGGAATGCCCAGTGGGGCGCGGGGCGTGTTGCACGTTACACGGCAGCCGGGGCGTTGATCGCGGCCTATGACCTACCCGCGACCCAAGCCACCTGCCCTGCGTTTGGCGGCGATGACTTGCGCACGCTGTTCGTCACAACCGCGGCCCAAGACATCAACGGTGACCCTGACGGGCGAACCTTCCAAATTTCAACCGATACGCACGGGCAAAAAGAGCACCGTGTCATCTTGTGAGGCAACATGAAGCGCACGCTAGGCACTTGCTACTATCCTGAACAATGGCCGACCGAAATCTGGGCTGATGACGCGCGGCGCATGGTTGCGGCGGGGCTCACGTGGGTGCGGATCGGCGAGTTTTCATGGAGCAAGCTTGAACCAACACCCGATGACCTGCAATGGGACTGGCTTGACCACGCCATTGAAACGCTCGGGTCTGCGGGACTGAAGGTCGTGCTCGGCACGCCAACAGCAACCCCGCCTCGCTGGATGTTGCACCGCCACCCTGACATGTTGGCGCACGATCAGGACGGCCAACCGCGCAAGTTCGGGTCACGGCGGCACTATTGTTTTTCGCACAGTGGCTATCGGGAGGAGTGCGCACGGATCGCAACCCTTATGGCGCAGCGATACGGCCAGAACCCCTATGTCGCGGCATGGCAAACCGACAATGAATACGGCTGCCACGATACGACAATCTCTTACAGCGATGCAGCACGATCCGCCTTTCAAGGCTGGCTGGCCCATAGGTATGGCACAATCAAAGCCTTGAACGCCGCTTGGGGGAATACGTTTTGGTCAATGGACTACGCCAGCTTTGGTGATGTGGACCTGCCGAACCTGACAGTGACCGAACCCAACCCCGCCCACAGCCTTGCATTTCGCAGGTTTAGCTCTGATCAGGTCGTGTCGTTCAACCGCCTTCAAGTGGATGCGATCAAGGCGCATAGCCATGCGCCGATTGCCCATAACTACATGGGTCGGATCACCGATTTTGATCACTTCGCGGTTGGCAATGATCTCGAAATCGCAAGCTGGGACAGCTATCCGCTTGGCTTCCTTGAGGATCGGGTTGGCGCATCTGCGCAGCGGCAGCGGGACTTTGCACGGCAAGGCGACCCCGACTTTCAAGCGTTACATCACGACCTTTACCGCGCTGTCGGGCGGGGCCGTTGGTGGGTCATGGAGCAACAACCCGGCCCCGTGAACTGGGCGCCCCATAATCCTGTGCCCTTGGCAGGTATGGTGCGGCTCTGGACGTGGGAGGCCTTTGCGCATGGCGCAGAAGCTGTGTGCTATTTCCGCTGGCGACAGGCGCCTGTTGCACAGGAACAAATGCACGCTGGGCTATTGCGCCCTGAC
Source organism: uncultured Loktanella sp. (assembly GCA_937132065.1). Classification (GTDB taxonomy): domain Bacteria; phylum Pseudomonadota; class Alphaproteobacteria; order Rhodobacterales; family Rhodobacteraceae; genus Yoonia. The sequence continues at coordinate 112,374 of CAKZNT010000054.1, forward strand.
AGCGTTGACGCCCGCGTCATGGACGAGGTGAAGCAAGTCAATCGCGAGATAGAGGACGCGCCAGACGTCGTCGAGACACAATCACCTGTCGCGATTATCTTTGATTACGATGCCGATTTCGCTTGGGCTGTGCAACCTCATGGCGCGGACCTTAGCTACTTTGGCTTAGTGCTACATATCTATCGGGGTCTGCGCGCGCTTGGGCTGTCAATCGACATTTTGCCCGCTACAACGCGCGATTTCACGGGTTACGGCCTCGTTTTGGCACCTGGGTTGATGACAATGGCGGATGATCTCAAATCGGCTCTTGGCAGCAATAACGCCGAGGTTATCTACGGTCCTCGCAGTGGCGCGCGTGGCGATGACATGAACATCCCGACCCCTCTGCCGCCACAAATTCCAAATCTCGATGTAACTGTCACGGAGGTAGAAAGCCTGCGCCCCGATATCACTGTGCCATTGGCACAAGGCGGCACGGTCACTTCCTACCGCGAGGTTCTGGACGGGACGGCGGACGTTATTTTGCGGACAATGACAGGCGATCCTGTCGTCATGCGCAATGGGCGGCAAACCTACATGGGGGGCTGGCTGGATGAGACCGCGTTGGCAACGCTTCTCAAGGAGACCTGCGCGATGGCCTCTATCGAGACGCTGGCCCTGCCCGATGGCATCCGCATCCGCGACACTGCGACCGAAAGGTTCTGGTTCAACTATACCGCACAGAGTGTCACCTGCCACGGCATCACACTCGCGCCAGCGGGGGTTGCGCGCACCAAGCGATAGGAACAGTCGACGCGTCACACGAGCCGTGTATAGTCATGGAGAACACCGCTTGAGAAAGGGTTAGTTCGCCATGACACACACGCCACTTACCAGCCGCATCGACGGTCTATTCTTCGGTAGAATCACCGCGCATTGGGCCGAAAAACCGCCGTCTGCGATATTAAAAATGGCAGTCGAAGGCCGCCAAGACATAGATGAATTCGGCTTTGTTTTGGACGAGCAAGCCGACCTTGATCACCATGGCGGGCACGACAAGGCGATCCATCACTACGCCAGCGACCACTACGCCGACTGGATCACCGAGGGGCATATTCCCAAAGGAACCCTGCCCGCAGCATTTGGCGAAAACATCGCCACAACCGGCATGACAGAAGCAACATTGTGCATTGGCGACAAGCTTCGCCTTGGCACGGCAGTGGTGCAAATCAGCCAAGGGCGGCAGCCCTGCTGGAAGGTCAGCGAACACACCCGAAACCCGCAGATGGCCTATCTTTTCCAAAAGACATCGCGCACGGGTTGGTATTACCGCGTTTTGGAAAACGGGCGGGCGGGGGTCGGGGATGCCGTTACCTTGATCGAACGGAGTGAGCCGAAATGGACCGTGGCGCGGGTGACCGCCGCGCGGCTAACGCGGCAAGTGACCCAACAAGACGCAGAGACCTTAGCAACATTGCCCGACCTCGCAGACGGGTGGCGGCAAGCCTTCATCAAGATGGCGAACGGCGAACGCGGCGAAGACACAAGCGCCCGCCTCAAAGGAACCAAGTAGGACAGCCATGAATTATGATGACCTGATTGACCCCGAAACATGGGCGTTCATCCGCAAGACAGAGCGGTTCTATCCCGTCGAAACGATAGACTACACCATTGCGCAACAGCGGCGCGTCTACGACGATATGTGTCAGGCATTTGCGCAAGATCACCCTGCTGGGGTCATGTCATCCGACAGCGATATGAACGGTGTGCCAGTGCGGATTTACACCAAGGGCACGGCGCAGGTTACCGTGATCTACTTTCACGGTGGCGGCTTTGTTGTTGGCGGACTTGATAGCCACGATGATGTATGTGCCGAAATCTGCGATCAAACAGGTTTTCGCGTGGTGTCCTGCGATTACAGGCTTGCCCCTGAATTCAAACATCCCGCGATGTTTAACGATGCCAAAGCCACAGCGATCCAGACGCTCGCTTCATTTGACGGCCCCGTTGTCTTGTGTGGAGATAGTGCGGGGGGCAATCTTGCGGCGGCGGTTGCACATGCGCTGCGCGGCGTAACCGACAGGATCATAGGGCAAGTCCTGATCTATCCCGCACTTGGGGGCGACACCAACGCGGGCAGCTACATTGACCACGCAAATGCTCCGATGTTGCGGCGCGAAGACATCGCTTTTTACGCAGACATCCGCACCTCGGGTGGCGCGCCAACGGATGATGCGACATTCGCTCCACTGCACGACACCGACTTTTCAAACCTGCCCCCAACCGTGATTATCTCCGCTCAGTGCGATCCACTTTCGGATGATGGACGCGACTACCGCGATGCGATCCTTGCAGCACAAGGTCGTGCCGTCTGGTTCAACGAAACGGGGCTTGTCCATGGATACCTGCGCGCGCGCCACGCGGCGACCCGCGCTCAAGAAAGCTTTGCGCGGATCGTGCATGCCATCGGCGTGCTTGGGCGGGCTGACTGGCCGTTCGATGCGCATAAAAACTGCTAGCAACTCGGGGTGCGGCATGTAAAAGTGTAACAGACGGAGGGTGTTAGCCATTCAACCTGAGACCAAAATCGACATCCATGACAATATGCGGATCACAGTGCGTGACGGCATTTCGCTATCCGCACGGGTCTGGATGCCCGCATCCGCAGAGATCACACCGCTGCCTGCCATCCTCGAGATTCTACCCTACCGCAAGCGGGACGGAACAGACGGGCGTGATGCCACGACCCATGCCCAGTTCGCCAAACACGGCTATGTCTGCCTGCGCGTTGACCTGCGGGGCTGCGGCGAATCCGAAGGGCTATTTGACGACGAATACTCCGAACAGGAGCTAAGTGATATCGAGGACGTTATCGGCTGGATCGCCGAGCAATCCTGGTGCACCGGAGCCGTCGGGATCATGGGCATTTCATGGGGCGGATTTAACGGCTTGCAAACCGCTGCACGCAGACCGCCTGCGCTAAAGGCGGTGATCAGCCTATGCTCATCGGTTGACCGGTTCGCCGACGACATCCACTATAAGGGTGGCTGTCAGCTGATGGAGAATATCGGCTGGACGGCCACGGCAACTTCCTGGTTTTCTGTGCCTCCCGACCCTGCGCTCGTGGGAGATGACTGGCGCGATATCTGGCAAGAGCGGCTCGAAAACACACCGCCCTTGATCAACAACTGGCAACAGCACGCCAGCAAAGATGCCTATTGGAAACACGCTTCGGTTAGCGAGGACTTCTCCCGAATCCAGGCTGCGGTTCTGATCATTGGCGGTTGGCACGATGGCTATCGCAACACTGCGGCCAAATTGCTGGAGGGCGGCACAAGCGGCCCTGTTAAGGCGATCATGGGACCGTGGAACCACAAATATCCGCATCTAGCTACGCCTGCCCCGCGGATGGATTTCGTGAGCGAGGCGCTCCGGTGGTGGGATCACTGGCTTAAGGACGCGCAAAACGATGTCGAAAACGATCCTGCATACCGCGCCTATCTGATGGACGGGCTGCCACCCAAGACCAGCTATGACACACGGCCCGGTCGCTGGGTTGGCCTGCCAAAATGGCCCGCAGACGAGATCAAGCACCAGACTTTCACCCTCGGCAATGCCACATTGGGGCAAGACACGATAACAACGCCGATAGATGTCAAAACCGATGTGAATTGCGGTCAGGGGTTTGGCGAATTTTTCCCCTTCGGCTTTGGGCCAGGTGAATTGCCCGATGACCAGCGGGCAGATGATGCATTGTCCGCCTGCTTTGAAACCGCCCCTCTCCTAGAGGCAACGTCTTTGATCGGTGCGGCGCGATTGCACCTCTCCTTTTCTGCAAACACGCCCTTTGCGCAAATGGCCGCGCGGCTTTGCGATGTTGGCCCTGACGGGGCGTCTACACAGATTTCGCTCGGCATCTTGAACCTGCAATTTCGCGAAGGGTTTGAAGAGGCGAAGCCACTTGTCCCGCATCAAATCTATGACGCAACACTCGACCTTGATCAAATGGCCTACGTCGTGCCCGAGGGGCATCGGCTGCGGCTTGCGATCTCGCCCAACTACTGGCCATTTATCTGGCCTGAACGCGGCGAGACAACACTGACCTTGACGCAAGGGACGCTCGATCTTCCCGTATTTCATGACACTGGTCATCTCGATTGGACCTGCCCGCCGCTCGCACACACCCCGCCCACCGTTCTCAAAACGCTTTCGACTGGCCCGGAAGAAAAACGGACATTCGTCGAAGACGGCAAGTTAAAGCTGGTCATTAGCGCCGATCACGGCGAAACAGAGCATAGCGAGCATGGATTGCGCACATCAAGCGCGATCCACGAAACGTGGTCCATAGACCAGTCAGATATAGCAAAGGCCCAAGCAGATATAGTCTGGAAACGGGCCGTGGCGCGCGACGACTTTTGCGCGTCAACCGAAGTTGTCACAAAGATGCGTAGTGACAGCGAGAGATATTACGTTACGCTAACGATCAGAGCCTTTGATGCACAAACCTGTATCTTTGAGCGCGACTACCACGAGAGCTTCTGGCGCGACTTAACGCGCCAAGGACAGCCCTCGTTGAATTCTAAGGGAGAAACAAAATGACAAATGAACTAAAGTATCTCAGCCAGCAGGTTGCACGCCAGCGCCTTGACCGTCGTAGCTTCTTGGGCCGTGCGGGCGCATTGGGCGTCTCTGCCGCCGCAGCCAGCACCCTGCTTTCCAGCGCCGTGATGGCACAAGGCGCCGTCAAGGGCGGCACAATCAAGGTTGCCGTAGAAGGCGGATCGTCCACGGACAGCCTTGATCCGGCACTTGTCACCAACTCGACAGGCACACTTGTGAACCGCCTTTGGGGCGAGCCGCTTGTTGAACTGGACGCCGATGGTGGCCTAGAGATGCGCTTGGCTTCCGAAGTGATTGCATCCGATGACGCAACCACATGGACATTCAAAATTCGTGAAGGGGTTACGTTCTCGGACGGCAAATCCCTCACCGCAGAAGACGTGCTTGCAACACTCGAGCGCCACGCTGGCGAAGACTCCAAATCGGGTGCTCTCGGTATCCTGAGCGGCATCAAATCCATGCGCGCTGACGGCAATGCATTCATTGTTGAGCTGACGGGTCCAAACGCCGACTTGCCCTTCCTGTTGAGCGATTATCACCTGATGATCCAGCCGAACGGCGGCAAAGATGCGCCAGACGCGGCCATTGGCACAGGGCCATATATCTTGAAGAGCGCTGAAATGGGCGTTCGCTTTGTGGCCGAAAAGAACCCGAATTACTGGAACCCTGATCTTGGGCACGCCTCTACGATCGAAGTCACCGTAATTAACGATGACACCGCACGTGTTGCAGCCCTCCAATCTGGTCAGGTTCACATGTGCACACGCGTGCCGCCAAAGGTCGCTTCGCTTGTAGGGCGCATGTCGGGCGTCGAGGTGCATTCTGTGCCCAGCGCGGGCCATTATGTCTTTATCATGCACGCCAACACAGCGCCGTTTGATAACAATGACCTGCGTCTGGCCCTGAAGTATGCGATGAACCGCGAAGAGATGGTCGATAAAATCCAACAAGGGGTAGGTAATGCGGTAACGGCCATGTCTAATAGTCATAAAATGGCCGAAGGCACGGTGACCGAATCAAAAGAGGTTGAAGAAGCATTAGAGGCGATTCACGACAAGGTTTCCTCGATTGCTGAAATGAACACTCATATCGCCGAAGCGGTTAAACAACAAGCAGCAACCGCCGAAGATATCGACAGAAACATTGTGGGCATTAGTCGAGTAGCCGAAGATAATGTCGGCAATGCCGCAGAAACCACACGAGCAAGTGAAGAAATGGCGACCAAAGCCAACCAATTACGCGAAATGCTAACCTCATTTAAGGTCTGACTATGTCACTTCAGGCGCAATATAACATTACTGAAAAAAGCATGGCGAGTTACTCGCCGCTTGATCAACTCTCTTCAACCTATCTTGCCGAGATTATTAAAAAGGGGCGAGTCGTTGTATTTGATGCAGGAGATACGTTGTTCGAGAAAGGGCACGATCTGGATTTTCACTACTATTTACTAGCGGGCAAAATATCCGTTAAAAAGGGCATGTTTTCCAGCAAGTCTGTCGATAGTAAGCAGAAGGAATCATTGCACCCTATCAACAACCTTATTCCAAGCGAGTCGAGTGTTAAAGCCCAAACCGCAGGCCACCTGTTTTTGGTGGACCCCAAGTTGCTTGATCGCGCTCTAGCGTGGAATGAGTCAAATCCGGTTAACGAAAAAAAGCGCCCACAAAATAACGCCAAATCCTCCACGCCTGTACAAGTACAGGGAAAGTTTGATGAGGATTACTTTAATTGGATGACCAGTTTACTGGAGTTTCCACTATTTCTGAATCTTCCACCTGCAAATATTACCGAGCTTTTTGACCAGTTTGCGCAGCTTCTCTACGTCAGTGTCATATGTCACCCGAAGTGGCAGTTTCACCATAACCCAATCGCGTGAGTAGTTGGTCAATTGCCTTATTTCCCCGAACGGTATCGTATGTAAGGCGCCCAGATGGTGTCGAAGTTGAAAAGAGCGGATCGAGATCGACTCTACTGTA
>CAKZNT010000055.1 GCA_937132065.1 uncultured Loktanella sp.
CTGATGGCTGTTGGTGAAGCGGGCTGTGCCTCTGTGCATGGTGCGAACCGTCTTGGCTCGAACAGCCTGATCGACCTTGTGGTGTTTGGCCGTGCTGCAGCTATTCAAGCGGGCAAGGTTGTGGACAAGGATGCGTCCAACCCTGTGCTGAACCAAGCCTCGGTTGACTATGCGTTTGATCGTTTTGACACATTGCGCCATGCGGCTGGTGATGTCAGCACCGCAGAACTGCGCCTTGAGATGCAGAAAACCATGCAGGCAGATGCCGCCGTGTTCCGCACTGACAAGACGCTGAAGGAAGGCGTTGAGAAAATGACCGCAGTGGCGGGCAAGATGGACGCTATCAAGGTGACGGACCGCTCTATGGTTTGGAACTCTGACCTGATGGAAACGCTTGAGCTGACCAACCTGATGCCAAATGCGCTTGCGACGATTGTGGGCGCTGAGGCCCGCAAGGAAAGCCGTGGCGCGCATGCCCATGAGGATTACGCGACCCGCGACGATGAAAACTGGCGCGTGCATACGATTAGCCGCGTAGAGGGTGTTAAGGTTGATTTGACCCATCGCCCTGTGATCACCGATCCGCTGACCGCCGAGAAAGAGGGTGGCATTAGCCTCAAGAAGATCGCGCCTAAAGAGCGGACGTTCTAATGATGCCAGCTTTGGTCATTGCGCGGCGTCCAGAAGCGGTGGCTTGCATTGCGCGCAATGGCGCGGGAGTGGTGTCCTTATGATGAAATATCTTTCGCTATTTGTCGCGCTAGTGCTGGCGGCTTGCACGGCCCAAGGTCCGACGTTGAACGTGCAGGCCGAGCAGATGGAACTGGCCTTGGTTGAATGCAAGGCGCAGCTTGGCTTTGGCGGGCAGTTGAAAACAGATGTTTCGTTTGACAGTGGTGTGGCCTCCGCCCGCGCAGTTGCCTTTGATCAGGTGACGCCGGCGCAGGCCAGTCAGATCAATGCCTGTGCCTCGGGTGCGGAAACTTTGTCGGATGGTCTTGTGGTTGTGCCGATGACGGCAATGGCGCCTGTTGCGGTCGCTCCGGTCGCCGTTGTTGACGTGGTCCCAACCCCAGCGCCCAAATCGGGCCCATGCCCGATCGGGTATACGGGCATGTATGCGGGCACGCTTTATTGCACGGGGGCCGCGCCATGATCCGTGTAAGCCTGTTGATCGCAGGGCTGGTCGTGGTGTCGGCCTGCACCCCCGTTCCTGTTGATCCCGTCATTGCGGCCCAGCGGTGTGAAGACCGTGCCCGCGCTGCCCAAGCCCCGACGGGTGAAGTCAAGTTTGGCGTGAACAGCCGCACGGGTGCAATGTCGTCATTCAAGATCGGCATTACGGATGATTTTGTGCGCGGATTGGACCCTGAGTTGGTTTATGACCGCTGCGTTTTGGAAATGACGGGTGCGAACCCGATCCGCCGCCCTGTGCTGCGATAGACAAGAGTTGGGGCGCTTTGCCCCTGAGGAGATTGAGACATGGTAGAACTGACGCTTCCTAAGAATAGCCGCATGGTGACGGGCAAAACATGGCCCAAGCCAGAAGGTGCTACGAACCTGCGCAAGGTGCAGGTCTATCGCTGGAACCCTGATGACGGCAAAAACCCGTCGCTGGACACCTATTTTGTCGACATGGACAGCTGTGGTCCGATGATTTTGGACGCGCTGATCAAGATCAAGAACGAGATTGATCCGACCCTGACGTTCCGCCGGTCTTGCCGCGAGGGGATTTGCGGATCCTGCGCGATGAACATCGACGGCATCAACACGCTGGCCTGTATCTATGGCATGGATGAGGTCGCGGGTGACGTGAAGATTTACCCGCTCCCACATATGCCCGTCGTCAAGGACTTGATCCCTGATCTGACGCATTTCTATGCCCAGCACGCGAGCATTATGCCGTGGCTTGAAACCAAGACTGCTGCCCCTGCGAAGGAATGGCGTCAGTCAATCGAGGACCGTGAAAAACTCGACGGCCTCTATGAATGTGTCATGTGCGCGTGTTGCTCGACGTCCTGCCCGTCTTACTGGTGGAACGGCGATCGCTACCTTGGGCCAGCCGCGTTGCTACACGCCTATCGCTGGATTATTGATAGCCGCGACGAGGCAACAGCGGAGCGTTTGGACGAGTTGGAAGATCCGTTCAAGCTCTACCGTTGCCACACGATTATGAACTGCGCAAAGACTTGCCCGAAGGGATTGAACCCCGCCAAGGCGATTGCCCATATCAAAAAGAAGATGGTTGAGCGCGTCGTTTAAGCGGCCCTGTAGATTGGTCGAAACGGCGGTGCGATTGCGCCGCCGTTTTGCGTTCTGCACAAGAAATGCGAAAGTGGTCGCGGGTTTTTGCGCAGGGCAGCGCCCAGTGGTTAAATGGTAAAATCGAGAAGGATTTCAAATGTTAAAATCTCCAGGAGCGCGCTTTCTGACTGTCGGATTGCTGGCGCTATTCATGTTTATTCCGCTCACGATGGTGGGCACGGTCATTGAATCGCGCGCTGATTATTCGCGCGCGACAATCAGCTCGGTGGGCGCAGAGTGGGGCGGCCAACAGCGGATTTATGGCCCTGTTCTGGTGCTCCCTGTGCGCGGCCCGGTCACGATCAAGGACAATCGCGAGGTGGTTGATCCGGTCACGGGGGCGGTCACGGTTGAGGTGTTCGAGGTCACTAAGGTGCAGATGAAGTCATCTGTTTTTGTCTTGCCGACAAAGTTTGATGCCAACCTTGCCACGGTTACAGAGCAGCGCAAACGCGGCATTTTCCAAGTGCCCGTTTACACCGCTGACCTTTCGATTGATTTCGACTTTGTTACCGATGACGCAACGGATTGGTTGCAGACGGGGGAGGAAATTCTGTGGGAACGTGCCTATTTGCAAGTCGGGTTGAGCGCCAACAAAGCCCTGCGCGGCGCCGCTGATCTGATCGTTGACGGGCAGCCGTTTGCGATGGAGCCGCGCGGTGCGGATCGTTCGGGCGCAAGCGGTATTCGCGCCGAGTTGGGCGACCCGCGCGACCATCGCAGCTATACGTTGTCGCTTGGTTTTAATGGCGCGGAAAACGTGTCGATCGCGCCTGTTGGCCGCGTGTCCAATGTGCGCATGCAAAGCGACTGGCCCCACCCCAGCTTTAACGGGGCTTATTTGCCCAATGACCATAGTGTGTCGGAGGCCGGTTTTGTCGCGAATTGGTCGATCCCGCATCTGGCCCGCAATCTGCCGCAAATCTCGCGTGTTGATACAGGGTCGATGGTTGGGGAGGTCGCGTTTGGTGTCCGCTTTTTCCAGCCGAACGACTTTTACCAAAAGGCGTATCGCGCCGCCAATTATGGCATTTTGTTTGTCGCTTTGACGTTTCTAACCGTGTTGCTGATCGAGATGCGCCAAGAGAAGCAGGCCCATCCCGTGCAGTATATTCTGATCGGGTTGGCGCAGGCGATTTTCGTTTTGCTGATGGTCGCCTATGCCGAGCAGATCGGATTTGCATATGCCTATTTGCTCGCCTCTGTGGCTACGGTCGGACTGCTGATCGTTTACGGGATCACGGGCCTTAAGCTGGGCCGTCGTGTCTGGGTGCTTGGCGCGATGCTCGTGGTTCTTTACGGCTTGCTCTACATGATCTTGCGCTCGGCTGATTATGCGTTGCTTGCGGGTGCGACCCTGTCGTTTGCCGCGCTTGCCGGCACGATGATTGCGACCCGTAACGAGGATTGGAGTGGTCCTGAGGGTGTTGCCGGTCGCGGGTTCTTTCGCAAGAAGCCAAAGGGTGTGATCCCCCCGAAACCTGCCGAATAAGCTGGGCATAGGCGGCGGTCTGATATTTACTGCCGCCTATGACACATGAACCAAAAGATGCAGATGCCCGCCGTGCCATTGAGCCTGTGATCTGCTACCCGACCGAGACACTGCCCGTCCCAGATATGCCGCTATATGCTGGCGCCCGTGCGGGTGCTGTATTGGTCGACGAGGTGCTTGTTTCCCCGCGCGATGCTGGCGCAATCGAAGTGCCTGCGGGGCATTTTTTGCGGATGAGCGCGGTGGACGGCCCACAGGTCGGTGACCTCAACCTTTTCGCCCGTGATAATCTCTTGGAGCGGTTTTATTCGGGGAAGACCCGTGCGCTGCACGGCACACATATCACCACGGGTGATCGCATGTGGTCGAGTTTCCCGTATCTGCGCCCGATGGCCACCGTGTTTGAAGACACGCTAGGCTGGTATGGCATTGATGGGTTTGGCGGCTCGGTGCATGATGTGATCGGCACGCGCTGCGATCCTTATACGGGCAACCTGTTGTCGGGCGGTGATTATCACCATTGCTGCCATTCCAACCTGACCCGCGCCTTGGCTGATCATACAGGCATGACGCTGCGCGAGGCCGAGCCGCATGTGCATGACGTGATGAACCTGTTTATGTGCACCGGATTTACCCGCGACACGGGCCAGTATTTCATGAAGGCCAGCCCTGTGCGTGTGGGAGACTACCTTGAGTTATTTGCCGAGATTGATTTGCTGGCGGTGTTGAGCGCCTGTCCGGGAGGCGATTGCGCTGCCGAGCACACAAGCGATGTTGCCGCCTGCTATCCGCTGCGCATGCAGGTGTTCGCCCCGCTTGCCGGTCGTCTGGACGGGTGGGCGCAACCGCAGGTCAATGCCTACGATCGCACCCACGGTCGTTAAGGCGCGAAGGCCGCTTCGAGCGCGATTTCGACCATATCCCCAAAGCTGCTTTCGCGTTCGCTTGAGGGTAGCGCCTCGTGGGTGATCAGGTGATCGGATACGGTGAGCACTGCGAGTGCGCGCCGCTGGTAGCGGTGGGCGAGGTTGTATAGCTCTGCCGCTTCCATCTCGACGCCCAAGATGCCGTGCCGAATGAGCTGATCGGTCAGATCGGGGCGCTCGTCGTAAAACACATCCGAAGAGTAGATGCCGCCGACATGTGTTGGCACGCCCTTGGCCGTTGCCGCGCTGTGCGCCGCTGACAAGAGCCCGTAATCGGCGCTTGGTGCAAAGTTCATTTCCTTGAAGAAGCCCGAGGAGGGGGTGTTCATGGAGGTCGCTGTCATCGCAAGGATCACATCGCGAATACCGACCTTTTCTTGCATGCCGCCGCACGATCCGATCCTGATCAATGTCTGGGCGTCATAATCCTTGATCAACTCGTTGGCGTAGATCGAAAGCGATGGCATCCCCATGCCTGACCCTTGGATGGTCACGGGGTTGCCCCGCCATGTGCCTGTAAACCCGAGCATGCCGCGCACCTCGTTGACGAGCCGTGCATCGTCAAGAAAGGTCTCAGCCGCCCATTTTGCCCGATAAGGATCACCAGGCATCAGAACGGTGGGTGCAATGTCGCCAGCCTTGGCGCCGATGTGGATGGTCATGAGTAGTATCCTTTCAATTTGCTTGCTATCCTAGCCCTGAGTTTTGCGAAGTTGGAGACCAAATTGCGTTTGTGGTCCATTATCATTGCGCTGCTGGCCGGTCTTCCTGCGGCTGCGCAAGAGGCCGAGGAGTTGCGTGTCGCCCGCGAGGTTTTGACCCGATTGCAGCCGCTTTCGTTTGATAAACATCGCGAATACTGCGGCTATATCGGCTATAACGAGCGGGGCGTGATGGTGTCGTCGCTGCCTGTTGCGGGCACGCGCGATGGCTGCTCTGCGCCGTTTCCCCGCAATCTAGCGATTACCGCATCCTACCACACCCACGGCAACTTTGATCACGGCTATTTCAACGAGATCCCGAGTGACGTGGATATGGAGGGTGACCAGAAGTTCTATATGAACGGTTATGTTTCGACGCCGGGGGGGCGTCTTTGGTATATCGACTCGCAGATTATGGTCACGACCCAAATTTGCGGCATCGCCTGCCTACCTGTCGCCACCGGGTTTCGCAAAGGTGCAAAGGGCACTATTGCAGAAAGCTATACATATGAAGAGTTGCTCGAAAAGTTGGAGAACTAGATGAAATTGGCAGTGGCGTTGGCGGTTTTGCCAACCTTTGCGATGGCGCAGGACACAGAAGAAGTCGCGCTGATCAAGGCGACATTTGATGCGGTGCAAGCGGCCTCGATCGCGCAAAACGTCGAGTTCTGCGGGTATGTCGGGTTTGATGCAGCGGGCAAGTTGGTCGCGACCCCAGCCACCCGTGGCGATGAGGGCAGTTGTTTGTCCGACGATCCTGTTGGGCTTGAGGTCATCACGGCCTCATATCATTCGCACGGCGCCCATTCCGCTGACTACTTTAACGAAGTGCCAAGTGGCGCGGATATGGAGGGCGATGCGGACGAGGGTATCGACGGCTATGTCGCCACCCCCGCTGGTCGCTTGTGGTATATTGATAGCGTCGACATGGTCGCGTCCCAATTGTGCGGCGTCGGGTGTTTGCGGGCTGATCCCGCGTTTGATCCTGCCGACGACCCTGACGTGGCGCTCAGCTATAGCTACGACGAGCTAGTCGTCAAACTGGACGGGTAATCATTCGGCGGCGGTTTGCCTTGGGTCCACCAGCGTGATGATGTCGCCCATGATTTTGTTCAACTCGAAGTCTTTGGGTGTGTAGACGGCGGCTACGCCCATGTCGCGCAATCTCGCCGCGTCATCCTCGGGAATGATTCCGCCTGCGATGACGGGGATGTGCGACAGCCCTGCCGCCTTGAGTTTGGTGATCACGTCCCCGATGAGGGGGATGTGCGACCCCGATAGGATCGAAAGCCCGATGACATGTGCATCATCTGCGGCGGCGGCGGCCACGATTTCGTCGGGGGTCAGGCGGATGCCTTCATAGGCGATGTCCATGCCGCAATCGCGCGCGCGTGCTGCAATTTGTTCAGCGCCGTTCGAGTGCCCGTCCAGCCCCGGTTTCCCGACGAGGAATTTCAGGCGGCGCCCAAGGGCGTGGCTGACGCGGTCGACGTTTTCGCGCAACTCATCAAGCCCCTCGGTGTGGTTTGACGGATTTTTGCTTACGCCTGTGGGCGCGCGATACTGGCCAAAGACGCTTCTGATGACGTCCGCCCATTCGCCCGTTGTCACCCCGGCGCGCGCGCAAGCAATCGACGGTATCATGATATTGGTCCCGTCTGTTGCCGCTGCGCGCAGTGCGGTGAGAGCGGCGATGACCTCTGCGCCATCGCGGTCCCGTTTCCAAGCGGACAGGCGGCGCAACTGATCGGCTTCGGCGTCTTTGTCCGCGACCATGATTGCATCGTCGCCAGCGGTGAGCGGCGAGGGTTCACCGGTTTGCCACTTGTTGACGCCGACAACCGTGGTTGTGCCGTCTTCAATGCCTGCGATGCGTGCGGCGTTGCTCTCGACAAGGCGCCCTTTCATGTAGGCGATGGCGTTGACCGCACCGCCCATGCCATCGATTTGCGCGAGTTCGGCGCGCGCCCCTTCCTTGAGCGCGTTGACCTTGCGATCAATCGCGGGGTTGCCGTCAAACAGGTCGTCGAACTCCAGCAAGTCGGTCTCGTAGGCGAGGATTTGTTGCATCCGCAGCGACCATTGTTGATCCCATGGGCGGGGCAGGCCAAGCGCCTCGTTCCAAGCGGGCAGCTGCACAGCGCGTGCGCGTGCGTTTTTGGACAAGGTCACGGCCAGCGTTTCCAAGAGGATGCGATAGACGTTGTTTTCTGGCTGCTGTTCGGTCAGGCCAAGCGAATTGACCTGCACGCCGTAGCGAAAACGGCGGTATTTGGCGTCTTCCACGCCGTAGCGGGTGGCGCAGATTTCATCCCAGAGCTCCACGAAGGCCCGCATTTTGCAGAGTTCCGTCACGAACCGGATGCCTGCGTTTACGAAGAACGAGATGCGGCCCACCATTTCGGGGAAGTTTTCGGGCGGCACTTTGCCGCGCAGATCGTCGAGCACGGCGCAGGCGGTGGCGAGCGCAAAGGCGAGTTCTTCTTCGGGTGTCGCGCCTGCCTCTTGCAGATGGTAGCTGCACACGTTCATCGGATTCCACTTGGGCAGATGCGCGCGCGTATAGGCGGCAACGTCGGTGATCATGCGTAAGCTAGGTTCGGGCGGGCAGATGTAAGTGCCGCGCGACAGGTATTCCTTGATGATGTCGTTTTGCACCGTGCCCTGAAGGGTCGTGGTGTCAGCGCCTTGTTCTTCGGCCACAGCGATATAAAGCGAGAGCAACCACGGCGCGGTCGCGTTGATCGTCATCGAGGTGTTCATCTGCTCAAGCGGGATGTCCTTGAAGAGCGCGCGCATGTCGCCAAGGTGGCTGACGGGCACGCCGACTTTGCCAACTTCGCCTTTTGCAAGGATGTGATCGCTGTCGTAACCCGTTTGCGTGGGCAAATCGAAAGCGACCGAAAGCCCGGTTTGCCCCTTAGCGAGATTGCCGCGGTAAAGCGCATTTGAGGCAGATGCCGTTGAGTGACCAGCGTAGGTCCTAAATAACCACGGGCGGTCTTTCTGCGGGTGCGACATGGGGCGGCTCCTTGAATCAGCTTGCGAAATAAAATTACGCGTTAGGGGTATTATTCGTCATTTTCTGGCGTTGTCAATTCGCTGCGTTGCGGCATGGCAGGATTTACCTCTGTGCGGTTCCCTGTCAGGGTTCGCTCATGTCTCAAACTATCTCCATGCCGCTTTGGGCGTTTGTTCTTATCCTGCTCTTTGCGGTGGTGACGTTTGCGTCCCACTTTTTGTTCCCCTCCGTGCGCTGGTTTTTTCGCAAACGCGCCGAACGGGTGATTGCCCGATTGAACACGCGATTGCAGCGCCCGATCGAGCCGTTCAAGTTGGCGCGCCGCTATGACATGATCCAGCGCATCATTTATGACCCTGAAATCACCAAGGCGATTGTCGATTATGCCGCCACGGAAAACGTGCCCGAGAATGTCGCGTTCGAGAAGGCTAGGGACTATGCCCGCGAGATCGTGCCCTCGTTTTCAGCGACCGCGTATTTCACCATCGGAACCCGTTTGGCAAAGTGGCTATCGACCTCTCTTTACCGTATCCGGCTGGGCACGTTCGACCGTGAGGGTCTGTCAAAGCTGGACCCCGATGCAACGGTGATTTTTGTGATGAACCACCGCAGCAACATGGATTACGTGCTTGTTACCTATCTGGCGGCGCGTGCTGGTGCGCTGTCATATGCGGTGGGCGAATGGGCGCGTGTCTGGCCGCTAAGTTCTGTGATCCGCGCGATGGGTGCATACTTTATCCGTCGCAAGTCGCGCGGTGACCTCTATCGCAAGGTTTTGGCCCGTTATGTGCAGATGGCAACAGCGGGCGGCGTTAGTCAGGCCGTGTTTCCCGAGGGCCGATTGAGCGTGACGGGCGCCTTGGCTGACCCGAAGCTGGGGCTGCTGAATTACATCGTGTCCGATTTCAAACCCGGCAATCGTGATGTGATCTTTGTGCCTGTGGCCCTGAATTATGACCGCGTGCTGGAGGATCGTTTTCTTGTGCAGGCTGACAAGACGGGCGAGCGCCGCTTTCGCCCGCCGCTATGGATGATGGTGCGGGTTGTTGTGCAGCATATGTGGCAGCGGATCACCCGCAGGTTCGAGAAGTTCGGCACGGCCGCCGTCAGCTTTGGTGCGCCGCTAAACCTTGCAGGGTTCGTCGCACAGGGCAGTGGTGACATGACCGACGAGGTCGCAGCCGAATTGATGCGCCGTATCTCGGATGTGATCCCCGTCCTGTCCGTACCGTTGGTGTCGTGGATTTTGACAACCGAGGGCGCGATGGCGCGTGGGGAACTGGTTACGCGTGTGGAGGCCGTCACGGCTGATCTTGTGGCGCGCGGTATTCCTGCGCCACGCCGCGAGGCGCAAGTCGTGGTCGAGGCCGCGCTGACCGATCTGATTGCGCGCGGGGCACTGGCCGAATCTGCGGATGTGATCATGGAAAATCCCGATGATCGTGACCTGCTTGCCTACTATGCCCGCTCTATTGCGCACCACTTTGATGCAGGTGCAGCAGAAAATGCTGCGATTGCAGAGTAATTAAATTACAAAATTAGCCCCTTGGGGGTTGCAATCTTTCGGGGCAAGCCGCTATCAATGGGTTAACGCGGCGATTCTGCGCTGCGGCAATTTCGTTGATTTCGACCCGAGGAGGCCGACATGGCTTTAGATACGCAAACCGCACCTGCACCCTATGACGCACCTGAAAAGCCGCTTTACGAGGTCGGTGAAATGCCGCCTCTCGGGTATGTGCCCGAGCAGATGTATGCATGGACCATCCGCCGCGAACGTCATGGCGAGCCTGACAAGGCGTTTGAAATCGAAGTCGTGGACTGCCCGCAGCCTGACAGCCATGAGGTGCTTGTCATGGTGATGGCCGCTGGCGTGAACTACAACGGCGTTTGGGCTGGCCTTGGCATTCCGATTAGCCCGTTTGACGTGCATAAAGCGGACTTCCACATTGCGGGGTCGGACGCCTCGGGGATCGTTTGGGCTGTTGGTGACAAGGTCAAGCGCTGGAAGGTTGGCGACGAGGTTGTGATCCATTGCAATCAGGATGACGGCGACGATGAAGAGTGCAACGGCGGCGACCCGATGTTTTCGGAGAGCCAGCGCATCTGGGGCTACGAGACCCCTGATGGGTCATTCGCGCAGTTCACTTGCGTGCAGGCTCAACAGCTTATGGCCCGCCCGCAGCATCTGTCTTGGGAAGAAAGCGCCTGTTATACGCTGACGCTGGCCACTGCATACCGCATGCTGTTTGGTCACCATCCCCATGAATTGAAGCCCGGTCAAAATGTGCTGGTATGGGGCGCGTCTGGTGGTCTTGGCTCTTATGCGATCCAGTTGATCAATACGGCGGGCGCAAATGCAATCGGTGTGATCTCGGACGAGACCAAGCGCGAGTTTGTGATGTCCTTGGGCGCCAAGGGCGTGATCAACCGCAACGATTTCAAGTGCTGGGGCCAGATGCCGACCGTGAACACGCCTGAGTATAAGGAGTGGTTCACCGAGACCCGCAAGTTTGGCAAGGCGATCTGGGAGATCACTGGCAAGGGCAATAACGTCGACATGGTGTTCGAACACCCCGGCGAGGCGACGTTCCCTGTGTCTACGTTTGTGTGCAAACGCGGCGGCATGGTTGTCATTTGCGCGGGCACAACGGGGTATAACCTGACGTTTGACGTGCGCTACATGTGGATGCATCAAAAGCGTTTGCA
>CAKZNT010000056.1 GCA_937132065.1 uncultured Loktanella sp.
GAGATTAGCGGCCTGACACGAAACCCAGATCTACCTTAACAAGGCTGCAAACTGGTCGAAAAACTAGGACCACCTCTATATGGCGATCTGCGCTCAGAACGGCTGAGCCAAAGATTTCTCCGGTGTTGTTTATGCTGCGTGCGGAATCGAACTCTATTACGCCTGCTGTCAGTGTCCCGTTCTGATCAACGTCGTTGACCGTACTTGTCAGTGAAGCAATTGCACCTACTGTTACCGTGCCGTTTTGAGAAATGCTCCCGCCTTGCACATTGAGATTTTGACCAGTGTGCAGCAGTCCGTCCATCCGAACAGATGACGTAGCCGTGAGGGTGAGATCGGCGGCAACGGCGGTGATGACTGCGCCGGCACCCATCGTAATTGTGCCTGCAGAAACGGTAATCTCGCCGTTGGAGGCAATCGTGCCATTGAGGCTTGCAGTGCGCAAAGGTTCGCTTTGGATGGTAACCGCGTTCAAACCCGTGACAGATCCGGCAAGAGTAAGCCCGCGTGCATCGAGCGTGACAGTATCGTTTGCCCAAAGCGTCCCTGAAGTCGTCAGGTTGCCGCTCAGGTCAGTTGACAACGTTCCTGCTGCGGTGACCGAGCCATTTAGTGTACCTGTTGTTCCCGAAAGTGTTACGTCGCCCTGATTGGAGCGAATGCTGTTGCTTTGAATGATTTGACCTGCACTTGCCAAGGTCACGTTGCCGTTTGCAGACAGGTTACCGTTTTGCGCCAAGTCACCTGACGTTGTCGTGAGCTCTACCGTCTGGGCGGCCCTGATAACGCCATCGCTTAAGAGAGAACCAGTTTGCGCTGCCACTGCCGTCGCAGATTGGATTGAGCCGCCAAGAACGGCATGGCCCGCCGAGGCAACAGTGATCGCATCGCCTGCAATAATCGTACCTGTTTGACGCACGTCGCCTGTGCCACCAAGAAGCTGGATCGTATCCTGAATGATGATACTGCCGGAGTTTACAACGCTTTGCCCTGACAAGAGCAGCTGTTGTGCGCTTGCGGTCGCGGCATTCAGACCGTCACCGTTATTGGTCGTTGTGCCGGAACTGGTCAGTGTGATCGCATCGATCGCAAATAGGCTGCCGTTGTTGGTCAAATCACCCGCTTGCGCCGTCAACGTCACTGCACCGTTCGCGCCAAGGCTACCTGAGTTGGTCACTGTCCCCGCACCGTTCAATGTCAATCCGGTGAGCGAGAATAGCGCAGCACTATTGGTCAATGATCCGCCGAGTGTCTCAAGCGTAATCTGGTTGGCCGAGTTCAAAGCGCCAGCGTTCATCAGGCCGTCATTCGCAGAAAGCGTGATAGCACCGCTGCCTGTCAGATCGCCCTCGTTTGTTACATGGTTAACGGTTGAGGTTATATCAATTGCGCCTGCAATGACGACGTCACCAGAATTGAACACAGAACCGCCCGTCAGGTTCAGGTCTGTTGCGCTTGCGTTTATGCCGCCAAGACCATCAGCGGTATTAGTCAACGCGCCGTTTGCCGTCATCGAAACGGTACCAAATGCCATAAACCTACCGCTATTGGTCAGGTTCGTGCCTGCGTTTGCAGCAATTTCAACGCCAGACGTCAGGTCGCCCGTGTTGGTCAGGTTCGTGCCTGCCAAAAGCGCGAGCGCGAGGTTTGACACGACCTCGCCGTTGTTCACCACTGCGCCTTGGCCATCTAAAGTGACACCACCTCTCGCAGAGATCATGCCTTCGTTGCGTAAGGTGCTGCCGCTCGTTGTGGTTAAGTGGACATCGCCGGCGACGATCAGGTCAGCACTGTTAAATATAGATGCGCCCGTCATGTCGACGGACCCCGCCATTGCCTGTCCTGTCAAAAGGGCGCCACCGGCGTTCACGAGATCACCTGCAGCGGCCATCACGATAGCGCCTGATGCCGCGAGATTCCCGCGGTTTGTGGCATCGCGACCTGACGACAGGGTGATGCTGGACTGGGACAAGATCGCGCTATCGCTCACAAGATCTCTACCTGCCTGCAAAGTCACCGCACCGCCAGACTGAATAAAGCCAGCCGTTGTTAGATTATCTCGCGCGGAAATAGTGATGGTTTGCGACGCGGTAAGCGCCCCTACATTTTCAACGGCACTCCCCGACAAAACAAGTGCATTGGCTGTATCGAGTGTGCCGCTGTTGATCAGAGAACTGCCCGCAGTCAAGGTCATGGCGCCACCCGACAACAACTCAGCGTCGTTGAAAAGCGTCGTGGCGCTTGTCACGCCGATCGCGCCACCCGCTATTAAATCACCTGTGTTCTCTACATCAACAACGTTCGATAGAATGTTGATATCATTAACGATAATCGCATTACCTGCATTGGTTACAGCACCGCCTGTGAGAGAGAGGGATAGGGCGCTTGCACCTGTTGCGGCCAAGCCAGACCCTGTGTTGATCAATGCGCCACCGGCCGAAAATGTCACGGCATCGTCACTCAGAAACCCACCAGAGTTGGTCAAGTCGCCCGTCGCCGAAAGGCTAATTACACCGTTACTAATCAAGTTGGAGCCGTTGGTGAAATCCCCTGCTACCGTCAAGTCTAGTCCGTTTGAAGATTGCAATGCGCCGCTTAGATCGAGGTCACCGTTTTGCGCGTTGAGCGCCAAGGTGCCACCAGCCACAAGGTCTGCGTCGCTGGTAATACCAGTCGCAGATGTGATTGTTAGATCATTCAGCGCGGCGATCGCAGCCGTGTTCACGACCCCACCACCGAGTGAAGTCACCTGCACATCACCCGCAGCAACCAATTCACCGCTATTTGTAACACTCAGACCTGTCAGTAAAATTTCAGCAGCGGCGGCTTGTCCTTGTGTGACGCCAGTTCCGCTATTTGTAAGACTGCCGCCAGCCTGCATTGCAAGCTGACCAAAGCTCGCGAAATTCCCAACATTCAGGAGACTATTTGCCGATGTGAGGGATATGTCACCATTTGCCAGCAATTCAGCAGAGTTGCTGAGATCCCGTCCTGAGGAGAGAGCCAAATTACCTGGTGTCGTGATCACACCTGTCACCGAAAGATCACTGCCTCGTGAGGCGAGGGTTACATCCGCACCGTAAATGTCTGCCGAGCTTGTGATCGCATTGGCTTGTGCGGTGAAGCCCATATTGCCCTGCAGCTGCCCCGCCAAAAACATCTCGTCACGCGCAGCAATGGTCAGGTCATCTTGTGCTTGGACATCACCATCCAAGCGAAGCCCGCCGGCGTTCGCCGTTAGACGCACATCACCGGATGCCGCGATGATTATTGTTTCGTCCAGATCAATTGATTGCCCGTCAACGCTAACACCGCTCGTGCCACCCGAAGTAATCTCTAAGTCATTAGCAGTCACGTCTCCTGTTTGCGCATCTAGCGCAATGAGACCATCAGCCTGCAACAAAACACCTGCCAGCACCATTTCGTTTGATTGAATCCGAAGTTGACGGCGCGAAGCAATTAGAGTGCCTTCACCAGCGTTAAAATCGTTCTCCAACGCAATATCGACATTGCCCGCGGCTTCGAGGCGTGCACCAGTCGTTGTCAGGTTGCGCGCGTTAATTGCCATCCTACCAAGCGAGGCGAATTCGGTCCCATCATCCAGACTGTCACCTCGAATGGTGATGTCGCGCGCGTCAAACGTCATGGCACCCGTGG
The DNA here is from genome assembly GCA_937132065.1 of uncultured Loktanella sp. Classification (GTDB taxonomy): domain Bacteria; phylum Pseudomonadota; class Alphaproteobacteria; order Rhodobacterales; family Rhodobacteraceae; genus Yoonia. The sequence goes on from CAKZNT010000056.1 coordinate 3,658, forward strand.
CGTAAAGACTTGCGCTCTCCAAATTAGCGTCGCCGGAAAGGTTAAAATTCAACTGCGCGGTAAGTGGTGTTTCGCCTTCATCTGCCGCACCCGCATAAATCAAGCTATCCTCGCGTAAGTTGGCGCTTTCTGCCGTAATATTTAAATTGCGGTAGGACACCAGATTGGCGTTTTGAGCTAAGTGAAGTGTTTCACCAACGGTCAGGGTCAGCGGGCCACGCGTGGATACTTGTGCACTGTCGCGCACCGTGAGATTGCCACCAGCGTTGATCGATACCGCTGCATCAGACACGATTGTTGCGTCGGCGTTGGCGATCATGTCTTGCTTTGCTTGAATAGAAAGTGGGCCGCGCGCATAAACGGTTTCACGAACAACAACGCTTGAGTTGCGAGATTGCGCCCTGATCTGACCCTGTGATGACACCTGACCAAGAACCAAACGTCCGTCGGCAGTGATTGACATACCTTGCGCAGAGGTCGCCATACGGGCCGGGGCGCGCACACCGCTGCCTCTCTCGGTCGAGACAATTGTGATCTGATTGGCATACATGCCACCAAAAACCGTAGAGTCGATTGCGTATTCAGGGCTATCTGAGCTGCTACCCGAATGTGCTGTGGCAGCACCCGTGGCAAAGATCACATCATTTTGGCCGGCGACAACTAACACCCGTTGGCCTTGTACAGAGCCTGCAAAGCGGACTTGGCGGGCAATGATATCGAATTGAGAAACGCCGCGCGCATCCAGGCCGCGCTCTCCAATTCTAATCGTGCCATCAGTGACGCGCGTGCCGCGCAACGATCCGTTACCGTTATAATTAAGTGTGCCAGTCGTCAGCGCCACGTGATCGGTGTTGATAAAACCACAGCCGTTACAAGTGATGCCGTAAGGGCTCGCGATGACAACATCGGCCCTCGCGCCACCAACTTCAATATAGCCATTCAGATCAGCAACATTGTTGGTGGTCACTTGATTGACGATCAGGGACGCAGGTCCACCGGCTAGATTCGCGTTGCCCTGAACAAATCCGCCTAAATTGGTCACACCGTAGTTAGTGTCGATATTGTTGAGGACCACGCCGGTGGGGGCCACATCAAATTGTCCATATGTGTTGATAGAAACGCCGGCGCTGTTTGGCGTTTCTATCATGACCATATCGACGCCATTGTTAGTCTGTAAAACTGTTGGGCCCGATGACCGCGAATCTGAGACAATGGACTGCGCAAGAACAGGTTGAACCGTGATCGCAAGATTGGCGACGACCATGGTCGTCATCCGCAATTTTTTCTGCATCCATGACATGTTCATCGTAGGCAATCCTTAAAAAACAAACTCAACATTTACGAACCATTCGCCAACAGGGGACTGCAGGCCTTCCGAAACTTTCAGAATTTTTTGGTATGATAGATCAAAGTTGAAGTTATCGTTATTCAACTTGATACCAATAGCGCTTCCTAGTGCTGAAGCACTGGTAATTTCCAAGCGAGGCTGCGCAAGGATACGGCCGAAATCCAAGGCGCCGTAGAGCGTCGCGCTGCCAATGGTCGTTTGCGCGAGGCTATAGTCTATCTCGTTGCGCCAAACGATGCCGCTGCTGCCTGAGGCCAAAGCGATCTTGCTGCCGCGGACTGTCGAGACACCACCAATTGCAAACGACTGCCCACCATAAAGGCGGTCTGCGCTCAATTGCCCTGTCGCAGTTGAGGTCCACTTGGTTTTGTCGTTCAATTTCTGAACGTAATCGGCGCTGAACCCTAACAACAGGTATTGTGGATTTGGTCCACCTTCTGGCACATCGCGGGCATCTTGCGCCCCAAACCACGTCAAACCCCGTGCAACATGAAACGTCGCGTCCAGGCTCCCGGGTCCGAACGGCTTGGACACCGCGTAACCAAGCTCCAGCCCCGTCAAGGTACGGCTAGAGGCATCAATAAAGACGTCCTGAATATAGTTTGCATTGCGCGCACGGGTTAAAGTGGCGTGCACCGTGTGCTTGGTCGTTTGATCCCGTGACCATAGGTACCGCGCCGTCAGTGTCTGGTTGCGAGATTTACCGTTCGTTACAATCGGTGAGATCGCGCCCGGTATTGTAAGCTCATAATCGCTCCATGACATACCGTAAGACCACGTCCATGCTCCGTAAGGCAGCGTATATTCAAATGACGAGCTGTTGTTTTGGTCGCCGCTATACCCCAATGAAAACGGATCCGGCCCAACACTTTTGCTCACACCCCATGTGAGTGTGTCATTGATCCCTAAAAGGTTGGTAAAATCTCCGCTGAGCCCAGTGTTCCATTTGCCCGTTTGGTCATTGCCGCGATTGTCGGTCGTGACCTTGATCTGATAAGGTTTGGCGGTTTCTGCACTGACAGCCAGCACACTATCTCCCGCATCTTCGCCAGGCGTAAATTCCATATTGGCCCGCCAGCGCGGCATAGACTCGATCTGGTCGAGCCCTTGCTCTACATCGCGGATATTGACGGGCTTCCCAATCAGTTTTGGAAATACGGCATGCGACCAATACGGTCTTTGCGCGCCGTTGATTGTGATGTCGGAAAGTTCGCCTTCCACAACCTTGATGATTAACTCACGTTTTGTCAGATCTTGCTCAGGCAGATAGGCGCGACTTAGGACAAAACCGAGGTCTACGTAGGCAAGTGTCAGCTTTTCCAAAATCTCATCAAATTCGACGAGACCAATGCAACGCCCTTGATAGGGTGCCACAATCGCTTGCACATTGACCGGCTCAAGAATGTCTGCATTGTCGACACGCACAACATCAATCGGCAGGCACACAATTTGTGCCTGTGCGAGTGAACCCGTAAAACAAAGACAAACCGCTGTCAGGAACCGCTTAACACCACGTTCCATTTTTACTTTGATTGCTCTTGTTGCAGTGCTGCTTGTTTGGCGATTTGTGCGTCAGTCCAAGCCTTGGATTCAGCCTGACCCGCAGTGACCTGGCTGTTGTCCATTTGCACTTCGAGCGCATTACGCAGTGCAGTGGCCTCTGGGTGTTGGCGGACAGCAGCAAGATTGGCAAAGCTATAGGCCTTTACCAGATCAGGTGTTTCGCCAGCGCTGTAATGTTTGGCCAATTCATACAAACCCATGGCATTGCCGGCCTCGGCTGTTTGAGAAAACAACGCGACCGCCTTGTCTTGATCCGCAGGAACCCCGTCGCCTGCCAGCAAAATTTGGCCCAACAGGTTCTGTGCTGCAATGTTACCTTGTGCGGATGACGCCTCAAAATAGCTGACAGCTTTGGCCGCATCGACCTCCATGCCTTTACCTTCTTTCAGCATCAAGGCGCAGTTCAGCTCACCATTTTGGTCGCCCAGTTCTGCAGCCTGACAGAAATAACGGCCGGCTTCAGCATAATCTCGCAGTAAGGTTGTACCCTCAAGGTAGAGCAATCCAAGGCGGTTCATCGCAAGGATAGAGCCCTTGTCTGCGCCAGCTGCGTAAAGATTGGCAGCGCGGGACATGTCGACATCAGTCCCCAGACCAAACTCAAAAAGGCGTCCAAGATAAAAAGCGCCGTTGCCGTCGCCGCCCTCGAAACTCGCCTGAAACTCCGACGCAGCCGTCGCGACATCACCACCATCAAGCGCTGCAAGGCCCGTATCAATGTCAGCAAATGCCGCGGTCCCAGCAAGCTGTAGCGCCAAAATATAAGCGCCGGAACGCAGAGAAGATCGCAGTGTAACTAACATAAAGGCACCCTAATAAGTTGTAATCACATTCTGTTAGCGTTTTGTAACCCACAGGTCAACGAGAAGCCTAATCCGCAATCAGTGAACAACGCGCAACGCTGGCCGCTTTGGGTCGAGTTCGAGATAGCGCGGCCACAGAGGCGTTCCGCTCCCTGAAACCTTAAGGATCGCAGTCAGTGTGATGGTAAAGCTCAGTCAATCACGACCTTGCATTTCTACCACTTTTGAACTCTGGTTTGGGTTTTGCACGACCCATCGGGGGAGTGGGAGGGGGAGCTTCACCGCAATTACCGCAGTGCTGCGCGCTTTCGGGATTGTTGCCACCGCAATATTGACACTTCAATGTAGCCACCTTCATTTGTTTTTGGATCTAACTAGGAGAGTTCTGAACTGCATAAGGAACGACCAAACCGACATTGACAACAGCTTCGGCTGCATTCGGTTCTCAAAGAGCAAGCAAAAGCTGCAAGTAAGAGTGTGACTGGGGTCACACAGCTTCTAGCGGTAGTGAAAGATCCCAGAAGTTGCCCGAAAAAAAACATCCCAATTTAGGTGACTTGAAGCCGCTTTCCTGGCGTCATCACAACCCCTTGCGACGGCCGCTGCAATAGGCGCGTTCCAGAGTGAGGCGATTATCGACACCAAAAAAGAGAAATGCCTCATTGTGTCTCCCACTTTACGCGCTCCAAGAACTGTCCATAAATATTGACCTGCACGCGGACCTCTTCAAACATGCGTTGCCGCTCAGCTTCCAGACAGTTAATGTATTCGCGGGCCTCGACCATGTAGGCTTCAAATTCAGCAACAATCTCTTGGCGGAACTCGCGCTCCTCGGGGCCGTAGATATTTTCAGGCGCGTAGGGAATGTCGCACCACGTGTCGCCGGTGGCGGATGTGGCCGATAAAGCTGCTATTCCAAGGGCTAAGGCGCAAATCTTCTGTCGCGCAGCGCCTGCGATAAGCGCACCAAACGAGTGTCCAGTTCTACGCATCTGCGACAGGGATGTCGGCCCATGTGGGCGGCAAAGTGAGCTGGTGGGCAATCAAGCCTGTGAGGCTGCCAAAAGCCACACTGCGGTCGGGCTGGTCCTGTTTGGAGAGCGATTTGACCAATTGGGTAGGCGTAAATCCGTGCTGCAACATCAAGGAAAGCAAAACGCAGATATCTTGCACTTGAAACTCAAGTTGTGATCCAGTGCGGAACCCGCTCGAATAAAACACCTCACGTGGCTGACACGGCGCATCGGGATCATAACCAATGGTCAGATAGACGCTTGCTCCATCGGCGGTTTCTACCTTGCGGGTCTCGGACAAGCGGCGGTTGGGCAGTGTGTCGCGTTGCGGTAATGTGTCTGTGTGTGGGGGCTGCGTCATGAAATATCTGACCTTATATAATGTGCGTCGGGCAGGGCGGGCATTGCGGCGTCTTCGGGCCAAACCCATGATGCAAGCCCATGTCCGTTATCGTGCGTCGCGGCGGTACTCGCTAACGGGGCCTTTGAAGCCCCGCTCTCAATGAACATAAGGACTGGTTTATCGAGATCCGTTGTCATCATCGCGGCAAG
>CAKZNT010000057.1 GCA_937132065.1 uncultured Loktanella sp.
GAGCGGCCCGCAGTGACAATCGCCACCTTCTTGGCGCGAATGGCCCCGCGTGAGGTCTGCACGCCCTTGACCACACCGCCCTCGATATCAATGCCCGTGACCTCACAGTTCTGGATCAGATCAACGCCGCGCTGGTCGGCCCCGCGCGCATAGCCCCACGCCACCGCATCATGACGGGCCGTGCCGCCGCGCTTGTGCAGCAAACCGCCGTAAATCGGGAAACGGATATTGTCGAAATCCAGATAGGGGAGATGCTTGCGCACGCCCGCGACATCCAGCAGCTCCGCATCATCACCTTGGTTGATCATCGCATTGCCGCGGCGCGCAAAGGCATCGCGCTGGCCGTCAGAATGAAACAGGTTAATCAGGCCACGCTGGGAATGCATGACATTGTAATTCAACTCGTTCTCTAGATTTTCCCATAGCTTCAATGAATGAGAGTAAAACTCGGAATTGCCCTGCAAAAAGTAGTTGGCGCGCACGATCGTGGTATTGCGGCCCACATTACCACCGCCCAGATATCCCTTCTCAAGCACGGCGATATTCTTATAGCCATGCTCCTTGGCAAGGTAAAACGCGGTCGATAGCCCATGACCACCGCCACCAATGATGATGACGTCATATTCGGCCTTTGGCTCTGGATTGCGCCAGACAGGCTTCCAGCCCTTTTGGCCAAACAAGCCTTCCTTGATGACCTTAAATCCAGAATATCCCATCACCATGCTCCCGCCATGAACTGCGGTTACGCTAGGCGGGAATTCAACAGAAGAAAAGCACATCAGCGACAAAAAATGGCGCGCAAACACCTGCTGCACGCCATTCTTGAAAATGTCTTGCGCCGTATGGCGCGCCTTTAGGTCAAAGCCCCTTGGCTTGGTAACTCATCGCAACCTTGCTGATCGACACAATGAAAGCGGCAGTGCGCAAATCGGTCACATCGTCACGCTCGTGCCAGACCTTGCGCATCGACTGATAGGCCGCGCGCATCGTGTCATCGAGGCCCGAGCGCACAAGCTCAAGCTCGTCAGCCCCGCGCAGATACTTTTCCTTAAAGTCCTTGGACATCGACCAATCGGACCCGAGATAGCGGTCAAGGCGTTGCAATTCGTCCACAAGCAACTGGTGGCGCGCTTCCTCTGCACGACGCTGCATGCGCCCGAAACGGATATGGGACAGGTTTTTGACCCACTCGAAATACGAAACCGTCACACCGCCCGCGTTGGCATACATATCAGGGATAATCACACAGCCCTTGTCGCGCAGGATTTCGTCCGCGCCCGCCGTGACTGGCCCATTCGCCGCCTCAATAATCAACGGCGCCTTGATGCGATCGGCATTCGAGAGGTTAATCACCCCCTCAAGTGCGGCCGGGATCAAGATATCGCATTCCTGCTCCAGCAAAAGCGCACCATCCGCCTGATGGGTCGCGTCAGGATATCCGCTGATGCCGCCGTGCTTTTTGATCCAGCTGTGGACCGCCTCGACGTCAAGCCCCGCTTCATTGTGCAGCGCGCCATCACGCTCGATGATGCCCGTAATCAGCGCGCCGTCCTCTTGGGCAAGGAATTTGGCCGCGTGGTAGCCCACGTTACCGAGACCTTGGACAATTACCCGCTTGCCCTTAAGCGTGCCCGTCAGGCCAGCCGCCGCCTTGTCTTCCTCATAGCGGAAAAATTCGCGCAGCGCATATTGCACGCCGCGCCCCGTGGCTTCCGTGCGACCCTGAATACCACCGGCGTTGATCGGCTTGCCCGTGACACAGGCCGCGCCGTTGATATCGGTCGTATTCATCCGCTTATACTGGTCGGCAATCCACGCCATCTCGCGTTCGCCCGTGCCCATATCGGGAGCGGGCACGTTCTGTGCGGGGTTGATCAGGTCGCGCTTGATCAACTCATAGGCAAACCGGCGGGTGATCTGCTCGAGCTCATGGGGTTCCCATTCGTTCGGGTCGATCCGCAAACCGCCCTTGGAGCCACCAAACGGGGCCTCAACAAGAGCGCATTTAAAGGTCATAAGCGACGCAAGCGCCTCCACTTCATCCTGATGCACCGAAGGCGCAAAGCGGATACCGCCCTTTACAGGCTCCATGTGCTCGGAATGCACCGAGCGATACCCCGTAAACGTATGGATAGCGCCGCGCAAACGGACGCCAAACCGCACCGTATAGGTCGCATTACAAACGCGGATTTTCTCCTCAAGGCCGGGGCTAAGATCCATGAGCGCAACAGCGCGGTTGAACATCATATCTACAGATTCGCGAAAGCTGGGTTCAGCCGAGGTCTGATGAACGGTAGTCATTTGGGCGGTCCTTCCAATGCCGACATTTCGGTCGGGGGATACAGTTGAAGCATGCAAGCTTGCGCTCACCATAACGGCGTTTTGATGAATTATTAGGCATTGTGAAAACTTTTGGCGAAATCGGGCCAATCGGCGAGTCCACGCTGGGGCGGCAGGCCATTCGGCGGGGTTTGGGGGCAAATTCAGGCAACAATGGGTGGCTGGGCATGTGATTGGACCTGAAAACACGACGGGGATGCACATTTAATGTCTCGGTTTCGCCCCAATTCGAACACAGGTCTCTGGTCTAAGAGCGTTGGGAAAAACCGTGAAACGACTCCATTCGGGGGCGTAATCGGTTAGAATTGGTGAGAACTATGAAACTTGGTCGGCACGTAAAATCAGAGCGTCTAACGCATAAGATCATACAGCACCTCGCACGCTTCAAGCGGGGCGAAGACGGGACGATCATCGTGATGACGCTCATCTTTCTGGTGCTCATGTTGATCGTTGGCGGCATGGCTGTTGACTTCATGCGCTTTGAATCGCGCCGCGCAATGCTGCAAAGCACCGCCGACCGCGCCGTTCTGGCCGCGGCCGACCTGACACAAGACAAAACCCAAGCCGATGTTGTTACCGACTACTTTAACAAAGCAGGCTTTGGCGGTGCGATTCACGGGCCGATCGACGTTGTAGATACGGGCAACTTCACATCCGTTGGGGTGAATGCCAGATTGCCGCTAAACACCATCTTCCTCAAAATGATGGGGATCGACGAGCTTGTCGCACCTGCGGCGGCCACCGCTGTTGAAGGTGTGGCCGATATCGAGGTCTCGCTTATTGTCGACCTCTCGGGGTCCATGGCTTATCCCGTGACACCTTCGCCGGGGTCCTCGACATCAGAATCCAAAATCCAAGCGTTGCGCCGCGCAGCGATCAAATTCACCGAAGCGATCTTGCTGCCCGAATACGCAGGCAATATCTCGATCTCGCTTGTGCCCTACTCCCAGCAGGTGAACGCGGGGCCAGACCTCTTTGGCGAACTGACAACCACCAAACAGCACGATTTTTCATATTGCGTGGACTTCGCCGATAGCGACTACGCAACTCTCGCCATGGGCACGACTGCGACGTTCAAGCAGATGCAGCACTATCAGTGGAACCCCGGGCCGAGTAGCAACAGCAACGAAATGACCGATACAGTGTGCCCACGGTGGAGCTATGAACAGATCATTCCGTTGACGCAAAACCTGACCACGCTGCGCACCAATATCAACCTGCTGCAACCGCGTGCGGGTACGGCGATCTATATGGGCCTTAAGTGGGGGCTTGCCTTGCTTGACCCCTCCATGAGACCTGCCGTCACATCTTTGATCTCCAAAAGCAAAATTGACGGAAGCTTTGCGGGGCGCCCTGCCGACTACAATACGCCCGGTGTTGCGATCACGACGCAAAAGGTCATCGTCTTGATGACAGACGGTCAGAACTCGGGCACAGATCACCTGATGCCATTTGCCTATGATAGCCCTAGCGATGTTGCCCACTGGGCTAACAATAACGTGCAATATTTCCGGAAACGGGAACTCGGTAACGCGTCCTTGCTCGGCAACTATACATTCGAGCGCTACGCAGAAGACCCCTATAACACCAACAACACCTATGGGCCCGATGGCGGCACAAACGGTGATGTGTTGCTGCAAGACATGTGCACCTTGGCCAAGGCCAAAGACATCATCATCTATGCGATTGCCGTCGAGGCCGAACCGCACGGGGTTAACGAAATGGCGCTTTGCGCATCCTCACCCTCGCACTTCTTCAACGTGGTCAACGGCGACAAGATGGACACCGTTTTCGAGGGCATCGCGAAACAAATCACTGAATTGAGGCTGTCACTATGATACGCACATTCACAAAGGCGCTGCGCAACTTCGGACGCAAGTCCGAGGGGACCGCAAGCATCGAGATCCTCTTTATGCTGCCTGCATTCTTTATCCTGTTCCTGTCGGCCTATGAGGGCGGGATGGTGTCAACGCGCCATGTGATGCTCGAGCGCGGGCTTGATCTCACGGTGCGTGACGTGCGCATCGGACGCCTGCGCGATCCAGAGCACGGCGAGTTGAAACAATCCATTTGCACCTATGCAGCCATCATCCCCGAGTGCATGGAGAACCTTCAGCTTGAGATGGTGCGTATGGATGTGCGGGCGTGGTCAACCAAACTTGACGGGCCAATCCGCTGCATTGATCGGGCTTTGACCGTGCAGCCTGCGGTCCAGTTCACTAACGGCAACAACAACGAACTTATGGTGCTACAGGTTTGCGCCCTCTTTGACCCTGTGTCGTCGACATCCGGCTGGGGTCGGGCCACGCTTGCTGGCCAAATCCCCAAGAAAAGTGGAACAGCCTACGGGCTTGTCGCAAGTTCCGCCTTTGTCATGGAGCCGTTTCAATGATTGGTCTAGATCGCATCAAGCGCAGAATAATCCGGTTCAAACTGGAGGAAACAGGCACAGCTATTGTTGAAATGGTCCTGATGACCCCGATTATGGTCTACGGTTTCCTGATCACACTCCAGTTCTTTGACGCCTACCGCGCCGAGCTGATTTCGTCAAAAGCGGCGCTGACAATAGCGGATATGTATAGCCGTGAAACGGGCTATATTGATCCGACCTACCTCAATGGCACCCGCAGCCTGTTGAAATACCTGACGCTCGCCGAGAATGATCCTGATTACCGGGTCACCGTGTTCTTCTGGGATGCTGCTGACAGTAAATACAAGGTCGTTTGGTCCCGCAACCGCGGTGGTCGCCAAAACTTTAACCATGCGCGGCTCAACACTGTCGCGGGACGCTTACCAACACTTTCGGACGGTGAACGCGCCATTCTTGTTGAAACATGGACAAGCTATCAGCCGAAATACGGTGACGGGATCGGGATCATGATGGGCACAGGGCTTGAGCCGCTCGAGTTCAACACCTTTGTCGCAATCAGCCCGCGTTTTGCGCCAACCGTCTGCTGGAACCGTTATCCTGACGATCCAACCAAGGAAAAATGCTAAACACCGTCCCGTTTGGCGATCCGCATTGCAATCTGTTCGGCCATGAACTTGGCCGGACCAGCACCCGTCACACCGCCAACACCTACACGACGGCCCATGCGCCACCACATGCCCGGCGCCCAAGCGCGCGGCGCAGGGTCGCGCAACACCAGCGTAAATCCGTTCGAAGGCTTCAACGCAAACGCACCTCGCTGCACACTGACAACATCAGCCATCTGCGCCAAAATGCGCCCCTCACTGTCACGCACATCCTCGGTCGTTAACAAAATCTCAACGCGCGTGGCACGGCGCAGCTTTTCAGCAACAAACAAAACCAGCGCACCAAACGCCAGCAAGAACAGCAGCCACATCGCCGCAGGCGGGCGCGCCAATGCGACATAAAACAACATAATCGCCAGCCCATAAAGCACCGCACAGGCAAACGTGCGCCGGATTGCAGAGGCCGAAACACGGGCAAAAACACCGTCACTATCTGGATCAAACATGGCGCAACTCTCCCTATTGGCTTGGGATCACGGCCTAACGGGGCGCGGCCATGATTGCCAGCCCTAACGGGGTGGAACCACCTCATAACCCTGCTCTTCTGGCTCATCGTCAACCAGATCGTCGGGAAAACCAGCCGCACGAATGTCCAAACCGGTCGGCTCTTCCAACCTGCGGATAATCTCGTCAGATTGGGCACGCGCGCCATAGCGGCGAATGCCATCCTCGAAAATCGACACAATCAGCGGGCTAATCTCAAGGGGCACATCATGGGCCTCGGCAATCTGCTGAAAAAGACCGATGTCCTTCTTCACCAGATCCATCGTGAAATTCACATTGCGCGACCCGTTCAAGATCACCTGACTTTCGGTTTCATGCACAAATGACGTGCCCGAGCTCATCTTGAACGCCTCATATGTGACCGCAAGATCCATGCCCGCCGCTTTCATCGTCACCAGTGCCTCGCAGACCGACAACAGGTTCGTCGTCGCCAGATAATTCGTCGCCACTTTCAACGTCGATGCCGAGCCAACCTCACCCGCATGCAAAACGCGGCGGCCCAATGTCGTCAAAAGCGGCAGGACACGCTCGAATGTCGGGCGGGTGCAGCCTGCGAAAATCGAGATGTTGCCCGTATCGGCGCGGTGACAGCCGCCAGACACAGGGCAATCTACCGCCGCGCCGCCCTTTGCGATCACGGCTTGGGCCAATTTGACCACCTCTGTGGCGTCCGTGGTCGACATCTCCATCCAGATTTTGCCAACCGTGACCTCGGGCAACATCGCGCTCACAACGGCTTCGCAGGCTTGCGGGCTAGGCAGGCAGGTGATCACCACTTCGCAATCGCGCATCAAATCAGCAGGGCTTTTGCCGTCCCTTGCGCCCCGATTAACAAAATAGGACACAAAATCAGCATTCAAGTCGTGCACATGCAGGTCGTGACCATTGCGCAAAAGACTCCCTGCCAGCTTTGCGCCAACATTTCCAAGCCCGATAAATCCGATTTTCATAGCCACCTCCAAGGTCAGTTCCCCCAAAAGGTGTAAGGGGCGGCGCATGAAGTCTGGTCTGTTTGCGACGTTCTTAAACGGCCACGGACTTGCGGACCAAATCCCAATAGATCGTTTCGATCTCGTCCAACCCAAGGCGGCCATTATCGCGATACCAACTGTTCAACCCGTTGAGCATGGCAATCAGGGCCATCGTCGCGATGCGCACATCTGGCACGGCAAATGTGCCCTCGCGTTCGCCGTCACGCAAAATATCCTCAAGACCCGTCTCGTATTCACGGCGCATCTGCTCGATCTTGGCAAAGTTGTCAGGCGAAAGATTGCGCAGTTCCATGTAGGAAATGAACACCTCGTCAGCGCGCGGCAGGTTAAACCGGATGTGAAATCGGGTGAACCGCTCAAGGCGTGCGAGGGTCGTACCGCTCTTGTCCTGCTGGTCCCAATCCGCCAGCAAATCCTGCATGTGATTGCGCATCAATTCAAACAAAAGCGATTGTTTATCAGGGGTGTAGTTATATAACGCGCCCGCCTGCACGCCCACTTCGGCGGCGATCTGGCGCATGGAAACAGCGGCAAAACCGTGCTGCGAAATCAGCCGCAACGCTGCCGCCTGCACCTTTGGGCCGGTAATATCAGAGTGTGAACCTTGCTTGCGTGCCATGACACTACTTAACTGAACATGCGTTCATAATAAAAGCCCCATTTGCCCGCCTTGCCCTTCCCTATGGTGCGGGGTTAATATGGCGCGAATATTCCTGATAAAGCAGCCCTCATATGCGCCTGATAGTATTGATTGCAATGACAGGGCTAGCCGCATGCGCCGACTTTCCGCAGCTTGACGACAGGATCGGCGAGGCGGCGCGCGCTGCCGATTACCCCACGCTTTTGCCGCTTGATCCCCTGCTTGCTGCCGCTGCGGCCAATGAAACCGCAGGCCAGATCACCCCTGCATCTGTTGCCGCCTTTGATAGCCGCATTGCGACCCTGCGCGCGCGCGCGGCCCGCATGCGCGGCCCTGTCATTGATGGTGCGACCCGCAGGAGAATGCAGCGCGGCGTTGCGATACCCGCCGCAATTCGATAACACCGCGCCAACGCAGTTAATCGCATGGAATCTATGACAATGACTAATCCCCTTCGCCTTGGAATTGCTGGCCTCGGAACCGTGGGCGTGGGCATTGTGCGCATCGTCCAGAAACATGCCGAATTACTAGAGCGGCGCGCAGGCCGCCCCGTCGTCATCACAGCCGTCTCCGCGCGCTCAAAAACCAAAAATCGGGACGTCGATTTGTCAAATTACGCATGGGAGGACGATCCGGTCCACCTCGCAAGACGCGACGACATTGACGTGTTCATCGAGGTCATGGGTGGCTCGGAAGGGCCAGCAAAAGACGCAACCGAGGCCGCGATTGCCGCGGGGCATGATGTCGTGTCCGCCAACAAGGCTTTGCTTGCGATCCACGGTCAGGCTTTGGCAGAGCAGGCAGAAGCCGCTGGTTGCGTCATTCGTTTCGAGGCCGCTGTTGCGGGTGGTATCCCCGTGGTCAAGGCCTTGACCGAAGGGCTGGCAGGCAATGAAATCACCCGCATCATGGGTGTGATGAACGGCTCGTGTAACTACATCCTGACCCGTATGGAAAATGACGGCATGACCTATGAAGAGGTGTTTGATGCAGCCAATCAACTTGGCTACCTCGAGGCCGATCCCGAACTGGACGTGGGCGGCATTGATGCGGGCCACAAACTTGCACTGCTCGCCTCTATCGCTTTCGGGACGCAAGTGAACTTCGATGCGGTTGTGCTCGAAGGGATCGGCGCGGTCACAATCGAAGACATCCATCAAGCCGCCGATATGGGCTATAAAATCAAGTTGTTGGGCGTGGCACAGATGACAGGGCGCGGGCTGGAACAGCGCATGACACCTTGCCTTGTGCCTGACACATCGCCGCTCGGTCAGTTGCAAGGCGGGACCAATATGGTTGTGCTTGAAGGCGACAGCGTCGAGCAGATCGTGTTACGTGGCGCTGGCGCTGGCATGGGTCCAACCGCCTCTGCCGTGATGGGTGACGTGATGGATATCGCGCGCGGCGCGCGGATGACAACTTTCGGCCAACCCGCCACAACCCTGCGCAAGGTGCGCGCGGCCACAGGTGCAGTTCCCGCGCCCTACTACCTGCGCCTGCAACTTCTCGACAAACCTGGCGCGCTGGCAAAAGTGGCGCGCGTTCTTGGTGATGCGGGTATCTCGATTGATCGGATGCGCCAGTATGATCACTCCGAAACTGCCGCGCCCGTGCTCATCGTGACCCATAAAACCACGAAAACCGCGCTCGACGAGGCAATCGCCGCATTTGGCAGCACCAGCGTTGTCTCAGGCAAACCGGTCGCCATTCGCATCGAAGCCGTTTAGCGCTAACGAACTTGCACGCCTTGCATCCCTCCCGCTACGCTGAGGGTAAGGATAATTTGCAAGGACGGCTGTGATGACTAAAACAATGGACTTCAACGACCGCGCGCTTTCTCTCGGACTGGCGCGCGTGTCCGAGGCCGCCGCCATCGCCTGCGCGCCCCTCATCGGGCGCGGCGACGAGAAAGCCGCCGACCAAGCCGCGGTTGACGCCATGCGCACCCAGCTCAACATGCTCGACATTGCAGGGGTCGTGGTCATCGGCGAAGGCGAACGCGACGAGGCGCCCATGCTTTTCATTGGCGAAGAGGTCGGCAGCGGCACAGGACCGGGCGTAGATATCGCGCTTGACCCGCTTGAGGGGACGACGCTCACCGCCAAAGACATGCCAAACGCGCTTGCGGTCATTGCGATGGGGCCGCGTGGCTCGATGCTCCATGCGCCCGATACATACATGGATAAACTCGCGATCGGACCGGGCTATGACGAAGGGGTCGTCACCCTCGACATGTCACCAAGCGAGCGGGTCAACGCACTGGCCAAGGCAAAGGGATGCCGCGCAAGCGACATCACCGTTTGCGTGCTCGAGAGACCGCGCCACGAGGCCATCATTAGCGAAATCCGTGGCACGGGGGCGGCGATCAGGCTGATCACAGACGGTGACGTGGCCGGCGTCATGCACTGCGCCGAAGCCGCGACAACAGGGATCGACATGTATATGGGCA
>CAKZNT010000058.1 GCA_937132065.1 uncultured Loktanella sp.
GCCGCAAGCTGGAGCACCCAGATCGCCCCCAATACGACCCAAGTCCTGCAAGCCGCGATGAAGGCTGACGGGCTGCGTTTGCTTGGTATGGATGTGAACGGCGCGCAGGCCCGTGTCCGTTTCGCCAACAGCAAATACCGCTCCGAGGCCCAAGCCCTTGGCCGCGTGGCGCGGATCATGACCCAAGTGATGCCAGACGGGGTAAACCAGTTCACTCTGGAACCTGTGCAATCGGGAATGGTTCTTTCGGCAACCACCCTGAACCGCAGTGACCTCGAGCGGTTGGAAAATACGCCCAATGCCGCCGCTGACCTGCTGGCACGCGCCGCATTTGCGGATGCCGCAGGCCAAGCCCCAACCGCGGTGAGCGACGACACACCCGCATTCACATGGGGGCTTAGCCCTTATACCGCGCTGACCGTTTTCAACGGCGACGCACCTGTGCAGGTCGACCTTGGTCTTAACCTGCGCGCCCGCTATGAGATTACGCCAAATCTGGTGATCTCTGGCGGTGCACGCCAAAGCATTCTGGGCAAGCGCGAGCTTGCCGATGTCACGGAAAACCCCAACGACTATCCCAATGTGCGCACTGATGGCGGTGAATACGGCGTTGATGGCAAGCCCGTCATCACCGACCTGACCCTCGCGCATTACGGCCGCCCTGCAAGGAACCTCTATAGCCGTGTCAGCATCGGCTACCTTGAGCACATGTATGGCGGGGTGTCTGCCGAGCTTCTCTGGAAGCCTGTCGAAAGCCGTTTGGCCTTGGGTGCAGAGCTTAACTACGCCCGCCAGCGCAACACCGATATGCTCTTTGGATTTCAGGATTTCGACACTGTGACAGGGCATGTGTCCGCCTATTACAGCTTTGACAACGGGTTCCACGGGCAGGTTGATGTCGGGCGGTATCTGGCTGGCGATTGGGGCGCGACATTCGCGCTTGATCGCGAGTTCGACAACGGCTGGAAGGTCGGTGCTTACTTCACGCTGACCGATATGCCCTTTGAGGATTTCGGCGAGGGGTCATTTGACAAGGGTATCCGCCTGACGGTCCCTGTCGATTTCTTCGCAGGCAACGCATCGCGCAAATCAGTGAGCACGTCACTGGCGTCCCTGACACGTGACGGCGGCGCACGGATCAACGTTGACGGGCGGCTCTACGAGGTTGTGCGCGACGGGCATACTGGCGGCTCAATGGGCGATACATGGGGACGGTTCTGGAGATGACACCTAAGCTTTGGATCACGATCGCAGGTCTGGGCCTGTTGACGGCTTGCGGGCCAATGAACAACGGCGCATTTGGCGCGGATTTGATCAAAGGGCGTCTGGCCAAAATCACAGGCTCCGCCCCTGCTGCCCAACCCGCAGCCCCTGCGCCCGATCTTGCCAATGCGGCCCCGGGCGAGATTTTGCTGGTCACGATCGTCAGCCGCAACGCAGTGGCCCCTTTGACCAAGATTGCGCAAAATGGCGACACCGTCACTTGGGTCAGCCCCGGACAGGTCAGCATGACCCTGCAAGACGGCATTCTTATCGCCACCCGTGGTCTGAACGAAGACCTGATGGGGGCTGATGTTACTGGTGTGCGCGCCGCGCTGCGCGCGCGGGGTGGCACGGCAGAGCGCTCGCATTCCTATCTGGATAGCGAAGACCAGATCATCTTGCGCAATGTGAGCTGCACCATCACAGAAGACGGTGTTGATACCATTGCAGCCGCCACAGGCGCGCGCGAGGCGATCAAATACACCGAGGCCTGCGCAAGCCCGACCTTTGTTTTTGCCAACAACTACTGGCTGGACACACCGGGTGGCAATATCGTGCAATCACGTCAGGCCGTCGCACCGACGACAGGGTTTTTGCAGATAAATCCGCTGTAGGGTTTCCCCTAAAGTCAGGCGTTGCACATCCCACCGTGCGGGGCTCTGCGAGATTATAAAGACCTCTACCCACATCTTTGGCGCTTATCCTTTCCTTTCCCAAAGGTGCGCCCAGATGCCAGATTCCGATCAAACCCCTCTCTTGTCCCTGCCCTATATTCAAGCGGCGCAGGCCCAAAAGCACGTGACCCACAACGAAGCCATCGAGCGGCTGGATATGTTGGTGCAACTCACCCTCGAGGCCGTTGACGCCATCACCCCACCCGCGAGCGCCGCAGAGGGGCAAGCGTGGAGCGTGGGCGCTGGCGGGACAGGTGCATGGAGCAGTCAGGGCGGAACCATCGCCGCCTGGCGCGGGGGGGGCTGGCTTTTCATGACGCCACAGCTTGGCTGGCGGGCATGGGATAAAACCAATGCCGTTGTGGTCGCCTATGATGGCACGGGCTGGACGCAAGCCAGCGCAGCCGCGCCCGATCTGGAAAACCTTTCGGGCGTTGGTGTGAATGCCACGTCAGATGCAACCAACCGGCTTGCGGTGGCGTCCGACGCCACTTTGCTTACGCATGACGGCAGCGGGCATCAGCTCAAGATCAACAAAGCGGCCAGTGCTGACACCGCCTCCCTGCTCTATCAATCTAACTGGTCTGGTCGGGCGGAAATGGGGCTGGCTGGCAATGATGACTTCAGCGTCAAAGTCAGTGATGACGGCGTCGTTTTCACCGAGGCACTGCGCATTGATGGCTCCACAGGCACGATTACAATGCCCAGCACCGGACAGCGCCAAATGACAGCATTCAACTATCGCTACTATCTTTACACGGACAAACGCTGGGTCGCGCCATCAGCCAACCCAGCAAGCCTCTTGGCGACCCAATCTCTTGGGGTAGGAACCGAACCAAATATCGACTGGGATGGAAAGGGAATATTTCTCCCTGCTAATTCAATTATTGAATCTTTTACGCTTGCTGGTAACCCTAGTAACCCCGAAATTAATGACTTGGATTTGCGCATGTATTTTCAACATGGACCTTGGAATACATCCTGGGGTTCAGCATCCGAAGCAACCCGAGACACCTTGTTCAACCTTGATAGTGCAGGCGTGATCGGTAGTGGAGGAATGCGCCGTACAAAATATATGTTTAACTATACAACACCGGCTGATGGATATTTTTCTGTAGCTATGCGTCAAGACAATGCCTCCGCCCCTACGGCAACACATTCCTTTTACGCGGCAGGTATTTTAGTGTTTACCAGCCCAACTACCGGCTAGTACGGCCCCGCAGCCAGCCCAAAAATGCCTTATCGGGCCGCACCAGTTTCTGGCGGCCCGTGGCCACCCAGAACCCGCGCCATTCCGCCTCGAGCGCGTAGATGTCCCAGCCAGGTGCCATAGCGCGCGCCGCGTTGATCGTGTCTGCGCCAAACGGGGCAAGCCCTGCAATGTCTTCCACCAAGCGCCGCCGCGTGATCACCATCACATCACCAAGATCTTCGGTGATTTCGTAGTCGGGCAAATTGTCGTCCACAATCATGCGCCGCAGTGCCGCACGAAACACCCGCAAGGGGGCGTCAGAGCCTGCCTTGGTATGGAGCGTCGCCACGCTGGCTCTCCATGTGCGCTGCTTGCCGCAATGCTTGCGCGCCAGTTCGTAAATGCGCCGTTCCAGCGGTTTGCGCAGACTGAAATAATCGCGACTAAGGGTCAGGACCGATTTGGCCTGCACTGCGCGAAACAACCAGTCAGAGAGCGTGACCGTCACACTGACCATGCGGCCACCACGCGACTTGCGCACAACCTCCCATGCCTCGATCAAGCCAAAGCCCGATGTTGTCTCCGCCTCGCCCGTCACCAGATTGGTGGTGATGCGCGTGCCAGCCAATCGCTCGAACGCATCGCGCAACCGCACATAGCTGTCGCCGCCCGTGTCACGGCGTGTCGCCACCAGCAGGTCATGCGCCGTTAGCTTCAACGTGCGGCTGATCTCGCGCCCTGCATTCAGGGCCGCCATCAACTGACTGATGCAGTAAATCAGGATATCCTTGTCGTGGATCGTCGCACGCCCGCGCACAGACGGGGTCACGGTGATCTGCGTGCCGTTATGCTCATAATGCCTGATGGTGCGATCGGGGCGTGTGGACAGTGAAAAGAACGGATGCTCCATCGTGCCCAAATCATCCTTGGGACTTGCCTCAAGGATATCGCAAACAAAAAAGTCGCGCATGGCGCCCTGTGTCACTGCTGTCATCTACTCTGCCCCGCATCAAGCCAACGCTCGAATCTCCCCGTTTTTATCTTCGGGGTTTCACTGACACCTTAAAGTTATCCACAGGGGTCTGGCAAGCAAAGCCAACGTCGGTTCAGAATCGCCAAGTCGGTGGATCAGAGTCACCTTATCGGGGTATCAGAGTCGCTTGCATGTTTCAGTGACGCCCTATCTCGTTCCATTCCAATAGGTTACGCATATTGGCAATTGCATAACTATATAACTAACAGAATCTAACTCTTCTTTTTTTCTTTTCCCTGCCTATAACCACTGCAATACTCTGCCTTACAGGCTTATTTGCTGAGAAATATCAGGGTATGAGCAACCTTTTCTTTCATGTGCGCTGTTTTTGGATATACTATAGAAAACATAGCACATCTAAAGGATTGGACGCGTGAGCAGCACCCCCCTTCCCCCGTATTTTCAAATCAATCCTGATCAAGCATTGGCCGACCTTGGTGATCCGACGACCACTGGCGGGTTTGCGGCCATTGCGCAGGCCTGTGCGGCGGGGCGTGATGATCTTGCGGGGCGCGGTCTTTCCGAGGATGGGGGCCGTAAGCTGCGCCTGTTTTCGACATGGGAAATCACCCGCTATTTGATCCCCGTGGCGCAAGCCCACTTCCGCCGTGTTCTCAAGCAAAATCCTGATCTGCCGCAAGGCCGGTCCGAAACGGATGGCGGGGCTAAATGGTTCTCTCTTGACGAGGTCCATCGCCTGCGGGCCCATTTTGGTGACACGGGGTCCAAGGCCAAGGGATACATCCCCTACCGCCCGAAAGGGTTGCCTGCAAAAATGGTCGCGGTCGCGAATTTCAAAGGCGGGGTCGGCAAGACATCGACCGCCGCGCATCTGGCCATGTCAGCGGCCCTGGATGGCTATAAGGTGCTGGTGATTGATCTCGATAGTCAGGCTTCGATGACGTCTATCTTTGGCGGTAAGGTCGAGGATGAATGGCAAACCGTATTTCCGTTGCTGGCGCGCCATTACGCAAGCCACTTGCAGGCCGACAACCAGCGCCGCGTTGATCGCGACGAGGCTCCTGTGCCGCTTGACGACACCTTGACCGAAGCGCTGACAATCAAGACCAAGGATCTCGTGCAACCGACACATTGGCCTAACATTGATCTGATTGGTGCACAGCTCAACCTTTACTGGGCCGAGTTCCAAGTGCCTGTCTGGCGTATGCAGGGGCGCGGCTGGAAGCTTTGGGATGCGCTGACGGATACCTTGCAAGCCGACGGCGTTCTGGATGATTACGACCTGATTTTTATCGATACGCCCCCTGCCCTTGGCTATCTCACAATCAACGGCTTGGCGGCGGCAGATATCTTGCTGGTTCCTGTGGGCGCGTCCTTCCTCGAGTTTGACAGCACGGGGCGGTTTTTCGACATGCTGCACACCACATTCAATTCGATTGAGGAGGGGGAGAACCTTGCGGCGCGGGCCTTGGGGCGCGAAGAGATGTCCTTCTCCTGGGACGCGGTGCGCGCGGTTGTGACCCGCTATGATGGCAGCCAGCAGGCCGAGCTTGCGGGTCTGATGCAGGCCTATCTTGGCAAAACCCTCTCGCCGCACAGGCAGGATTTCACCGCGCTGATCGGGCAGGCAGGCGAACAGGTGCAAGGTATCTACGAGGCTGACTATCGCGATTTTAACCGTGAAACCTATGCACGTGGTCGCGAGACCTTTGATGCGACCTATGCGGCGTTCAAAACGCTGCTGATCGGCACGTGGCGGCGCGATGAGGCCAATCAATGATGTTTCGCGTGCGAAACGGGGCGCACGCTCGGGTGACGGTTGGTTTACCCCCCTGCTCCATCTTCTGCGCCTCAATCAAGAAAGGAATCCGACATGGCTAAACGCAAACGTCTGGGCCCCGCAATGCTCACGCCAGATGCCCCGATCGGTGTGCCCGCCGCCAAGCCGACCCGTGCGCCTATCGCGGATGTGGCCAGTGACGCCGCAACAACAAGCGCCTTGATAGAGCTATCGGACAAGATCAGCAGCGCGCGCCAAGAGGGGCGTTGGATCGAACAGATTTCAATTGATGCGATCAAGTCGGATTATCTGGTGCGCGACCGCGTTGATGTCGATTCCGATGAAATGACGGCCCTCAAGGATAGTCTGCGCGCCAATGGGCAGCAGACCGCAATCGAGGTTGTGCCTCATGGCCCCGAAACATTTGGGCTGATCTCTGGGTGGCGGCGGCTATCGGCCCTGCGTGAACTGTATCTAGAGGGCGGGTTAGGCACTGTTTTGGCCATTGTGCGCCACCCTGATACGGCGGCCGCGTCTTATCTTGCGATGGTCGAAGAGAACGAAATTCGCGCCGACCTGTCATTTTATGAACGCGGGCGGATCGTGGCACGGGCCGCTGATGCGGGGGCTTATGCCTCGGACAAAGAGGCGCTCGCGGCCTTGTTCCACGCAGCCCCAAGGGCCAAAAGGTCCAAGATAGGGTCTTTTGTGCGGATCGTGCGCGCCCTTGATCCGGTGCTCAAGTTCCCGACATCCCTCACAGAGCGGAGTGGTCTGGCCCTGGCGCAAGCGCTGGCGGCAGATGCTGGTCTTGCAAAACGCCTGAGCAAGGCGCTTGATCAAGCCCCTGCCCTCACGGCGGAGACCGAGCAAGCATTGATTGCCTCGATGATCAAGGGACCCGTGAAACCGCGCCCCGCGCCAGACACTGTATCGCTGCCGTCAGGGCTTCAGTATATTCAGCATAAAGATGGCCAGATCACCCTGCGCGGTGCGGTTCTTAGGGATGAGGATTTCGTGAAACGCCTTATTCAGAGTCTGAATACGCTTGAATAAGACTCTCGTGTTTCGCATGCGAAACATTATTCGTCCTCGTCTGTGCCCATATTTTGATGATGCATCGCAATCGCATCATCGATGTCATCAAAGTAGGTCAACACACCGTCCTCTAGCACCGCTCCCGCTTGGCATAGCTTGCGCAGTTGTCGCATCGAATGCGTCACCACAATCGCCCCCGCGTTCTCCATACGGTCCAGAAATGCGAAGCGGCTTTTGCGCTTGAAGTTGGCGTCACCGACCGATGTGACCTCGTCCACAAGATACGTATCAAACGGAATGCCGATAGAGACCCCAAAGGCGAGCCGTGAGCGCATGCCCGACGAATAGCTGCGCACAGGCATATAGAGATGCGAGCCAAGCTCTGCGAACTCTTTTACGTATTCAAGCAGGCTCTCGGTATCGACACCGTAAACCCGCGCGATAAAGCGGATGTTCTGCGCGCCAGTAAGCTGGCCGTGAAAGCTCCCCTTGAAGCCGACGGGCCAAGACACCGTGCCAGTCACATCAATGCTGCCGCTATCGGTCTTTGCCGTGCCCCCGATCATGTCCATAAGCGTCGACTTGCCCGCGCCGTTGCGCCCCAAAAGGCCGACAGAGACGCCGCTTGGAAAGATCATATCCGTCTCGTGCAAGATCACTTTCTTCCCCGTCGGGGTCCAGAATGATTTGGTTATCTTGTTGAGGTGGATCATGGCGATTAACGGCGGTCCCGCAGCGCGTAATAGACAAGGCTGAAGATGGACCAGATCAGAAAGCTGAACAGGCCGATGATTGCAATCAGGATGATCCGCTGGGGAAACTCGGATTTCTGCGCCAGCGTGGGCTTGATGTAGGTGGCCAGATAGCGGCTTTGCCGGTTGGCCTCAGCCACGGCAGCATCGCGCGCCGCCAAAGACGCAGCATAGGCGGCCTCGGCAAATTCACGATCCACGGTCAGGCGCTCAAAGTCCGCGATTGTGGTCGCATATTCCACACCACCCGGGCCCTGCCCGCCGACGCCAAATTTCTGGCGCTCTGCATCAATGCGCACTTGGATAACGTCAATTCGCCGCTGTGCCTGCTCTAGGCGCGGATCGCCGTCGCGGGCGATGTCAGCCAATAGGTCAAAGTCGATCAGCGCTTCGGCCTGTTGGGCCTGCAAGGTCGTCAAAAGGCCCATTTGCGCCTGAATGTCCGCATTAGGGTCTACAATCTGGTTGGTCAGGCGGAATGTTGTCAGCGCTTCGCGGGTCTGCTTGAGGCGCTCCACGGCTTGCTCGAGGTCTTGGGTCGCATAGCGCGTTGCATCGGCGCGCGCGATTGCGGACAGCTCGTTGATGATCTGCGAATTTTCAGCAAAAATCTCTTCGGCAATCGCTTTTGCATCGTCTGGAGTGAACGCAAGCGCGCGGATTTCCATCAATCCGGAACCGGCATCATAAGAGATACGCACCATGCGCTGCCAATAACGGGTCAAATCCTCGACCGTGCCTTCGGGATTAAAGCTCAAGAGCCAGTCGGGGTCGCGTTGCTTGGTGTAGATTGTGCGCAAGTCGAGCTTGTTGTCGATGTTTTGCACAAGCTGCTGGCTGCGCATGAATTCGTATAGAATATCGGAATCTTGCGCGCCTGAACCTCCACCGCCCAGCGTCGAGCCCAGCCCGCCAAGCAGGTCAACCGCACTGCTGACATCTTCGGATCTGACGGTGAAGCCAAGGGTCGAGGCGTATTGATCGGCGGCTCTGCTATAAAGATACCAACTTGCGGCAGCGATCGGCACGATCACGATGATCAGAAACGACAAAATCAATCCGTAGTGGCGCTTGCGCATTGCCGCTGGCCGCCCGCCCTGTGATCGTTGAGGGGGCTTTTGCCTGTTTCTGCCGCCGCCCTTGCCACCACCTCCACCGCGCTTGGGTGCAGGGGCGTCGGCAGGCGGCTGTGCTGGCGTGTTGGGCGGGGTGTCGGTCATCTGGGCTGATCCTGCGTCCGGGGGGTTTGTGGCAGGCTACCTTGTTCGTGCGGTGCTATCCAGTCTTGATAGGAGCGCCTGCCAGAGCTGCGAGATGTTTCGCGTGCGAAACACCGCGATCCAAACCGCTAGGCTGTGAAAAGCGTGCCACAAAACCTGAGGCGGCCCTCGGCATCCTTTTCCAAAAAGCCGTTTGTTGTCAGCTCGTTTTCAAGCTGATTGGCCTGTTTAGGGTCGAAAGCCGTTGCAAAAATATAGCGCCGCAAAAACAACACGACCGCAACAGGATGCGGGACAAGCGCAAGGTTGGGCGTGTCTGTGGTGCAGTTGAATTCGGTCACAGGGGTGCGCCAGTCGCCGTAGTTTTCTGTCAGATAGGCATCCGCATCCGCTGGGCCCAGCACGCTATGGCCGTAAAACGGGTAGGAGGTCAGATCAAAGGCGCTGTTTTCCCAGCGATGCAACGATGATCCGTGCCAATAGATCGCAGGTGTCGTGCGGGTGTCACGATAGTGAATGAACAGGTCAATATGCACACCTGACGTATGCACAATTTTCAGAATGTAAGGGATGTCAGGATCGGTCGAGACGATGTCAGGCTTGAAAAGGTTGGACTGGTGGTGGTCATATTTCTTAAGCACAAAACAGTCGCTGGCAAGGATCGCAGCACAGGTGTCTGCAATGTCGATCTGGTCCTCGAATACGCCGAAATCAATATCGTAGTCATGGGGCAAAAACCCGTTTTCACGGATCAGGCCCAGAAACGTGCCCGAGACCAGAAACCACGGCATCTGGTCGTTCGGAAACAGAGCGATAAAATCCGCGAGCGCTTGTTTGGCGCCCGCAATGGGGAAGTCGCCTTGGCGCGGTTCTTGCGGGGCGAGGGCAGGGGGCAGGGGCGCGCCTGTCTGGTCCAGCAGGGCATTACATGCATCGCCAAAGGCCGCCAGATTTGCCGCACGCTGGGTGGGGTTGGTGTTGTTGTTGAGCCGCCGCGCTGCGATGAACGCCAGATCAGTGGCATAGTTTACAGGCTCTAACTTGGCCTTTCTGGCCGAGATGAATTTTTCCAGTGCCGACAATTGCGGGTCGCTCATACCCTCTGTCGGGTCAAAAAAGTCGTCTTGTGACGCGTCAATGTTTAACCACGACCGGCGAAAATACCATGCCCCGCGCCGCGCCCCGAGCTTGAAGTCGTTGGTCGTCCAGAACTGTCTGGCCAGATTCTTGCCCAGCACATGCTGGCGCGTGGTGAGCAATGTGCCACCATAGGCCGCCGCGGCCGCAAGGGCGCGCATCACAGGCCCGTAGTTGTGGTTGAGCAGCTTCATCAAGCGGAAGCTTTTGGACATGTTCAGGTTCATGAGAGCCGACCCGATATAATGCACCGCAGAGGTAATTCCACCGGCGTTTCTCCTTGATTTTGCAGGCTACGGTTCACCATGAAACGGCTCGCATTACAACGGGCTTTCCAGCGCTGGACCGGGCTCGCCTTTCCCGTCCGTTGTATTGCCGTGGCGTTTTGTGTGTTCAAGGAGCCTACCAATTCAAAAACTGTTTTCTCTGCCCGAGGCCTATCCCAAGGCGATCTGTGGCGCTAGCTGATCTCAAACCGGTATGCAGGAAGGCCGCGCGTGGCCATGTGCGTTGTGAACAGGCCGCCTGATCCATCATCAGGCGCGTCTTGTTTCACGAGGCTGGTAATGAAAAGTTGCGTCAGGTCCGCCCCGCCAAAACAGGGCATCGTTGGCATCAGGGTTGGCACGTCGATCGTCGCTATATGTTCGCCATCAGGCGTAAACCCTTGCACGGCCCGCCCATAAGGGGCCGCGACCCAATACGTGCCCGCACTATCGACAGTTGCCCCGTCCGGTTTCCCTTGGGTGGCGCTCTCAAGCGTCACGAACCTGTCCCTTGCGCCAAGCGCGCCTGTTTCAGGATCAAACACGATCTTATCAACCCAAAGCGCACGCGTATCGCACAGATACATGCGGGTGCCTTCGGGGGACCAGGCTATGCCGTTGGGGGTTGTGAAGCCTTTGAGGGGGGTTGTGATTGTGCCGTCGGGGGCGACGCGCATGATGACGCCTGAGGGGCCGCGGTCGTCGCGGTCTTGCATTGTGCTGATCCAGAACGCGCCATCGGGGCCGACTTTACCGTCGTTTGTGCGGGTGTCATCGGGCAGGGCGGGCCACTGGGCCACGCGCTTTGGGGTGTCGTCAAATGCGGCGATGACCCACAAACCACTGCGCCCCGCCATGACCAGCCCTTGCGGCGAAAACAGGCCAATACTAGACACTGTTTCAGGGGTTTTGGCGGTTTTATGGGTCTCGCTCACAGGGTCGTAACTGTGCAATTCACCCCCCTTGATATCCACCCAATACAAGCAATTGTTGCGGTCATCCCAAAGCGGGCTTTCGCCCAAAGCGGCGGCGTGATCGGGCAGGATGCGGGTCGCGGTCAGTGCGGTCATTTGATGTGGTCCTGAAGCTGGATGGCAAGGGCATCCCACCGATCACGTGGCAACCAATCGGCCAGCGAACACGGGATTTCATCGCGGCACAACACGTGCACAGGACGTGCACACCCCGTGCACCGCAGTGACACGCCCGAGAGGGTCATGGTGGCAGGCGGGTGGATGTCGCTCAATGCGCCCTCAAAGGTGTAGCGCAGGGTGGCTTTGTGATCGCCGTCAAGCGCAACGGGCGCGGGAATGGGGATGGTCATCTGTGTCAGACTGCGCGTGGTGCGAAAGAACGCCGAGGCGGGCTTCAGCGACAGACAGGCGCGGTCACTTTGGTCGCTGCTTATGGTTCCGACACTTCGGGAGGCATCAAAGCTGATCCCTGTGACAGAGCCTGCACAAGGTCCGGTGATAGTGATCTCGGCTCCGGGCAAGATTTCGAGGCAGTCTCGTGACATCAAAGAGCTTTCGCGGGTCACTTCCTGTGCGTCACCTTTTACCTGAAACGCGGTATAAGGCACAAAATCCACAGGGTCATAGGTCCGTGCGAGGGGGGTCAGGGTTGGCGCGGTTTCAATCCGCTCTGCCATGTAGTCGATCAGGGCTGTGCCAATCGCGGCCCCGATTTCGCGGTGAATGTGCATCGGGTCCAAGAACTGCTGATCAAAGCTAATTCCCGTTTGCGCGGCAAAGTCGTTGGCGAAAGCGTAGAAGTTGAACACAGGCACGCAGCGCGCGGCCAGTTCGTCCATGATCGCGTTTTCGAACGGGCGCGGATAGTTGATCCGCGTCGAGGTCGGAAGGATCACGATTAACGGCTGACACCCCGCAAGGGAGGCGGCGTCAACAGCGGCCAGCAGGTTGTTCATCGCCATGTCAGTGGTGGATTCATTGATCGAGATGAACACCTCTTCGTTGACGCAGTAATCCAGCACGCAAAAATCATACTGGCTAAAGTCGATGTCACGCAGGTGATCGCCAAGGGCCACGGTCCCGCTGGCCCCGTAAGAGTGGTTGGCAAAGCTGGTGATCCGCGGATCACGCGCGAGCGGATAGTTAACGCCGCGCGCAATGATCGCGTTGGACGTGCCTGAGAGGAGAACCCGCATTACTGGCCGAAACCTGCCGCAGCGAGCGCTTTGACCATGAGGTAGTCTTCTTCGTATTTCACCACGATCCCGGAAGGGCGCGAGAGGCCAAAGAAGTCGAGCTTGCCGTGGAATGTCGCACAGCCGCCTTTTGCGAATGTCTCGAGGTAGCTTGCCGCGCGCCAGCCCGTCAGTGACCAGCTAATGCGGTCAATTGGCACGAGTTCTTGGGTGGCATCCATGCCGTCACGCGAAAAGTTCAACGCCTCGCCGCCCATCATGCACTGGATTTGCTCATGCACACCAGCAAGCAGTGTATCGGTTCCCGTGGTGGTCAGATGCGTCACAAAGCGGTTGATCTCGTCAGGTGTGACAAGCGGTGCAATCGAGTGAACCTGCACCAGATAATCGCAAGGATGCGCCAGCAGAAATTCGTTTACGAAATCCTCGCTGGTTGCGTCATTGCCGCCCAGATGCTCGGGCCGTTTGTGAAAGGACACGCCATTTGCGCGCGCAAGATCGCCAAAGACGTCCGCCTCGGAGTTGACCCAGACCTCGTCAAAGCAATCCATCGCCTTGGCCTTGTTCATCGCCCGCACGATCAGGGGTTCGTTGTCGATTTCAAGCAGGTTCTTTTGCTTGAGCCGTTGCGAGCCCAAGCGGGCAGGGATCATGGCAATAATTTTAGGCATGGGTCAGCGTCCTTTGCTGCGGTGGTCGCGGTATGAGGTGACAAGATCGGGGCTACCTGACACGCTGAGCAGGTTGTCACCCGCCAGCGCCGCCGACCCCCGCGTGAGCGGGAACAGTGGATCAGAGCCTAATGCGGCGTAACCTGCGCCCGCCTCTTTGCAGATAAGCCAGCCAGCCGCGTCATCCCACAGCTTGGCCTCGTAGTTGATGTTCATCTTGAGCCGCCCCATCGCCGCCCAGCACAATTGCACGGCCTGACTGCCAAAGATGCGGTAGCGTGCGCCAACGACATTTGCCGCCCCGCTTTGCGCATCGTCTGGCGCACAATGGGCCAGATAGCCGCTAGAGATGCCGACAGGCGCGCGCGCGGCCATTGTCCCGTCCCATGTAAAGGGCGTGCCGTTTGCCTGCGCCCCGTGCCCCAGAGCCGCGCTATAGATCGTGTCATTGCCGTAGTCATAGACGACCCCCACAACAGGCGTCCCCCCCACCAAAAGCGCAACACTGGACCCAAAGAACGGCAGGTCGCAGGCGAAGTTCAATGTGCCGTCAAGCGGATCGACAATCCAATAGGGTTTGTCATCAAGCGTTTCAGGGGCGGTAAAGTTTTCTTCGCCGATGAATTCGCTTTCGGGGAGCAGATCGACCAACACGGTTTGCAGCCTGTCTTGCACGGCAAAATCGGTATCGGTGACAACGTCCCCTGCAACGGTGGTGTGCTTGTCGATCACCGCCCCTTGTGCGCTTGCGATCCCGTCGCGCAGGGCTGTGCGCAGCAATGTGCCAACGGTCGCCGCGAGTGCATCATACGAATGGTTCATTTTGGTGCGTCTTCTTTTTGTGCCGCTTTCCCTGCAAGGGTTGCGCGGGCGCGAGTTTGTGGCAGGTTGTCTTCGACACTGTCGCCGATGCTGTTATAAATATCATCAAGTCGGGCAAGCAGCGCGTTGCGCAAATCCGGCTCATCCGTAAGCGCCTTTACGACCGCTTTTTCGGAGAGGATTTTCGAGAACATCCGGTCAAACCGCAGGGCCACTGTTGGCGCGTCTTTTGACATGATCGCATAGTCGCGCAAGACACTGAGCAGCGTGCTCATATTGGCGGAAAGAGCGGTCACGAGTGTCTTTCTGAGCTTGGGATTTTCCAGCATGCCGACCATGAGGTCAGGATCGCGCTGCACCAGAATGCCGACCAGCTCGGGCAGTTTCTCTTGCAGGTGGACTTCGAGGATATCCGTCAGGAGGTCGCCTGATGCCTGGCTTGTCGGGTCGATCGCCGCCAAGAGCGCGAGGGCCAGATCGTCTTGTGTGCTGTCTTGTGCAACGATTTGCGACCGGTAGGGGGCGAACAATGCGTTTGTGGCGTCTGGCAGGTTGGCTTGCGGCACGTTCTGGATGATCCGTGTCACCAGTTTTTTGTCGCGGGCGATGTATTGCAAGAAGCCTTTTTGGGCGGCCAGTTTGGTGCGCATGCCGCGTGCGTTCAAAATACGCAAAAGCGCCTCGGGCTGGCCTGCGGTGCGTCGCAGCATGGCATCAAAAAAGGCGGGGACACGTGCGATTTGATCGGCGATGTCGGGGTGCTGCACCATCTGTTGGGCGGCGCTTTTATCGCGGCTGATCTCGTCGATGATTTTATTGCGCAGCGCTTTGTTCTGGAGGGCGCGGCGCAGCACCTCGGGGTTCTCGATGGCCTTGGCAAAGGCATCGCTAAGAACGGCTGGCCGCCGAAAAAGACGGTTCAGGATTGATTGCTTCAGGCGACGGATAGGTTTCATTGGTGCATCCCGAATAAATTAGGTGAGCTTGAGCGTGTCGCGAACAATCGGATGCATTTTTGCGGCCAAATGGGTCACACCTTTGGGGGACTGATGGCGGTGGTCGCGATATGCGCCCGGGCAATCAGCAAATACATTCGTGAAGTCGATCACATGCTCAAAGCTGGATGGATCGGCATTCATTGTTTCAAACACTTGCGTATAAAATTCTGTCACCGCGTCAATATACGGTTTTTTCGCCGCAGACAAAACAACCTTGCCCTTTTGCGCCAGAAGATCAATTTCCTCTTGGGTCTGGGGGTAGTCGCCAAACCCTTGCACAGGCTGCAAGAAGGTCAGCACGGGGATGTTGAATTCACGGGCCAAAGCGCTGATCATGCGCTGGTTACGACACCAGACCCCGGCGGGGGACGTGGTGTCGGGATAGCCGTAAACCACGTCACTGACGATGTCGTCTTCGCGCACAAAGTCCATCACGCGGCGGGTGTATTTATGCGAGAACGGCTGGTTCTTTGCGTTGATCAGATAGCCGATGTCGGTGATGCCCGACAGGGACACGATCAGATGCGGATCAATGCCAGGGGTGTCGCGCATCACGCGCATGACCTCTTGGGACGAGGTCGCGCCCTTGCCTGCGCCGTTATAGACGGCGGCGCTTCGCCCTTTGGGGGTCAGGTCGCTTTGGATCATCTCGCCAAGCTCCATGCTCCATGCCGCAGAGGGCCAGAGGCTGGTGGAATTACCCAAGCTCATGATGCGTAAATCCGCAGCGGTGCTGAGGGCTTTGTCTTCGGGCCAGACCTTGTAGCCGCCAACCGCATTGCCCCAGCGCGCAACGGGGCTGACGGACCCCATAAGCGGGTCATAAAGACCGATCTTGTCTTTGGAGGGTGCTTTGGGCTTGGCGGTCGCGACAGGGGCGGAGGCGGGGGTCGTGGTTGCAGCAGGATCTTGCGTCAGCTTGGCGGTGACAAGCGGCAGGATTGCATTGGCCAGATATGTGACACCTGTCTCTGATTGGTGGCGGTGGTCACGGTAAGCGCCCGGGCAATCGGCAAAGACATCGGTGAAATCGACAACATGGGCAAAGTCATCGGGACGTGCCGCGATGATCTCTTTCACTTCGGTGTAAAAGTCGGTGACGCATGCGCCATATGGCTTGTCGATCGCCTTGAGAACAACCTTGGCCTTGGTGTCAAAATAGGCCTGCTCTTCGGGGGTATAGGGATAGGCGCCATAGCCCTGCACCGCCTGCAAGAGCGAGATGATGGGGCAGCCAAGCCCCTTGGCAATCACCCCCATTAAGAACTGGTTGCGACACCAGACCTGTGCGGGTGTGGATGGATCGGGGTAACCATAAAAGACTTCGTTCACGAGGCCACTATCGCGGGCCAAATTCATCACGCGGCGGGTATATTTATGCGAGAACGGCTGGTTCTTTGCATTGATCAAATAGCCGATGTCAGTGATGCCCGAGAGGGACACAATGAGGGTCGGCGCAATCCCTGCGGTATCGCGGATCACGCGCATCAACTCTTGTGAAGATGTATTGCCCTTGCCTGCGCCATTATAAATCGCAATCGGCAGCTTTTGCGCCATAAGCGCCTTGCCCAGTTGCAGGCTCCAGTCGGCAGAGGGCCACAGGCTGGTCGAGTTGCCGATGCACATCACGCGATGTTCTGCGACGGCAACCCGTTTGCTATCAGGCCAAATCTTATACCCCCCCCGAAAATGGGGATGACCTTTGCGCCCGTCGATGGCGGAAAGATAGGGATCATAGACATCAATCGGATCGCCGCTGGTGATGTTTTTGACGTCTGAGGGCATAAGTTTATCCTTGGTCGCTTAGCTGACGGCGTATTCGGCCTCGCCGATCAACATGTCAACCACGGTGCAGATCCACAGCATATGTGTGCATTCCACAACGTTATAGGCGCCGCTGTCGATCCAGAACTCAAGATCGGACAATTCGCGCAACGGGTTGTCGGCTTTTTTGCCTGTGAAGGACACAACTGTCATGCCACGGCTGCGCGCGTATTCAGCGGCCTTGACGCAGTTCGGGGATGTGCCCGAAACCGAGATCAGCACGAGAACGTCACCATCGTCGCCCAGCATCTCGACGCCCTTGGCAAAGACGTTTTCAAAGCCGAAGTCATTGGCGAATGCAGTCAGCATGTTTGGTTCGTTAAAGTCCAAGGAGCGCACTTTGCCCTGCTTGGTAAAGTCAACGCGGGCGTGCGATGCGATGGATGCGCTGGCGCCGTTGCCTGCAAACATCAGCTTGTTGCCGCGTGCGCGCACATCAACGATCATCTGGTGGAATTTCATCAGGTTTTCGTAGTGGCGCTCGTCAAACGAGGCGTTCTTGTAAAGATCAAAATATGAGTCGAGCCATTTTGCGTCAGGTGTATTTGTCATCAATTTATCTTTCTATCAGCGTCTAGGTGAGGAGAGAAACAGGGCTTAATTGCCCTGCTGTAGGTCATTGTGAAGTGTTTTGGAAACGAATGTGTCGTTTGCGTAAATTGCCTCGACAAGGTTCATCAGCTTCACCGCGTGGTCTACGGTTCCGTGTGTTTGCGTGCGCGCACCGTTGATCACATCGCGGAATTCTTCCACTTCGTTTTCCCAGCTGAAATCTTCCGGGTAGTGGAATGTTTCTTCTTGTTCGCGCGATGCGGCGGGAGCCACGGCGCGGTTATGGCTGACGGTCAGGATTTCTTCGCCGTAGGTCGCCGAGTTTGTCTTGAGCCCGTTAAGCACCATCGAGCCGCGCTCCATGAAGACTTCCAGCGAGAACAGGTGGCGCCACTGCGTCATGGTCGAGTGCAGCTGCGCGCACATGCCTGTTTCGGTGTCACGCATCATGGCAAAGACGTTGTCCTCGATGCCGGGTGTTTTCCAGTAAAGGCTGGAGACCATCGCCTGCACCTCGTCAAAGGTCCGCCCGCCGATGTGCAAGAACAGGTCAAGCATGTGGATCCCTTGGTCGAGCAAGATGCCCCCACCTGCGAGGTCCTTGTCGATGCGCCATCCTGTGAAGTAACTGGCGTCAACGCTTTTGCCGTAGCGGCCGCGCATCCAGAGCACTTTGCCCAGTTGTTCGCTTTCGACGACGTCTTTCATTTTGATGATCGCGGCGTGACGGCGGTGGTTGAAACCATACATCAATGTGCGCCCTGTTTCGGCGTGAACCCGTGCGATTTCGGCCATTTCGGCGCTGTTCATCGCTGGCGGCTTTTCGCTAAACACGTCTTTGCCTGCCAAAAGGGATTCTGTGATCATCGGCTTGATCAGGTAGTTGGGCACACAGATCGCGACGCAATCGATGTCAGGATCATTAATGATGTCCTGCGCTGTCGGTGCGACGGGGTAGGGAACGTCATCTGGCAGAGCCACATCGTAAACCTTCACGATTTCGAACCCGCCAACGGCGGTCATGGCATTCGCGCGGATCTGGCCCATCTTGCCATATCCGATAATGCCGATGCGTTTTTTTGCTGGAGAAGTCATTTTACTGGCCTTTAATGAGGATAGCTAAATTCATTTTGTCGGTGTTACGCCGTTTTCAAGTGTTGCGGCAATCGCCTTTGCGGCTGAGGCCGCGTCGCATCTGTAAAACGGAATGTCGAGTGTGTCGAAGTCGAAAAGATACGCCTGTTCTAGTCGTGCAACATGGTCGGCCAGCGCTGTTGTGCGGGTTTGGGCCAGTGGATCGTCAAGCGCGCGCAGGATCAAATCAGCGAGGGCGTCTTTGTGTGTCAGATCATAAGTCAGGTCTTTGCCCGTCAACTGGTTGCGCCCCAACATCATAACCGGTTTGCCCGCCATAAGCGCCACATAACTGGTTTGGGAGGCAATCGTGGCGACGATGTCAGCGGCATCAATGCAGGAATCCAGCGTCGCACTGCCCAAAATCAATGTATTGGGATAGTCGTCGGCTTGCAGGAACGTGTATTTCTCGCGGCTGATCGGATGGGGCTTGAAGATGACAAACACCCCAAGCTGCCCTGCGACCTCATCAAGGTGGGCCAGCGCATCAATGGTGCTGGTGTAATGGGGCGAGTGGCACAGGCGCGCGGGGCCGTCAGGGCTGATGCCTGCGTGCCAGTCGACCTGACCTGCATAAAAGACGATCGGGCGGTCGTGCTTCTTGATCGCCTCAAGCGCATCTTCAACACAGATCTCGTCAACCTGCACATGGCGTTCGATATTGCGCGCGCGCAGTGTCTCGAGAAAGGTTGCCGCGCGGGCGTGATCTTCGGGGCTGACGGGGATGTCCTGGAATTTCCCGGGATCCTTCGAGATCCAGCTTTCGCCCATCTCGCCATCAAAATCGAGCGCAACACTGCCCGGCAACAGCCCGTCGTGGAAAAAGCCGTAATCAATACCGCGTGCATCCAGAATATGGGCAAAGTGCCGGTGCAAGGCGTTGAACTGGTTCCACAAGAACACATAGCCGGGCGTATGTGCATCAAGGGCCGCCAGAAAGCTGCGGGTCAGCCGGATATGGCGGGTCAGGTTGCTGATGTATTTGGCGGGGGCACTGGCGGCCTCGCCCCATGTATGGGCCATCAATGTGTCGCGCTGGTCGGGGCAGGTCTCGTTGACCAGTTGCGCAAAAGCCTCCTCGATATCGCCCAAGCCGGGCTTGAGGTGGGTGCTTGTGTTGATGACCGCGATGTCCGCCTCGATTTCGGCGGATGTATTGAAGGCCACAAGTGTGTAGTCATCAGCAAGATGGGGCTGTATTTTTTCCAGAAAGGCGATGCGCTCGCGCCGGCCTTCGACACCGAAGAGTGCTGAAAACAGTATTTTTTTCAAGGGTCAACTCCAGCCACAGATTGTGTAAACAATGATACCTGTTAAGAACACGATAGTATATTGTAAACCTATGCGATGACATCGCCCTTGCGTGTATTTCCGTGACGGGGGCGGTCAAATTCCTTATGGAATGCAAGATTTTTTGATTTGCGAAGGGCCGAAGATGACACAGAAAAAGCAGCCGACCGCGTTACGATCACGGATGTGGTTTGACGATCCTGAAGACCCTGAAATGACAGGCATCTATCTGGAGCGTTACCTCAACTACGGTCTGACCCGTGAAGAGCTGCAATCTGGCAAGCCCATCATCGGGATCGCCCAGACGGGGTCGGATTTGTCGCCCTGTAACCGCCACCACATCGAGCTGGCCAAGCGGGTCCGCGACGGTGTGATTGCCGCAGGCGGCACTGTGATCGAATTCCCTGTGCATCCCATTCAGGAAACCGGCAAGCGTCCGACGGCGATGCTTGACCGCAATCTGGCCTATCTGGGTCTGGTTGAAACCTTGCAGGGCTATCCGCTTGATGGTGTTGTGTTAACGATCGGCTGTGACAAGACGACGCCCGCCTTGTTGATGGCGGCGGCAACGGTGGATATTCCCGCAATTGCCCTGTCGGTCGGCCCGATGTTGAACGGATACTACCGCGGCGAGCGCAGCGGATCGGGGTCAATCGTCTGGCATGCCCGCAACCAGTTTGCGGCGGGTGAGATCGATTCAGAGGGCTTTATTGATCTGGTCACCTCGTCTGCCCCCTCTGTCGGGTATTGCAACACGATGGGCACGGCCTCGACGATGAACTCTCTGGCCGAGATTCTGGGCATGCAGTTGCCCGGCTCTGCGGCCATTCCAGCACCTTACCGCGAGCGCGGCCAGATGTCGTATGACACAGGCAAGCGGATCGTCGAGATGGTGCACGAAGACCTGAAGCCAAGCGACATTATGACGCGCGAAGCCTTCGAGAATGCAATCGCCATGAGTGGCGCGATTGGTGGCTCGACCAATGCGCCGATCCATCTGAATGCGATTGCCCGCCATGTGGGTGTGCCGCTGGACAATGCCGACTGGCACGAGGTCGGTCACAAGTCTCCTTTGATGCTGAACATGCAGCCTTCGGGTAAATATCTGGGCGAAGATTTTTTCCGCGCGGGTGGTGTGCCTGCGGTTGTTGGCGAGATGATGAAGGCAGGGCTGCTGCCCCATCCGGATGCGAACACGGTCAACGGGAAAACCATCGGCGAGAACTGCGGGGACAAAGAGTCCCTGCATCCCGATGTGATCCGCAATGTGGACACGGCGTTGATGGCCGAGGGCGGTTTTGTGAACATGACGGGATCACTGTTTGACAGTGCGATCATGAAAACCAGTGTGATCTCTGACGCGTTTCGCGCCCAGTATCTGTCGAACCCTGACGACATGAATGCCTTTGAGGGGCGCACGATTGTGTTCGACGGCCCCGAGCAGTTCCATGCCACGATTGACGATCCGGCGCTGGATATTGATGTGAATTGCATTCTGGTCATGCGCGGCGTTGGCCCGCTTGGCTATCCGGGTGCGGCAGAGGTCGTGAACATGCGCCCGCCCGAATATCTTCTCAAGAAGGGCATCACGTCATTGCCGTGTATCGGTGATGGCCGTCAGTCAGGCACGTCCGGCAGCCCTTCGATTTTGAACGCCTCGCCCGAGGCCGCCGCCCAAGGTGCGCTCGCATTGTTGCGCAATGGCGATATGTTGCGGGTCGATCTGAACACTTACCGCGTTGATGTGCTGTTGTCGGAGGAAGAGCTGGACGCCCGTGCAAAGGCGCTTGCCGATGCGGGTGGTTACGTCATGCGCGACAGCCAGACACCGTGGCAGCAATATTTCCGCGAGCTTGTTGGGCCGCTGTCCGAAGGGATGGTGCTGCGCGATGCTGACAAGTATCAAAAGACCGCCCAGACCCATAAGCCGCGCCACAACCACTAGGGTCTGCTGAAGGATAAGGGGCGCGTCATGCCTGCGACACCTGTTCTCTCGGTTGTTGTCATTGCACATCAATCGCCGCATTTGATTGCGCCTGTGGTCGCTGCCTTTGCGGGCGGTGACGCATGGGGATGCGAGTGCATTTTGATTGATGACGGGGCGGACCCCGAGATTGTCAAGCAATGCCGCGAGGCCTCGCGCGGGTCTGTGCACATCCGCTTGCTGCGCCATAAGGTCAGGGAAGGGGTTGCGACGTGTCGTAACTCTGCGCTGCGCATGGCGCGGGGGGACTACGTGTTGATGGCTGATACCCTTGCAGTGTTTGACCCCGCCGCGCTGCGCGCGCGTGCCTTGGCGGCCCCCCCAAAGGGTGAGGTCGCGGCGCAAAGCGTGCCTGACGTTGTGTTTTCAACCGACCTGCTGCGGCAGGTGGGCGGCTGGGATGATACCCTTGGTGACGCGGCTGACACGGACCTGCTGGCGCGGTTGCATGGGGCAGGGGTGGTGACCCCGCGCGCGGTCGATATCCTGTTTATTCCACATAAGGATTACCACGTCTGGACGATCTCTTTGCTGCGTGCGGAGATGGAAAAACAGGGTCTAACCTTCGACATTATGGATATTACCGCCCAGTGGCGTGATGACGGTGTGCGCGCGATGGCGGGTGCGCATGATCTGCCCTTGGTCAAGTTGTCCCCGTGGGTCTTGGGCCATATCGCGCCGCGACTGGTCGTGGTCTTTAACGACTGGGATCCGATCACCCGCCCGCTAATTCTTGCGGCGCAAGCGGCGGGCATGGCGACGGCGGGCATCGTTGAGGGCATTCAGGATTATGCGGATGCGGATGTGCCGTGGTCGCGCCAAGCCTATCAGGCGGTCGACACGGTCTTGTTGCCGGGTGATTTTGACAAGGCGTATTTCCAGCAACGCCGCGCAGGCCAAGGCACGGCGGTTGTTGGTGTGGCACGGATCGAGGCGTTGCGCGCCCAGCCCATTGACCCAAATCGCAGGCCCGCAGGGGCAGGGCGGGTCTTGATCAATAGCAACTTTGCCTATGACGTTTTGGTCGACGAGCGGGATGCGTGGCTGACCCAAGCGGTCGAGGCGGTGCTGGGCGCGGGCATGGAACCTGTCGTGTCGCGCCACCCCGCCGACAAGGGCACGCTGTTCCCCCAATATGCCACCGAGATGGATTTCTATAGCTGCCTTGAGACCTGTCAGGCGACGATCCAGCGATTTGCCTCAGGGGTGCTGGAGTCATTGGCGCGCGACGTGCCTGTTTTGTATTTCAAGCCACGCCACGAAAAGGTCGAGAAGTTCACAGCCGACCCGATGGGCGTTTACCCCGTGTGCGAAACGGCGACAGATCTGGATGCGGCCCTTGCGAACCTGTCCGCGTGGCAAGAGGCGGTTGACCAAAAGGCGGGCGCGTTTCTAGATCATCATGCAGGGCATAAGGGGGGCAATGTGACCGTATCGACGGTGACAGCCCTGAGGGCCGCGTTGGGGTCTGTCCCGGAGGCGCAAGTATTGACCGCATTTCAAAACCTGATGCTGGGCGTGGATCGCATCACCCATGCATTCACCAAGCCGGGCGGGCGCGAAAAGGCCTTGTTCGGGACGTTGGAGCAGACCGAAACCGTGCTTGCCAAGTGCCGTAAGGTTGCAAACCTAGCGCCCGCGCCCCGCAGGCCACCAGCTCTGCAAAAACCCCAGAACAACCCCCCACGCAAGCGCGGCTTGGCGCGCATTATAGCAGGGCTGCGGCGGCGTTTGCTCGGGCGTTAACGCCTAGCTGATCCGTTTTCCGTCACTGCCGATACGCGTGCCATAGACGCTAAGCGAATAGGTGCGATAGGCATTTTGCAGCGGATAGTTGCGATGCGCGATCTCGGACCACGGGCTGCGCGAGACATGCACAAAGAAGCCTGCATTTTCCAAAACCGTCAGCACACGGGCCAGCAAGCTGGGGGCGGCGCCGGGAATGGGATGCACCTCGACAAAGATGTTTTCGACCTGCCCTAGTTTATCTGCGACCGCTTCCAGAACATCGGCTTCTGCGCCCTCGATGTCGATCTTGAGAAGCCCGACTGGCCCTTCTGCGAGGAAAGGATCAAGCGTGATGCAGGGCACTTTGGTTTCGGACAAACCGTCAAGCCCGCTGCGCGGATCCATCGACGAGGCCAGCGGTGCATCGGTGTCAAAGAACAGCGTTGCTTCGCCTTCTTTTGCCGCAACGGCGGCTTGGTGCAATTCAGCCCCTGCAAGCTTGGGGTTGTCCATATTGCGGGTCAGAACCTTGAATGTCTCGGGGTGTGGCTCGATGCAGATCACCCGCGCGGCCTTGCAGCTACGGCGCGCATAATAGGCGGCAAGCCCGATATTGGCGCCCGCATCAATGACCGTGGGTTCGGCAAGGGTCGTTTTGAAATGGTATTCGCGCCGTATCAGGATTTCTTCGGCGATGGTCAGCAGCGCGTGCTTTGTTTGAAAGGCAAACGCGCCCGTCCAAAGTTGCAGCTTGTTGTTGAGCAGCATCGCATCAATCAGCGCAGGCAGGGGAGCGCCGTCTTTGGTGGCGGCCCATTGTGTCGCGGCGTCGGCAACTTGGGCCATCACGGAAGGGCGCACATGGAGCAGGAGCGGCGACAGCACGGCCCCCAGTTCGGGCGTGTCATTTCCCAATTGCGTCATTTGGGCAAGCCAGTCTGTGCGATCCGGTGTCGTCATGAAATCTCCGTTTCATTGGGGCCACTTTGCACGTGACTTGATTTGGAATAATCGCGGGTGACGTGCACGCGAGATCATCAACGATAAGTGTCGCAAGCGCAAATTGATGTAAAGCCCAAGCTGCGGCCTATAATGTAGATTATGTTATATTTAACGGTGTGCTGGCAGCGATTGCTTGTCTTTTGATGCGGGGCTGATTACCAGAACTGTGATACTATAAAGAGATAAATCATGCGCGTACTTGTCACTGGTGGTGCTGGCTACATTGGCAGCCACACATTGCTTGAGTTGATGGCTCAGGGCCATGAGGTCTGTGTGGTTGACAACTTTTCCAACAGCTCTCCGGTTGTGCTTGACCGTGTGCGCAGCCTGTCTAACGGCACGGTGATCAGCGTCGAGGCCGATATCCGCGACCGCGCCGCATTGGACGATGTAATGGACAGCTTTGCCCCCGAGGCGGTGATCCACTTTGCAGGCCTCAAGGCGGTGGGCGAAAGTGCGGTTAAACCGATTGATTATTACGATGTGAATATCACGGGCACGTTGTGTTTACTGGCGGCGATGGATCGTGTCGGCTGCACGCGGATCATCTTTTCGTCGTCCGCGACCGTTTACGGTGAACCCGTTTATCTGCCCTACGACGAGGCGCACCCCTTGGCCCCTACATCGGTTTATGGCCGCACCAAGCTGATGGCCGAAGAGATCATGACCGACTGGACCAGTGCCCGCCCCGAAGCATCGGCTGTCTTGCTGCGGTATTTCAATCCCGTGGGTGCGCACCCTTCTGCCCAGATCGGTGAAGACCCCAGTGATATTCCCAACAACCTGATGCCGTTCATTGCCCAAGTTGCCGTGGGCAAGCGTCCGCATTTGTCCATTTTTGGCGATGACTACGACACGCCTGACGGCACGGGGTTGCGCGATTATATCCATGTGATTGACCTTGCGCGGGCGCATGTCGCGGCCCTGGATTACGCGGCCCGCACCACAGGCGCGCGCCCCTTTAATATCGGCACAGGCCAAAGCTATAGCGTGCGCGATATGGTCGCCGCATTTGCCCGCGCTGCGGGGCGCGACATTCCTGTGCAGATTGCCCCGCGCCGTGCGGGCGATATCGCGGCGATGCAGGCCGATGCGACGCGTGCCGCCACAGAATTGGGCTGGCGTGCGACCCATGATCTAGATGACATGACGGCAAGCACATGGGCATGGCAATCGGCTAATCTGGATGGATATGGGACGCATTAGAGACTATTTCAGGCCACCACGGCGGATGTTTTCGCTGATCGCGGCGGCCTATAATGTTGCCCCCTACCTTGATGATTTCTTCGCAAGTGTGATCGCGCAGACCTATGGTTTGGCGGGGGTCGAATTGATCGTCGTCAATGACGGATCAACCGACGAGACGGGCCAGATCATTGACCGCTGGGCGGCCCGCTATCCCAAGCTGATCCGCGTGATCCACCAGAAAAACGGCGGCGTTGCAGCGGCGCGCAATGCGGGCATGGCGCAGGCAAAAGGCGTTTGGATCGGGTTTCCCGACCCTGATGACATCTTGCATCCCGCCTACCTCACCACACTTGCACAAGCCGTGGACCCCGAGGCGACCCAAGTTGCGATTGTTGCCAATCTGGTCCGCTATATCGAAGAGACAGACAGTTACGCCGACACCCACCCGATGCGGTATCGGTTCACAAAGGGGCTGGTGTCGCGTCCCGTGCACAAAACCCGCGACATGATCTTGCAAAGCGTGAGCCACGCGGTGTTCAGGCGCGCCGCTCTTGTGGCGCATGGCTTGCGGTTTGACCCCGCGATCAAGCCGACATTCGAAGACGGGCATTTTGCAAACAGCCTGCTGATCCTTGAGGCCGACAAGATGATCAGCTTTGTGCCCGAGGCGGTCTATTACTATCGCAAACGCGCCGCGCTTGGCTCTGCGGTGGACGGGTCGCGCGACGATCCGCGCTGGTATACGACCCAGATCGAAACGGGGTATCTGTCGCTGATTAAGCTGGCCCAAGACAGGCTTGGCCATGTGCCCCCCTTCATCCAGATCAATTGCCTGTATTCGATGATGTGGCGGTTCCGGTATCTGGTGGATCAACCCGACCGCGCGGCCCTGTTGGATCGCGCGACCCAAGCCACATTGCGCGATAATCTGGCCCGCGTTTTTGCGAGCATCGACAAGGATGTGATCATGCGGTTCCACCGCGCGGGATGTTCCGAGATGCACAAGGTTGCCCTGCTTGCGCGCTATGGGAAGGGGCTACGCGATCCCCAGCGTATCCAGCCCGTCAAAATTGGTGAAAACCTGTTTGAATTCCAGTGGTATGAAGACCCAGCCCTGCCTGTTGTCTTGCATCCGTTCGTCAATGATGCGCCTGCGAAAATACTGGCAAAAGCCCAAGAACAGAGTCTGTTTTTGGGTGACCCTTATGTGTGCCAGAGCCGCGTGCAAATCCGTGTCGCGGATGGTGACAGCGTGCATTTTGCCGCTGCTGACGGGCGTAAAACCTGCTTTCGGGATCGCGGCCTTGATCTGGGCGCGCAGATTGACGGGGCACAGTTGGATCACCTGCGCCCCGTCTGATTACCCCAAAAGGGTTTGCAGCACTGATAGACCCGCAGTGAGAGTTTCCTGAGCATTTTCGGCGCTGTCGCTCTCGACGTAAAGCCGCAGTTCAGGCGCGTTCCCCGAGGGGCGCAGGTGCACGATCCGCCCGTCCAAAAGCGTCATACGAAGCCCGTCCGTGCGGTCCACGCTGGCCTCGATCCCGTCCATTCGGGCCAAAAATGACGCCCTTTTGCCAGTATCAGTGTCGAATGACCCAACCAGCGCGTTTGATTTTTCCGTTGGCACATCTTGCAACCGATCAGCCGCGGTAAAGCGCGCAGGTTCGGCTGCGACCAAGGCGGCCAGCCCCCCGTTTTGGTGGGCCAATGCCAAGGGCGCGACCAAGGGTAAAACCGCGTCACGCGTCATCAACGGGGGCAAGGCGCCCGCAGGACCAGCCGCGTTATATCCCAAAAGGAACCCGCCGTTGGCCTCGTATCCGACGACATTTCCGACCGTCTGTTCCATGCCTGCGATGACATAGGGTGACCCGATGCGGGTGCGCACAACGGTGTCGAATTTATCCTCGGCCCCTGTGTTGGACGACACGGGCGTCACGGCGGTTTGCGCGTTGAGGGCTGCGCCTGTGATCTGCCCCAGAATGTCGCCAACGATCACTGTGCCGCTTGCGTCTGTCATCAAGGGGC
The DNA here is from genome assembly GCA_937132065.1 of uncultured Loktanella sp. GTDB lineage: Bacteria > Pseudomonadota > Alphaproteobacteria > Rhodobacterales > Rhodobacteraceae > Yoonia. The sequence goes on from CAKZNT010000058.1 coordinate 27,711, forward strand.
GGTCCCCGTCCCCGTCCGTCGAGATAATCGCGTCAAGCGCGTGCGCGCTGGCCCATGTTTTTAACTGGCTGCGAATGGCAGGGTCCACGGCTTCGGTATCGACGGGGATAAACGCAGGGGAGCGCCCAAGCTCGACCACATCCGCGCCAAGCTGTGCAAACAGATCAAGCAAGAGGTCGCGCCCCACTGCCGAATGACTATAAACACCAATGCGCAGCCCCGTAAGCGCGGTTCCGTAAGCGGTGACAAACCGCGCAACATAAGCCGCGCCTGCCTGTGTGTTTTGCACCACGGCTGGCCCTGCAATAGTGTCTGTTTTGCCGTCCAAGGCGGCCAGAATAGCGCCTTCATGCGCCTTGGTGATCTCGCCTGCGGGTGTGTAGAACTTGAGCCCGTTGCGATCGGCGGGAATGTGGCTGCCTGTGATCATCACCGCGCATGCCCCCGCCTCCATCGCGGCCAAGGCCAGCGCGGGTGTGGGCACATCGCCACAATCGGTCACGGCCAGCCCTGCGGCCTGTGCGGCCTGTGCAACCATACCCGCAATCGCGGGGGATGACGGGCGTAAATCGCGCCCCACAAAAAGCCCCGTTCCAACAGGACAGGCGCGGATAAAGGCCTGCACATGCGTGCCAACCAGATCGGGCGTCAATTCGGTGACAAGGCCGCGCAGGCCACTCGTGCCAAACTTTGGGGGCATAAAAGATATCCTTGATCAGGTCAGGTTGTTTGTGGCTTCGCGGTCGTCTTGGATGAAATGCGCGCCGCCCTCGACCCAGCGGGCAAGTGCCACGCGCAAGGCCGTTTCGTCGCCTTCTGCGATCGCCTCTTTTAGGGCGCGTAGAGCCGCCGCCACTTCGATCTCGCTCAGGTGCTTCTCGTTGGCTTGCAGGATGCGCGGGTGCGCAGTCGTTGTCTGCCCTTTGCCGATCAACAGCTCTTCGTGGATCTTTTCACCTGGCCGCAGCCCCGTGAACTTGATCTCGATATCACCGCTCGGGTTGGCATCACTGCGCAAGGAATATCCCACCGCGCTAATCATCTGGCAGGCCAGATCGTAGATGCGCACAGGATCGCCCATATCCAGAACAAAGACGTCACCGCTGGCGTCAAATGACCCTGCAACAAGCACAAGGCGTGCCGCCTCGGGGATGGTCATGAAATAGCGGGTCACTTCGGGGTGGCGCACCGTTACGGGGCCGCCATTTTTGATCTGCTCGTGAAACAACGGAATGACCGACCCCGAAGACCCCATGACATTGCCGAACCGCACCATCGAAAACATTGTTTTGCTTTGCGTCCGGTTTGCAAGATCATGCACGACAATCTCGGCGAGCCGCTTGGAGGCGCCCATGATGTTGGTCGGGCGCACGGCCTTGTCGGTTGAAACCAGAATGAAGCGCTCGACCTCAAACGCGGCGGCGGCGCGGGCAAGTGTATGCGTGCCAAGCACGTTGTTGGCCGTGCCTGTGATCGGGTTTTGCTCGACCAGTGTCACGTGTTTATAGGCGGCGGCGTGAAGCACGACCTGCACATCATTGTTGGCAAGGGTGCGCGTCACAAGCGCCTGATCGGTCACAGAGCCAAGCACAGGCACAATGTCGGTGGCATGGCTCACACCCAAGTCGCGCAATTCCATGTCGATATTGTAGAGCGCCAGTTCGCTGATCTCGAACAGAACGATGCGTGTGGGGCGACAGGCAAAGACCTGCCGGCATAGCTCCGAGCCAATAGACCCCCCTGCCCCTGAAATCAGCACAGATTTGCCCGCATAGGCATCTGATCCGCCCGACAGTTCCCGATCAAGGGCGGGCCGCCCGAGCAGTTGCCCGTGGGCGACGGGCTGCATTTGTTCGGTGATGGGCGATTGTCCTGTGATCTGCGCAAAGGATGGCACGGTGTGCACATCAAGCCCCAAGTCACGAAGCCTGCGTGACAATTGCGCCTGTTTGGGCGGCGCCATTGCAGGCATGGCCAAGACGACACGGTCAATATTGCGGGCCTTGACCAAGGCTTCGATTGTCAGGGGGGAATAGACCGTCAGCCCTTGGATCAGGGTGGTTTGCAGCGCCTCGTTGTCGTCAACAAAGGCCACGGGTGTTGTCGCCTGATCGGTGTGCAATGCGGCAGCAAGCTGGCGCCCCGTTTGCCCTGCCCCGTAGATCAGCAGGCGGCATTGTGGTTGCCCGTGGCGATAGATTGCAAGCAGGACCTGCAACATCAACATGCGCGCCCCGACCGACATAAAGAAATAGAGCAGCGCGAAATTGATGAAGGTGGCAAACGACGTGCCATAGCCTGCAAGATCATCCATGATCGCGGCGGCAAGCCCGAGCAAAACGGCATGTAATGCGGTCAACCCGATCGCGTGATTTTCAAAGGCCTTGAGCTGGATACGGTGTAGCCCCAGCACCACCGACAAAAGCCAGGAAAAACCCATCAACAGCGGGAGAGCCAGCCAGTGGCGCGACATGTTCTCAAAGGCCAGCCCGTCATTATACTGCAAGATCATCGCAGCAAAGAGCGCCGGCGGCACAAGGATAACATCCACAAACAACAAGATGCGCCGCTTGGTCGAGCGTGCGAGCGTGCTTGCTATCTTGAATATTGCGGTCACGGTTGTTCCTTGGCTGTCTTTGTCATCCAGTTTTCGCACATCTCGTAAAAGGCGATGTCTTGTGCATACCACAATGACAGGTTCTTGCGGGCCTTTTCGCTCAGTGGCGGAATGTTGGTATAATCATTGGCATGGGCCGCCTTGGGGTCGCTGGTGATTTTGACATCCCGACCGCCCAGATCCAGCTTGGCGCGCGCAAAGAACACTGCAAGATCGGCGTCAAAATGCTCTTGGCGCAGAATCCAGATCGGAGGCCGTGTGTAGAGAAAGCTGCCGCGGCAATAGAACCAGTCGGATTGGTTTTGCGCGGTGTGGCGAATGGACTTCATCGCCGCCCAAGCCATATCCCCGCGCTCGGTTTTCTCAAACAGGGCCTCGGCCAGATCATTGGCGTGCTCAAAGGTTTTGAAAGCAAACCTGTCGTCGACAGTCCAGCCGACATGCAACCTTGGTGCGCCCTTGCGCTTGCGCGAATAAAACCCCGATTTGAACCGCGAAATCGGGTGGCGGATGCTGAAAAAGTAGTCAGCGTCCCGATTGATGTCGCGCAGGAATGTATCGTGATTATGCTTGACGATTTTACGCCCCTTGGGGGCGCGATTTACCTGCCGCGCGATCTGCGCAATCTGGCTGCCTGCACATTTGCCGATATGTAGAAAATGGATGTCGACCGGGTTCAACGACGGGTCGGCCCGCGTTTCCTTCACAGTGCTGACGACGTCGGTGGCTTGTGCCGGACTGGTCGGATTCTGCATCGTTTTCCCTCTCGGTATCGGGTGGCTTTCACACTCACAAGACGTTGATGGATACCTTATTTTACGCGCGTTTGGCAATGTGCCAATTGGCCCGTTTTTGCCCCCCGCCCGGCGGTATTCAGACTGGTTTAACTAAACCTTATGGCAATTCAGCCCCAAGGTCCGCCCTTTGGCCGTATTTGAGCCACGCCCAAAGCCGTAGCGCCCCCCAGAAACCGAGAGGACGATTTCCGGTTTCGCGCGAAGGCTTACAAGGTTCATGCCCAGTTTCTATCTCGTTGATTATGTTGCGACGACGACAGAGCACTCCCATATCACCGACCTAGAGGTGATTATGGTTGACGGAGAGGCACGTCTGTTTGCCAGCACCCGTTATGACGGCGACCTGACCAGCTGGACCCTGACGCAGGCGGGGCTGTCGCTGGCCGATACCCGCGAATTTCGCGGCGGATTTCAGGCAGGCGGCACAACCAGCATCATGACCGTTGAGGTGAATGGCCGCACATCTGTGCTCACGGGGGGCGGCTCGGGTTACGGCGCGCTTCAGGTGCATGGCATTAGCGATGAAGGCCTGTTCACGACCCGCAGCACACAGGCAGATTTCACAAGCCCTTTGACGGGGATCATTCACGGTGAAACCATTACCTTGGGGAATGGCACGCAAGCGGTTTACGGCGGTCTTGCGGGGGGTGACGGTATTGGCCGCTTGGTGTTCAACGGCACGCGCAATGCGCAATCTGCCACCATTACGGCCGATAGTGACGCTGTATTTGCGGCCTCTGTTTCTGCGATGGCGGCGGTGGAAATCGCGGATGCGCAATATCTGCTATGCGCATCTGGCACAGAAAACGGGGTCACTGTCTGGGATGTAGCCGATAACGGTGCATTGACCAGCGCCCATAGCCTTGGTGTGGACGACGGCCTTTGGGTCTCTGTTCCAACGGCGATGGAGATCGTCACGATCGGCGCGCAAGCCTATGTCATTCTTGCCGCCGCAGGCAGTTCATCCCTTAGCGTCATGGCGATCAATGCGGCGGGCGAATTGCAGGTGGTTGATCATGTCATCGACAGTCAGCACAGCCGTTTCGCCTCTGTCAGTGCATTGGCTGTCGTAGAGCATCACGGCGCGATTTACGTGATCGCTGGCGGGGCTGATGACGGGATCAGCCTGTTCTTGTTGCAAGCCGACGGGACGTTGCTTGCGCGTGGTCATCTCGCTGACACCACCCAAATGGGGTTGGAAAACGTCAGTGCCATCACTGCGGTATCTGTGGGGGACGGTATCGATATTTTCGTCGCCTCCGCGCAGGTTGCAGGGATCACCCAGCTTCACTTTGCGACGGGGGTGATGGGGCAGACATGGCAAGCCCCTGCAAGCGGCGGCACGGTATCTGGCACGCAGGGCATGGATGTGCTGACGGGGGCCGGGGGCAATGACCGCCTTGCGGGCGGTCAGGGTGACGACATCCTGACGGACGGCGCGGGTGCGGATCGCCTGACAGGGGGGCAAGGCGCGGATACCTTTATCTTTGCCTATGACGACCAGACGGATGTGATTACCGATTTCGAGGTCGGCGTGGACCAGATCGATTTGTCTGCATGGCCAGGGCTGCGCAGCACCGCACAGCTCACATTCACAAGCCGCTCGGATGGCATCAGTATTTCTTACGGAGAAGATACCCTGATCGTGAAAAGCGCGGACGGCCAGCCGATTGACCCCGCTCAATTCGGGCCTGCCGACCTGATCGGAGAGAGCCGCATTCCCGAGAACATCGTGCCCGGATTTGCAGGACCCGCCCAGGATGTGCCGGTGCTGCCCGAGCGCCCTGAATATATCCCTCATGTCTATACGCCGCCTCCCGTTGATCCCAATCCGGAGCCAGTCGTGCTACCCCCGCCCCCCGATCAAACCGACACCAACACTCCCAACCCCGATATCACCCTCACGGGGAATATGACCCGTGGTTCAAGTGCGGCGGAAACCTTGGTGGCGACCTCCGAGCGCCCCATCGTCTACGGCATGGGTGGCGCTGATAAGGTCTATGGCTCTGGCGCGGCCAACACCCTTTACGGGGGCGGGGGGAACGACACGATTTACGGGCGCAGCGGCGATGATCGCATCATGGGCGATGCGGGCGCGGATCGTCTGTTTGGCAATGCGGACGACGACACCCTGCGCGGCGCGGCGGGGGATGACCTGTTGAAGGGGGGGCGCGGCGCGGATGATCTGTCGGGGGGACGGGGCGCCGACAAGGTCAAAGGCGGAAGCGGCAATGACACGGTGAATGGCAACAAGGGCAACGACAAGGTCATGGGCGGGCGGGGCAATGACACGCTGATCGGGGATAACGGGCACGACAAGATCTGGGGCGGGAGCGGCAACGACAGCCTGTCTGGCGGGGCCAAGAATGACGCGCTTTACGGAGGCAGCGGCGCGGACAGGCTTTGGGGTGGCGGCGGTGCGGACCTGCTTAACGGCAACAAGGGCAACGATATGATGACGGGTGGGGCGGGCGCGGATACATTCGTTTTCACCGACGGGCGTGACACGATCACCGATTTCTCGTGGCGCTCTGACACGCTACACCTTGATGACCAAAGCTGGCGGGGCAACCTCAGCGCGCAAGAGGTCGTTGATCGCTACGCCGTGGTCGATCACGGCGATATCGTTTTTGATTTTGGCGGCAACGACCAGTTGACCCTGACAGGGATCAGCAACCTGAATGCCTTGGTCGATGTGATCTCGATCGTTTAACCGCCCTTGCGCTGAAACGGCTTTTTAGCGGTCTGCCAGATCAGCCAGAGATCAAAGCACAGGGTTCTGTTTTCTTGATAGATGATGTCCAGCCGCGCCTTGCGGGGCACGCAGGCCCGTCGATAAACCGCGTCTGTTTCAGCCGCATCCGCACAGCGCGCCAGCAGCATTTCTTCGTGGCGATGATAGGCCAGTGACGCCAGACCCGTCACACCGGGGCGGCTTTGCAGAACCTTGGCGTAAACCTGCGGAAAAGCCTCGACATAGACCCGCAACGGGGGGCGTGGTCCGACCAGCGAAATATCACCGCGCAGCACATTATAAAGCTGGGGCAATTCGTCGGCGCGGGTCTTGCGCAGCAGGCGGTGCAGCCGTGACATCCGCGCGGATTTATCGCCGCCCGTGACCCCTGAGTTTTCGGCGCTTGGCTTCATTGTGCGCAGCTTAATGAGAGAAAACCCCTGTGTTGGGGTCTTCATGCGCTCCGAGATATAGAAGACCGGCCGCCCTTCATAGATTGCCAGAATGGCGATAAGCAACAAGAAGACCGGCCATAGCAACACCACCAAAAGCAGGCTGATCGCGATATCCATCAAGCGTTTTGAAAGCGTCATGTTGCAGCACACCATCCGCCAGCGCGGGCTTGGGCAACCATATCGGCGGCCGTGGCTGGGGGGAGCGCTATATGGGCGGCAAGCGCGCTGACATCCATTGCCAACACAGGCAATGCGGTGTCAGGTGCGGGTTGCCACTGCCATGTGGCGCCAGCCTCTTGGGCCATAGCATCCATCGCAACCAGATCAGGGCGGGCAATATTCAATACCTTGGAAAGTGGGGTCTGTGTCTGGCTTAGACAGCTGAGAACGCGACCAAGATCACGCGGACCAATCATCATGCGCCGTGGTCCCTGCCCGTCCGGGAACTGGTCGATCTTCACAGGGCCGCGCGTCATCGCTTGAAACAACCCGTCGCTGCCGGCAACGTTGCCGATCCGCAAACAGGTGACATCAGGGCCGCTGACGGCTTGCTCCATGTCCAATTTCGCCTGCCCGTAGGGTGTCGCGGGTGTGAGGGTCTGTGTTTCGGCTAGAACCCCTGACTGGCGCCCGTAAACAGCCTGACTTGACGCGACCAAGGCCTTCGCCCCCAACTGTTTTGCCAATTTGCATCCGGCTTGAGCCAGCGTTGTGTTCTGGTGCAACGCCTCGGGCGTGCCATGAAGCACACCTGCGAGAACAATCACCGCACTGACGGGATGCTGCGGCGCCATTTCAGCGTCACCCAGAATCTCCCAGACAATATCATCTGAGGCGATCGGGGCCGCGCCCGCGCGCCGTTGCCACAGGGGAGCGGGCATATCTTCGGGCCAAACCCGCGCAAGCATCCGGCCCACGCGACCTGTTCCACCAAGAATAAGTGGCCGCTGCGGACCCGGTTGTGTCTGAGATATTGAAATTGGCTTACCCTGCGTATAGTCGTGATGTGAATTATGGATATATCAGGCAGCCTTATCAGATGACCAGAAAAGTTATTA
>CAKZNT010000059.1 GCA_937132065.1 uncultured Loktanella sp.
AGTTCGAGGAAAATGATGTCCGCCACATGCCGGGCAGTCACGCTGCCAGCCCCCCATCGCCATCTTGCTTTCGACGCCACAGCGCGCGCAAAACCGATGCGAGCGGTGCCACTCCATGACAGCTTTGGCCGTCGCCGCCAGCTCTGCATCACGCGGGGAAAGGCGGGTCATGATCACACGTAGTTCCGCAAAGGCGGCATCCGGTACAGCAGGGTGCAGCTGTTCGGATAGATCAAGAAAGCTATCCAGCGCCTCATCATCCAGACCGGCAGGCGACCATCCTGACAAATCGGCCGCAAACACGGGCGTTTCGCCTTCGCGCCCCAGAAAAATCATCGACGTGGCGGCATCGGCTATCACAGGATGGTCCATTGGCAGGCGCATCAGTTCATCACCCGAAATCAAGGGCTTTCCGCGCCACAATACTATGGCACGCGCGTTGTCCTGCGCGCGCAAAGCATCAGCCTGACCTCGCATCTGCGCTGCACGATCAAGCCCTGATCCACCAAACGTTACTGTCTCTGCAATCTTCATCAGGCGGAAATGCCACGGACCAAACCTAAGTGCAATTTTTTCCGAACAGATGTGGTGGTGGTTGTATTAAATTCTCGCTAAAGTTGTGTCATGCAAATACCCCGACCCGCCTTGCCAACCGGACGATTGCGCGTGCTTGAAACGACTGACCTGCACATGCAGTTGCTTGACTATGATTATTTTGCAGATCGGCCTGACCCGCATATCGGTTTGATCGGACTGGCTGATCAGATCAGCGCCCTGCGTGAAGAAAAAGGCGTAACAACCCTGCTGTGTGACAATGGCGACCTTATCCAAGGCAACCCGCTGGCTGATTACGTCGCCAATCACTTTGAACATGACCAAACACACCCCATGATCGCCGCACTTAATGTCTTGCAATATGACGCAATGACCCTGGGCAATCATGAATTTGATTATGGGCTACAGTTCCTGCGGCAAACGCTTTCAAAAGCAGCCTTCCCGATTGTCAGCGCCAATATCAGGTCCAACTGTGGGGATCCACTAGCCGCGCCTTTCACCATCTTGGAGCGGGAAATTTTACTTAGTGACGGCACGCGCCGCCCGATAAAAATCGGCATCACGGGCTTTGGCCCTCCGCAAATCTCAGATTGGAATGATCGTGGGGGCGGCGCGGATGTTTGTGTTGAAGACATTATTGATGCTGCCCACCAGATAGTGCCCAAAATGCAGGCTGCGGGGACTGACCTGATCATTGCACTTTGCCATTCTGGTATCAGCTCAGCACAGAGCACCTCGCGTATGGAAAACGCGGCCATTCCGCTTGCGGCGGTCGAGGGCATTGACGTGCTGCTGACTGGACATACCCACCAAGCGTTTCCCAATCCATCCATCGCTGACACGCCGGATGTCGATTACACCAGCGGCAGCCTGCATAAAAAGCCCACGGTCATGGCAAATTTTTGCGGGAAATCGCTGGGGGTCATTGATCTTGATCTGCACTGGAAAGCGTCGGGATGGTCTATTGCGGACCACACTGTCCGTTTGGAACACGCGCGCCCTGCCGAGGGCGACGAGACCTTGCTGCGCCAAAACCTACGCGCACTGGTTGCCAAGCCACATGCCGCGACACTTGCCAAAATGCGCGCGCCTATTGCGCGAACAGCCATTCCGATCTTCAGCTATTTCGCGACCGTTCAACCCGATCTCAGCCAACAACTTCTTGCCCGCGCGATGCAAGAGGCGCTTTGCGCGTCGCTTGCCCAAACCAAATTTGCGGCACTTCCCGTGCTAGCCGCAAAATCATCATACCGATTCGGCGGAAGGAGCGGGCTGGGGCATTACATCGACATTCCCGCAGGGCCAATCACATTGCGTGATGCAGCCGCCATTTTCCCATTTGCTGATGTCTTATGCGGTGTGCGGCGTACCGGCAGGCAACTTAGGCTATGGCTGGAACGGTCCGCCGCACATTACAACCAACTAAGACCCGGCCATGCCGATCAGCCCCTGATTAACCCGCAAAGTGCAGGTTACAACTGCGATGCGCTCTATGGTCTGACATATCAAATCGACCTGACGCAACCCGCCCGATTTGATACAAATGGGCAGGAAATTGATGCAACTGCTCATCGGATCACGGATCTGAAACACAAGGGTACTCTCATTTCGGATGACGCTGTTTTTGTCGTTGCCACGAATAGTTTTCGCACGAAAGGCGGTGGCGGCTTCCCCGAAATCACACCTTCGGACATTGTATATCAGTCCACACGTTCGGTACGGGAACAGTTGATTGCACATCTCAAACAGGCCGGGACCATTATTCAACCCGTTCAGCCCAACTGGTGCTTTGCACCTATCCCCAAAACCTGCGCTCAATTCGACAGCGCACCACAAGCACGCCACCATCTGAATGACCCCATCAGGCACATCGGCCCCGGTGCTGACGGATTTGAAACATATCAGATCAACTTCTGACATCTTGCGAAGACCGTTGGATCAGCCTATATCGGCGTTGAGAGGTTGGCGCGGGCGAGCGCCTCGCCAACCTGGTCAGGTCCGGAAGGAAGCAGCCATAACGAGCCCCGCTTGGGTCGTTGTCAGCCTCTCACCTTCAATTTGCGGCGCAAATTGGAATGCTAGAAACACATCCAGCAAAGGAGGATGTTCATGATTGTCGCATTAAACGCCCTCCCGGTCCGGGTGCGCTGAAGCTATTTCCGCACCCTCGTCCGGTTCCCGCTGACGTCTTGACGCCAGCGCCTGACTTACCTTTGACGAGGACAGATCATTGACAGATTTGACACGCGACGCCCTTGGCTGGTCGCCCTTCTACATGTCCCAACTTGAACTTGAAGAGTTGGAAACCCTTACCCCTGCCCGTATTGCCACAGTCCACCGCGACCGTGTTGTCGGCTTTTCCGAAATCGGCACGCTTGAACTGACGCTTGACCCTGGCATCACGACTGCCGCTGTTGGCGTTGGCGATTGGGTGCTTTGCGCACCGGATCAACATCGGTTGATCCGGGTCTTGGATCGGCAAACCGAATTGACGCGCGGGACCGAGTATCATACCGGCGAAAAGCAGTTGATTGCGGCTAATCTGAACACGCTTTTCATTACCTCATCGTGCAACAATGACTTTAATCCTGCCCGGTTAGAGCGGTATTTGGCCCTTGCCCATGACGCGATGATCACACCCGTGATTGTGTTGACTAAAGCGGATCAATCCGACGATCCTGACGCCTATATTGATCAGGCACGGGAATTGGGCCGCGATCTTGAAGTGATCGCGATGGATGCCAAAAACGACGATGTACCTGCACTGCTTGCACCATGGTGCGGCAAGGGGCAAACCGTGGCACTGGCTGGATCGTCGGGGGTTGGCAAAACGACGCTCGCCAATGCGCTGACAGGCGGGTCGGAGTTGACGCAAGGTATCCGCGAGGATGATGCGCGGGGGCGGCATACGACCACGGGGCGCTCACTACATCGCTTGCCAACGGGCGGCTGGCTTATTGATACGCCCGGGATGCGGGGGCTGGGTGTTGCCGATGTCGCCGTGGGTATCGCGGCCACGTTTGAGGAAATCAGCGAGTTGGAAGACGGCTGCAAGTTTCGGGACTGCAAGCACGAAAGCGAGCCTGGATGCGCGGTGCAAGCCGCGATTAAGGCGGGCGATATCGACCCCGAGCGGCTCAAGCGGTTTCAAAAGCTGGTGCGCGAAGACGCCCAAGCCACCGAGACCATCGCACAGGCCCATGCACGAAGCCGCAAGTTCGGCAAAGTGGTGAAGGCCGCGATGAAAAAGAAAGGGCGGTGATGGGTTAAAACCCATCCTACGCAGATGTGGCCCATAACATCTGTTTGTCTGTTTCAATCGCGCAGGGGCGCCGCGCGCGTAAACGGGCAAGCGCCTGATCTGCGGGTTCCCCCAATGCGACAAGCGTGCGCAAAACGACCATGCCAGAGCGGCCACAGCCACCCAGACAATGAACAAGCACGCGCTCGCCTGCAATTAGGCGCGCAGCAACCCCGTCAATATAGGCCGCCCACTGCAAGGCATCCTGCGGGTCTGGTGTGTCGAAATCTTTGACGGGACGGTGGTCCCATTGCGCACCTTGCGCCGCGATCAACGAGCCAAATGCAGTCGCGCCATGTAATGCAAGTTCGTGGCCTTCAACGAGGGTCACAACGAGCGCAGGCCGCCAAGCCAGCACAGCCGCAACATCTGCATCATATGTGCCATTGCGCCCGACAAGCGGCGAGAGCGCCAAACGCCCCTGCCCCGCTGGCATTTCAAATATTTCGAACCCTGCCACCTTGGCCCTCTTGCACGGTTGCACTACGTTGCAAGCATGACCGAAAAGAACGACCTTGCACAAGACCGGACCGATTGGGCAGAGGACCGCACAATTCTGGCAAACGAACGCACCTTTGCGGGGTGGATGCGCACAGGCATGGCCTCGCTGGCGGTGGCGGTCGGTCTCAAGGCGGTGTTTGGCGATTTTGAACCGACATGGATGGCGAAGTCAGTTGCCAGCTTGTTCGTCATCGCAGCACTTCTGATCTTTTGGTCGGCGGCGGCCCAATCCCTGAAAGCCCAAAAACGGATCAGCAGCCACGCGACTGCGCCACAAAGCGCGCGAAAAATGTTTGCGCTGGCGCTGATCATGTCCGTGGGGTCCCTCGCCACCGGAGCTATTTTGTGGTTACTGTAATCACGGTGGACGCGCCCTTGCGCGCGCCCTAGTTTGGGCCTTGGCCCCCGAATCCAGATGAAAGCGATCATGTCTGATACCCCGACCTATCAAGTTCTAGCCCGCAAATACCGCCCCGAGACATTTGTCGATCTGGTCGGTCAGGATGCGATGGTGCGCACGCTCAAAAACGCGTTTGCCGCGGACCGGATTGCGCAGGCCTTTATGATGACGGGGATCAGAGGGACGGGCAAAACCACAACCGCGCGGATCATCGCCAAGGGGATGAACTGCATCGGCGAGGACGGGCTGGGCAAGCCAACCACCGAACCCTGCGGTAAATGCGAACACTGCGTGGCCATCATGGAAGGGCGGCACGTTGACGTGATGGAGATGGACGCCGCATCCAACACGGGCGTCGCCAATATCCGCGAAATCATCGACAGCGTGCACTACCGTGCGGCTTCGGCCCGCTACAAGATTTACATCATCGATGAGGTTCACATGCTGTCTACAGGGGCGTTCAATGCGCTCCTTAAAACGCTTGAAGAACCCCCCGCGCACGTCAAATTCATCTTTGCGACCACCGAAATCCGCAAGGTTCCGGTCACGGTCCTGTCGCGCTGCCAGCGCTTTGATCTGCGCCGTATCGAGCCAGAAGTGATGATCGCCCTGCTGCGAAAGGTATCAACAGCCGAGGGGGCTGATATTTCCGACGAGGCGCTTGCGCTGATCACGCGGGCCGCAGAAGGGTCCGCACGTGACGCCGAGTCCCTGCTGGATCAGGCGATCAGCCACGGCGCAGGCGAGACCACCGCAGAGCAGGTCCGCGCCATGCTTGGCCTTGCGGATCGGGGCCGCGTGCTTGACCTGTTTGACATGATCCTCAAGGGCGAGGCCGCAGGCGCGCTGACCGAACTATCAGGGCAATACGCTGACGGGGCCGACCCGATGGCGGTGCTACGCGATCTGGCCGAGATCACCCACTGGATCAGCGTGATCAAGATCACCCCCGAGGCCTCTGAAGACCCGACAATCAGCCCCGACGAGCGCACGCGCGGACAGGCAATGGCCGCCGAACTGCCAATGCGGGTGCTTAGCCGTATGTGGCAAATGTTGCTCAAGTCGCTGGAAGAGGTGGCAATGGCCCCTAACGCGATGATGGCCGCCGAAATGGCGGTGATCCGCCTGACCCATGTGGCCGACCTGCCCTCTCCCGAGGAGTTGGTCAAAAAGCTGCAAAATGCACAACCGCCCGCAGGGGGTGGCCCCGCTGGAGGGCGGCCCGCACCAACAGGCGGCGGCGGCACGACAAACGCGATGGGCACGAGCCACGCGCCGACACATAGCGGCCCGACTGGTCCCTCGGCATCTGGCGGAGCGCAAGCGGCGGTGGCAATGGCGACTGACGCGCTCGCGCATTACGCCCGCTTTGAGGATATCGTTGCGCTGATCCGCAGCCACCGTGACGTCAAGCTCTTGGTTGAGGTCGAAACGGGCTTGCGGCTGGTCAACTATCAACCCGGACGGATCGAAGTGCAGCCAACGGACGATGCACCCGCCGATCTGGTCGGGCGGTTGGGGTCTCGGTTGCAGGCATGGACAGGCAACCGCTGGGCGATCACGGTGGTTAGCGAAGGCGGCGCACCAACCATCGCCGAAGTGCGCGACGCCAAAGAAAACGCGCTACGCACAGCCGCCCAAGAACACCCCTTGGTGCAAGCCGTGATTGCCGCCTTTCCCAAAGCAAAAATCACCGAAATCAGAACCGAAGCCGACAAGGCGCAGGATGCAATGCTCGATGCGCTGCCCGAGGTCGAAGACGAATGGGACCCTTTTGAAGACGGCTAAAAACGGGCGCACCCTTGTCGGACATGAGGGGCGATCGTATCTTAAGGGGAACGCAACAGACATGGCATGGAGACGAAAATGCTCAAAGGATTAGGCGGTCTTGGCGACATGACCAAGATGATGAAGCAAGCACAGGAAATGCAGGGCAAAATGGCCCAGATGCAAGCGGACATGGAGAATATCATGGTCGAGGGCATCTCCGGGGCGGGGCTTGTGAAGGCCACCGCAACGGCCAAAGGCGAGCTGAAAGGCCTCGACATTGATCCGTCAATCTTTAACGGCGACGACAAGGAAGTGGTCGAAGACCTGATCCTTGCCGCCATCAAAGATGCGCAAGCCAAGGCCTCCGAGCGCTCGCAAAAAGAGATGCAGAGTATGGCCGAACAAATGGGGCTGCCTGCGGGCATGAACCTGCCGTTCTAGGATGAGCAACGGGACGGACGACCTCGACAACCTGATCGCGCTGCTTGCGAAACTTCCGGGGCTTGGGCCGCGGTCGGCGCGCAGGGCCGTCCTTCATCTGATCAAAAAGCGTAGCCTCGTCCTGATACCATTGGCCGAGGCGATGCACCGCGTGGGCGCAAGTGCGCGCGAGTGCCTCAACTGCGGCAACATCGGCACAACCGACATTTGCGATATCTGTGCTGCGGACAAGCGGGCGACAGGGCAAATCTGCGTTGTCGAGGATGTGGCCGATCTCTGGGCGATGGAACGCTCTGGCGTGTTTAAAGGGCGCTATCACGTGCTTGGCGGCACGCTTTCGGCGCTTGATGCCGTTGGGCCTGACGAGCTGCGCATTCCCAAACTGCTCGACCGGATCGCGACCGAAGGGGTGCAAGAGGTCATTCTGGCCCTTGGCGCCACGATCGACGGGCACACAACCGCACATTATATATCGGACCAATTGTCAGGCGTTTTGGTGACTTCCCTCGCCCAAGGCGTGCCTGTGGGCGGCGAGCTTGATTATCTGGATGACGGCACAATAACCGCCGCGCTGAATGCCAGAAAAGCACTATAAGGCAAAAACCCTACGTGAAATCCGTGCAATTTGCTATTTCAGGCTGGAAACGTGCCCAAAAGGGATTATGTAGCACCAATCTAAATATCGTTAACATTGCGCATTTCGCAACCGTTGGAGCACTTCATGTCAGATACACCCACCCCCAAGCCGCTCGATTTTGACACCGAGCGCGGCGCAACGCGTTCGAAATGGGTTGCAGGCGGGTTGGTCATCGCCATCGTCGCTTGGATGGGCAGTGGCATGGTTGCCCCGCAAGAGGACGCCAGCACTCAGGTGCAAGCAGAGCCTGCCGCGCGCATCATTTCTGTCGCCGTTGCGCCCTCGACTGCACAGACCGTGACGCAATATTTCGTCGCCGAGGGGCAAGCGATGCCTGACCGCACATCGGCCATGCGCGCCGAGGCGACAGGACAAATCAAAGAGGTGCTCGTCAACAAGGGCGATACTGTGGAAAGCGGACAGGTCATCGCGCGTTTTGACATCGTTCAGAACGAAGCGGACCTGAACCGCGCCCAAGAGGAAAGAGCTCGCGCCAAGCGTGAATTTGACAACTCCGAAACCCTCGTTGATCGGGGCGTGGCGACAAACGACCGCCTGTCGCAGGCGCGTGCGGCACTGGCATCCGCCGAGGCCGCCGTCACTGCGGCTCAGAAATCGTTTGAGAATAGCGAAATTACCGCCGCCTTTGCGGGTCGGATCGAGGCGCTTGACCTGAATGCAGGAGAGTTTGTCGCGGCGGGAACCGAGGTCGGGCAGATCGTCGACAACACGCCGTTGACCGTCACCATTCAAGTGCCGCAACAATCGTTGCGTGACATTGAGGCAGGGCAAACAGCGACTGTCACCTTTATCACGGGTGAAGAGCTTGAGGGCACTGTCGGGTTTGTCGGCTCTAGCGCCGATGCCGCCACCCGCACATTCCTTGCGGAGATCACCGTCGAGAATGCCGATGGCGCCGTGCCTGCCGGCGTTAGCGCCGAAATCCGTATCCCTATTGGCGAGGCAACTGCGCATTTCCTGTCCCCTGCGATCCTGTCGCTTGGCACGGATGGCACGCTTGGGATCAAGACCGTGGACGCTGACAAAAAGGTCGTCTTTGCCCCCATCGAAATCGAGCGGGCGCAGACCGACGGGATCTGGGTCAGCGGCCTTGGGGACAGCGTTGACATCATCACGATTGGCCAAGGGTATGTGAACAACGGCCAGATCGTTAATCCGCTAACCGAAACCGAGCTAGCCGAGGCTTCCCAATGAACGCGCTCATCGACGCCGCCTTTTCGCGCACCCGTGTTGTCGCCCTTCTGTTCTTTGCAATCCTGATTGTCGGGGCATTTGCCTACCAGAGCATCCCCAAGGAAAGCACGCCAGAAATTCCTATTCCGTTCGCCTATGTCTCGACGGGGATCGACGGTATTTCCCCCGAAGACAGCGAACGCCTGCTGATTGACCCGCTGGAAACCGAGCTAGCGGGCCTGACAGGGTTGCGCACCATGACCTCGCACGCGGGCGAAGGGTTTGGCAACGTCCAGCTTGAATTCGAACCGGGCGACGACATTGCCGAGGCGATGGACAAGGTCCGCGAGGCCGTCGACCGTGCCAAGCCGAACCTGCCCGATGACGCGCGTGACCCGACTGTCACAGAGATCAACACCGCGCTCTTTCCAATCCTGACCGTCATCTTGTCTGGCCCCCTGCCAGAGCGGACGCTGAACGAATTTGCCAATGACCTCAAAGACAATCTGGAGGCGCTGAAAGGTGTGCTCGAGGTGGATGTTGGCGGCGAACGCACCGAGCTTCTTGAAATCCTGCTCGATCCTACGGTCTTCGAGACTTACAACATTTCCTTTGACGAGTTGATCGGCCAAATCAGCCGCAACAACCGCTTGATCGCGGCGGGCGCAATCGAGAGCGGCGCAGGGCGGCTTGTGCTCAAGGTTCCGGGCCTGATTGAAAACATCGACGATGTTCTTGAAATGCCCGTGAAGGTGCGTGACGGCACAGTTGTGACTTTCGCTGATGTGGCGACCATTCGGCGGACCTTCGAAGATCCGACCAGTTTCGCGCGGATCAACGGGCAGCCCGCTCTAGCGCTTGAGTTGAAAAAACGGTCAGGCTCCAACATCATCGAGACTGTTGCGGCCGCAAAAGAGGTGATTGCAAAGACACAAGCCAGCTGGCCTGAGTCTGTTAAGATCAACTACCTGCAAGACGAGAGCAAACAAGTGATCTCGCTTTTGTCGGACCTCGAGGCAAATGTGATCGCGGCGATCCTCCTTGTGATGATCGTGATCGTCTGGGCGCTTGGGCTGCGGTCCGCGCTCTTGGTCGGGCTTGCTATTCCCGGGGCGTTTTTGACAGGTGTCGCCGCGCTCTGGTTCATGGGGTATACGATGAACATCATCGTGCTGTTCTCGCTGATCCTTGTTGTGGGGATGCTCGTTGACGGGGCGATTGTCACCGTCGAACTGGCCGACCGAAATCTGCAAGACGGCGCAAGCCCCAAGGAAGCCTATGCTGACGCAGCCAAGCGGATGGCATGGCCGATTATCGCCTCAACTGTCACAACGCTGTCGGTGTTTTTCCCGCTGCTGTTCTGGCAAGGAATGGTGGGGCAGTTCATGAAATTCATGCCAATCACCGTAATCCTGACCCTGACGGCATCGCTCTTTATGGCGCTGGTCTTTATCCCTGTCACTGGCGGGATGATCGGGAAGCGGCGGCCCATGTCCACGCGCGACAAGGCGACCTTCTTTGAAACAGAGATGGGCGATCCGCGTAAACTCGGCGGCGGAATCGGGCTGTATGCGCGCATCCTGAATTGGGCAATTTTACGCCCCGGCGCGACGATCCTGTTTGCGGTTGCCATGCTATTGGGCAGCTTTGGCCTTTACGGGCAGTTCGGCAACGGGGTGACATTCTTCCCCGAGCAAGAACCGGACTTCATGCAAGTGCAGGTGCGCGCGCGTGATAACTTCTCGATTTTCGAGCGCGACATACTGGTGCGCAAGGTCGAAGAGCGGCTGCTTGAAATCGAGGATATCCGCAGCGTTTACGCCCGCACGACCGCCTCTCAAAACGAAGACGCCGAGATCATCGGCACGATCCAGCTCGAGTTGAAGGATTGGGACAAGCGGCGCAAGGCTGCGGTGCTTAGCGACGAAATCCGCACAGGTATGTCCGATATCGCCGGCATCGATATTCAGGTCGAGATCGCACAAGGTGGGCCAAGCTCTGGCAAACCCGTGAGCCTCAAGATCATTTCCAGTGACCGCGAGGCACAAGTGCAGGTCGTCGAAGATGTGCTCGCACAGATGGATGCGATTGGCGGCTTCACCGATGTGACCGACACACGGCCCTTGCCAGGTGTTGAATGGCGGTTGCGGGTTGATCGCTCCGAGGCGGCGCGTTTTGGCGCGGATGTGTCCCTGCTCGGGCAGGCTGTGCAGCTGTTGACCCAAGGGATCACCGTAGCCGATTACCGCCCCGATGATGTTGACGGGTCCGTTGATATTCGGGTGCGCTTCCCGTCCGCCGACCGGACACTGGAAGAGCTGGAATCGTTGCGTGTGCCGACCAACTCGGGGCTCGTGCCAATCTCGAACTTTGTCACCTTCGAGCCTGCGCCACGCACCGGCACGATCAACCGCGTTGATCAGGAACGGGTTGTGACCATCGCGTCAAACGTTAGCGCAGATGTGCTCGTTGATGATCAGGTGAAAAAGCTCAAGGCATACCTCGAAGGCAAAACCCTGCCAGACGGCGTTGAATTCGACTTTGGCGGCGAGGCAGAGGATCAGCAAGAATCGATGATCTTCCTTGTCGGGGCATTCATCTCGGCGCTGCTCTTGATGTTCGTCACGCTGCTCGCGCAATTCAACAAGTTTGGTCAGGCGTTCATGGTCATGTCCGCGATCATATTCTCGATTGCGGGTGTTCTCTTGGGGCTGATGGTCACTGGGCGGCCTTTCGGGATCGTCATGGGCGGCATCGGGGTTATCGCGCTTGCGGGGATCGTTGTGAACAACAACATCATCCTGATCGACACCTATAACGACATGCGCAAACTCGGTATGCCTGCAAAGGATGCGGCGCTACGGACGGGCGCACAGCGCTTGCGCCCCGTGCTGCTGACGTCGATCACAACGGCGCTTGGACTTATGCCGATGGTCATCGGGCTGAACATCAACTTCTTCACCCGCGAAATCATCTACGGCGCGCCATCAACGCAGTGGTGGACAGAACTCTCGAGCGCGATTGCAGGTGGTTTGACCGTGGCGACAGGGCTGACGCTCATCGTGACGCCTGCCATGCTGATCTTTGGCGAGAACATGCGCGAAAACAGGCAGGCCCGACGGACTAGACGCGCAGAACGACGCGCGATCAAAGCGGGGGCAACACCCGCGGAGTAAATACAAAAACGCCGCTCTCGGGAAACCGGAGCGGCGTTTTTCTTAGACTGAAACGAACGGCTTATTTGTCGTCGTCGCCGTCTTTGTCATCGTCTGGCAGGTTAAAGAAGCTGTCCGCATCCGACACGTCCAAATTCTTGTTCTCGTCTTCATCTTCGTCGCGCGGGTCAGACAGGCTAAACGCCTCAAGACCAGCCATCGAGCTTGGCATCTTTGGCTCTGGCGCCATACCCAAGGACTGCTCAGTGCTGACAAGCTTGCGGCGCTCGTCGTCGGACATGACGCCGCCCTCTTCTTTCGCCTTCTTGGCGTTGGCTTTCTGCACAGCCGCGTCCAGCTCAACCTGCTTGCACAGACCCAAAGCAACGGGATCAATCGGATCAATGTTGTTGATGTTCCAGTGGGTGCGCTCGCGGATCGCCTGAATTGTCGGCTTGGTTGTGCCGATCAGCTTGGACACCTGACCATCAGACAATTCCGGGTGAAACTTGACCAGCCAATAGATCGACGCAGGGCGATCCTGACGCTTTGACAGCGGTGTATAACGAGGGCCGCGACGCTTTTCTTCACCCGCCGAGGCAGGGTTAAACAAAAGCTTCAGCTTGTGGGACGGGTTCTTTTCAGCGGCGTCAATCTCGGACTGCAACAACTGCTTGTTGGACACAGGATCAAAACCCTTCACGCCCGTTGCCACATCACCGTCAGCGATGCCCTGAACCTCAAGCTCGTGCAAGCCGCAGAAATCGGCGATCTGCTTGAACGTAATTGTTGTATTGTCACACAGCCAAACTGCGGTGGCTTTCGCCATGATGGGTAGATCAGACATGTTGTCTCCTTATCAACGGACATAGCTTTCCTGCGCCCTTAATCTGGGCTGACCCATTTTTGGGCCGGTTCGCATTGTCGGGGAACTTGAAGTCTATATAAGGGGGGATCACGCGTTAGGAAAGATCAAAAATGTTACGCCTTTTTGCAGCTTTAGCACTACTCGCCTCGCCAGCATGGTCCGATGATCAGGCTGGGGAATTCGATTACTACGTTTTGTCCCTGTCTTGGTCTGCCAATTGGTGTGCCTTGGACGGTGACAGCCGCAACTCGCCCCAGTGCGACGAAAGCGAAGATCACGGCTGGGTGTTGCACGGGCTATGGCCGCAATATGAGCGGGGCTACCCCGCCGATTGCCGTAGCATTTTCCGCCCCCCTTCGCGGGCCATGACCAACGACATGGCAGATATCATGGGCACATCAGGGCTGGCGTGGCATCAGTGGAACAAGCACGGGGTTTGCTCGGGGCTAAACGCCATCGACTATTACGCGCTGTCCCGCGAGGCCTATAGCCGCGTTGTGCGCCCCGAGGTGTTCCGTAAGCTAAGCAATTCCGTCACCCTGCCCGCCTCTTTGATTGAAGACGCATTCGTGCGCGACAATCCCGACATTACGCGGGACGGCATCACAGTCACCTGTAAATCAGGCTACATCCAAGAGGCGCGCATCTGCATGACGCGCGACCTTGAATTTCGGAAATGCGGTGCAGATGCCATTCGGGACTGCACGCTGACCGACGCCCAATTTGACCCCATCCGCTAGGACATAACTATGAAACTCATTATCGACACAGATCCGGGCATCGACGATGCTATGGCCATCGCATTGGCCCACGCCATGCCCGAAGTTGACCTGATCGGGCTGACGGCCTGCTTCGGGAACACCTTCACCGAACAATCAAGCCGCAATGCACGCTATATCTGTGACCTCATGGGGTTTTCTGTGCCCGTGGCCGAAGGGGCCGCGCTGCCATACGGGGAAACCGACTATGTGCCCTCGGCCAATGTGCACGGCCCAGAGGGGCTGGGCGATTTGGCTGAGGTTCCACAAATCGGCAAGAACGTCGACGAAACCGCCGCCGCGTTTCTTGTGCGCATGGCCGCCGAACATAAGGGCGAGCTGGTGATCTGTGCTGTCGCACCGCTGACGAATATCGCGGATGCACTCGAACTTGACCCCGCCTTTGCGCATAACGTGAAAGAGCTGGTCATCATGGGCGGTGCGTACAAGCACGCAGGCAACATCACCGCCCACGCCGAGGCAAACATTTACCACGATGCCAAGGCGGCCGATCTGGTATTCGCCTCCAAGCTGAAGACCAAGATGATCGGGCTGGACGCGACCATGCTGACGTTGCTGACACCCGAGGACTTTGGGGAGCTTGCCAAAAAAGCGCCCAAGATCGGTGGCTTCATCGCGCATATCTCGGATTTCTACCTTGCATTCTACCGCTCGGTTGGTGTGACAAACGGCTGCCCGATGCATGACGCCACGGCAGTTCTGGCCTGCACACATCCAGAGAAGTTCACATTCGAGGCAACCGGTTTGCGGGTCATCCTCGAGGGCGATGCGCTTGGGCAAACCGTTGCAGACAGCACACGCCAACCCGTTGACGTCGCCGTTGATGTCGCAGGAAAGTGGGCGGTCGATCTGTTTATGGAACGGATTATCAGCTTAGGCTAAGACCCAGATCAAGCCCCTGCAATGTCTGTTCTGCGGGCATTGCACGCTTGCCGGCGCGTTGGGCAACAGTGACCTCGACCGCGCCGTCAGCGCAGGCAATGGTAAAACCGTGCAACACTTGACCGGCCTCACCCGCACCCGCAACAACGCGGCTGCCAAGCAGCTTGACGCGCTCCTCACCGACCATGACCCACGCGCCTGGAAAAGGGGACAATCCGCGGATCAGGCGATCAACCTCGACGGCGGGCTTTGTCCAGTCGACGCGCGCCTCTGCCTTGTCGATCTTGCTTGCATAGGTCACACCAACCTCAGATTGCTTCTGAGGTAACGCAGTTGCGTGTGTCGCAAGCGCCCGCACAATAAGTGCCGCCCCCATCTGGGACAGACGATCGTGCAACTGCCCCGTGGTTTCCTCCGCGCCAATATCAGTCGGCTTGCGGAACAAGACAGGGCCAGTATCCAGACCCGCTTCCATCTGCATGATACAGACACCTGTCTGTTGATCACCCGCCATAATCGCGCGGTGGATCGGCGCCGCGCCGCGCCAGCGCGGCAACAACGATGCGTGAATATTCAAGCAGCCATGCGTTGGCGCATCCAGGATCACCTGCGGCAGGATCAAGCCATAGGCGACAACCACCGCGATATCAGCGTCCAACGCGGCAAATGCGGCCTGCGCATCTTCACCCTTCAGCGACACCGGATGGCGCACTGGCAAGCCCAAGGCTTCGGCGCGGGCCTGCACAGGGCTCGGGCGATCTTTCTTGCCACGACCCGCAGGGCGCGGCGGCTGAGAATATACGGCAACGACCTCGTGCCCTGCCTCCACAAGCGCCTCAAGAACAGGCACGGAAAAATCGGGAGTTCCCATAAAGACGATACGCATGTGATGTCCTTTACGTTTCTTTCGAGCATAAATATGCCCGCCGGAGGCTCAGACCTAGGATGCGCGCAGCTTGGCCGACTTTTTGACCAACATTTCACGCTTGGTGCGGCTCAGATGATCAATGAACATCTTGCCAGCCAAATGGTCGATCTGGTGCTGCACGGACGTGGCCCAGAGGCCAACAAAATCCTTGCGGTCCCAGACACCGTCTTCGTTCAAATAACGCACGGTCACCGCACGGGGGCGCGAAATCTCGGCGCGGACGTGGGGGAGGTTGGGCGATCCCTCGTCATGGATGCGCGGCTCGATACTGGCGTGCAAGATCGACGGGTTCGCCATGCGCACAGCCTGACCGCGCTTGTCGCTGGCGTCCACCACAGCCAGCGCCAAGCCGACACCAAGCTGCGGGGCAGCCAACCCGACACCGGGCATCGTGTCCATCGCGATGATCATCTCGTCCCAAAGGGCGCGGATATCATCCGTGATCTCGGTCACCTCGGCAGCGGGTGTGCGCAGCGCCTTGTGGGGATACATAACAAACGGACGGGTCATTTCGCCTCCGGATAATCGATGCATAAAACACCGTTCAAATGATCGTTTTCGTGCTGCACACAAGCGGCAGCAAAACCGGTGAAGTCGCGCTCCAACTGCTCACCATCCAAGGCCTGCCAGCGCAGGGTCACTTGGGCAGGGCGGGCAATGCGACAGGTGCGATCAGGGATCGACAAACAGCCCTCGTCATTCACCGCCAGCGCATCGGAACTGGACAGGATTACAGGGTTCACAAACACAATCGGGTCAGGGTCGCCAGACTTCCACGTCGCGTCCATTACAAAAATGCGGGCATTCACGCCGACTTGAGGTGCGGCCAAGCCACGCCCCGGGGCGGCATACATCACAGCAAGCATCTCGGCGACAAAATCATCCAGTTCGGCGTCGAAAAGCGTCACAGGCTCGCAGACCTCGCGCAAGATCGGATCTGGTAAAAGGCGGATTTCCATCTAGCCGCGCGCCAGTTCACGCTTAAGCTTTTGCATCTTGCGGGTGATCATCTGGCGCTTCATCGGCTTGAGATAATCAATGAACAACTTGCCATCCAGATGGTCAATCTCGTGCTGCACACAGGTCGCCCAAAGCCCGTCAAACGTCTCTTGCACTTCCTTGCCACCCAGATCGGTCCAACGCACCTTCACCGAGGCAGGACGCTCGACTTCGGCGTATTGATCGGGGATCGAGAGACAGCCTTCGTCATAAACGGACCTGTCCTCGGACGACCAGATCACCTCGGGGTTCAACAACACCATTGGCATCGGGGTCGCGTCCTCTTCCTTGACGCAATCCATCACAAGCATACGGCTCATCACCGCGATCTGGGGCGCGGCAAGGCCAATACCAGGGGCGTCATACATCGTTTCCAACATATCGTCAGCCAAACGGCGCAGGTCATCATTGAACGCGGCAACGGGGGCCGTGATCTTTTTCAGGCGGGGATCGGGATGGATCAGGATATTGCGAATACTCATAATGCACGATCTAGCCCTTGCATCCCAATCCTGCAAGTCGCAGGCTCTTGTTGATCAAAATGCCAAGGATATAGACATGACTTTCGACAACACTCCTGACCGCCGTGGTAGCCATTCTGCAAAATGGGATAGCATGGAGGCCATCTATGGCGTCAACGCTGATGACGGTATCGCGATGTGGGTCGCAGACATGGAGTTTCCACCGCCCGCTTGCGTGCAAGACGCGGTCAAGAAAATGCACGAACATGGCGTTTACGGCTACTACGGCGACGAGGGCGAATATCGCGCCGCAATCAAGTGGTGGATGGAGGAGCGACACGGATGGGAGATTGATCCGTCATGGATTTTCACCACGCACGGGCTGGTCAACGGAACTGCGCTTTGCGTTGATGCCTACACGGCCCCCGGCGACGGGGTTGTGATTTTCACGCCTGTCTATCACGCCTTTGCACGGGTTATTTCCGCCGCCGAGCGGCAGGTTGTCTCTTGTGAACTCGCCAACGTAGATGGGCGCTACGAATTCGACTTTCCCGCCTATGACGCGCAAATGACGGGAAACGAGCGGATGTTGATCCTCTGTTCGCCCCACAATCCGGGCGGGCGGGTCTGGTCCAAAACCGAACTGCAAGCCGTCGCCGCCTTTGCAAAGCGCCATGAGCTGATCCTGGTCTCGGACGAAATCCACCACGACCTGACCATGCCGGGGCAAACGCATATCCCGATGGCGAACATCTCGGGGATCACCGACAGGCTCGTCACCATGACGGCCTCCACCAAGACGTTCAACATCGCAGGCAGCCACGTCGGCAACGTCATCATCGAAGACGCCGATTTACGGGCACAGTTTGGCGGACGGATGGCGGCACTGGGTATCTCGCCCAACAGCTTCGGCCTCTTTATGGCAACAGCCGCCTACTCGCCCGAGGGCGCGGCATGGGTCGATGAATTGCGCGCCTACCTTAACGAAAACCGCAAGGTCTTTGACGCGGGGATCAACGCAATTCCAGGGGTGAAATCAATGGGGCTCGAGGCGACATACCTTGCATGGGTCGACTTCACCGACACGGGCATGTCCGCCGCCGAGGTCAGCAAGCGGATCGAACAGATAGCCAAAATCGCCGCAAACCACGGCATCTCATTCGGGAAAGATGGCGAAAACTACATGCGCTTCAACCTCGGCGCACCGCGCGCGCAGATCGTCGAGGCAGTGACCCGCCTTCAAAACGCGTTTAGCGACCTTCAGTAGGCGATCAATCCGGCAGGCACAAAGTTGGGCTGCTCGTAATCAACAGGGGCTGTATCCGTAACAGGGTGCAGCCACTTGAAATCAAAGATGCGCTCGCCGCCTTCTTCTGACGAATCCACAATCAGGCACTGATAGATATGACGCGCGCCGTCATAGATCTCGACGCGACCACGCACCTTGTCGGCAACCTCCGAATCAAGCGCAAATCCACCGTCCCAAATGCGGCGGATCGCATAGACCGCATCACCATCATGCACACACAAGCGATTGCTCTTACGGGCCGCACTTTTGCGAGCCTGCGCAAGGCCTTGCATCACAGCATCAGGTAGAAAATCATTCATAGCGCATCCTCCGTTAACCAAAGGATGCCCTACAAAGTGTGAAGATCAAGTGACAAAATCCGCCGCATCGCAGCAATGTCACAAAATAACCTGCGTGTTATGCACGGACCTTGGGGCGCAAAACATGCGGCTTGGCCGCATCATAAAGCGCCGAATCCGCGAACCCGTGATTTTCACCAAGCGCAGGGCCAACAAGGATCAGCGCCGTGCGGGTAATTTTTGCCGCGCGGGCCTGCTCGCGCACCGTCATCAGCGTGCCGCGAATGATCATCTGATCGGGCCATCCCACACGATAGACGACCGCAACAGGGCAGTCTTCGCCGTAATAAGGAGCCAGTTGGCGCTCGATTTCGCGCAGTGCACGAATGCCCAAATGAATGGCCAAGGTCGCACCCGTGCGCGCAAAATTCTCCAAGGTCTCGCCGCTAGGCATCCCCGTCGACTTCATCGACATGCGGGTCAAAATGATCGACTGCGCCACCTCGGGCACGGTCAACTCTGTCCCAAGTGCCGCCGCCGCTGCCGCATAGGCAGGCACACCCGGAATGATCTGATAATCAATCCCGTCTGCCTTCAATCGCCTGATCTGCTCTGCGATTGCGCCGTATAGCGACGGATCACCCGAATGCACCCGCGCCACATCCTGCCCCTTGGCATGGGCTGCCATGATCTCGCTATGGGTATCATCCAACGTCATCGGCGCGGTATCCATCACCCGCGCCCCCGCAGGCGCACAAGCGACAACCGCCTCGGGCACAAGCGACCCTGCATATAAACACACAGGGCATTCGCCAATAATCCGCGCCGCCTTCAACGTTAGCAACTCAGGATCACCCGGACCCGCCCCGATAAAATAAACTGTCATTTTCTATGTCCAATCAAACTCTCGCCGAAGGCTCTAAACGCCCGACAAATCACCATCAATCTTGCGGGCATAGCCGCGCGGCGTGAACATGCGTGGGCCCTCACCCAACTGCGCCAAACGCGAGTTCGACGAACCAATCAGAACAACCGTCAGCATATCGACCTCGTCAACTTCCAACGCATCCAAACGACGATAGCGCACATATTCCTCGGGCCGCCCCAAGGAACTTGCCAGCATCACAGGCGTATCCGCCGGGCGATGCTGCAACAAAATATCGCGGGCTTCAGCCAGCAACGTGCGACGGGTCTTTGACACCGGATTGTAGAAAGCGATCACAAAATCACCTTCCGCCGCCGCCTTCAAACGGCGCAAAATATCATCGCGGGGCGTCAACAAATCCGACAGGCTAATCGTGCAGAAATCATGGCCCAATGGCGCACCAGCGCGCGCCGCAGCACCCTGCAACGCACTCACACCTGGCGAGCAAACGACCTCAACGCGGTGCGCCGCATCCGACACACCCAGTTCGGCCTCGGTGCGGTCCAGCAGTTCAAACACCAGCGCGCCCATCGCATAGATGCCCGCATCTCCAGAACAGACCAAGGCGACGTTCTTGCCCTTGCCTGCCTGCTCTAGCGCGTAGCGACAGCGCGCTTCTTCACCGCCCAGCGGGAAATCAGAGCGCTCCTTGCCAATCGCCAAAGGCCCAAGCAGGTCAATATACAACCCGTAACCAACCAGCTCTTCGGCCTCGGCCACCAGCTTGGATACCTCGGGCGTGCGCCACGCCGCCTGCCCCGGACCAATGCCCACGACAGATAAGCGACCGCGCGCGCGGCCCTTCAACTCGGTCAGCGGCGCAGGTGACAATGCCACCGCACAGGTCGCATTTGCCGTCTTGCGCTTTGCAACCAGCAATGTGGCATCCGCGCCGCCCTGCGCCAGCGCCGCGGCCTCCGATACGCCATGCGTGCCGACTTCGGCGAACACCACATCTGACGGGTTTTCCAACCGTGGCGTCTCGGCATCCAAGACATCTGCCTCGAACAGGCGCATCGGCACGCCCAGCGCCTTGGCCAACTCGATAATCGCAGGTTCGTCCGCCTTGAGCGTGATGGTATTAACCGAGTGAATAGCCTCGGGCGCAACCTTCGCTTCATCCAGCGTGGACAAAACCAGCAGCATCAACTCTTCAGGATCGCAATTGCGCGCGCAGCCCACACCAAGCGTCAGAACTTGCGGGGCAAACTGCAAATGATCTTCGCCCAGATCAGTGTGATGCGCAGTGCCGCAAGAAATGCGCAAACCTTCGCCCTGAGGCAGATCGGCGAGCCAATCGGCCTCGCCCGTCACCGTAGCGCCCGTGCCCGCAAGAAGTGACGCCATCGCGCCCTTTGCATCGGCAGGGTTCACCAACGTCCAGCCCGCAGGCGGCTCGTCCAATGCGACACCCAGCGCGACATCGCCCGCAGTCGTGACTGCCGCCACAGCGCCCAGCGCATCGGCAATCTGCGCGGCCAAACGGTTCGCGCCGCGATGACCGCCGAGCAATGGAATGACAACCGCGCCATCGTCAGACACCGACACAACTGGTGGCTCACTTGTTTTGTCCATCAATAGCGGGGCCACCGCGCGGATCAGAATGCCGCTTGCACAAACGCCCACGACAGGCACGCCAGCGGCAAACAAATCGCGCACGTGATCCAAGGCATTCGCAAAGAACGCATCTGCCTTGTCCACACGCCCCTCGCGGCCATGCACCGACGCGCCAAGCACGCCGGCCACTTTATGCGCCACGGCTTCGCCCGAACGGGACAACGCCAAAACAACTGGTTTTATAGCCATGGATCGGCCCCTTTAGTGAGTAGAATGATTGAAAAATAGGGTGCGGTTTCGGGCGCATCTTTCAGCGGCAAAACCACCTCTTGTGGCAGGGTCGCGCGCTCGACGTAAACTGCATGTTCAGTCAAGCCTAGGGCGGCAATGACACCGCGAATTTTCGGCATATGGCGGCCAATCTTCATTATGACCACGCTCTCGGCGCCGTCAATGCGGGCGCGCAACTCGGCCTCGGGCAGCGGGCCGGGCAAGACGGTCAACCGTTCGTTACGCGCGGCAAGCGGCATGCCAGCAACGGCCGCACATGCGGTGATCGACGTAACACCGGGCACAACCTGCACCTCGTAATCAGGGGACAGGCGGGCGAACAGATACATGAACGAACCGTAGAAAAACGGATCGCCCTCGCACAGGCAAACAACATCGCGGCCACTGTCAAGGACAGCAGCAATATCGGCAGCGCCCTTATCATAAGCGGCTTGGGCAGGGGCGCGCGCAACGGTCATCGGCACATCCATGACAATTTCGACAGCGTCAGGAGAGATCAGGTCAGCCGCAATCGAACGGGCCAGACTATCGCCGCCAGCCAAGGCGGGATAGGCAACAACTGCCGCGCCCTCGATCAGGCGGGCCGCGCGCAATGTGATCAGGTCGGGCGCACCCGGGCCAAGGCCCACGCCATACAAAGTGCCACTCATCGCTTCACGAGGCTCCATTGGGTGACAGGCATCGCCGCGCGCCAACCCGTCAAGCGGCCAACAGGTTCCGCGCGACACACCGAGATACGGACCAACTCGCCGCCAAATTCTGCGTGCAACGCCATCAGAACCGCCTCGCTCTCAAGCGTGACCGCATTGGCGACCAAACGGCCCAAGGGGCGCAGGGCGGCCCATGCCGCCTCAAACGTCTCACGGCTCAAACCGCCACCGATGAAAATCGCGTCTGGGGCCGCGAGGTTTGCCAAGGCTTCGGGAACCATGCCTTCGACCAACTCCAACTTGGGCGCGCCCAAGGCAAGGGCATTCGCGCCCGCCATCGCACGACGGTCCGCGCGCGGCTCGATGCCAATCGCGCGGGCATAGCGGGCGGCGCGCATCCACTCGATCGCAACCGAGCCGGAGCCACAGCCGATATCCCACAAGAGCGCGCCGCGCATCGGCATCAGCTTGGCCAATGTCGCCGCGCGAATTTCCTGCTTTGTCATTGTGCCATCAGACTGGAACAAGGCATCAGCTAATCCCGGAACACGGGGCAGCAACGCGGCATCAGGGGCGGCGATGCACTCGACAGCCAAGGTATTAAACGCGGGAACCTCATGCGCCCAATCGCAAGCCACCCCGTCAAAGCGCAACTCGTCTTTGCCACCCATCGCCGCAAGGACCGTCATCTTTGACTGGCCAAAGCCGCGATCGGTCAGGAACTTGGCGATCTGTGCCGGAGTCTCTGCGCCCGTGGTCAGAACGAGCAAACGCAGATCAGGCTGGATAAACGCGATCATCTGCTCGACAGGGCGGCCATGCACGGTCAAGGTCTCGACGTCAGCAAGGGACCAACCCATGCGCGCCGCGGCCAGTTGAAACGCCGATAGCTGCGGATGATAAACGATCTCGGCAGGGTCAAGCGAACGACCGATACGCGCGCCCACCGAGAACCAAAGCGGATCACCTGTCACCAGAACAACCGCACGCTTGCCGCGCATCCCCTCGATAGTCTCGATCATGGCGTTGAACGGCGAGGGCCACGCAATACGCTCGGCCCCGATATTTTCGGCCAAGGCATGATGACGGTCGCCACCAACGATAACCTCCGCCGCTTCAACGACAGCGCGGGTGGCGGGGGTCAGCCCGTCCAATCCGTCCTCGCCGATCCCGACAATGTGCAACCAAGGGGTCATTGGCGATCCTCCGGTAGGCCAGCGGCAAGGGCATTCACCGCAGCCGAGGCCATCGCAGAACCGCCACGACGACCGCGCAACGCCACATATTCGCAACCACGCGGATTGGCGGCCAACTCGGCTTTGCTCTCGGCAGCCCCGATAAAACCGACGGGAAATCCGAGGATCACCGCAGGTTTGGGCGCGCCCGCATCAATCAACTCAAGCAGATGAAACAGCGCGGTCGGGGCATTGCCAACAGCAACCACCGCCCCCGCAAGCTTGTCTGCCCACAATTCGACGGCGGCAGCAGAGCGGGTATTGCCAATCGCCTTGGCGCGCGCAGGCACAGTCGGATCATTAAGCGTGACAATGACCTCGTTATCGGCGGGCAGGTAACGGCGTATAATACCAGCACCCACCATCTCGCAGTCACACAGGATCGGGGCGCCCGCCTGCAAGGCCGCATGGCCCGCCGCAAAGGCATCGCCAGACCATGACAAACGGTCCGCGACCTCAACCATGCCACAAGCATGAATGAGGCGGGTAATCAGCGGATGCATGTCCGCCTGAAACCGCTCCAAACGGGCCTCTTTGCGAACCGTTGCAAAGCTGGCCGCGTAAATCGCAGCAGGGTCTTTTTCATATGGACGCAAACGAATGGCTTTCATCTTGGCGCAGGCGTCACAGCCTCCGACGGGAGTATTTCAAACAAAGCGAGGCACTAGTGCTTATGGGATTTGCGCGCGCTTTCGGGGCCGTGGGGGTGCTTTGCGTGCGGATATTCTGCATGCACATGATCATGGTCGTGGTGGTGATGATGGTCATGATCGTGATCATGGCTATGTCCGTGGGAATGGTCATGATCGTGGTGATGGTGATGATCATGCTCGGCCTCAAGTCGGCACATCCCCGTGCAGAACAAATCACACAGCTTGCAATCAGAGACATTCGAACCCGGCGCAGAGGCGCCCTGCCCTTCGACATGGTGGTGATGGCTTTCCTGCACCGCGCCCACTTCGGCCTCAAAGCCGACAACCTGTGTGCGGTATTTGCACAAAACGCAGGTCGGAGGCGGCGTGTCGGAATAGGCGGCATGGCCCGCGCGATCTTCGGGGGCAATCGTGACCTGCTTGCCACCGTCAAGCGCCAGAACCTGCGTGCGATAGCCGCATGTGCCACAGTTGGGCGGCGGATTCTTACCCGTCTGCTCGATGATACGCTCGGCAAAGGTTTCCAGAACCTTCGGATGATCGCCCAGATAGCCGGCCTTCACAAACGTGATATCAGGGTGGGCGGCAGCAACCTGATCGGTAAAGCCGTAGATGCGGTCAATCAGGATGCCCGAGAACAAGAAATACGGGAACACGATAACGCGCTTATAAGGCAGACGGGCAACGTGTTGCAGGCACGGCTCGACAAGCGGGAATGTAACACCAGAATAGCCGACCTCACACCAGCCAAAGCCCAAGCCCTCTTGGATCAATCGGGCGACCTTGGACACATTGCCATTGGCATCAGGATCCGATGCGCCACGGCCAATCACAACTAGACAGGTCTCGTCCAGCGGCAAGTCACCATGCGCGGCATTCGCGGCGGCAACGGCCTCTTGCACACGCCCTGCGGCGGCGGCGATCATCTTGGGGTCAACGCCCAACTCGCGCCCATAGCTGACGGTCACGTCATTTTGAGCGGCATAAGTGTTCAGAACAGTGGGGATATCGTTTTTGGAATGCATCGCGGCAAACAACATGCCCGGAACGGCAAGAATGCGATCACAGCCCGCATCGCGCAGGCGGTCCAAACCGTCACGAATGACGGGGTTGGCAAACTCGAGGTAGCCATAATCGGTCAGCCAGTCATCGGGCAGATAGGCAGGGAGCTTCTCGGCCAATGTCGCAAATTCATCAACCGCCGACTGCGAGCGCGACCCGTGGCCGCAAATCATTACACCGGTTTTCATGCGGCTTCCTCTTCCATCTCTTCTTCGATCTCTTCGTCAGGCTCTTTGTCACCCTTCAAGGCGCCCCAAAGACCGACAAGGATTGCGATGCCAATGGCCGCGCCCGCGACCCAGTGGTCGTGGCCCGCAACATCGGCCAAATGGCCCGGATGGGCGGCAGCGGACTGCGCCATAACGGTGAAAAAGGTCATCAAAACTAAACGCATCGCGGGTCCTCTCCTATAACAACCAGTGAGGCACGCATCTCGCGGAGGAGATCAACGACAAGCGCTCTGGTCCCCTTATTGGGTCAACCTCGGTCGCTTCAACCTTTCTGGCCAAACTGGCTTCGTTGGCGAATGTATAGGAGGGGCGGGCACGGTTCGCAAACGGTTAAGCGGCAATGGAGGGCGCTTTGCGACTTGTGCATTTGCGCACCATAAGGGCGCGGCCATGCGGGTTGGTGTCGGGCAATCCCGGCCCTAGGTTTCAACCAACAGCAAATAGGAGCAAACACATGGGACAACTCGTCGACGGTGCGTGGCACGACACGTGGTATGACACAAAATCAACGGGCGGCAAATTCGAGCGAAGCAACGCATCCTTCCGCAACTGGATCACCAAAGACGGTGAAGCAGGGCCAAGCGGCGAGGCGGGATTTCCTGCAAAATCAGGGCGTTACCACCTCTATGTTTCCTATGCCTGCCCTTGGGCACATCGGGCCTTGGTGTTCTTGCAACTCAAAGGGCTAAGCGATCATATCAGCATCTCGGCCGTGCATCCCGACATGCTCTCGGACGGGTGGACATTTGAAACCGATGATCACGGGGCGACAGGTGACACGCTCTACGGGCTGGACTTCGCGCGCGATGTTTACCTCAAGGCCGTGCCCGACATGACAGGGCGGGTCACCGTGCCGATTCTCTGGGACAAAGAGCGCGAAACAATCGTTTCAAACGAATCGTCGGAAATCATCCGGATGTTCAACGCCGCGTTCAACGAGATCACAGGCAATAACGACGACTACTGGCCGCAAGACCTGCGCGCCGCCATCGAGCCGGTGAACGAACGGATCTACGATACGGTCAACAACGGGGTCTACAAGTCCGGGTTCGCAACCTCTCAGGCGGCCTATGATGCGGCAGTTCATCCCCTGTTCGAGTCACTCGACTGGCTAGAGGAACGGCTCGGGAACAATCGCTACCTGATGGGGGATCGGCTGACCGAAGCCGACTGGCGGCTCTGGACAACACTCATGCGATTTGATGCTGTTTATCACCTGCACTTCAAGTGTAACCGGAAGCGGCTGGTGGACTACCCGAACCTTTGGGGGTTCACACGCGAGCTGTATCAAATCGACGGGGTCAAACAGACGGTGAACCTAGAGCACATCGTGCGGCACTATCACTATAGCCACGACACGATTAACCCCAACCGGATCATTCCGGTTAATCCGCAGCTTGATTTTGATGCCCCTCACGGGCGCGGCTCGCATTAGAGCCATAATGATGGACAATCGCGGCCAAGTCTTGTGGCGGGGTCGCGGTTTCCACATAGGCGCGGGCATTCGGGTAATGGGCGAAAATAGAGCCATCCGAAAAGAATGTCGTGTCGGTGACAAACACCACGTTGGCGGACGGCTGGGAATATCCCGCGTAATCCGCCACGCTTAGGGCGCTGCCCTCGACCAACACCAGATCTAGCACGATCGCATCAAGGCGCTCGGACTGAAGAACCTCGATGGCGGCTTCGCCCGTGGTGACATTGATAACAGAGGCGCCAAGGCGCTCTAGATGACGGGCCCAAACCTGGCCCAACTCGTCATTGCTTTGCACGATAAGGGTGCGCATTTTCATTCCAACTCTTTGGCTCAAGGGAAACAACCTCAAGCGGTTATTAACAATCTGTGACCGTCGTGTGCCTTATTTATTAACGAAAGGTTAATGATATTTGCGACCTACCCAAAAAGACAGGTAACCGCTTACCGACTTGCGGTTCTGGCAATAATCCGCTTGAAACAGCTTAGGATTTTAGGGGCAACCACATGACGACATGGATTACGATCTGCGATACTTGCAAGCGCGCTGACTGGGACGAAACCACGCAATCGCAAACCGATGGCGAGGTGCTCGCAGGGCTGATCGAAACAGCAGCTCAAGGCGTGCCGGATTTGCGCACGCGGCGGGTGTCGTGCCTGATGGGCTGCAAGTCAGGGTGCAATGTCGCGGTGCAAGGGCACGGAAAACTGTCCTACACCATCGGAGACTTTGAACCGCTGACCGAGGCCGCCGAGGGGATCGTAGCTTATGCGGCAAAACACGCCGCCTCCGAAAACGGACAAGTGCCCTACCGCGAGTGGCCCGTCGCGATCAAAGGGCACTTTGTCACCCGCCACCCGCCACTTCCGGTAGACGACGCATGATGCAAAGCAAAAAGCGCGACCACGGCGGCGGTCTTGACGCCGCAATCAGCAAATACGGCGGCACGCGGGCCGACTGGCTTGACCTGTCCACAGGGATCAACCCCGTGCCCTACCCCACGCCGACACTGCCTGCGGATGCGTGGACGGCCCTGCCCGATAGCGCCGCATTTGCACGGCTGACCGGCTATGCGCGCAGCTTTTGGAACGTGCCCGAAGGGGCGGCGATCCTGCCTGCGGCGGGGGCATCTGCAATTATCGCGGCCCTGCCACGCCTGATCGAGGCTGGCAAAGTCGCCATTCCCGGCCCGACATATAACGAACATGGCGCGGCATTTCGCGCGGCTGGCTGGGCGCTGGACGACGACGGAATGGACGCGATCGTGGCCGTGCACCCCAACAATCCGGACGGCATACTCTGGCGCGAGGACGACCTAAGCGCGCCACTCACCGTCATCGACGAAAGCTTCTGTGACGTGATGCCAGAGGCCTCGCTGATCCGCCTCGCGAACCGCAAGGGAACAGTGGTTCTCAAGAGCTTCGGCAAGTTCTGGGGGCTTGCGGGGGCGCGGCTCGGTTTTGCGATCGGTGACCCAGAGATCATCGGACAGCTCGCCGAATTGCTCGGGCCGTGGAACGTGTCGGGGCCAGCGATTGCCATCGGCTCGGAGGCGCTCGCGGACCCGCAATGGGCGGACGAAACACGGGCGCGGCTGACCGCAGACGCGGCAAAGCTCGACACCCTCATGGGGACGCAAGGCGCGCCGCTCGTTGGTGGCACAACGCTCTTTCGGCTCTATGAGGTCGCAGACGCCAAGGCCGCGCAAGACCACCTCGCCCAGCAACATATCTGGAGCCGCACCTTCCCTTACGCTGACAAATGGCTGCGGCTCGGGCTGCCTGCACCAGAGCGCTGGGACCAACTCGAGGCCGCCTTTTGATCCTCGCGCTCGCCATGCTGCTCGACGCGGCCTTTGGGGAACCGCGCTGGCTCTGGGACAAGATCAGCCACCCCGCCGTTATGATGGGGAACCTGATCGGCAACCTCGACAAACGGTTCAACACAGGGACGCACCGCAAAGGAAAAGGCGCAGCCGTAATGCTTGCGCTTTGCCTCGGGGCACTTGTGCTTGGCGGCGCGCTGCAATGGGCGTTCGGACCTCTGGGGCAGATCATCATCTGCGCGATCCTTCTGGCGCAAAAGTCGCTTGCAACCCATGTCGCCGCTGTCGGCAACGCGCTGCGGCTCTCTCTTGGGGACGGGCGGCGCAGCGTCGCCATGATCGTCGGGCGCGACACCAAGCAGATGGACAAATCCGCCGTGGCACGCGGCGCAATCGAGAGCGGCGCAGAAAACTTCTCGGACGGGGTGATCGCCCCCGCCTTCTGGTTCGCAATCGGCGGGCTTCCGGGGCTTCTGTTCTACAAGATCACCAATACCGCAGATAGCATGATCGGTTACAAAACCGAGCGACACATCGACTTTGGCTGGGCGGCTGCGCGGCTTGATGATGTGCTCAACTTCATCCCCGCAAGGCTCACTGCATTGCTGATCTGGGGACTGGCGCCGCGCACAAGCTTTGGGGCAATCTGGCGGGACGCAGGGCTGCACAGATCACCAAACGCGGGCTGGCCAGAGGCCGCAATGGCACATACACAAGACGTCGCGCTCTCGGGGCCGCGCAGCTACTTCGGGACCATGTCCAACGACCCCTACGTGAACCCCACAGGGCGGCACGACCTTGGGCCGCGCGACATCGACAACTGTGTTGCAACTCTCTGGAAAGCATGGGCAATCGCACTTTGCGGCGCGGTTCTGATCTCGTTTGTCTGACAGGTGCGACCCTGCTAGGTTGGACACAACTCTCGCCTCACAGAAAGCCATATCATGCGCCTCGCCCTTGCCCTCTCGCTCCTGACAACACCCGCTTTCGGGCAAACTTGCGGCGGCTCGCTCAACAGCTTCCTCGACGGGGTGCGCACCGAGGCAGAAGGCATGGGGCTACCCGCATCAGCGATCAACGCGACCCTCAACGGGGCGGCCCTTGATCCAAACGTGCTCAAGGCGGATCGCGCGCAAGGGGTCTTCCAGAAAGATTTCATCACCTTCTCGCGGGCGCTCATCAGCCAGAACCGGATCGACAACGGGCGGATTTATGGCAATCGGCACGACAGCACATTTGACGAAATCGAAACGCGGTTCGGCATCCCGCGCGGGGTGCTGCTGGCGTTTTGGGCCTTCGAGACCGACTACGGACAGGTGCAAGGCAACTTCAACACGCGCAACGCGCTGGTGACACTGGCGCATGATTGCAGACGACCAGAGCTGTTTCGCCCGCAACTGCTCGCGGCGATTGAACTGAACGCGCGCGGCGACTTTAACCCCACGACCACAACAGGGGCATGGGCGGGCGAAATCGGCCAAGTGCAAATGCTGCCAAAAGATATCATCGAAAGCGGCATGGACGGGGATGGGGACGGGCACATCGACCTCAAGAACTCCGCCCCAGACGCGCTGATGTCAGGCGCGAATGTGCTTGCATCACTCGGCTGGGCGCCAAACGAACCATGGCTGCAAGAAATCAACGTGCCGTCCGATTTGAACTGGGCTGAAACAGGGCTGACACACCGTAAATCCACCAGTGACTGGGCCGCACTCGGGGTCACTGCTGCTGCGGGTGATCTGACCGCAAACGATAGCGTAGCGGTCTTGCTGCCCATGGGGCGCGGCGGGCCGGCCTTCCTCGCCTACCCGAACTTTAACGTCTATTTCGAGTGGAACCAAAGCTTCGTTTACGTCACCACCGCCGCCTATTTCGCAACGCGGCTGGGCGGGGCATCCGTTTATGACGCCGGAAACCCGACACCCCCCCTGACAGGGCCACAGATGCAAGCACTGCAAAAGAAACTCGCGGCGCGCGGCTATGACGTTGGCGGGATCGACGGGATCTTGGGGGCGAAAACGCGTAACGCGGTGCAAGCCGAGCAACAACGCCTCGGACAGCCCGCAGACGCGTGGCCAACGCGCGATCTGCTTAACGCGCTCTAGGCTTCTAACGGGCAGGCCTGCGCGGCGAGGGTCTCCAGAATGGCGCGTAACGCCACAAGTTCGGCAATCTTGTCGTCCACGGTCGCCAGCTTTTCGCGCAAAATGCTTGCTGTCTCGGCCGTGCTCAAATCCTGCCCCGCCATCGCATCAACAATGCCCTTCATCTCGGCGAGCTTGAAGCCCAACCGCTGCCCCAAACGGATCAAGCCAACAATCCGGACCATCGACGGGTCAAAGTCGCGATAGCCGTTAGCGCGGCGTTGCGACCCAATAAGGCCGCGCTTTTCATACAAGCGGAGCGTGTCGGTGCTCACCTGCGCACGACGGGACAACTCACCAATCTTCATTGCGAATAAACCTCTTGACCTTGGACCTAACTCCAAGGTGTATGACGGCCCCCTCGCAACATTGAAAGGAACAAAATGTTTAACCAATCCATGAACCGCACGGTGTTCAGGCTGTCCGCTTGGTATGATCTGGCCGTGTCTGCACCCTTCGCCCTGCCCCTGACGCTTACATTCGTCTGGAACGGGGTGCTGACACCCGCAAGCGCCGCGCTCGGGCTTGCGCCGCCCGCGCCGCTTGATCCACACGGCTTCCTCTTCGCAAACTTCTTTGGGTCGGTGGTGACAATCTGGGCGGTCGTGCGGCTTTACCTTGATGACATCAGGCTCGCGGCCTTTGATGGCGTCGGGCGGGTGCTCTTCTCGGTTGCAATGGTGCATGCGCTTTTGGCGGGGGCATCGCCTTTGCTTTGGGGGGTCCTCGTGATCGAAGTCGGCTTTGGCGTGCTTCAACTCGCAGGTGCTCTGAAAACCAGACCTTTTGCACTGCCCTAACAATTAACGGGATGGCGGGCGGGGTGTCGGCGCAGCCGCACGCGCCCCGTCATGCCACCATTGCTGCGGCCTTCTTCAGGTCCACCGACACAAGCTGGGACACACCCTGTTCGCCCATCGTCACACCAAACAAGCGATCCATACGGCTCATTGTGACGGCATGGTGGGTGATAATCAGAAAACGGGTCTGGGTGCGGCGGGTCATCTCGTCCAGCAGGTCACAGAAACGGGTCACGTTTGCATCGTCAAGCGGGGCGTCCACCTCGTCGAGCACACAGATCGGCGCGGGGTTGGCAAGGAACACCGCAAAGATCAGCGCCAGCGCCGTCAACGTCTGCTCGCCACCCGACAACAGCGAAAGCGTCGAGAGTTTCTTGCCGGGTGGTT
Source organism: uncultured Loktanella sp. (assembly GCA_937132065.1). Lineage (GTDB taxonomy): Bacteria > Pseudomonadota > Alphaproteobacteria > Rhodobacterales > Rhodobacteraceae > Yoonia. The sequence goes on from CAKZNT010000059.1 coordinate 31,693, forward strand.
GGCACATAATCTCCAGACCAGCCTCCAGAGGATCGTCACTTTCCACAAGCACCAGCTTGGCCTCGCCGCCGCCAAACAGATGGCTAAACAACAGACCAAAGCTCTCGTTGACCTGTTCGAACGCGGTCAACAGGCGCTCGCGGCCCTCTTTGTTCAGGCTGGCAATCCCGCTGCGCAACGCGGCAATCGCGGCTTCCAGATCGGCCTTCTCGCTGACCAACGTGTCGTGCTCTTCGCGGACTTCCTTGCTGTCTTCTTCGGCGCGCAGGTTCACCGCGCCCAAGCTGTCACGCTGGCGCTTCAACGCGTTCACTTGGCCCTCGATAACCTCGGATGCGGGCATCTTTTCCAGATCGGTCTCTAGACTTTCAAGAAGCTGGGCAGGGGTCACCTCCTGCGCCTCCAGAATACGTTCCTCGGCGTAAGCCACGGTTTCACGGGCCGCGTCAGCACGGGCCTCAGAGCGGGCACGGGCCTCGCGGGCCTCTGACGCCTGGCGCTCGGCATCGCGCTCGCCATCCGCGGCATCACGCAGGGCAGTATCGGCAAGGGCCAGCTTGTCGGCAGACGCTTTGCGGCGCACCTCGGCCTCGTCAATCGCATCGGCCAACTCGGCGCGTTTTGCCGCGATTTCCTCGGGGGCTTTTGTCGCCTCTTGCAACTCAACCTCGGACACCTCCTTGCGCTCAGCCAATTCTGACGTGCGCTTGTTTGCGGTCTCCAGACGGTGCTTCCAGCCTGACACTTCCTTCGTGATCTCTTGGGAACGGCGCAAACGGGCGTCACCCTCGCGGCGGACTTCTTCATAAGACGAGCGGCGCGACATCATCATGATGCGGGCCGCCTCGACAGTCATCTTGATGTCTTCCACTTGGGCACGGGCGGTGGGCAAATCACCCAGATCAGCGGCGGCTTTCTCGGCTTGTGCCAAGGCGCTACGGGCCGCCAATGCCTCGTCCTCGTGACGGGTCACGGCCAAACCGCTGCTCTCCAGCTTGCCTTGGGACAGATTGCGATCGGCTTCGGCGCGGCTTGCCGCACGGTTCGCATCACCCACCAAACGGTCCGCGTCACGGCGGGCCTGTCGGGCGGCCTGATCGGCTGCGGTCAAATCGGCAAGACGGCGGGTCAGCACCTCATGGGCTTGGGTCGCGCCCGTCGCCGTGGCACTCGCCTCCTCCAGATCACGCTTTAACTCGACCAGACGGTTCAACTGCTGAAGACGCAACGCGGCGGCAGACGGGGCATCCTCAGAGGCGGCGCGAAAACCATCCCAACGCCAGACGTCACCCTCAAGGGACACCAACCGCTGACCCGGCTTCAAGACAGCCTGCAACTGCGCGCCTTCTTCCTGATTGACCAAACCGACCTGATTCATGCGGCGGCCCAATACCTCAGGCACTTCGACAAACTGGGTGAGCGGGGCCACGCCATCGGGCAAGGGTTGGGCGGACAAATACGGCGACAGGGTCGCCCAGCCAGAGGCGGCATCAGGGCCAACCGCAGGGGCACGCAGATCATCAGCAAGGGCCGCACCAAGCGCCTTTTCATAGCCGGATTGCACCTTCAGCAGGTCCAGAACCTGACCACCCTCGGCTGTGTCACGCTCTACCAAACGGGCCAGCGCGGCCACCTCGGCACGCAGGGCATTCGCCTCGCCCTCCGCTTCGGAACGCCGCACGCGGGCATCGCTCTCGCGGGTCTGGGCATCAGCGCGCGCGGCCTCTGTTTCGGCCAAGGTCACATCGGCCTTCTCTGCGGTCGCCACGGCCTGACGCTCATCTGCACCAGCGGCCTCAAAATCGGCTTCGGCTTTCTTCAGGGCAACATCTGCCTCGTGCATCGACGCCTTGGCCTTCTCGGCCTCTGCCTCGGATTTGGCCAAGGTTGTGCGGTTGTCGTCTAGCAAACGCTGGGCAGACTGGTGACGGGCGGCTAGTCGGGCCACATCTTCGGTCAACTGGGAAAGGTCGGCTTCGCGCTCTTGCAGAACGCCGCCCGCCTCACGCGCGCCAACTTGGGCCGCCTCGAGGCGATCCTCGTGGCCCTCGCCCGCCTTTGCAATCTCGCGGGCTTCCCACTCAAGACGCTCAATCGTTTCGCCTGCATCCTTATTCAGTCCAGCCTCGCGATCAATGTCGCGGGCGAGCTGGTCAATGCGGGCGCGCAGAGTCTCGATCGTCTCAAGGGCGCGGGCCTCTTGATCCTTCAACGTATCGCGCTGCACCTGCAATCGCTGCAAAACGGCGGCGGCAATCGCCTCCTCCTCGCGCAACGCAGGCAAAACGCCCTCGGCTACCAAGCGGGCCTTGGCTGACTGGCGGGCTTCGGTTTCCGAGGCGGCGGCGGCGGTCGTGCGCTCGCGCAACTGCGCGCCAGCCGCCAACATCGCCTCGTCAGCTTCCTTCCAACGGCGAAACAGCAACATGCCCTCGGCGCGGCGCAGGTTTTCCCCGATCTCGCGGTAGCGGGCAGCTTGGCGGGCCTGACGGGCAAGCTGCGCCAACTGGCTGGCAAGCTGCTCGATGACATCGTCAACGCGGGTCAGATTGGTCTCTGCCCCCTTAAGCTTCAGCTCGGCTTCATGGCGGCGCTGATACAGACCCGAAATACCAGCGGCCTCTTCCAGAATACGACGGCGGGCCTTGGGCTTGGCGTTGATCAATTCGGAAATCTGACCCTGTCGGACCAGCGCAGGCGAATGCGCGCCCGTCGAGGCATCCGCAAACAACATCTGCACATCGCGGGCGCGCACGTCCTTGGAACTGACCTTATAGGCAGAGCCGGCATCGCGGGTAATACGGCGGGTAATCTCCAGATTGTCGTTGTCATTAAACGCGGCAGGGGCAAGGCGCTCGCCGTTATCAATGATCAGGGACACTTCGGCAAAGTTGCGCGCAGGGCGGGTCGAAGCCCCCGCAAAGATCACATCTTCCATCGAGCCGCCGCGCATCGCCTTGTGACGGTTCTCGCCCATGACCCAGCGCAGGGCTTCTAGCAGATTCGATTTGCCACAGCCGTTAGGGCCGACAACGCCCGTCAGGCCGTCCGCGATCACCAGATCGGTCGGATCAACAAAGCTCTTAAAGCCATTGAGACGTAATCTACTGAACCGCACGCAAATGCCTCTTGATTCCTTAACGAACCCCGAAAATGACCCCCAGCACCCCCCGGAGTCAACGAAAACACCCCGCATCTGGGGATAACCGCCGACTTATCCACAAGATATTGCAGCTTCTGCAGTGCCATGCGGCGAGAAAACACAAATCATCAAAGGTCGCTTTGGAACTGAACAGAATACCTCTCGACTAAAAGCGAGGCAAAACCTGTGTGCTTGTTCCGACAAAACGGAAGCGAAGTAACGCATTGATGACGCTGCCGATATTCTACTGCTAGGGAACAACAACAGTTGCCAAATCACGCCTAAATACCTAGCATTTTCGAACGACATACTCGGCTGTCACCGATGAAAAATTTAGTATTATGGACCTACCAATGAAATTACTTGGATATCTCTTCTCTGCTGTTGCGATTGGACTAGGATTCTATGGGCTACAGATAATGTATGACAACTCATATTCTGCTAAGATTGTTGGGGGTGACGCCTACAACTACATCATTTACGCGACTAGAAGCACTGCATGGCTGGTCTCAGGTGTCATTTCCGCTGTGTTAGGTTTGTCATGCTTTGTAATTGAAACTTTGGCGGTTCATTCCCAAAAATCAGAGTAACAACGCCCCCAAAACCATCCGCTCGTCTCTCCAACTACTCAATGCGTCGCATTGGACCTTGACGCGACCCCATGCGGCACGGCACAAAAGAGGGGCACGGTTCCCCGTAAACGAGGCTAAGCCTCAGGGGGATGAAATGGGAATGTGGGAAGGCCGATCCAATCGGGAGGCCAAAAACCACAGCCGCCCCCGCGACTGTAATGCGCAGAGTGCTTTGCGATACGCCACTGGGTCACACCGGGAAGGTAGCAAAGCATGTTCGATGCGTAAGCCAGGAGACCAGCCGCGCGTAATGTAACCAACCCCCGTCGGGTGTGACGGGCATCTGGAGAAGCAAAATGAAGAACGAACCACAAGTTATCGCCGCAACGCCTGCAAAGGCCAAAGTATCGACAAACCTGCTCGCAATCATCGCGACCGCGTTTATCGGTCTGGGAATTGTTACCGTTGCTGGCAACGTGCAGGCGGCAACGCTGCACGATGCAGCGCACGATGTGCGCCACGCAACCGGCTTCCCCTGCCACTAAGCCATGTTTAGTAAAATTGCTGTCAGCGCGTTGATCGCTGGCTTCGGGGCGGGGCTTGTTGCCTCCGTCATGCAGTATGCATTTGTGCAGCCACTCTTGTTGCACGCTGAACTGTTCGAAGCCGACCCGACAACTGCCCTCGACATAGTCACCTCACCGCGCGGCGAGTTCGATCTCGTGCGCCAAGGCCTCAACGTTATCTTTGCGGCCCTTATCTATACAGGTTACGCCTTTATTCTATTGGCGGGCATGGTTTTTGCTGAACAGCGAGGACACCCGATCACCGCACGCAACGGGATCATCTGGGGAATCGCGGGCTTTATCGCGATGCACTTTGCACCCGCGTTCGGGCTTGCTCCCGATATGCCGGGACTGAACGGCGCAGACGTCGAAGCACGCCAAATATGGTGGTATCTGACAATTGCGCTTACGGCTGGCGGGCTTTGGGCCATCGCATTCGGACAAAGCTGGATGCTGTGGGGGGTCGGGATCATCCTGATCGCCGCGCCTCATATCATTGGCGCGCCAACACCCGACACGCTGACGAATGTTGCACCACCTGAATTGGCGTCGCTCTTTGCGGCACGGACATTGGGCACAGCACTCGTCGTCTGGACATCGCTCGGGCTTTTGCTCGGCGGGGTCTGGAACAGCAAACTGGCGGAGGTGTAACCCATGCGGGCACTCATCCTCTTCTTTGTCGGACTGGCCTTTGGCACAGGGCTTGGCTACCTGATGGGAATACCCGTCGAGGCGCATGATCACGCAGGGCACGACGACCCGACACACGAACATAGCGTGATCACCGCGTGGGACGGGCCCGAACCATCCATCGCGATCAACCTGCTCCCCGAACATGGGGGGGCATTCAACCTCTTTGCTAACGTGAGCGGGTTCACCTTTGCACCGCAAGACGTGAACCAAGCCTCTGAACAAGGGACAGGACACATCCACGTTTACCAAGACGGGGTGAAAATCGGTCGGTTCTATTCGCCGTGGGCGCATCTCGTCGGGTTGAAAAGCGGCTCAACGATCAGGGTGACACTGAACGCCAACGATCACACCGCTTGGGGGTTCAACGGCGTGCCAATCGCCGCCGAAACCATCGTGCCATGACCTATAGGGCTGGAACGCGGGTCTTGAGACAAAAGCGCAATCGGCCAGCAGGCCTTGCGTCCGCGATCCAGCCCGCAGGTGCGGCGTCATACAACGCCACAAAGGCGCGCACATCATCCGCGTCGGCGTCCGTCAGGCCCGCAAAAACATATGTCGCGCCTTCACTGGCCTGCACGGCGATACCCACAGGCGTATCGCAAACCGAGAGGCAAGGATGCATCACAACCTCCCAGCCGCTCAAATCGGCCAAGGCATCAGCAAGCGCGGCCCCTGGGCCAGCACAAGTCGCACAAATTGTTACTCGCTTGGTCATAGGCAATGGCTTAGATCAACTCTCTAGAATTGGAAACGCATAATGGCTTCTAAAATTCCCGCAACCGTTGTCACGGGCTTCCTTGGCGCTGGCAAAACCACGCTGATCCGTCACATGCTGCAAAACGCGCAAGGCAAACGGATCGCGCTGATCATCAACGAATTTGGCGACCTTGGCGTTGACGGCGACATCCTCAAAGGATGCGGCGAAGAGACCTGCACCGAAGATGATATCGTCGAGCTGTCAAACGGCTGCATCTGCTGCACCGTGGCCGATGACTTCATTCCGACAATGGAGCAACTCTTGGCGCGCGACCCGCAGCCAGATCACATCGTGATCGAAACCTCGGGGTTGGCATTGCCGCAACCGCTGATCCGGGCCTTCAACTGGCCGGGTATCTCGACAAAGGTCACCGTCGACGGGGTCATCACCGTTGTTGACGGACGCGCCGTGCACGATGGACAGTTCGCGCATAACGTGGCTGCGGTTGACGCACAGCGGGCGCAAGACGAAAACCTTGACCACGAAACGCCGCTCTCCGAACTCTTCGAGGACCAGATCGCGGCGGCTGACATGATCGTCGTGAACAAATCCGACCTGATGGAAACCACCGACGCTGACGCGCTGACCGCTCGACTCAAGTCAGAGGCGCGCGACGGCGTGCAGGTGATCAAGGCCGCGATGGGCGCACTGCCCGTCGATGTGCTCTTGGGGCAAGGGATCGGGTCCGAGAACGACCTAGAGGCGCGCCACGAAGTGCATCACCACCACCATCACGACGATGAAGATGATGGGCACGACGACCATGATCACGAGCACGAACACGGGCACGACGAGTTCGAAAGCTTCATCGTGACACGCGGCGAGGTCGCAGACGCGCCCGCCTTCAAGGCCCAAGTCGCAGACGTCATCCGCGCCCACAACATTCTACGGCTCAAGGGCTTCGTCGCAATCGAAGGCAAGCCGATGCGGATGACCCTGCAAGCGGTCGGACCACGGGTCGACAGCTACTTTGATCAGGCCTTCGAAGGGGCGCGCGAAACCAAACTCGTCGTCATCGGAGAAGCCGGACTTGATCAGGACGCAATCACCGCCGCGCTACTGGCATGATCTTCGTCGAGCGCACAGATCCACACGACCCGCAGGCCACCGCCCTTCTGGAGCAAAGCCACGCGTTGATGCAAAGCCTCTTCCCGCCGGAAGATAACTTTTATCTGTCGATTGATGATCTGTGCGCCGACAACATCCACTTTTTCACCGCCCGCGAAGGGGCCGTAATGCTGGGAACCTGCGCGCTCGCAGTCAACGACGGCTACGGCGAGATTAAATCAATGTTCGTCTCAGAGGCGGCGCGGGGAAAAGGGGTCGGTGACGCGCTCTTGCGGCAAGTCGAAGACCACGCCAAAACCGAATTCTTGCGGATGCTGAAGCTGGAAACAGGGAACGTGCTGCACGCAGCGCACAGGCTCTACGCACGACACGAATTCATTCCCTGCGGACCCTTTGGCGACTACAAGGAAGCGGCCTCCTCCATCTTCATGGAAAAGGCACTGTGAGCTTACTTCTTCTCGGTTTGCGCCGCCTTCATACGGGCAAGCAATTCTTCACGGCTCGGGCGGGCGCCAAACGGCTTCTTCTTGGAACCATGGGCGTTATGCTCGGCATGTTTCGGGGCGTTCTTGCTCATTTTCGGAGCACCAGCGGCTTTATAATCCATAACTTAGTCCTTCACTTTCGGGCGTCATTACCACGGGGCAAAACCTTATGCACCTGCTAGCAGCAACACCGGGCGCAATATCTGACGGCACGGAGCCTGTCGATCTGGGGCAAACGCCCGCCGACATCGTGTTCATCTCCGCCGCAGATACAGAACTGGCAGCCCTCAGCGAGGCGCGCGCAGAGATGGCGACACCGCCCACCCTGCGGCTCGCCTCCATGATGCACCTGCAACACCCGATGTCGGTGGACCTGCATATTGACGACTGCGCGTCCAAATCCAAACTCGTCATTGCACGGGTCTTGGGGGGCACGGGGTATTGGAAATACGGCCTGACCCAATATGCGGCGCGGCTGCACGATGCAGGCATCCCCTTTGTCGCCCTGCCCGGCGATGACAAACCCGACGACGAACTGCGCGGCCTCTCCACCGTGGCAAACGCAGATTATGACGCGCTCTGGTCCTACCTCGTCGAAGGTGGCCCCGCGAATAGCCAAAATCTACTCGCCTACGCCGCCGCAATGCTGGACGGGTCAGACAAGCCACAAGCAGCATCACCCCTTTTGCGCGCGGGCATTTACCTGCCAGAGCAAGGGATAGCAGACGCATCAGCGGTGCACGCCCTGTGCACGCCCGGTGCACGGGTTGTGCCCATCATTTTCTACCGCGCGCTGGTGCAAGGCGGCGGGCTCAACCCAATCAACAGGTTGGTGCGCAGCCTGACCCGTAAGGGATTGACACCATTACCAATTTTCGTAGCATCGCTCAAAGATTCACTGAGCGTCGCGACCCTCGAAACCATCTTTCAGGCCGCCCCGCCAAGCGTGATCCTCAACTGCACCGCCTTCGCCGTAGGCAGCCCCCACACAGGCGACAATTCGCCCCAAAATCCCCTTACAATGCAGGCTGCAAACAAGGCGCCAGTCTTTCAGGTGATCCTCTCAAGCACCACGGAAAAAGCGTGGGAAAACAACATCCAAGGGCTTTCAGCGCGCGATATCGCGATGAACGTGGCCCTCCCCGAAGTCGACGGGCGCATCCTCGCGCGCGCCGTATCTTTCAAGGGCGAAGCCTTCTTTGACGAAGCCACCGAATGCCCGATTGCCACCTACCAAGGGAATGGCAACAGGATCGACTATGTTGCTGATCTCACAGCGAAAATGGCCTCCCTTCGCGCCACAGAGAACGCAGATAAAAAGGTGGCCCTTATCCTCGCTAACTACCCTAACAAAGACGGACGATTAGCCAACGGGGTCGGCCTCGACACCCCCGCCGCCACCGTGAACACGTTGGATTTACTAAAAGATAACGGATACAGCGTAACCTCACCAGACAACGCGCAAGCGCTCATGGATCGCATGATGGCGGGGCCAACCAACTGGCTGACTGACCGGGCACAAACAGAAGGCGGCGAAACGCTTCCGCTGGAAATATACAAAAAACACTTCAATGACCTGCCGTGGGCGCTAAAAGACCAAATTACCACACGCTGGGGCAAACCAGAGACCGACCCCTTTCTATGTCCAATCAAACTCCCGCCGGAGGCAGCGCTCGGGTTCAAACTCTCGATCCACCGCTTTGGCAACGCCATCGTCGGCCTGCAACCCGCACGCGGCTACAATATCGACCCCACAGAGACCTACCACTCACCAGATCTTGTGCCACCTCACAATTACCTCGCCTTCTATTTCTGGCTACGCCACTATTGGAACGCGGACGCAATCGTGCATATGGGCAAACACGGCAACCTCGAATGGCTCCCCGGGAAAGCAGCAGCCTTATCAGAGACTTGCTGGCCCGAGGCGATCCTTGGCACAACGCCCCACATTTACCCGTTTATCGTCAATGATCCGGGCGAAGGCACGCAAGCCAAGCGCCGCACATCCGCCGTGATTATCGACCACCTGACACCGCCCCTGACCCGCGCCGAAAGCTACGGGCCGATGCGTGATCTTGAGGCACTTGTCGATGAATACTACGAGGCAGCAGGCGTAGACCCGCGCCGTATCAAACACTTACGCGAAGAAATCTTGTCGCTATCAAATGTATCGGGGCTTGCAAAAGATGCGGGTTTCAACGGGGACGCCGACAATGACCTCGCAAAGCTGGACGCCTATCTTTGCGAGCTCAAAGAGGCCCAAATCCGCGACGGATTGCACATTTTTGGAACCTCGCCAACCGACAGGCTCGAGCGTGACCTCGCCATTGCTCTGGCGCGTGTCCCACGTGAAAACGGCAAAGGCAAAGACGCCTCCTTGCTGCGGGCACTGGCACAAGATGTAGGGGTGGGCATTGACCCGCTCGATTGTGACCTCGCAGCCCCGGCCCGCGAAAAGCCTCGTGTTCTCAACGATCTAACTTCCGACATATGGCGCACAAATGGTGACACCGTGGAGCGGCTCGAACTGCTTTCCCAAATCCTGCTGCGGGACGGGGGGTGGGGCGATCTGAGCTTGCGCTCAGGAGCGTCACAACCCGTGCTCGACGAAATCCAAAACACTATAATCCCCACAATCCGCGCCTGCGGACCCGACGAGGGCGCGGGTCTCCTCACCGCCCTTTCAGGGCAATTCGTTGACCCGGCGCCATCCGGCGCTCCCACCCGCGGTCGTTTGGACGTCCTGCCAACGGGGCGTAATTTCTATTCGGTTGATAGCCGCGCCGTCCCGACGCCAACGGCTTGGGCATTGGGATGGAAATCCGCTAACCTCTTGATTGAAAAACACCTTCAAGATCATGGCGACTGGCCGCGCACCATGCTTGTCACGGCTTGGGGCACGGCCAACATGCGCACGGGCGGCGACGACATCGCCCAAGCTCTCGCGCTTATGGGGGTAAAACCGACATGGGATAGCGCCAACCGCCGTGTCACAGGTTTCGAAATCCTGCCGCAAGGTGTGCTTGGCCGCCCGCGCGTCGATGTCACTCTGCGGATCTCCGGCTTTTTCCGCGACGCCTTCCCGCAACTCATCGCGCTCGTTGATAGCGCGGCACGCGCCGTGCAAGCTCTCGACGAACCCGCAGACCTCAACCCAGCCGCCGCGCGCGCCGCTTCCGGCGAAGACAAGGCACGGGTCTTTGGCTCCAAACCCGGCGCATACGGTGCAGGTCTTCAAGCAATGATCGACGAAAAACTCTGGGCGGATAAGGCCGACCTTGGCGAGGCCTATCTCACGTGGGGCTCTTACGCATATGATGCAAAAACCGAAGGACGCGCCGCCAAAGAGGCCTTTACACAGCGCCTTTCCCAGACAGAAGCCATCGTGCAGAACCAAGACAACCGCGAACACGATATTCTGGACAGCGACGACTACTACCAATTCGAAGGTGGCGCAGCGGCGGCCATCAGCACTATCCAAGGGCGTGATCGCCCGATCTATCACAATGACCACTCCCGCCCCGAACGGCCCGTCATCCGCACGCTCGAGGACGAAATCGGGCGGGTTGTGCGGTCTCGGGTTGTGAACCCCAAATGGATCGACGGGGTAAAACGGCATGGCTATAAGGGTGCATTCGAAATCGCGGCAACTGTCGATTATCTATTTGCCTTTGCCGCGACGACTGGCGCGGTGCAAAACCATCACTTCGATCTGGTCGAGGCAGCATTTCTTGAGGATGACGCCACGCGCACATTTATCGGCGATGTGAATGCGCCAGCCTTGCGCGAGATCGCGCAGCGCTTGCAAGAAGCGATTGATCGCAATCTCTGGATACCGAAATCAAATTCGGCACGGGCGCGAATCGCGGAATTGGCAGGCGTTTAAATGGCAGTCGCCACCGCCGCCGTGCCCAAATAACCCACCAACAAGAGAAGAGAAAACAACCGCATTTTAACAGCACCCAACATTCGTTTTTTTTCGTGATACGAGGCGGAGCCTTGTTCTCAAAGGGGAAATTGTCGCATTCGGGCGCATTTTCAAATGTGATTCCAAAACCACACGGTTCTTGGGCGCAGGTCATCGCCAACACATTCCACAATTGACATGTGTTGGCGCCACCGCTACATAAAACATATTCCAATAATGAAATGTTTAGTGGAGCATCAAAATGACCCAAACAGCCACCCGACCCGCAGACACCTATTCACCAACGTATTTCCTTGCGTCCGTTGGCTCTGGCGGTCTCACGATCACGTTCTTCATGTATCTGATGTTTTGGGTTCCCCATCCAGATCAGCCGGTTCCGATCTTTGAAAACATCGCTGCCGCGTTCGGTCAGGGTCAACTGCCCATGCAGATCGCAATTATCGTCGCCATGATCGGGATCGCTGTTTTTGCGTTTTTGAACGTCAAATCCCTGATCTGGAACCTTGGCCAACTATCCAAATTCAAACAGACCGACGCGTATAAAGCGTTGAAATCCAGCAATGGCGAAACGCAGTTGCTCGCAATGCCTCTCGCACTTGCGATGACAATCAACGTTGGGTTCATCCTTGGGCTTGTCTTTGTGCCAAACCTCTGGCTCGTCGTGGAATATCTCTTTCCGCTCGCGTTGATCGGCTTCGTCCTTGTCGGCCTTCTGGCGCTCAAGATGATCGGTCAGTTTCTGGGGCGCGTTTTGTCCTCTGGCGGCATCTTTGATGTGACTGCGAACAACTCCTTCGCACAGTTGCTGCCCGCCTTCGCGCTGTCGATGGTTGCCGTTGGCCTGTCGTCCCCAGCCGCTATGAGCCTGTCACCCACCGTTGTTGGCACAAGCCTCGTGCTCTCTACGTTCTTTGGCACAATCGCCGCGATCTATGCCGCCTTGGCCGCGATCACAGCAATCAATTCGATGTTGCACTACGGCACAGCCAAAGAAGCAGGGCCGACCCTGTTGATCATCGTGCCATTGATGACCGTGCTTGGCATCATGTTCCTGCGCCAAGACCACGGCCTGCACGTGATCTTTGAAAGCCACACTGCCCATGCCGACACATTCATGTTCCTGACCAAGTTTCTGACTGTTCAAATCCTGTTTGGTTTGCTCGGCCTGACGGTTCTGCGTGCGCAGGGTTATGCCTCAACGTTTCTGACCGGCCCTAAAAACTCCGCTGGTGCTTATGCGCTTGTCTGCCCCGGTGTTGCGCTCTCTGTTATGATGCACTTCTGGATCAACAAGGGGCTGGTTGCCAACGGGTTGGTTGCCAAGTTTTCGACAGGATACTGGGCCTTTACCGCAATCGCTATCGCGTTCCAGTTTGCTATGATTGCACTGGTCTGGCATCTTAACCGCCGCCACTTTGGACGGACCCAAACAGCCGCCGCAATTCCCGCAGAGTAACCCTGCGACAAAGCAAACAGCAGACGCAAACACCCTTGCGTCTGCTGTCTTCATCCCGCACTCTGCCCTTAGTTTTTCAAGGATAGACAGATGAGCGAAGCAACCCCGGACAACGACCGCCACGCCATGAAAATGGCCAAGAAGAAAGCCGCACGTGACAAGATCATGGCGACCAAGACCGATAAAAAGGGCTTGATCATCGTGCACACGGGCAAGGGCAAAGGCAAGTCTTCGGCTGGCTTTGGCATGATCTTCCGCTGCATTGCACACGACATGAAATGCGCCGTTGTGCAGTTTATCAAGGGTGGCATGTCAACGGGTGAGCGTGACCTGATCCTCTCCAAGTTCTCGGACGAATGCGCGTTTCACACGATGGGCGAGGGCTTCACTTGGGAAACCCAAGATAAATCCCGCGACACGGAAATGGCGCAAGCCGCATGGGCCAAGGCCAAGGAATTGATCCTTGATGAGAGCAACAAGATGGTGCTTTTGGACGAGATCAACATCGCGATCCGCTACGACTATGTCGATATCAACGACGTCGTCGAGTTCCTTGCCACGCAGAAACCGGACATGACCCATGTTGTGCTGACGGGGCGCAATGCGCATGCAGACCTGATCGAAATTGCGGATCTCGTGACCGAGATGGAACTGGTCAAACACCCGTTCCGCTCCGGGATCAAGGCGCAGATCGGCGTGGAATTCTGATGCCCAAACACCGCGTCCTGACAGAGTTCGGCATGGGCACAAGCTTGCGCCGCCAAGACTATACCCAAGCCGCGAAACGCGCCTTGCAGGACGCGCTTTGGCACAATTCGATCAACATGGCCGAGCTGTTTGGCTTTCCCAAAGAGGCGATGCTTATCGACGTCGAGATTGCCTGCCAGCAGCCCGATCAGGTCGACACGACTGCCCTGCTCGATATCTTTCCCTATGGCCAGCCACAGGTGACCGTGTCGCGCGGCGGCCTTGATATTGCCCGCCCTGACGGCAACCCCACCGTGATCGCCAACGCCGCGATTAACGTGTCTTTCAACATGGAGCGCAGATGATGGACCAGCGTGTCATTATCGAGATGGGCATGGGGAGCGACCTGCACGGGATGGACTATCAAAAGGCAGCGGCGCGCGCGATTACGGACGCCTTTCGCCACTCGACCCTGCCGATTTTCGAGAGCTTGGACATGTCCCATGATCTGATGCGCGTGCAGGTAACGGTTGGCGTGCAGGACCCCGACAAGCTCGACACCGAAGAACTCGCCAAACTGATGCCGCGCGGGCGCGCCACGGTCACGGCCGTCTTTGGTGGGCAGAACGTGCCCCATGAGGCAACGGGGGATATCGCGGTGATCGCCACCGCCGCTGTCGAGGCATTCCTGCCCGACCAGTCCGCAAACTGGAAACCTGCGTGAAGCTCGACCAATCGCATCGCGATGCGCTACACGATGTGTTGCGCTGGCGGCGCGATGTGCGGCACTTTAAAACCGACCCGATTGAACCCGATATTCTGCGCCGCCTCAGCCAAGTGATGGACCTTGCGCCCTCCGTGGGCAATGCCCGCCCGTGGCGGATCAAGCGCGTGCAAAGCCCGCATTTGCGCGCCCAGATTATCGCCGACTTCGAGACCGAAAACGCAAAGGCCGCGACCAAATACAAAGGGTCAAAGAAAGTTGACTACATGGCCCTCAAGCTTGCTGGTCTTCACGATGCCCCCGTGCAACTGGCCGTTTTCACCGACCACACCCCCACTGAGGGGCACGGGCTGGGCCGCCAAACGATGCCCGAGATGCTCGACTATTCAACCGTTGCTGCGATCCATACCCTCTGGATCGCCGCGCGGGCCGAGAATATCGGGCTGGGCTGGGTGTCGATCCTCAACCCCGCAAACATTGGTCGCATTCTCGAAGTGCCCGACACATGGTCACTGACGGGCTACCTTTGCCTTGGATATGCCAATGCGGACGACGACACGCCGCTTCTGCATCGGACCAACTGGCAAGAGAACACCTCTGCCAGTTGGGAAACGGTTTAACCGCCCGCCGCCTTGCGAAAGGCCGACAATGTGGACCCTGTCGAAAGTGCCTCTTCGTCGATTTTGCAGGCAATAATCGCAACCGTGCCGCTGGCTTTGGCGCGCGCAAACGCATCGGCAAATTGCGCCCCGTCCGTCACCCATTCGCCGTAACCGCCGTAAGCGGATGCAAGCGCCGCAAAGTCGGGGTTCGCCAGCATCGTGCCCGAAACACGCCCCGGATAGTGCTTTTCCTGATGCATGCGGATCGTGCCGTAGCGACCATTGTCCATGACGATCACGATGGGCTTTGCGCCGTGCTGCACTGCCGTCGAAAGTTCGTTGCAGGTCATCTGGAAACAGCCATCGCCCGCGAAGCAAATGACCGTGCGCTCTGGGTGCGCGAGCTTCGCCGCGATTGACGCGGGAAAGCCGTAGCCCATGGAGCCGGAGGTGGGAGCAACCTGCGTCTTATAGCTGCGAAAGCGGTAGTAGCGATGCACAAAGGCCGCGTAGTTGCCTGCCCCGTTCGTCAGGATCGCGTCATGCGGCAAATTCTCGGACAACCACCCGATGACTTGCTCCATTTTGACAGGGCCCGGTGTCTCCTTTGGTGTCTGCCACGCCTCATAGTCGGCGCGGGCCTGCGCGCGCCAATCGGCCCAGTCGCCCGCCCGCCCGCCAGCGTCCGCCAGCGCCGCAATCAGCGCCTCGCTATCGCATGCCAAAGCGAAATCCGGAGCGTAGACGTGCCCCGGCTCGTCGGGGCTGGGGTGCGCGTGGATTAAGGTCTTCCCCAGATTTGACGGGTCTAGCAACGTGTAGCCATCCGTCAGAATGTCGCCAACCCGCGCGCCAATGACCAGCAGCAGATCCGCGTCTTTCAAGCGCTTTGCCAGCGCGGGGTTCATACCAACACCAAGATCCCCCGCATAGTGCGCACTGTCATTATTAACGTAGTCTTGGCGGCGAAATGGGACAGCAACCGGCAGGTCCATCCCCTCGGCAAAGCGCTGCATGTCGGCGGCAGCTTGCGCAGACCAGCCGGGACCGCCCGCCACAACCAAAGGCCGCTTAGCCTGCCCCAGCATCTGCACGATACGAGCCACATCAGCGAGCGCAGGCTTCGCGCGGGCCGGCTGCGCGGCTGGCCTGTCGGCGACGTCGGCCATTGCCGACAGCATGTCTTCGGGCAGCGCCAGAACCACCGGACCGGGACGTCCGGATTGCGCAATCTGGAACGCGCGGGCGATGTATTCCGGCAGGCGGTCCGTCTGGTCGATCTCGGCCACCCATTTGACCAAGCCGCCAAACATCTGGCGGTAATCAACCTCTTGGAAGGCCTCGCGGTCGCGGTGGGCGCGGGCGATCTGCCCTACGAACAAAATCATTGGCGTGCTGTCTTGCATCGCCACATGCAACCCCGAGGACGCGTTGGTGGCACCCGGCCCACGGGTGACAAAGGCAACGCCCGGACGTCCGGTGAGCTTGCCATGGGCCTCCGCCATCATGGCCGCGCCGCCTTCTTGGCGGCATACCACATTCTGAATGCCACTTTCATAAAGTCCGTCCAGCGCTGCTAGAAAGCTTTCCCCCGGCACCGAATACACCCGCGTCACGCCTTGAATTTTCAGCTGCTCCGCCAGAATTGCGCCGCCATGTCGTTGTGTCATCGGACCCTCCGTTTCTTCCCGTGAGCAGTCTTTGAGCAGAGCGAGACCATTTGCAACGGCAAAGCCATGGAACGGCGCCTCAGAGCGATTTTTCCGCCTGAAAGTCCGGCGGTATGTGATCGACGCCGTCCAATATCAAATCTGCCATGACCTGAGCAATTTTCGGCGCCATGCCGAAGCCGATCTTGAAGCCGCCGTTGACGACATAGGCACCCTTCTCGAACGGGTGCTGGCCCAGCATCGGGGCGCGGGTCCGTGCGCGCGGGCGTACTCCGGCCCACCGCGCGATGATCTTGGCCTCGCCAAGCAGTGGCACGCCAGCCACCGCCCGCGCGAGGACGTCATCAAGCTGCGCATCGGTAGACGCGGGCGCCTCGAAGTATCGCTCCGACGTGGAACCGATCGCGACCGTACCGTCCGCATGGGGCACCACGTGTAAGCCGTCGAAATACAGCTGCGGCAGACCGTCTGCCGCGTAGTCCAGCAGCACCGCCTGCCCTTTAACGCCGTTGCCAACCTCTCGCGTATGCTGTGCCGACATGGACGCGAGCCCCTCGACGCCTGTCGCATGGACGACCGCACCCTCCTGCGCGCCGTCGCGCATGATCTCCCCGCCCATCTCCACGATCGCCCCTGCCAAGGCCAAGCAAGCCTGACGCGGGTGCAGGCGTGCGGAGAGCGTGTCGAAGATCACCTGCCCCATGGGGGCCGTCGGGCACCACCCGTCGGGCGCGGCTTCCACCCGCCATTCCGCCGCATCGCCCCAAAGCGTGCGCGCGGACCCCGCGCGAAGTTTCGCCAAGGCCAGCGCTGCCTCATCCGCCACGGGTTGAAGGCGCCCGAGGCGCCCGTATCCCGTGGGCAGACCGGAGGCTCGGGCCACGTCGTCCCAAAAGTCCTTTGCCATCAGCAGGCTATCCAGTTGGAACTGCTTCTTGTCAGTCCAACGCTCCGGCGTATGCGGGGCCAGCGCCCCCACAATACCACCCGACGATCCGGCAGCCACGCCGTTCGGGTCGATCACCCGCACCCGCGCGCCACGTTGCACGCA
>CAKZNT010000060.1 GCA_937132065.1 uncultured Loktanella sp.
GCGGACTATATTGCTGGTATGACGGATCGGTTTGCGATTCAGGAACACGCGCGTTTAATCGGGGGCGAAGTGATCCCAGCAGGAGTAGTAGATGGCAATTGATACCGCGACGGACGCGATGGCCCCGGTAATGGCATTTGCATTGGTGGGGGCGCTTGGTGTGGGGTCGCAGTGGCTGGCTTGGCGCATGCGCATGCCTGCGATTGTGCTTATGCTGGCCGCAGGGATCATCATTGGTCCGGTTCTCGGCGTCTTTGATCCCGTGCGTGATATCGGGCCGCTGATGGGGCCGATGATCTCGATTGCTGTTGCGATCATTCTGTTTGAGGGCGGTTTGACGCTCAACTTTCACTCGCTGCAAGATGCGGTAAAGGGTGTGAAGCGCCTTGTGTTTATCGGCGCGCCGCTTGGCTGGCTGATGTCGACATTGGCGCTGCGCTATGGGGCGGGTCTTTCTTGGGAAAGCGCGACAGTGTTTGGCGGCATTATGATCGTCACGGGACCAACGGTGATTGCCCCGCTTTTGCGCACGGCGCGTCTGTCACGCAGACCCGCAGCCTTGCTGCAATGGGAAGCGATTGTGAATGACCCGATCGGCGCATTGGCCGCCGTATTCGCGTTCTCGGTTGTTCTTGTGCTGAACACGGCCACAACGACGGGCGAGGCTGTCATGAACCTGATCACTGGGATCGGTTTCGCCATTCTTGTCGGATACGCAGGCGGTTACGGGCTTGCGCGGTCGTTCAAGCGCGGCTGGGTTCCCGAATTTATGAAAGTGCCCGTGCTCTTCTCGTTGTTGCTGGTCGTCTTTGGTGTGTCCGACTACGTCCTGCACGAGAGCGGCCTGCTGGCGGTCACAATCATGGGGATCGTGATCGCGAATGCAAAGCTGCCAAGTTATGAAGAATTACACCGTTTTAAAGAGCACGCGACGGTCTTGCTTGTGTCGGGGGTCTTTATTTTGCTGGCCGCTGGGCTTGACTTGGAAGCCCTCGCCAAGCTGGACATGCGCGCCGTTCTGTTTGTTGCGCTGGTGATACTGGTGGCGCGCCCGCTTACTGTTTTCATCTCCTTGCTCGGGTCGGGCGTGCCGTTTCGAGAGCAAGTCCTTGTCGCGTTTACCGGGCCACGCGGTGTGGTTCTGGTCGCGGTTGCGGGGCTATTCGGGGATCGTCTGCTTGGGCTTGGCTTTGAGGATGCTGCGCTGATTGCGCCGCTGGCCTTTGTGCTGGTGGCGGTTACAGTTGTTTTGCACGGGTTTACCCTCGCGCCATTTGCGCGGTTTTTGGGGCTGACGGGGGCAGATACGCCCGGTGTCATTCTTATTGGCGGCTCTCCGTGGACCACGGCATTTGCCGAAGCAATCAAAAAGGCGGATGTGCCCGTTTTGATGACGGACCCGAACTTTGGCAATTTGCGCGCCGCACGCACAGCCGGGATCGAGACATTTTCAGGTGATATTCTGTCAGAAGCCGCAGAGCAGCGTCTTGAGCTTGTCAGCTACGCCACATTGGTCGCGGCCACGAGCAACGATGCCTATAACACGCTTGTGGCGACCGATCTTGCGCCTGAGTTCGGGCGCGATAATGTCTTTCAGGTCAAGCGTGAAAAGAACGAAAGCGCGCGCCACCAGTTGCCCCGCACCTTGGGTGGCCGCAAGTTTGGCCCTGAGGAAACCCATGCAGACATGAACCGTTTGGTGCGCGAGGGGTGGACGTTCCGTGTGACCCGCCTCACGGCGGAATTCACCTTCGAGACTTGGCGCTCGGAGCGGGCAGACAGCAAGGTCATGGCGCGGATTTCCCCGAGTGGTGTGATCAAACTGGTCCGTCGCGACGAGGATGTGAAAGGCGGCCCCGATGTGCGCATAATCGCGATGCGCCCGCCAGGTGGTGAGGCCGAGGACATGAACATCCAGCCGCCGTCAGACAGCTGACATTGACGATCGCGCGAACCGTGTTAAACCGCGACAAACGAATTGATACGCCTTTAAGGACGCCTGAAAATGAACCTATTTGCTGATATCCGTGGTCTTGTGATCGCTAGCCTTGATGCGATGGTCGCAGACGGCACTTTGCCCGAAGGCTTAGCAACGGGCGCTGTCTCTGTTGAGCCGCCACGCGATGCAACACACGGCGATATGGCAACCAATGCGGCGATGGTCTTGGCAAAGCCTGCTAAAATGAACCCGCGCCAGATTGCGGATGCATTGGCGGCAAAGCTGTTGCTTGATCCACGGGTGTCCGCCGCAGAGGTGGCTGGTCCGGGGTTTTTGAACCTGCGGCTAGAGGCAAGCGTTTGGCAGGGGTTGGTTAACGCCATTTTGACGACACCAACCTACGGCCAATCCGATCTTGGCCAGAACCAGAAAATGATGGTCGAGTATGTCTCGGCCAATCCAACCGGTCCACTCCACGTTGGCCATACACGCGGTGCTGTGTTCGGGGACGCATTGGCAAGTCTGCTTGATTACGCAGGCTATGATGTCACCCGCGAATACTACATCAACGATGGCGGCGCGCAGGTTGATGTGCTCGCACGCTCCGTTTACCTGCGCTATCAAGAGGCCCATGACGTCACCGTCGAGTGGCCCGAAGGCAGCTACCCCGGTGATTACCTGATCGCGGTCGGTGAGGCGCTTAAGGAAAAGGTCGGTGATAAATACCTCAATGCGCCAGAAGATGAATGGCTGGCCGAAATTCGCGAGTATGCGTCCGAGGCGATGATGGATTTGATCCGCTCCGACCTCGCGCAGCTTGGCGTTGTGATGGACAGCTTCTATTCGGAGAAATCGCTTTATGGCACTGGCTTGATTGAGAAGGCTATTTCCGAACTTGATGCAAAGGGTCTGATCTATCGCGGCACGCTTGAGCCGCCAAAGGGCAAGATGCCCGAAGATTGGGAGCCGCGCGAGCAAACACTGTTTAAATCCACAGCCCATGGCGACGACGTTGATCGTCCTGTGCAAAAGTCGGACGGTGCGTGGACCTATTTCGCACCTGATATCGCCTATCACTATGGCAAGGTGCAGCGCGGCTTTGACCAGTTGATCGACGTCTTTGGCGCCGACCACGGGGGCTACGTCAAGCGGATGAAGGCGGCCGTGTCCGCGCTCTCTGACGGCAAGGTTCCGTTGGATGTGAAGCTGACCCAGCTTGTGAAGCTGTATAAAGACGGCGAGCCGTTCAAGATGTCAAAGCGGGCAGGGACGTTTGTGACCCTGCGCGATGTTGTTGATGCGGTTGGCAAGGATGTCACCCGTTTTCACATGCTGACCCGCAAGAACGATGCGCCCCTCGACTTTGATTTCGACAAGGTGACAGAGCAGTCCAAGGACAATCCCGTCTTTTACGTGCAATACGCACATGCAAGGGTGAAGTCGGTGATGCGCAAGGCGGTTGATGCGGGCGTGGATGTTTCCGATGCGACCCTCGCGGGCGCTGACCTTGGCAAGCTGTCCCATGACGCCGAAATCGCCGTAGCCAAAAAGCTGGCCGAATGGCCACGCCTTGTCGAGATTGCGGCAAAGGGTCACGAGCCGCATCGCATCGCGTTCTATCTCTATGACTTGGCGTCTGACCTGCATGGCCTGTGGAACCGCGGCAATGACGACGTCAGCCTGCGGTTCTTGCAAGACGGTGACAATGACACAACACAAGCGAAAATCGCTCTTATTCGATCCGTTTCGGTTGTTATTGCAGCGGGTCTTGGTATTCTTGGCGTAACCCCAGCGGAAGAGATGCGCTAAAGCGTGCCGCCTCTGGGTCTGTAATTGAGGCAACCCACCCGACGTTAGCAGTGGCGCGGGCAGTGAGGCAAACATGGCGAGTTATGATCAGGGGCATGCCCCTATGAACGGTGCGGCGCGTGCTGGCGCTTTGGTGAATTACGCAGGCGCGGCAGTGTCTTGTGCGTTGATCGTGGGTGTTGGCGTCTGGGGTTACAAGCTTGTGATGCGCGATGTCACGGGTATCCCCGTTGTGCGGGCCATGTCGGGTGAAATGCGCGCATTGCCGCAAAATCCGGGCGGCACGGTTTCGTTGCACACGGGGCTTTCGGTGAATGAAGTCGCCGCCGTGGGTGTCGCAGCCGCCCCCGAAGACACAGTCGCCCTTGCGCCTGCAACAGCGGGTTTGTCTCTTGAGGATCTCGAAGCGCAGCCAATGGCCGAAGCCGACGAGATGCTGGCAACGGTTGATCCATTGGGGCAGGTTGCGGCCTCTGAGGTTGAAGTGCCTGTAGCGCTCAATGCCGAACAGCTTTTGAATGCGCCGCTTTCGACAGATGATATTCTGGCGCTTGCCGATCAAATCGCGGCGGGTGCTGCGCCGTTGCAAGACCTTGCCGCTGGCGAAACTGTTGCGCCAAGCCTGAGTGTTGGCGGGCAGGCTGTCGCGCCAGTCTCGACCGCAATCGCGACCTCTATTCCCGGAGTGGCGGTGTCGCTGCGCCCCGTTGTGCGCCCCGCCTCGTTGAATGTCACGCTCGCAAGCGCGCCAGTCGCAGAGGCCGCGCCCGCAGCGCCTCAGGCGGTGCAAGCGGCTGTAACGACAACACAATTTGCAATTGGGACCAACCTTGTTCAATTGGGCGCATTTCCGTCAGTTGAAGTTGCGGGCACAGAATGGGATCGATTGAAGGCGCGGTTCGGAGAAATCCTGAACGGAAAGTCACGGGTCATTCAGACGGCGACATCTGGTGGAAAAACCTTTTATCGCCTGCGCGCCGAAGGGTTTGCAGAGTTGAGTGATGCGCGTCGGTTCTGCGCCACAATGGTCGCCGAAAACGTCGACTGCATCCCTGTCGTGGTCCGCTAGATGGCGTGCAACGCGACGATCTTGGGGCCAAGCGGGCTCTCTGTGACGGCGTGGGAAAAGGCATTTTTCCGTGATGCTGATCCGCTTGGTTTCATCGTTTTTGCACGCAACATCGAAGATCCGAGCCAGCTAAAGCGCCTGACGACGGAGCTACGTGAAGCGGTCGGGCGCAATGCACCGATCCTGATTGATCAGGAAGGTGGGCGTGTGCAGCGCATGCGCAGCCCGCATTGGCGCGAATACCTGCCTGCGCTTGACCAGATGGAGCGCGCCTCTGATCCGATCCGTGCGCAGTGGGTGCGCAACCGTTTGATTGCCGCCGAGTTGAGTGATGTGGGCATTGATGTGAACTGCGCGCCCCTTGCCGATCTGGTGGAAGACGACACGCACCCGGTGTTGCGCAATCGGCTTTACGGGGCTGATGTCGCGACTGTGGTGGCTGCGGCCCGCGCTTGCGCCGATGCATTTCTTGCGGGCGGGGTATTGCCCGTGCTCAAGCATATTCCCGGGTATGGGCGGGCGTCTGTTGATAGCCACAAGGACCTGCCCACTGTAAGATCGCCTCGTAGTGAATTGGAAACACACGACTTTGCGCCGTTCAGAGAGCTGAACGATATGGCGATGGGGATGACCGCCCACATCGTTTTTGCTGATATTGACCCAGACAACCCCGCCACAACATCGCCCAAGATGATGCAGGCTATTCGCGAGGAAATCGGTTTTGGCGGGTTGATCATGTCTGATGACATCTCGATGGAAGCGCTTTCAGGCACAATCGCCGAACGCGCGGCTGCATCGGTCGGGGCTGGCTGCGATATCGCGCTGCATTGCAACGGGAAAGCGGACGAAATGCCATTGGTTGTGGCCGCTGCGGGCACGATGACGCCGCAAGCGGTTCAACGCGCAGATACCGCGTTGGCTCAGCGTAAACCGAGCGAAAACATTGACATTGCAGGCTTGGAAGCGGAACTTGAAGCGCTAATTGCGTGAGGGCCAAGTGACTGACAGCATTTTTCAAGAAGATGTGCAAACGGTTGCCGAAAGGCAGGCCGCCGAGGCGCTGATTGTTGATGTTGGCGCCTTTGAGGGGCCGCTTGACCTATTGCTGACGCTCTCGCGCACTCAAAAGGTTGATCTGCGCCAAATCTCTATTCTTGCGCTTGCAGAGCAATATTTGGCATTTGTGGAGCAGGCCAAGAAGCTTCGGCTAGAACTGGCCGCCGATTATCTGGTGATGGCAGCGTGGTTGGCATTCTTGAAGTCGCGTCTCTTGTTGCCGCCCGACCCGAGCGAAGAGGGACCATCGGGCGAAGAGCTTGCAGCCCACCTAGCGTTCCAGCTTGAGCGGCTGGAGGGGATGCGCAAGGCGGCGGCGAAACTGATGGCGCGCGACCAGCTGGGGCGCGATTTCTTTGCCCGTGGTATCACCGAAGACGTGCAGCGCGTGCGCCGTGTGACCTATACCGCAACGCTTCTCGACTTGATGCAAGGCTACGCCCGCATCCGCACCCGTGATGATTTTCGCCCGTTTGTCATGGACCGTGACGCGGTCATGACGATGGAGCAATCCTTGGCACGCATGCGCACGTTGATCGGCTTTGCAGGGGATTGGACCGACATCGCAAGCTACTTGCCAGAGGGCTGGGAACTTGACCCCGTGAAGCGCCGCTCGGCGACTGCGGCCACCTTTGCCGCCTCGCTTGAGCTGGCCAAAGAGGGCAAGATCGAAATCAGGCAGGGCGAAACATTTGCCCCCATCCAAATTCGCAAAAGAGAACCGCATGACAGATAAACCTGCCAACGATAGTCTTTTTGAAGCCCCGCCGATGGCCGAGCAGGAGCGGATGGTTGAGGCGATCCTTTTTGCTACGGCCGAGCCTGTTTCGGTGCACGAATTGATTGGCAGGATGCCACATGGGTGCGACCCCGCCGAGGCGCTGGTCTATCTGCGCAAGCGCTATGAGGGGCGCGGTGTGCATCTTGTCAAGATCGGTGACGCATGGGCGTTTCGCACGGCCAGCGACCTTGGGCATTTGATGCAAAAAGAGATCGTCGAGACCCGCAAGCTGTCGCGCGCCGCGATCGAGACCCTTGCGATTATCGCGTATCACCAGCCTGCGACCCGTGCCGAGATTGAGGAAATCCGTGGGGTGTCAGTCAGCCGTGGCACGGTTGACCAGCTGATCGAAATGGAATGGGTGCGCCTTGGTCGTCGCCGTATGACACCCGGACGCCCTGTGACATTTGTGGTCACACAAGAGTTTCTCGATCACTTTGGCCTTGAAAACGCACGCGATCTGCCTGGCCTTAAGGAATTGCGCGCCGCTGGCCTGCTTGAGAATCGTCCCGCACCGGGGCTGTCGCAGCTTGGTCAAACCTCGCAAGATGAGGAAGACGAAGAAGACGACGATCAGACCGAGCTGTTTGAGGACTAAGCCGACTTAAAGTGCTTTGACAGCTTGAGCCCTTGGCCCTGATAGTTTGACGCGATCTCTTGACCATAGAGCGCGGCTGGCAGTGCGCTCATGTGCTCGTAGACAAGGCGTCCGACAACCTGCCCATGCTCAAGCACAAATGGCGCCTCATGGCAGCGCACCTCAAGCACGCCACGTGAGCCAGTGCCGCCTGCGGCCGCATAGCCAAACCCAGGATCAAAGAAGCCCGCGTAATGCACCCGAAATTCGCCAACCATCGCAAGGTAGGGCGCCATTTCTGCGGCCTGCATTGGTGGGATTATGATGCTCTCACGGCTGACGAGGATATAGAATGCACCGGGATCAAGGATGATCCAGCCATCCTTGCTGTGCACTTCCTCCCAATAATCGGCAGGATCGTAGTGGGCGAGTAGCGAAAGGTCGATCACGCCCGTATGTGGCTTGGCCCGATACCCGACAAGCGTGCCTTGCGCGGGCTTGAGATCAACGGAAAAGCCTAGTCCGTCAGAAATCACCGGCTCACCCGATACAATTGGCGTTTCGCCGTGGAGCGCGCGCAAATCATCATCCGACATCATGGTTTTGCCCTGCCGGAAGATGATCTGGTTGAGCATCTGCCCCTCGCGCGCAACCACGGAAAAGGACCGCGGGCAAATTTCTACGAAAAGGGGGCCGTTGTATCCCGCAGGCACGCGGTCGAATTCGACGCCATGGTCGGTAATGATCCGCGTCAGCAGGTCCAAACGGCCTATCGAGGACTTCGCAGATGCCGCCGCTGTCATTCCTTCGGGCAGGGCAAGCGATTCGAGGAGGGGGACCACATAAACGCAGCCCTTTTCCAGCACAGCGCCATCCGTCAGATCAATTGCATGCATCTGAAAATCGGCGAGACGTTCGGTGACCTTGCGCGTGCGCCCCGCAAGAAACGAGGCACGCACAATAGCGCCTGTGTCTGATAATCAAACGGACTCGGTAAGGTAAATTGCTTCTTAGGCTCTAACCCTAAACGCTGAGTAAAATGCGAAAAATCATCATTTACCGCTAACGTTGCTGACGTAAAAATCCACGCACCTTCTTTATCGGCGAGATGCTCTTTAAATTTATCAGCAACAGAAAGAGGGGTTATATTTAAACTAAAATGACGAGGAGTACATTCATACCAATATGAATAACCACCAATCGTGGTATCACAAACACGCTCGAGTCGATTTTTTAGTAAGGTGCAACGCTCAAAGGCGGCATCCAATAATTGACTACGACCTAATGCCAATTTTAATACGTCATGTGCTAACTCTAAGGCATCATTGATCCGTACAATTTCACGCTGAACCGCTTGAGACTTAATCGCTTCTCGCCAGTTACCTCTAAAATTGGTATCGCCTAAAATGATACGCAAATCCATTGCTGAGCCAGCTAAACGCTCCGCTACTTTTTGCAGTTGGCGCATGTCTTTTGCTTCGGTGCGATAACCAATTTCGATATCTTTGGCTAATTCCGTTAATTGTCGGCTTGATAAATTCTGTCCAAAGTACTGGCTGGCAATATCTGGAAGCTGATGGGCTTCATCAAAGATAAAAATATCTGCTTCTGGAATTAGCTCACCAAATCCAGTTTCTTTAATTGCTAAATCGGCTAAAAATAGATGATGGTTTACCACCACGACATCGGCATCCATTGCTTTTTTACGGGCTTTAACCACAAAACACTCTTCAAAGCTTGGGCATTCTTTCCCTAAACAATTATCATTTGTTGATGTAATACTTGGGATAATTGGGCTGTCTTCTGCAATTGCAGTGCAATCACCTAAATCGCCTGTTTTAGTTTCAGAAGACCAAGAACGTATCTTTACTAATTGAGTTAATAATTCAGGATCTGCTTGAGGCGTGTGGCTTTCTACCAATTGTTGATTCAAGCGTTCAGGACATAAATAATTTGAGCGCCCTTTTAATAAGGCGACTTGGCCATAAAAACCCAAGGATGACGTCATTAAAGGTAGGTCACGATGAAATAGTTGCTCTTGTAAGTTTTTAGAACCAGTACTGATGATGGTTTTTTTTCCACTCACTAATGCAGGAGCCAAATAGGCAAAGGTTTTTCCGGTACCCGTACCCGCTTCTACAATCAAACTGCCTGTGGTATCTATTGCGCGCTTAACCGCCT
>CAKZNT010000061.1 GCA_937132065.1 uncultured Loktanella sp.
CTTTGAATTTGTCGACCGAGCCGAACGCGTCAACGATGCGGGCTTCCAGCTCCGACGGCATTGCGTCGCCTTTGGGGCCCATCATTTCCCAGAACTGCATGTGGTTCCAGTGCTGCGACGCGTTGTTGAAGATGCCGTTCTGGGCAACTGCGTCCGCGTTGTAGGTGCCTTTGATGATCTCTTCCAGCGACTTGTCCGCCCACTCGGTGCCGTCGATCAGCTTGTTGCCGTTGTCGACGTAGGCCTTGTGGTGGATGTCGTGGTGAAACTCCAGCGTTTCCTTCGACATGCCCAGATCTGCCAGAGCGTCGTGGGCGTAGGGAAGTGCGGGAAGTTCGAAAGCCATAGTAGCCCCCTTGAATTCGTGTGAAATTAATATGCCTCTTAGGTGATCCGACACAGGCCTCACGTCAAGCCTGAGTTTGAATTTCCCACCAGAGAGTCGTCAAACAAACGGTCTGATGGCTCTGTTGTTCCGCATATCCTGCGGAAAATCATCAGATATTCTGTGCACCCCGTCACATTGGACCTACGCATAAGAAAACCCTGCCCAATCTCTCGGGCAGGGTTTGTCTGTCTCGTCCAAAACAGATCTTAGAAGTAGCCGACTTCGCCGCCCTTGGCTGCCGAAACGCTCAGCAGTTTAAAGGCGTAATCCCCGACCGAGCGGAAGCAGATCACGCGGAACGTGTCGGCATCCGTCATCCAGAAGGCGGCAGCAACCTGGCCAAGGCGCGAGCGACGAAAGTCGCCGGGCCTAAGCGCTGTAGGGTGCAAATCAACGGGCGCGAGCTTGGCAATGACCTCGCGGGCAAAGCTGCCCTCGACGATGATATGGGTGCGGGCATCCGACACGTTCTCGGCCAGATAGTGTTGCCCTTTCATTGCCTTCGCGATTTTTTCAAGCGCGCTTGCCGTTTCACCTTGGGGCACAAGCACCAGCAATTCATCAGGCGACATCCACGCGATGCCCTTGTCACCCTTGGACGCCGCCTTGCCCATGTCAGGGATCGCAAAGCCCGTCAGCGATTTGCAAACTGACTTGAGCTTGCTGCTTGCCAAGTCGCCGCGCAGGGTGATCATCCCACGCAGGCCACCTTCGCGCACAGTGACTTCACCTGCGGCAACTTTACCTTGTAACGTGCTGACAGCATTAGACATTGTTCTTTGCCCCCTCTTTGTCGTAGAACACTTGATCGACGATTGTCGCCGCGACTGTTGTGCCATCGACCTTATAGAATTCGATCACTTCGCCCATGCGGTCAGGGCCATTATGCACCAGCCCCATCGCAATCCCCTTTTTCAAGGTTGGCGAATAATAGGTGGATGTAACCCGCCCCTGCGTGTTGCGCTGACCGTTGGCGTTGTCACCCTCGGCAATCGCATATGCGCCGTCTGGAATGACCGACCCGTCAGTTGTTTCGAGCCCGACGAGCTTCCAACGGTTCGGGTCTGTCATATGCGAGCGCTCTTGTGCCCGCTTGCCAAGGTAGTCTTCTTTCTTTTTGGACAAGGCCCACTGAAGGTTCAAATCCTGCGGGATGATTGTCCCGTCGGTTTCGTCCCCGATCATGATAAAGCCCTTTTCGGCCCGCATGATGTGCAGGGCTTCCGTGCCATATGGCATGACGCCAAATTCTTCACCCGCCGCCAGAAGCGCATCCCAGAACGCACGCCCCTGACTTGCAGGCACGGCAATCTCGTAGGACAATTCGCCCGAGAACGAGATACGGTAAACCCGCGCATCAAAGCCGCCAAGCTTGCCGTCAGCCCATTGCATAAACGGCAGCGTTTCCTTGGACACATCCATGCCGCCCAGTTTTTCTAGCAGTTTGCGTGCATTGGGCCCGACAACGGCGACCTGCGCCAGTTGCTCGGTCACGTTGGCCACGTAGACCTTCCAGTCCCACCATTCGCATTGAAGCCAGTCTTCCATCCACGCGTGGATGCGCTCTGCGCCCCCTGTCGTGGTGTGGCAAAGCCATGTGTCCTCGTCGATCCGCGCCACGACCCCATCGTCAGACAGGAACCCGTTTTCTGAACACATCAACCCGTAGCGGCATTTTCCGATCGGCAATGTCGCCATCATGTTGGTATACATCATGTTGAGGAATTTGCCTGCGTCTGGTCCCTTCACCACGAGTTTACCCAAGGTGGAGGCGTCAAGCAGGCCCAGCTTCTCGCGGGTATTGACCACCTCGCGATTGACCGCATCGTGCACCGTTTCGCCGTCACGCACATAGGCGTAAGGGCGGCGCCATTGGCCAACGGGTTCGTAATCCGCGCCGTTCTCTGTGTGCCAATCGGACATTGGTGTTTTCCGGATCGGCTGGAACAAATCACCCTTAGCCGCACCCGCAATCGAGGATAGCGAAATCGGCGTATATGGCGGGCGGAAGGTGGTTGTCCCGACATTGGGGATATCCGCATTCAGTGACTTGGCAAGTGTCGCCAAGCCATTGATGTTGCTCAACTTACCCTGATCTGTTGCCATACCGATTGTTGTGTAACGCTTGGCATGTTCAACGCTTTCGTAGCCTTCTTGGGCGGCGAGCTGCACATCGGAAACTTTCACGTCGTTCTGGTAATCAAGCCATGCCTTTGAACGCAGCGCATGGCTTGCGCCTTGTGGCATCAACCAGACCGGTGAAATCGCCCCTTCGTGGGCATCGTGGCCAGCGGGGGCTTGTCCGATCTTGGCACTATGCCCTGCCGCCTTGGCAACGGCGCGCCCTGCGGCAAAACCATCAGCAATGACTTCGGCGGTAAAGAGGTGGCCGTTCGCGACACCTGCGGTTTTCACGAACCCTTCGCCGTCTGCGCCAAGTGGTGGCCGCTCTGGGTCGGGGCGGAACATCGCTTGCGCGTCGTCCCAGTTCAGCTTGCCACCGCAATGGGACCAAAGGTGCACAACAGGCGACCAACCCCCGGACATTGCAACACAATCACACGCGATCTCTTCGACAACCGCGCCTTCGCCAGCTTGGTTGCACATTTCCACGGATGTGACCCGCTTGCCGCCTTTGACCTTTGCGATGCCGCGTCCGACCTCAATACGGATGCCAAGCGCGCGTGCCTCGTCGATCAACTCGCCTTGCGGGTTGGTGCGCGCGTCGATGATTGCGGGCACTTCAAGGCCCGCTTTCTTGAGCGTAATCCCTGTGCGGTAGGCGTCATCATTGTTGGTCACAACCACCGTGCGATCCCCGATAGAGACCCCGAAATTGACGGCGTAGTCGCGCACCGCAGCGGCCAAAAGCACGCCAGGAATGTCGTTGCCAGCGAATGACAACGGACGTTCAATCGCGCCCGTAGCGGTCACGATCTGCTTGGTGCGGATGCGCCACAAACGATGACGCGGACCCTCGGTTTCAGGGGCGTGATCGGTCAGGCGCTCATAGGCCAGAACGTAGCCATGATCGTAAACGCCAGAGCCTTGCGTGCGTAAACGAAGCGTAACATTTTCCATGTTTTCAAGAACTTGCAGTGTGGCGTTAATCCACTCTGCGGCAGGTTTTCCATCAACGGT
The DNA here is from genome assembly GCA_937132065.1 of uncultured Loktanella sp. Classification (GTDB taxonomy): domain Bacteria; phylum Pseudomonadota; class Alphaproteobacteria; order Rhodobacterales; family Rhodobacteraceae; genus Yoonia. The sequence continues at coordinate 3,530 of CAKZNT010000061.1, forward strand.
CGGCGTGTCCACATTGGCGCGCCCACCCCAGTCGTTGGTTTGCTCGACAAGCATGACACGCGCACCCGATTGGCCCGCCGAAAGCGCCGCCGCAAGGCCCGCAATCCCGCCGCCAACAACCACCACATCAAAGGATGCGTGGTAGTGTTCGTAGGTGTCTTCGTCGCGGTCTTTGGGGGCTTTGCCCAAGCCTGCGGAGTGGCGGATGATCGGCTCGTAGACGTGCTTCCAGAGGGGCCGCGGATGGATGAACATTTTGTAGTAGAAACCGGCAGGCAGGAACCGCGAAAGATGCGTGTTGATTGCACCCACATCAAACTCAAGCGAAGGCCAGTGGTTTTGTGATTTTGCGGTCAAACCCTCGTAAAGTTCGGTGGTTGTGACACGCTGGTTGGGCTCGAATTTCGCGCCTTCACCAAGGTTCACAAGGCCGTTGGGCTCCTCGGCGCCCGAGGCCACAACACCGCGCGGGCGGTGATATTTGAACGAGCGTCCAATCAACATCTGGTCATTGGCAAGCAAGGCCGAAGCGAGCGTATCGCCCTCGAATCCGCGCAGGTTTTTACCGTTAAAGGTAAAGGATACCGCTTTGTTTTTGTTGACCAAACGGCCACCTGAAGCAAGACGTGTGCTCATGAGATGTCTCCCCACGACCAACCGGGTCGTTTTGCTGAAATGGCGTCCTTGATGGCCTGTGTTGGCTCAAGTGTTTGCGCCGAATATGTGCCGAATACCTCAAGGGTAGCCGTGCAGCGGGCCGCGTGGAAATACTTGCCGCAGCCGAACACGTGCTTCCAACGCTCGAAGTGAACGCCCTTGGGGTTCTGGCGCTGGAAAAGGTAGTCGTGAAACTCGTCGTCCGAGGACCCTGGACCATACCGCTTGAGGTGCGCTTCGCCCTCTGCGTGAAGGTCTGTTTCATCGGCATCAACGCCGCAATTTGGGCAGTGCAATGTTAGCATGTGACATCTCCAAAATGAGGGTGTGATTTACGTGCACCGTGCGTGCACCGCGCGTGCACCGCTGTGTTCAAGACCATTTCCATCAGTGCGCCACCCCTGCTGCCACAGATTCGTCGATGAACTTGCCTTCGCGGAAGCGGAACATGTTGAACTCTTCGGTCAGTGGCGAGTGTCCTTTTGCGATCAACTCGGCCATGGCCCAACCTGACCCCGGGATCGCCTTGAAGCCGCCCGTGCCCCAACCGCAGTTTACGAAAATGCCGTCGATGGGTGTTTTGGACAGGATCGGCGAGCGGTCCCCAGTCACGTCCACGATCCCGCCCCATTGGCGCAGCATCTTGAGACGCGCAATCATCGGGAAGGTTTCGACAAGGGCGCGCACGGTTTCTTCGACATGGTGGAAGCTGCCGCGCTGCGTGTAGTTGTTGTAACCGTCCGTGCCGCCACCGATGACCATCTCGCCCTTGTCGGATTGCGACAGGTAGCCGTGCACCGTATTGGCCATCACGACCACATCCATGCAGGGTTTGATCGGCTCGGAGACAAGCGCCTGAAGCGCCACTGATTCCATTGGCAGACGAAAGCCCGCCTTTTCCGCCAGCACCGAAGCGTGGCCTGCCACGACCATGCCAAGCTTGTCGCAGTCAATCGGCCCTTTGGTGGTGTCAACGCCCACAACCTTTGCGCCCGATTTGCGCACGCCTGTCACTTCGCATTGCTGGATGATGTCCATGCCCATGTTCGAGCAGGCCCGCGCATAGCCCCAAGCAACCGCATCGTGGCGCGCTGTGCCGCCGCGCGCTTGGTAAAGGCCACCCAGAACAGGGTAGCGCGGCCCTTCGATGTTCATGATTGGCACGAGTTCCTTGACCCGCTCTGGCCCGATCCATTCTGTCTGGACCCCTTGCAGTGCGTTTGCATGGGCCGTGCGCTGGTAGCCGCGGATTTCGGATTGTGTCTGCGCCAGCATGATCACGCCGCGCGGGCTAAACATCACGTTGTAGTTCAGGTCTTGCGACATGGTTTCATACAGGCTGCGCGATTTTTCATAGATCGCGGCAGACGGGTCTTGCAGATAGTTGGACCGGATGATGGTCGTATTCCGCCCCGTGTTCCCCCCACCGAGCCAGCCCTTTTCGATTATCGCAACATTTGTGATCCCGAAGTTTTTGCCCAAGTAGTAGGCCGTGGCAAGCCCGTGCCCGCCAGCGCCAACGATGATTACATCGTATTTCTTTTTCGGTTCCCGCTTGGCCCAAGCCCGTTCCCAGCCAGAATGCTGGCGGAAGGCTTCGCGTGCGACTGCAAATGCTGAATATTTTTTCATCTTGATCCGAATCCCTTATGGCTGGCGGCGGGCCGTGTATACCGTTTCTGGCGCAGTGCGGGAAAATGAGGATACTACCCGCGACATCCAGTGGTCTATTCGCGACATAGCCCTAAACCGTGAAAAGCCCAGTTGTCGCAGCCCCTTTTCTATCAGCACATGGCGGCTTAGGTAAGGGTAACAAAACGGACGGGGTCACATGATTTTCTGGATAATTTGCGGTTTGCTGGCGTTGATTGCGGCGGGATTGGTTGTTGCGCCTCTGGTGCGGGGGGATGTGGCCCCTGTCGAGGACCCTGATGTCGCGTTTTATCGCGCGCAACTGGCCGAACTGGACCGCGACATTGAACGCGCCACGATTGATCCTGTCGAGGCCGAGCGCGCCCGTGTCGAGGTGTCGCGCCGCCTGCTGGCCGCTGATGCCCGCCGTCAGGACAGTGGCACAGCCGCCCCGTCCCCCGCGTTGGCCGTTGCTGTTGTGGCAGTTGTCGCCGCAACTGGTCTTGCCGGTTACTGGTTTATTGGTGCGCCCGGTTACGCCGATCTCCCGCTTAATGCCCGCATCGCTGCGAGTGACGAAATGCGCGCGAACCGCCCTGATCAGGCCGCCTTGCAGGCCGCAGCGCTGCCCCCTTTGACCCCAGAGGTCCCTGCCGATTACCTTGAGAGCGTCGAGATGCTGCGCACGATGGTTCCAACCCGCCCTGATGATCTTCAGGGCTGGGAGTTGCTGGCCTATCACGAGGCGCAAATGCGCGACTACCCTGCCGCCGTCGCGGCGCAGGCCCGTGTTCTTACCCTTAAGGGCGAAACGGCTGGCATTGATGACAGGCGCACGATGGTTGACCTGATGGTCACCGCTGCTGGCGGGCTGGTGTCCCCCGAGGCCGAGGCGATTGTGCGTCAGATCCTGGCCGAAGCCCCTGAGGACATTGGTGGCCTTTATTATATGGGCGCGCTGTATTACCAGACGGATCGCGGTGATGTGGCGTTGCGCCTGTGGCGTCCTATTGTGGCGGATGGTGATCCTGCGAGCTATTATGCCTCTGCTGCGCGCGCCCAGATCGAGGACGCTGCGTTTCGTGCCGGTGTGAAATACACGCTACCGGATGTGCGTGGCCCAAGTGCCGAGGATATCGCGAACGCAAGCGATTTATCCGAGACGGATCGCACAGACATGATCCGTGGCATGGTCAGCCAGTTGGCGACCCGCTTGGCCGAGGAAGGTGGCCCCGCAAGCGAATGGGCCCGCCTGATTAGCGCCTACGGTGTGCTTGGCGAGGTTGATAAGGCCACCGAGGTCTGGCTGGAAGCCTCGGAAGTTTTCGCCGCCTCTGACGCGGCCATCACCACCTTGCGCGATGCGGCTGTCAGCGCGGGTGTGACCCCGTGATCTGTGAGCAGGTCGAGGAGTTTGCCGCGGCACTGCCGTCATTTGGCGGCATTGCAGGGCTTGATCTGGGCACGGTGACAATCGGCGTGGCGATGTCGGATCTGATGCGCGGGGTTGCGACCCCTGTTTTGACCATCAAGCGCAAGAAATTTGGCGTGGATGCTGCCGCATTGCTCAAATTGCTGGACGAACGACAAGCCCGCGCGATTGTGCTTGGCTTGCCCCGCAATATGGACGGATCAGAAGGGCCGCGCGCCCAAGCGACCCGCGCATTTGCCCGCAATCTTGCGCGTTTGACGGATTTGCCCATCACCTTTTGGGACGAGCGATTGTCGACGGTGGCGGCTGAGCGCGCGATGATCGAGGCGGATATGTCTCGAAAGCGGCGCGCAGAGCTGGTTGACCACGTGGCCGCCGGGTTTATCTTGCAGGGTATGCTGGATCGACTGGCGCATCTAAAGGCCTCGTCATGACAAAGAAAACGACTTCTGACGACATCTGGGTCAGGGACGAAATCGAAAGTCCCTGTATCAAGATTTGCGTCATTCACGCGGAAAGCCGTCTTTGCACGGGGTGTCTGCGCTCGATTGATGAAATCGCGCAGTGGTCGCGCCTCGCGCCCGAGGACCGTCAGGAAATTATGGCCACTTTGCCAGATCGTATGGGCCAGATTGCCAAACGGCGCGGCGGCAGGGCGGCGCGGCTCAAACGCTAGCGCGCAAACACGAAACAGCGGTCGCGGCGGATCATGATCCAGAGCGGCGTGCCCTCTTTTGGCAGAAACACCGAGGGCACAAGCGCGCGCAGAACAGAGCCGTCAAAGTCCATCTTGAACTCGACAAGGCTTTCGGAGCCCATGAACCGCGCACGTTGCACCAACCCGCGTGCGGGCGTGCCGTCAGAGGGTGTCGGGTTGGGACCACGCCCCGCGCGATCAAAGTCGATTTTGAGGTGCTGGGGGCGGATCACGATATCGACCTCAGTGCCATCAGGCACACCGGGCGCAAGGAACTGCCCGAAAGGCGTATCGGTCAACGCCCCCTGCACGGTTCCACGGATCACATTGATATCGCTAAAGAAACTCGCGGCCTCTTTGTCGGCGGGCGCGTTGTAGATGTGGTAAGGTGCGCCATATTGCACAACCTTGCCGCCACGCATCAGCGCGATCTGGTCGGCCATGCGCATCGCCTCGCCTGGCTCGTGGGTGACGAGCAAAACGCCTGCGCCTTCTTCCTTGAGAACGGCGAGTGTTTCGTCGCGGATATCGTCGCGTAAGCGGTCGTCCAGCCCCGAAAACGGTTCATCCATCAACATGATCTTGGGCTTGGGCGCAAGCGCGCGAGCCAAGGCGATCCGCTGCTGCTCTCCGCCTGATAATTCGTGCGGATATGAATTGATAAACCGCGACATCCCGACCTTCTCAAGCAGTTCGCCAATGCGATTGCGGTTCTTGCGCGCGCCGCCCTGCAAGCCAAAGCCGACATTGTCTGCGACCGACAGATGCGGGAACAGCGCGAAATCCTGAAACATCAGCCCGATTGACCGCTCTTCCGGTGGCACGCGATACTGTGTGTCACAGACCAGATCACCATCAACAAAGATCGTGCCGCTGTCCTGCATTTCTACGCCTGCAATGATGCGCAACGTGGAGGATTTGCCACATCCCGAAGGGCCAAGCAGACAGGTCACCTGCCCCGGCATCACCTTGATGCTCACGTCATCAACGACACGGCGACCGCCATATGACTTGACGATATTGCGGATTTCAAGGCGCGGGGCGGTCATGGTTTCGGGCAATCCCTGAGTGAAACAATTGGGTATCCTTGCTCCCTAGCAAGCGTTGGCCAACAGGGCAAGATCAAGCGAGGTGAAACGCGTGACTTGCGACGATCCGTCCATTGATCTGGAGGTGTGCCGCATGCGCTCCTGCATAAATCTTGAAGGTGGTCGCTGTCGGGTCAAAGTGATGGGCTTTTTGCAGGGACACCTTTACATTCGCTTTCCCTTGTATCGCCTTCAATTTAAACACTTTTGGCGCTGTTTTGCCATTCGATTTCATGAAATCTATGACGTAATCCACGATCAATGGCCCGTCCTCTTTTGGCGTGAAGGCCACCGCGATTTGCGGCTTGTCCCCCATTGCGACCTCTGTCGGGCAGGTGATGCTGGCGGCGTCAATTTTCACGTCAGGCGCGTAGCCGAGATGTGCCATTGCCCCCTTGTGTCCCGATTTGATGAGCGTGCGCAGCGCATGTTTACGCATCCATGTCAGTTCGGGCGCGCGTTGCTCCCCTGATTTCTCCCAAGCGGCGAGCCTTTCGAGCACGGCCACAGGGGCGGTTTTTGTGATGTCATTCAAATGGTTAGCGATTGATCGCGTGACAAACCGTGTTTCGTCAGCGTGCAGCGCATCAAGGATCGGCAGCGTCTCGTCATGTGTCAGCCCGACGTTTTGCCCCCATGGCAGTTTGGGCCGCGTGCCCTCGGATGCAAGGCGGCGCACGTGGTAGCTTTGGTGCGTTGTCCAGTGATGGACCCGTTCAAGCGTGGCGCCCTGATTGTGATTGAGGAAAGCCCGCAGCGAAAACTCCATCGAGAACCGCTGTGTGATCGCCTCGAGCAGATCGAGACTACTTTCAAAGTGATCCGTAATCCCTTGATTTTCAACGTAAACGCCAAGCGGCGCATAGATGAAATGACCGAAATCATTGTCTTTCAGGTTTGGATCAAGTGGCGCGGGCAAGGCCGCCAGAATGGCTTGGCTTGCCGCAGTGAAATCCTGCGGCAAGACTTGTTCCAGATGCATCGCGATATGGTTGATCCGCGCTTTTAGCTCAAGTGCGGGGAACCCTTGGGTGACGGCATCGACGAAGGGCGCGGCCTGAAAGACCCCAGCCGCCTCGAACCCGTTGGCAAGGGTCGCGACCGTGTCGTGGTTAAAGAGCTGGTCCGCGAGGCTGTCACCCTTGGCCATTAGATTGTCGCGTTGATCGCGCCGCCGTCGAGCACGATGTTTTGCCCCACGATGAAGCCTGCATGTGTCGAGCAGAGAAACGCGCATGTTGCCCCGAACTCCTCGGCAGTGCCGTAGCGCCCTGCGGGGATTGTTGCGGCCCGTTGCGCCTTGGCGGTGTCCATATCGATGCCCTGCGCGTCCATCACCCCTTGATCAAGCGAGATCGCGCGGTCGGTCGCGTGGATACCTGGCAAAAGGTTATTGATCGTCACCCCGTGCCCTGCAACTTGGCGCGATGTGCCCGCCACATAGCCCGTCAGCCCCGCCCGTGCGGTGTTGGACAGCCCCAGTTGCGCGATTGGCGATTTCACCGATCCCGAGGTGATGTTAACCACCCGTCCCCAGCCATTGTCGATCATTGCGGGCAGCAGTGCCTTCATCAGGGCGATCGGTGCGAGCATATTGGCGTCGAGTGCTGCGATAAAGTCATCGCGATCCCAGTCGGACCAAAGCCCCGGCGGTGGACCGCCCGCATTGGTGACGAGAATATCAACCTGACCCGCCGCCAAGAGCAACGCATCGCGCCCGTCTTGCGTGGCAACGTCCGCTTGCACCGTTTCCACGGTGACCCCGTAGGTGTCGCGGATTTCGGCGGCGGTCGCTTCGAGGGGCGCGCTGCTGCGCCCGTTCAAAATCAGATGCACACCAGCTTGTGCCAAAGCCTCTGCGCAGCCCCGCCCCAGCCCCTTTGAAGACGCGCAGACCAATGCCCGCTTTCCTGCAATTCCCAGATCCATTGTCGTTTCCTAACCAAACCTTAATTCTTTCGGGAAATAATGCGCTTAACTATACTTAAAGACAACGCGAAAGGCGCTTGACCGCGTTGACGTTAGCGGCAGCCCCGCTTAGATTTATGCTATTACAGGTAAGAAATGGTATTTTATGTCTGACGATCCTATTCGCCCGATGATGCAGACGGTTGCCGTTTTGCGGTCTGATGACTTTGTCGTGTCGGAAGGTGTTGCCGAGGGCGAAGGGATTTCTTTTGCTGACGAACTGGTGATGGATGATGTCTACCAACTGTCGAAAAGCGCGACCCGCCTGCCGCTTTCTTTGAGCTTGCGCGAGGATGCGGAGGGGTTCGAGATTAGCGAGACCTCTACCATCGGCAAGATTGGCAACGCCGTTTATCTGGACAGTTGCGTGACGATGATGGCCACCGACAGCACGACCTACGAGGTGCTTGTGCTTGTCGAGGTGGAAGACGGCGGCCTTGAGGCCACGTATCTCCTCCCGCTTGCCAACCTGACTTCTGACACCAATTACCGCCTTGTGGGCGTTGACAAGGACGCGGCGACCACCCGCTTTGCCGAAGTGGCCAGCGTTTCGTTTACCCGCGGCACACATATTACGATGGCATCGGGCGAGCAGCGCGCGATTGAGGACCTTGTTGTTGGCGACAAGGTATTGACCCGCGATGACGGCCCGCAAGCTGTGCGATGGGTCGGGCAATCCACCCTGCGCGCCGTCGGAGAGTTTGCACCGATTGTGATCACCAAGGGTGCGCTGCACAATGAAAACGACCTGTTGGTCAGCCCCGATCACCGCCTGTTTATTTATCAGCGCCAAGACAAATTGGGCGCTGGTCGCTCCGAGGTTTTGGTCAAGGTCCGCCATTTGATCAACGATGACACGGTTTATCGCCGCGATGGCGGCTTTGTTGACTATTTTCAGCTGCTGTTTGATGAACACCAGATCATTTATGCCGAAGGGATCGCGGCGGAATCGCTGTTGATTGATCCGCGCACCCGCGCCGCCCTGCCCGACCATTTGCGCAGTGGCCGCGCAAGCCATGCCAGCCACGGACATCGCGCCCATCTGGATTACGAGGTGCAGGAGAAACTGCTGAAAGACCCCGATGCGGTTGGGCTTTTGCGCAAGGCCTCTTCGAACTAGTCGCCTTGCGTGCCGGCGAATGTGCCGTCAAACAGAACCTGCCCGTCCGGCCCCGTCACATCGCCAAAGACCACGCCTGTGACCCCGTCGAGATTGCGCCCGCGAAAGTCACCGCTCAGCGTGCCATCGATCACAAATGCGCCGCTTGTCCCATCAAGTGTGCCTGCAAGCCCCGCCTCAAATGTATAGTCCTCATCGGGGTCCGCGCCCCGATCTATCGCGCCGCTGGCAATTGTAAGGCTTCCGCTTAACCCGTTGAAATTAGTGGCGCTTCCGCTGATCGGGTTACGATTTGATCCGAAATTGACCCTGAGGTCGATATCCCCGACATGTGGGGCGCTCTCGTTGGGGATCGGCAGGTCGAGCGCGATCAGGCCCGCATATTGCGCTGTGCCGCTGGTCGGCAGTAACGCCGGATTGGAAATGTTTTCGCGGCTAAGGTCGCTATAGAGGCGTGCAGCCTGCTCTGCGCGCGAGACCGCGCTCGTTCCGTCGCCTGCCGATGCACAAGCAGCCAGCATCAAGATTGTCATTGCTGTAAATCGCATCGTCCGCCCCCTCGCTTTTGATCAGCGTGGGCATTCTTGGTTAAAATGCGGTTAACCATGCAAAAGGGCCGCCCTGAAATGCACAGAGCGGCCCTTATGTCTAACAAAGATCGGTCGCCTTAGTCGCGCTCGGCAACAACCTCGACGGCCACGTTGACACGGCTTCCGTTCAGGGTCGCCACGCCAGAGTCGAGCACGTCAATCGCGCGGATTTGCGGGTTGCCCAAGAAGACACCGTCCATCGTGCCATCAAGCACGAGGCGGTCGCCGTTGCCGACCAATGTGCCCGCATAATCAACCGACACTGTGTTTCCGCCACCAACGGACCCGTTGGAAAGGGCAACTGTGCCAGAGTATGAGCCGAGGTCGCCCGAACCGGAAATATAGGTGTTCGCATTCGCCAGACCGCCAACATTCGTGATCGAGCCAGAGACGTCTGTGCCGCCGTTAAAGTTCACGTCGACATCAGCGTCACCGATCAGGATCGTTGCGTTGAATTCGGAGCCTGCGATGATCGCCGCGCCGCCCGAAAAGGACGCGCGCCCTGTTGTGTTATCAACAACACGCGAGCCAGAGAGCGCCATACCGTCAACACGGTCTACCAAGGCGTCAAATTCATTGGCTTGATCCAAAAGGGCTTCTTCAAAAGATTGCCCGCCGCAGCCTGCGAGAGTCGCGCCCAAAAGTGCCGCAAATGTCATTTTATAAATAGATTTCATACCGTATCGTCCCTAATTAAGAGCCCCCCAGAGGCCAGTCAGATGTCGTTTATCCTAGATTAATTTTCCTTACCATCACAATTAGGAGAGGACTGCATGATTTGACATACCCGTGGCAGATTGCCCTTTGTCCACGCATTCTTTATGGCATCACTTATGACAAATAGCTCCACACTCCCTGCCGAGATCGCCCGCCGCCGCACGTTTGCGATTATTTCGCATCCCGATGCGGGTAAGACCACTTTGACCGAGAAGTTCCTCCTTTATGGTGGCGCGATCCAGATGGCGGGACAGGTGCGCGCCAAGGGCGAGGCGCGGCGCACCCGCTCCGACTTTATGCAGATGGAAAAGGACCGCGGGATTTCGGTTTCGGCCTCGGCGATGTCGTTCGATTTCGGCCAATACCGGTTTAATCTTGTCGACACGCCGGGTCACTCGGATTTCTCCGAGGATACCTATCGCACCCTCACTGCCGTGGACGCAGCAGTGATGGTCATTGACGGCGCAAAGGGTGTGGAAAGCCAGACCCAGAAGCTATTTGAAGTCTGTCGCTTGCGCGACCTGCCGATCCTGACGTTCTGTAACAAGATGGACCGCGAAAGCCGCGATACATTTGATATTATTGATGAAATCCAAGAGAACCTTGCGATTGACGTCACCCCTGCCAGCTGGCCCATTGGTGTAGGTCGCGAGTTTATCGGCTGTTACGATATCTTGCGTGACAAGCTGGAGTTGATGGACCGCGCCGATCGCAACAAGGTCGCGGAGAGCATCCAGATTTCGGGTCTTGATGATCCCAAACTGGCCGAGCACGTGCCTGCGCATTTGCTTGAAAAGTTCCTCGAAGAGATCGAGATGGCGCGCGAGTTGCTGCCACCGCTTGATCCGCAAGCCCTGCTTGATGGCACGATGACGCCGATCTGGTTCGGCTCTGCGATGAACAGCTTTGGCGTCAAGGAATTGATGGACGGAATCGCCACCTATGGCCCCGAGCCGCAGGTGCAAAAGGCCAATCCGCGCGATGTGGCCCCTGACGAGCCGAAGGTGACGGGTTTTGTGTTCAAAGTGCAAGCCAACATGGACCCCAAGCACCGCGACCGCGTGGCGTTTGTCCGCCTCGCCTCCGGCCACTTTGAACGCGGCATGAAGTTGACCCATGTGCGCACCAAGAAGGTGATGGCGATCTCGAGCCCTGTGTTGTTCCTCGCCGCGGATCGTGAGTTGGCAGAAGAGGCGTGGGCGGGCGATATCATCGGCATCCCGAACCACGGCCAGTTGCGCATCGGCGATACATTGACCGAGGGCGAGGCCATTCGCGTGTCCAATATCCCGTCATTTGCGCCCGAACTGCTTCAGTCATGTCGCGCGGGCGATCCGATGAAGGCGAAGCACCTCGAAAAGGCGTTGATGCAGTTTGCCGAAGAAGGTGCGGCGAAGGTCTTTAAACCGACATTCGGTTCCGGCTTTATTGTTGGTGTTGTTGGTGCGTTGCAGTTTGAAGTGCTCGCCAGCCGCATCGAGCTTGAATACGGGCTGCCTGTGCGCTTTGAAAGCTCGCAGTTTACCTCCGCGCGCTGGGTGCTTGGCCCGAAGCCGGCCGTTGATAAATTCAGCGAGGCAAACAAGGCCCATATCGCCACGGATAATGACGGTGACGTGGTTTTCCTCACCCGATTGCAGTGGGATATCGACCGTGTTGCGCGCGACTACCCCGATGTGACCCTGTCCGCGACCAAGGAGATGATGGTCTGACCCTCCAAAACCGCGTTTTACCGACCGGAGAGATCGTGGCGATTGCGGCGCGTGGCACTTTGACGGGGAATCGCGGGATTTTGCATGGGCAGACCCGTGAACTTGGCTCGGCGCGGTGGACCCATAAGGCTTGGATCTGTTGCACGCTTGACTGGCAGGGGCGCAAACGTGCGGTGATGACGGGTCGCAACTGGACCGAGTTGTTCTTCCTCGATGAAGCTGTTGCATTCGCTGCGGGGCATCGTCCTTGCGGGTATTGCCGCAGAGCCGCCTATACCTGCTTTGTCGATGCGTGGGAGAGCGCAACGGGACAACGCCCCAAGGCGCCTGACATGGACCGCGTTTTGCACAGTGCCCGCGTGCGCCGCGATCGCAGTCAGGTGACATTTGAACGCGATATTTCAACGCTCCCTGACGGCACAATGATCCAGATTGGGGCGCAGCCTCACCTTGTTATGAGTAAGGGAATTTACCCATATATACCAGATGGTTATCAGGCAAAGCTCACCCGACCTACAGCAGGTTCTGTCACGGTTTTGACGCCCGCACCTAGCGTTGCGGTCCTTGCGGCGGGCTATGCACCGGTCATCCACAAAAGTGCCGTTTAACGATTGTTAACGCTTGTCGGTTAACAAGGCGGCATGATCTTCCGATTGGCTTGTCTCATCCTGCTCATGGGCTGTGCCCCGTCCGACCGACTGCTGCGGACCTACACGGACGCAACCCGCGTTTGGCAAACGGTGTCGCGTGACGCCGAGGTATTTCGGGACCGTAAAGATCACGTGCTTGCCCGCACCATCATTCTGGAGCGCGACGGGCAGGTCCGCTATTATCTGTCGCTATCGTTTCTGCGCGGCGGCCCCAACGGCCCGCGCATCAGAGAGGTGTCTGCCGCAGGGCAACCCTTGGCCTATGTGCGCCATGACCGCCTGAAGGCCTATTGCATCGACCATTGCCACAAAACAGAAACGGGGCAAATTGCCCTGACCCGCGCCGCGTTCCGACAGGCCGCAAATGACGGGGTGATTCTCCAAATTCACGGTTTGCGCCGCAATTATGATGCTCAAATCCCCGCGCGCCTGTTTTATAGCGCTTTAGAGGCCGCAAATATGCTTGAACCGACCCGCAAGCCCCTGCCCCAATAGGGTTTCCTTGACCTTTACCCCTGTTAACGCTACTGCGTAGCACAGTTGACGCACTGACAATTCGGTCAGGCGGGCCGCGCAATATGAGCGGCCAAAAAGCCGCAAAATATTGAAAGGGCTAACTTGACCAAATTTTCTGATCTCAACCTCGATGCCAAAGTTCTCAAAGCGATTGCTGAAACGGGCTACGACACGCCGACCCCTATTCAGGCGGGCGCAATTGTGCCTGCCCTTGAGGGCCGCGATGTTTTGGGGATTGCCCAGACGGGCACAGGTAAAACCGCCGCTTTCACGCTGCCAATGATTACATTGCTTGGCCGTGGTCGCGCCCGTGCGCGCATGCCCCGCTCGCTTGTGCTTGCGCCGACACGCGAACTGGCCGCGCAGGTTGCCGAGAATTTTGATTCTTATGCGAAATACACCAAGCTTTCCAAGGCGTTGCTGATCGGCGGCACATCGTTCAAGGATCAGGACAAGTTGATCGACAAAGGTGTCGATGTTTTGATCGCAACACCCGGTCGCTTGCTTGACCACCTCGAGCGCGGCAAGTTGATTTTGACTGACGTCAAGATCATGGTCATCGACGAGGCGGATCGCATGCTAGATATGGGTTTCATTCCCGATATCGAAGAGATCTTCAAGCGCACGCCGTTTACCCGTCAGACCCTCTTTTTCTCGGCCACGATGGCCCCCGAAATCGAGCGGATCACCAATACGTTCCTGTCGAACCCTGCCAAGGTTGAAGTTGCCCGTGCGGCAACGACCAACACGAATATCAAGCAAGGTGTTTTGATGTTCAAAGGGTCCAACAAGACCAAGGAACCCTCCGAGAAACGCGCCGTTTTGCGCGCGCTGATCGACGCCGAGGGTGATGCCTGCACCAACGCGATCATCTTTTGCAACCGCAAATCGGATGTCGATATCGTCGCTAAGTCGTTGAACAAGAACGGCTATAACGCCGCTCCTATCCACGGTGATCTGGATCAAAGCCACCGCACCCGCACGCTCGAGAGCTTTCGCAATAACGAGTTGCGCTTTCTTGTTGCCTCTGATGTGGCGGCCCGCGGTTTGGATATCCCCGCCGTGACCCACGTGTTCAACTTTGACGTTCCTAGCCACGCCGAGGACTATGTGCACCGGATTGGTCGCACGGGTCGCGCGGGTCGTTCGGGCACGGCAATCATGATTTGCACAGGCCGCGACGAAAAGAACTTTGCTGACGTCGAGCGTTTGGTGAACGAGGAAATTCCCCGTTTGGAAAACCCGACAGCTACGGCAAAGCCTGCGGATGCGCCAGCAGAGGACGCCCCAAAGGCGGAGGCAAAGCCACGCACGCGCAGCCGCACCCGCAAGCCGCGTGAAGACAAGCCCGCTGAGGACACGAAGGCCGCGCCCGTTGACGCCGCCCCTGCGCCTGAGCAAGAGGAAACCCCGCGCGAAGAAAAGCCACGTGGCCGTTCTCGTGGTGGGCGCGGAAAGTCTGACGACACCCGCAACGCACACAAGCCGCAAGAAGAGCGCGGCAAAAACGAGCGCTCCAACAACGGCAATGACCGCGGTCGCAACAATAACAATAGCAATAACAATCGTCGTAACGATAACCGTGTTGTTGGTCTTGGTGATGATGCGCCTGCATTTATCGCGAAAAGCTTTGAAGAGCGCAGCAAAAGCTAATTTAGCGGGGCCGCATTAATGGCGGCCCACCCACCAACCTAATGAGATTTTAAGATGTTTCCTGCACGTTTTGCACAGCCGCTTTTTGGCCTGATTCTCTCTGGCTTTATGACATTCATCATCACCGCCATCGCGACATGGCGCGTCATCGGTCTTAGCCCTGCATTTGTCGGTGACTGGTTGGGCTCGTGGATCACGAGCTGGATCGTGGCCTTTCCAATCGTGCTATTTGTCGCGCCACTGACACGCAAACTTGTTGCACGATTGGTAAAGGCAGACGCCTGAGATTAACTCAGGCGGCTGACGATCACGGTGACTTCCGGCTTTTTGCCGATTTCACCTTGGGCCGATTTACGCGCGATGTTGCGCAGCTCTTTCTCAAGCTTCACGTCATCACGCAGCGTTTTGGCTTCTGCCCGCCCAAGGAATTGCGCGAGGTCTGCTTCGACGACTTCCACCAAGGACGCATCGGACGTGCCTGTCTCGGCAAGACCTGACAGTTCGACCCACGGGTCGCCCAATGGTTCGTCGTTTTCGTCCATGATCAGCGTCACGATCATCTGGCCGTTCAGGGCCATGCGAATACGGTCGCGCACGATACCGTCCATCGCGCCGTATTTGACCGAACCGTCAAGATAGGTGCGCCCTGTGTCGATATATTCGGCCACAGTCGGGGCATTGCCAGACAGGTCGATCATCATACCGTTCACGGCCACGATCCCTGTCAGCCCGCGCTCTGCGCCCAGCTTCACGTGCTCGCGCAGATGGCGATGCTCGCCGTGCATCGGGATCAGGATTTGCGGTTTGACGATTTCGTGCATTGTCGCAAGATCGGGGCGGTTTGCGTGCCCGGATACGTGGTATTTGCCACCCGCATCGTCGATCACATCGACACCAATCTCGGAAAGCTGGTTCATGATACGGATCACGCCCCGCTCGTTGCCCGGAATTGTCTTGGACGAGAACAGGAAGGTGTCCCCTTCCTTGAGGCTCAGCCCGAGGTATTTGCCTTGCGCCAATTGCGCCGATGCGGCGCGCCGTTCACCTTGGGACCCCGTGACCAACAGCATCACCGCGTTGCGCGGCATGTTTAGCGCATCTTCTGGTGAGACAACTGGCGGGAAGCCCGTCAGGATGCCCACTTCTGTCGCGGCTTCAACCATGCGTCGCATAGACCGCCCGAGCAGCACCACAGAGCGGTTTGCTTTCTTGGCGGCAAGTGCGAGCGTCTTGAGGCGGGCGATGTTGGAGGCGAATGTGGTCGCAACAACGATCCCCTTGGCCTCTGACATCATATCGGCGATTGCGTCTCCGATGGTGTTTTCAGAGCGACCCGCCGAGGTGCTAAATACGTTCGTTGAATCGCAGATCAGCGCCTTGACCCCGTCCTTGGAAACCTCTTCCCAAAGCGCGCGGTTGAACGGGTCACCAACAACGGGTGTTTCGTCAATCTTGAAGTCGCCAGAGTGCAACACGCGCCCTTCTGGACTGTCGATGATCAAGCCTGCGCTCTCGGGGATCGAGTGCGAGATCGGCACATAGGATACCTTGAACGGGCCGCAGTCGATCATCTGCGGGTAGGCTTCGACCACGGTGACAACGCCCTCGGGCTGCCCGTGCTCTGCCAGCTTGCGCCGTGCGATGTTTGCGGTGAATGCGCGTGCATAAACGGGTGCGCCAAGCGCCTCCCAGTAATGCCCGATCGCGCCCACGTGGTCTTCATGTGCGTGGGTGATAAAGATGCCTTCGATATCGGCGCGCCGTGCTTTCAGCCATGCGATATCGGGCATGATCAGATCAACACCCGGTGTTGTGTCCATGTCAGGGAATGTCACCCCGAGGTCGACAACGATCAGTTTCTCTTTGCCAGGTTTGCCGTATCCGTAGACATAGGCGTTCATGCCAATCTCTCCTGCGCCCCCAAGGGGGAGGTAGATCAGGCGGTCAGCTGCTTTTTTGCGGCTCATGTATTTTCCTTGTTATAGCGGTGGATGACGGTCAAACCGTGCATCGTCAAATCATCCTCAAAGGCGTCAAAAAGCGCCTCCGTCTGCCCGAAAAGGGGGGCAAGCCCGCCGGTCGAGATAATGCGCATTGGCACATCCCGTTCGGCCTTAATCCGCGCGCATATCTCACGAACGAGACCCACGTAACCCCAAAAGACCCCTGATTGCATGCATGCAACAGTGTTTGTCCCGATCACGCGTTGTGGTTTGGATATATCTACGTGAGGTAGGGCCGCCGCCGCGTTATGCAAGGCCTCGAGCGAAAGGTTCACGCCCGGCGCGATCACCCCGCCCACATAGGCCCCGTCGGGAGCGACCACATCAAAGGTTGTGGCCGTTCCGAAATCAACGACGATCAGATCCCCACCGTGTCTGTCATACGCACCTGCCGTGTTGACCAAGCGGTCGGGTCCAACGGCTGTGCCAGCGTCAACGCGCGGCTGCGCGGGCAAGAGGCAGTCCGGTTTGCCCACCACGATAGGGCGACAGTTGAAATACCGGTCCGAAAGCACCCGCAGGTTAAACACGACCCGCGGCACGGTGGACGAGACGATCACTTCGTCGATGCTCACTTCGATCTTGTGGATCGACATGAGCGTTGAGAGCCAGACGTAATACTGATCGGCTGTGCGCTGCCATTCGGTTGACGTCCGCCATGTGGCGATAAACTCGGACCCGTCCCAGATGGAAAACACGGTGTTGGTGTTACCGCAGTCGATGGCCAAAAGCATGGGCGCACTCCTTTTAGAAATAGACGTCCGCCGCAGGGATCGCTTGTGGTCCCTTGGCAGTGATCAGCACGAGGTTCCCCTCGGCGTCGATGGTGTCAAAGATGCCGGTATATTCCGCATTGCCGGTGCGCGCGGTGATCGTCTCGCCGACCCGCGCGGCATTCTTGAGCCAGTCCTCACGGATGCGCGCGAACCCGAGCTTGGCGAGTTTCGCCTCTTGGGTCGCGTAGGCGCCCGCAAGCGTGGTCAGAAAGTCGATAGGTTCCACGTCCCAGCCCCCAGCCGCCTTGAGGCTGGTCGGTGCGAAAGCCGCGTTCTCGATCCCTTCGGGGACATGGTTCAGGTTGACGCCAATCCCGATTGAAAGCCAGTCGACGCATGGTCCCTGCCCGCTGGCCTCGAGCAAGATACCCGCGACCTTGCCGTTTTGCAGCAAGACATCGTTGGGCCATTTCAGCGATAGTTTTTCCGCAGGCACATAGATCGCCAGTGCGGCATAAAGCGCGTTTGCCGCGAGGAAGGACCGCTGCGCCGCGTCTGCAGGTGAAGCGTCTGGTTTGAAAACGAGGGTTGCCGACAGATTGCCAACAGGTGCAGCCCAAGCGCGCCCGCGCCGCCCCCGCGCTGCCGTCTGCCTATGGGCCATGATCCAAGTGGGGCGTGTGATTGAGGCGGCACGCTGCGCCGCCTCTGACATTGTGCTTTCCGCACTGTCCAGGATGACCCGATCCACACCCTCGGGCCAATGTTCCATGCTGTTGTTTGCCTTAGTTGACAAGCGACTGTGCCGCGGCCTCTGCCATGGTCTCGATGCCAAAAAGGTTGATCCCGGGGACCCAAGCGAGCAGCACGATAGCCGCCGTCACAACGGCCGCAGTCCAGAGCACAGGTGGCATTTTGCCGTCCAGCCCTTCGTTCTCGTCGCCAAAGTAGACGTAGAACACGATCCGCAGGTAGTAGAACGCGCCGATCACCGACGCCACAACACCCGCAACGGCCAACCAGCCGAGCCCCGCATCATAGGCCGCGCGCAGCACGTAGAACTTCCCGAAGAAGCCAAGCATCGGCGGCACACCCGCAAGACTGAACATCATGATCAGCACAACCAGCGCCATCAACGGCTGTTTCTTGGAATACATCTTGAGTGACTGGATGTCGGTCACTGGGCGCCCGTCCCGCTCCATCCCGAGGATGAAGGCGAATGTGCCGATGTTCATCGTGACGTAGATCGCCATGTAGATCAGCATCGCCTGCACGCCAAGCACAGTGCCCGCCGCCAAGCCCATAAGCGCAAAGCCCATGTGTGCGATGGAGGAGTAAGCCATCAGTCGCTTGATATCGCGTTGCCCGATCGCCGCGATTGCGCCAAGGAACATCGAGATCACGGCGAGGAACGCCACGATCTGCTGCCAGTCCGACACGATCCCGCCAAATGCATCATGCACAACCCGCGCAAATAGCGCCATCGCGGCCACCTTTGGTGCGGTTGCAAAGAATGCGGTGACGGGTGTTGGCGACCCTTCATAGACGTCAGGCGTCCACATGTGGAACGGCGCGGCAGATACCTTGAACGCAAAGCCAGACAGCAGGAACACGACCCCGAATAGCAGGCCAAGCGAAACGCCGTCTTGTGTTGCGGCGATGATGCCAGAGAACAATGTTGTGCCCGCAAAGCCGTATGTGAGCGATGCGCCGTAGAGCAGCAGGCCAGAGGACAATGCGCCAAGCACGAAATACTTGAGGCCCGCTTCGGTCGATTTCAGACTATCGCGGCGCAGGGAGGCAACGACATAAAGCGCAAGCGATTGTAGCTCTAGCCCCATGTAAAGCGCCATCAGGTCGCCCGCAGAGACCATGACCATCATGCCAACCACGGCAAGCGCGATCAGGATAGGGTATTCGAACCGCAGCAAGTCCCGCTTTTGCATGTAGCCTTGCGACATCAGCAAAACGGCAGCCGCCGAGATCAGGATCACAACCTTTGCAAAGCGCGCGAACCCGTCATTGTTGAACATGCCCTCAAAGGCGGTGACCGTGCCCTCGCCCGAACCGACCCAGAATGCCAGCAGAACAAAAAGCCCCGAAGTTGTCCAAGTCAGCAGCGGGGCCATCTTGTCCTTGGTGGTGTAAACAGCCGCAAGAAGCGCCAGCATCGCGTAAACGGCCAGAACAATTTCCGGCATTACGGTTTGGATATCAGCAGAGATCATGTGACCCGTTCCTTAATGCGTGACGGCGGATTGCATGCCCGCAGTCGCCATTTCGTAGTTATCGACCAGCGCAGCAACGCTTGGCCCAATGATGTCGAGAACCAATGCAGGGTAGACACCCAGCAGCAGTGTCATGACCACTAACGGCGCAAAGATAAAGCGCTCGCGGGTTGTCATATCGGTGATGGATTTCAGGCTTTCCTTGATCAGCTCGCCCATAACAACGCGGCGGTAGAGCCACAGCGCATAAGCCGCTGACAAGATCACACCCGTTGTCGCGAACATCGCAACCCATGTGTTCACTTGGAAGATGCCCATCAGCACAAGGAATTCACCGATGAAGCCCGATGTGCCCGGCAGACCAACGTTCGCCATTGTGAAGAACAGGAAGATCAGCGCGTAAGCAGGCATCCGGTTCACAAGGCCGCCGTAGGCGTCGATTTCGCGTGTATGCATGCGGTCATAGATCACCCCGACACACAGGAAAAGCGCGCCAGAGATAAAGCCGTGGCTGATCATCTGGAAGATCGCACCGTCGATCCCCTGCTGGTTCACAGCAAAGATACCCATGGTGACGTAACCCATGTGCGCAACCGATGAATAGGCAATCAGCTTTTTCATGTCGTCCTGCACGAGGGCCACAAGCGAGGTGTAGATGATCGCGATTGCGGACAGCCACAGAACCATCGGCCCCAGCACCTCGGACCCGATCGGGAACATTGGCAAGCTGAACCGCAAGAAGCCGTAGCCACCCATCTTGAGCAGGATCGCCGCAAGCACAACAGAGCCCGCAGTCGGCGCTTGCACGTGCGCGTCTGGCAACCATGTGTGCACAGGCCACATCGGCATTTTCACCGCAAAGGACGCAAAGAACGCGATCCACATCAATGTCTGCATGCCGCCAATGATCTGCACACCCAAGATCGAGAAATTCTCGGAAGCGAACGTATGGGTCATCAGCGTTGGGATGTCGGTTGTGCCCGCATCGCTAAACATCGCAACCATCGCCACCAGCATCAGCACAGAGCCAAGGAAGGTGTAGAGGAAGAACTTGAAGGACGCATAGATCCGGTTCGCCCCGCCCCAGATTCCGATAATCAGGAACATCGGGATCAGACCTGCCTCAAAGAAGAGGTAGAAGAGCACAAGATCAAGCGCCATGAACACGCCAAGCATCAGCGTTTCAAGCAGCAGGAATGCAATCATGTATTCCTTGACGCGGTTTTCAACGCTCCAGCAGGACGCGATCACCAGCGGCATCAGGAATGTTGTGAGCATCACGAAGAGGATCGAAATCCCGTCGACGCCCATCTTGTAGTTCATGCCCAAGAGCCATGCCCGTTCTTCAACGAACTGGAAGCCGGTGTTCGATTTATCAAACCCGAAGAGGATGAACAGCGACACAAGGAACGTGGCCACGGTCGTCGCCATCGCGACCCATTTGGCGTTCTTTTGCGCTGCCGCGTCGTTGCCACGCAGGAAGATCGCCAGAATGGCGGCCCCCAGAAGCGGGATGAAGGTTGTGAGCGAAAGTAGGTTGCCCATTACTTGGCCCCTCCGAACATAGTGACCCATGTGATCATGGCCGCGATGCCAAGAACCATGGCGAAGGCGTAGGTGAAGATGTAACCCGACTGGGCCTTATTGGTGAGTTTGGTCAGGAACGGAACCGCACCTGTTGCGATGCCATTGATCGTGCCGTCGATGGTTTTGGTGTCGCCCTGCTTCCACAAGAACCGCCCGATCCACAACGCTGGCTTGACGAAAATCGCGTTATAAAGCTCGTCGAAATACCACTTGTTCAACAAGAAATTGTAGAGCGGCGCTTGCTGCTTGGCCAAGCGACCGGGCAACGACGGGTTCTTGATGTAGAACAGATAGGCCAACAAGAAGCCTGCAAGCATCGCCACAAACGGCGAAACCTTGACCCATGTTGGCGCGTGGTGCGCGTCATCAATTACGGTATTGTCAACGCCCATGTAGATCGCGCCAACGCCCGGAACCTGTGCTTCACCGTGGTCGGCTTCATCGCCGTGCGTGGTGTCTTCGCCGTGGTCGGCCACTTCGCCTTCCGCGTAAGCAGGGGAAATCAGGCTAAAGCCCATGTCGGCACTTGCGTGCTGCTCATCTTGGCTGATCCCGAAGAAGACTTCCATTTCATGATGGTCGCCAAAGAAGCTGTTATACCAGACCATGCCCGAGAAGATCGCCCCCAAGGACAAGACGCCAAGCGGAACCAGCATTGTCAGCGGGCTTTCGTGGGCGTGGTCATGGGTGTGCTTGTCGCCGCGCGGCTTGCCGTAGAAGGTCATGAACATCAAACGCCAGCTATAGAAACTTGTCATAAAGGCCGCGATGACGAGCATCCAGAATGCGTAGGCTGTGCCCCCCGCATAGGCGCTCTCGATGACGGCATCTTTGGACAGGAAGCCCGCAAAACCGAAGTGCGTCAGCGGGATACCGACACCAGTGATCGCCAATGTGCCGATCATCATCGCCCAGAACGTGTAAGGGATCTTTTTGCGCAGGCCGCCATAGTTGCGCATGTCCTGCTCGTGGTGCATCGCGTGGATCACCGAACCCGCACCCAAGAACAA
>CAKZNT010000062.1 GCA_937132065.1 uncultured Loktanella sp.
GTCGCTTGCGGCGATGCAATCACGCGGCCCGCAGGAGCGGGAGCGGCCATCAGTTCGTCGGCGTCAAACTGCACCTCGTTTTCAGCGCGCGCAGGGGCGGGGGTGGTAAAGGCCTCGGGTGTCGCCGCCAGCTTTTCTTGCAAGCTGCGCGAATTGTTCAAATCGGTCGCCCCCAAAACGGGCGCAGGTTTGCGGATCAGGTTTTGCCCTGTCGGCGTCAAAAACAAGAACCCGCAAGCAACAAGCGCGGTCGAGGCCGTGAGCGCCCCTTTTGAGGTGAGTGAATTCAGCATGGTCTTAACTCCTGTCCAAAGGGCGTTTTGCCCGTTTACAGAAGTTTGACGTGCGCCGACCTTTGATCCTTGGAGAGCATCAAAGTTTTTCTGCGCCATCGCGAGGTCCGCTTGGCGGCGCGCCTTGTCAGGGGCAGGTGTCGCGGCGGTCATCGCTGCCTTGAGATCATCAAGATCATCGGTCATGCCACATCCTCCTTTTCTTTGAATGCCTTGAGATGTTTCTTAGCCTCGGAAATCCGCCATGAAATCGTGCCCTCGGAGACACCCAGAATATCAGCGGCCTGCGCGTGGGTCATATCGTCAAGCACAAGCGCAAGCGTGTCGCGCAGATCGTCGTTGAGCGTGCCCATCGCGGTGGAGAGCCAATCGTGTTTCTCGGCGTCTTCGGCGGCGCTGGCGGTGCGGTTCACCTCCCAATCGCCCCAGCCTGTCGTTGCTTTGGTGTATGTGGCGCGCCTGCGCCTGCGATCATGGGCGGCGTTCACGGCCACGCGGTAAAGCCAAGTGGTGACCTTCGCGCGGCGCTGATAGCTTTGCAGTTTGGCAGGCAGGGCGGCGCAGATATCCTGGGTCAGATCTTCTGCATCGGCGCGGGTTCCCGTCAGACGAAAGCAAAACGCAAAGAGCCTGTCGTAGTGGCGATCAAGCAGCGACGAAAATGCCGCCCCGTCCCCGGAGGCCGCTGCCAGTGCTAGATCTTCGTCTGTTGTTGTCATGCGCATTATGGTGGTTTGACGCGGTGCAATCGTCAATCCTTGGCGGCGGACCAATTATTTTTCGAATTAGGTGCGGGGCCAATCGAAACCAGCCCCGCAAATACCATTACACAGATGTGCAGATGTATTTCAGTTCCATGTAGTCATCCATGCCGTGACGGCTGCCTTCGCGGCCAAGGCCGGACTGCTTGACGCCGCCGAATGGCGCGACTTCGGTCGAGATGATGCCAGTGTTCACGCCGACGATGCCGTATTCCAGTGCTTCGGCAACCTTGGTGACGCGGCTGATGTCCTTGGCATAGAAATAGGACGCGAGGCCAAAGATCGTATCATTGGCAAGCGCGATCACATCGTCTTCGTCCTTGAATTTGAACAGCGGTGCAAACGGGCCGAATGTTTCGTCAACGCTGACCATCATGTCTTTGGTTGCGTTGGTCACGATTGTTGGCTCGTAGAACAATCCGCCAAGCGCGTGCGGCTTGCCGCCTGTCAGAACCGTGCCACCTTTTGAAAGGGCGTCATCAAGATGCTCTTGGACCTTGGACACCGCGGAAGGCTCGATCAGCGGGCCAAGTGTTGTGCCGTCGGAAAGGCCATCGCCCACGTGCAGGTTTTCAACCGCAACCTTCAGCTTTTGGGCGAATGCGTCATAGACACCTTCTTGCACGTAGATGCGGTTGGCGCAGACGCATGTCTGACCGTTGTTGCGGAACTTGGAGGCAATCGCGCCAACAACCGCCTCATCAAGGTCAGCGTCATCAAAGACGATGAACGGCGCGTTGCCGCCCAGTTCCATTGAACATTTCATCACCTGATCGGCGGCTTGCTTGAGCAGGATGCGACCCACTTCGGTTGAGCCTGTGAATGACAATTTGCGCACAATCGGGTTTTCGCAGAACTCTTTGCCCACGGCAGAGGCGCTTGACGAGGTGACGATCGAAAGCACACCCTTTGGCACGCCAGCCTCTTCGGCCAACTTGCCCATCGCGAGGGCCGACAGCGGGGTCAGGGACGCAGGGCGCACAACAAAAGAGCAGCCCGCCGCAAGGGCAGGGGCCACTTTGCGCGCGATCATCGCGTTCGGGAAGTTCCACGGCGTAATCGCGGCGGCGACACCGATGGGCTGCGAAATCACGGTGATCCGCTTGTCGGCCATGTGACCCGGAATTGTCTCGCCGTAGTTGCGCTTGGCTTCTTCGCCAAACCATTCAACGAATGACGCGCCATAAGCGACCTCGCCGCGCGCTTCGGTCAGCGGCTTACCCTGCTCGGCGGTCATGATGATCGCGAGATCTTCCTGGTTTGCCATCAAAAGGTCGAACCACTTGCGCAAGACATTTGCCCGCTCTTTGGCGGGGCGTGCGGCCCATGCTTTCTGGCTGGCGGCGGCGGCGGCGATGGCATCGGCCACTTCCGAGCGATCCAGATCGGCAACCGTTGCGATCACGTCACCGCGTGCAGGGTTCGTTACGTCAATGGTCTTGCCGCTTTTCGCGTCGACCCATTCACCGCCAACAAACGCCTTTGAGCAAAGCAGATCGGGGTTCTTAAGCATGGATTTCAGGTTTGTTTGTGCATCAAGCATTGTGCGTCTCCAAATTCAGTTGGCGCTATGTGACCTAAGTCTTAGTGTCTGGTAAAGGCGATTCCGCGACTGGCAACATGGAAGCAGATAAAATGGACATGGATGATCGGTTTGCCAATGGCGCCTATATCGCGGGCGCGGGCGATTACCCCGAGAAATGGGCGGGTCTTGCGGCAGCATTTCGCGACAATACCCGTTGCGAACTCGACGTGGCCTATGGGCCGACAGCGCGTCAAAAGATGGACATTTTCTATCCTGAAGGCACGCCACTTGGCGTGGTGATGTTCGTGCATGGCGGCTACTGGCTGGCGTTCGATAAATCATATTGGTCGCACCTTGCGACGGGGCCACTGGCGCATGGCTGGGCGGTGGCAATCCCGTCCTATGATCTTTGCCCTGATGTGCATGTCTCTGAAATCACGCAGCAAATCACGGGTGCTGCTAAATTTGCAGCCCAGCGGATTGATGGCCCTATGCGGTTTGCGGGGCATTCTGCGGGTGGGCATTTGGTGGCCCGTCTTGCGGGAATGGACTGGCATGGGCGCTTGGATCGGGTCTTGCCAATCTCGCCAGTGAGCGATCTCACCCCGCTTTTGCTGACCAGCATGAACGCGCAATTGCGCCTGAGCGCGCAAGAGGCATTTGCCGAAAGCCCCGTTAATATGATGCCGCGCGCGCCTGTGACGGTTTGGGTTGGTGGTGCGGAGCGGCCCGTGTTTCTCGAACAGGCGCAAGAACTGGCCGATGCGTGGCAGTGTGGCATGACGGTGTCGCCGCGCGAGCACCATTTCAACGTGATCGAACCGCTTGCTGATTCTCAAAGTCCGATCGTGCGCGCGCTTCTTAGCTAAAGGCGCGGGCGTAGCAGGGGGGTGACTCGAACGGATCAGAGCGTGCGGCATAGACGCCCCGCGCGATTGCCCGCGCCATGCATGTCGCCGCTGCATGACCGAGATAAATCAAATCATCACACGCCTTATCGCCATTACTCGCAGCAAAAATCAAATCACCATCCATATCTGTGTGGCTGGGAACAAGGGCGCGGGCAAAACCGTCATGAGCGGCGGTGGCGAGGCGCGTGCATTGCGCTTGGGTCAGTTTTGCGTTGGTCGCGATGATGCCAAGCGTTGTATTGCGCCCGTCACCCTTGGTCGCGAGGCGGCCTGTCGGGTAGGTCACAGATGGGCCTAAGTTGCCGAATTCATTGCCGTTTTCAAAAGGGGCGGACCAGAAGTGCGGACCGTCCCCAACGGTCGCTGACCCAAGCGCGTTGACGGCGACGAGGGCGCCGATGATGATCCCGTTGGGAAGTGTCATAGATGCCGACCCTAAACCACCTTTCAGGGTGGCGGTTGTGGCGCCGAACCCCGCGCCTTGGGTTCCAATCTCGAATGATAGCCCGCGCGCCGAATATGCCTTTGCGCCCAAGGCGTTATAGGGATTTTGCACCCAGTTTTTGTCGCCACCATTGAGCAAGTCAAAAAGTATCGCGGCGGGCACAATCGGGACGGTTTGATCGCCCACTTCAAAGCCACGACCCGCGTGTCGTAGCGCATCTGTCACGCCAGAGGCGGCATCAAGCCCGAAGGCGCTACCGCCAGAAAGCACAATCGCATCAATGGTTTGCACGGTTTTGTCCGCCGCCAAAAGGTCGGTTTCACGCGTTCCCGGCGCGCCGCCCATCACGCTGACGCCGCAGGTGAAGGGGGTGTCGCAGGTCAGGACCGTGACGCCCGATTTCAGGTTTTTGTCATGGGCATTTCCGACTTGGAAATGAGGGACATCAGTGATCAGATTTTGCATCAAACATCCACGATATATGGCCCGAGATAGAACAGATTTGGCGTATGCGTGAGCACATATGGAAAGCCGCCAAACGCCTCTTCTGTGATGATAATCAATGTGTTAGCACCCCGCATCTTGGAAATGGTGCGGTCGGCTTCTTCGGCGGTTAAAAATTCGTTAAGCCGTGTGGCTGCGCCCGTGAACACTACCTCGACAAAGCTGGTGTCGATAAAGGCGCCCGGCTGGTCGAGCGTGATCTGTTCGGGCACATCGCCGGGCGCGTGAAAGCAATAGGTCATCGCGGCGTCAGCATCTGGAAAATCGCCTGACATCAAATGGATACGCTGTTTTCCATGCGGCAAATGCGCGGGCAGTTCGGGCTGCGGGATCGGGCGAAATATGGCTTTGAGCTTGGCGAAAAACGACATGGTGGCTTTCTGTTGCGCAGCGGGATTTGCGGCCAGTTTCACCTGCAAAAGCGTGATGCACAACCCGTGCACCGCGCGTGCACCATGCATGCACTGGATTGACTGGTTTTTGATTCCGCTTTAACGCTACTTTCGAGCAAGCGACGATGGCGTCGTCGCAGGTGGTTCACACCGCTTGGCAGCAATGCCGTCGTCCTGAACGCCGGGACCTTTCGGGGTCTGATAGTCAGACCTTATTAACATGTGAGGTCTATACTATGAACACCCGTCCACAGTTCTACCGGTTCCACCAAGGGGCCGAAATCTTGCCATTCGCGCCATCCGAATACGAAGCCCGCCTGAAAGGTCTGCGTCAGATCATGGCCGATGCCGGCGTTCATGCCGCTGTTTTCACGTCGATGCATAACATCGCGTATTACTCCGGCTTTCTATATTGCGCGTTCGGTCGTCCTTATGCGCTTGTTGTTACGGCAACTGAAAGCGTCACGATTTCGGCTGGTATTGATGCGGCCCAGCCTTGGCGTCGTTGTCACGGTGATAACATCACCTACACCGACTGGGAGCGTGACAACTACTGGCGTGCGATCCTGTCTGTGTCGGGCAGCGGTGCGGTTATCGGCATGGAAGGCGATCACCTGACGCTGGTGCAGAGCCAGAAGCTTGAGGCGTTTCTTGCGCCCGCACGCGTTGTCGATATTGCGCCTGCAACGATGAAGCAGCGCATGATGAAGTCACAGGCCGAGTTGGACCTGATCCGTCACGGCGCTGGCGTGGCTGATGTGGGCGGCTATGCCATTCACGATGCGGCCCGTGCTGGCGTGCGCGAAATCGACGTGGCAATGGCAGGTCGTGACGCGATGGAACTGGAAATCGCCAAGCGTTTCCCAGATGCCGAATACCGCGACACATGGGTCTGGTTCCAGTCGGGGATCAACACCGACGGTGCGCACAACCCTGTGACGTCCCGCGTGCTTGAGCGTGGCGATATCTTGTCGTTGAACACGTTCCCGATGATCAGCGGGTATTACACCGCCCTCGAGCGCACGATGTTCGTTGAAGAGGTGGACGATGCGAGCCTGAAGGTCTGGGAGGCCAACGTGGCCGCGCATGAATACGGTATGAGCCTGCTTGTGCCCGGTGCGAAATGTTCGGAAATCACGGCCAAGATCAACACGTTCTTTGAAGAGCGCCAGTTGTTGCAGTATCGCACATTTGGTTACGGCCATTCGTTTGGTGTGCTGTCCCACTACTATGGCCGCGAGGCGGGTCTTGAGCTGCGTGAAGATATCGACACGGTCCTTGAGCCGGGCATGGTGATTTCCATGGAGCCGATGCTGACCATTCCAGAGGGTCAGCCCGGCGCAGGTGGTTACCGCGAGCATGATATCCTGTTCATCACAGAAGATGGCAACGAGGATATCACGAAGTATCCCTACGGCCCCGCGCAAAACATCGTTAGCTAAGCCAACAGTTAGGGCGCCCGATCACTGCGGGCGTCCTATTTCAACAGCGTTACACTTGGTTGAATTGCAACTGCGTTGATCCGTGCTATCTAGGGCGGATTGATTAATTTGGCGGATTCTCCAATGACTATATCCCACACCTATTCACGGCGCGCGTTTGGCGCATTGATGCTTGGCACAACGGCGGCCTGCGCGACCGTCCCGTCGTCAAACCCCGACACGCCTGCGCCGATGGACTTTGTCGACGGATATGGCCCGTTCTTTGATTCCGGCTATAATTTGCAGGGGATTCCGCCGGAATTTACCCAAGGGATTAACCGTCGCATGTCGGGCCAGTATCTTGGTGAAGCTCCTGCCAACTCGATCGACGTCGATCCGTATGCAAAGTTTTTGTATCACGTGAAGGGTGATGGCACGGCGGTGCGCTATCCTGTGGGTGTTGGCCGAGCGGGCAAAAGCTTTTCTGGCAATGGCGTGATCCAGTTGAAGAAAAAGTGGCCCGGATGGACCCCGACCGCCAATATGTTGCGTACCGAGCCTGATGTTTACGGCCCGTTCCGTCGCGGTATTCCGGGTGGATTGCGTAGTCCGCTTGGCGCGGCTGCCTTGTATTTGTTCCGCAACGGGCGTGATACCTATTACCGTATTCACGGCACGAACGACCTCGGGTCTATCGGTAACTCGGGCAGCGCTGGCTGTATCCGTTTGTTTAATCAGGATATTATCCATCTTTATGATGCGATCGAGACGGGCATCAAGGTGCATGTCCGCTCTGAGGCGGAATCGTTGCGCGTTGATCCAGAGAACTATCTGCGCGGTGTTGAACTGCCAGCCAAGCGTGTTGATCCCGAGTTGATCTACAGCGAGGAGGCGATTGCCAACGATCCGCCCCCTGATTTCGATGCGGTGGACCCGAACGCCCCCATCGAAGAATCCAATGTGCCACTTTAAGCCGATCCAGAGGCCCGCATCATTTTGGTGCGGGTCTTTTCACATCATCGCCATTTAAGTGCCGTGATTTATGCGCATGAATGGTGTAAATTTCCGCGCAAGGGTTTGTAATCCGTTACACGCCACCCTAAATGTAACAATGTATAACATTAACGAGAGGACCATCCCATATGGCCGATTTTGACGCTCAAATTCAAGAAAGCCAAAGCCAGGTTGCCGAGGCCCAGTCCAAGATTTCCGAACTGACGTCTCGCATTGAGACTGCCCGCGAGAAGATGGCCGCTGGCACGGATATTGCCGTCGATATCGAGAATGCCACATTGGATGATGTGCACGCCCACACCGAGTTGATGAACGCGAATATCGCGGAATTGATCATGGGGCTGGACGATGTCACGGCGGCGTTTTCCAAGGATTTTGACGAGATGCGTAGCAAGACCACGATGGAAAGCATTGTGGGTTGGTTCTCTGGTGGCAAGTCCGACAGCATGCGCGAAGAGCGGATGCGCTCGGCCTCTGTGGACGACAAGTTGCAGGATCTGATCTCGAAATCCGATGTCATCACCAAGCTGTTGCAGGGCCAGTTGGCCACGCTGAATGAGCAGAAGACCAAGGTTGAGGGCAATCTTACGGGCACGCTGGACGAGCGCGAGATGACTGTTGGCGAACTAGAGCAGGTCCGCGCCGATATTCTGGCACTTGATCCCCAGATCATCACCCTTGAGGGCAAGATTTCGGTTGAGCAGGACGCCGCAAAGCGCACGAAGCTGGAGAGCCAGTTGGCCGCGCTGAACACGCAGTATAACGAGATGGTGCAGCAAGAGCAGGTCAAGCTTGCCAAATC
>CAKZNT010000063.1 GCA_937132065.1 uncultured Loktanella sp.
GTCTGCCTTTTTCTGCGCTACCCGTTGGCCCTGCCCCGCGCGATGCTTTGGCAGTTGGTCCAGCGCGCCTTCTTCCTGATGGCATCAACCTATTGTTTTGTCGCCGCTGTGCAGGTCATGCCGATTGCCGATGCTTTGGCGATTGCCTTTGTCGAGCCGTTTATCCTGCTCATCCTTGGTCACCTGCTATTTCAGGACGAGGTTGGCCCCCGCCGCATCATCGCCTGTTTGGTCGGATTTGCGGGGTCGCTCTTGGTCATCCAGCCAAGCCTTGCTGCCTTTGGCCTTGTTGCCCTTTACCCGCTCGGCACGGCATTCACCTTTGCCGCCTATATGCTTGTCACCCGCTCCCTAAGCCGCCGTATGCATCCGATCCCGATGCAATTGCATACTGCCAGCGTGGCCGCATTGATGTGCCTGCCGATAATGTTGCTGGCTGACGGCTCGGGCATTGTCACCCTCGACCCTGTCATGCCCAACGGCATTGCTTGGGTCTGGATGTGTAGCGTTGGTCTCGCCTCTGCGATTGCCCATCTGATGATGACCTACGCCTTGCGCCTTGCGCCCACATCAACCCTAGCCCCGCTCCATTACCTCGAGATCGTCAGTGCGGTTGCCCTTGGCTACCTTATCTTTTCGGATTTCCCCAATACCCTCACGTGGCTTGGCATCGCGATTATCGTCGCCTCGGGCCTCTATATCATCTGGCGCGAGCGCGTCACCGCGACCCCGCCGATTGCGCCCCGCCCATCCGTCCACTAACCTCTCTAGCATGACCGATGATCGCCCGTTTCTTGGCATCTTGTTGATGCTTGCCTTCTGCGTGCTTGCACCGCTTGGCGATAGCGTGGCCAAGCTCCTTGGCGGTCATGTTTCCCTGCCGATCCTGATCGTGGTCCGCTTTGGCGTGCAAGTTCTGCTGTTGCTGCCGCTCATGTGGCATCTGGGCCTTGGCTTTCGCCTCCCGCGTGGCACATTCACTCTCACGATTGCCCGCACCCTTTTGCATATGACCGGCATCGCCTTGATGTTTAGCGCCCTGCGCTACCTTCCCTTGGCGGATGCCTTGGCCATTGCCTTTGTCATGCCCTTCATCATGCTGCTGCTTGGTCACTATATCCTTGGGGAAGAAGTTGGTCGTGCCCGCATGATTGCCTGTGCCGTTGGTTTCATCGGAACGCTTCTGGTTATTCAGCCGAACTTTGCCAGTGTCGGCTGGCCTGCCCTGTTGCCGCTGGGGGTTGCTGTCATCTTTGCCCTGTTCATGATGGTCACCCGCCAGATCGCCAAAAAGATCGACCCGATATCTTTGCAGGCCATTAGCGGCGTGCAGGCCACTGTTATCCTGCTCCCTTTGGTTCTTTTGTTCCCGTCACTGCAAGGGGGCGGCATCTCTCTGGATCAATCCACGCTTACCTTGCTGCTTTTGCTTGGCGGCTTGGGCACGGTTGCCCATCTGGCGATGACGTGGAGCCTACGCTTTGCCCCTGCCTCCACCCTTGCCCCGATGCAGTATCTCGAAATCCCGTTCGGCACACTGATCGGTTGGCTCATTTTCAAGGATCTGCCCAATGGGCTGGCGGCCCTTGGCATCTGCATCACGATGGCTGCGGGGCTCTATATTATTTTGCGCGAACGGCGCCTTGCGCAAGTGCCCCAAGTGCCGACCGCGGCACAGTAACGATCACGCAGCCCTGCGCCGCCAAAGTGACCGTTGGTGCGGCCACCTCGTTAGAGGGGCTGGTAAATCCGAGCGGTTCCATGCCTTGCCCGTCCACATCCCATCTGAGCCCCGTTGCCTGCACCGTTGAGCCTGTCAGCGGCATCAATGATATCCGTGTGCCAACCTCTAGCGAGAGCGTCAGCCCAGTGTCGGGCACGATCATGCTCACGTCATCCGCGCTTACCAGCAAAATGCTGCGATCCTTGTAGCGCCCCATCACGTGCAGCACCGCAAGCGTATGATCGAGCCGCCCCCCCGCGAACCCGACCGCATAGATCAGTGGCGCGTCGATATTGGAAACCGCTTTCTCAAAGTCGACAGTCGCCTGCTCGGGGATATGGTGCAGCACTGGCCCAAAGGCCGCCCTTGCCGCGTCCGAGAGGCTATCAAAGTCGCCAATGACCGCCACAGGCGTGATGCCGCGCCCTAAGAGATGGTCCGCCCCGCCGTCCACCCCGACAAAAGTTGTCATCTCTGTTTGCACAATGTTAAAGTCTTCTGGTCCAAGGTCAGCACCACCGACTAGGACAACCGGATCAAAACTGTGAACAATCAACACTTACATCCCTTATTACCCGCCAAATGAGAAACATTCCTCAAAAGCGCCTTGAAATAATACCCAGTTTAACCCGCCATTGTGCCGGATTGCGAACCATTTGATGGTAAACACACTCTTACTGGGTTTGGGAGAAAGCGAGCAAAAAGATGGTTGAGTCGAGTAAGATTCTTACCGTTTCATACGGCACCTTCTCGTGCACACTTGAGGGTTTCGATGATTCCTTCGGCACGATGAAAGCAATTGCGGAGTATTTCCGCGATCTGGCAGCCGATGACCGGTATTTCGGGGCGGAACCACCGACCCCTGATGTTCACATGTTGGCAAAGATTGCCGAACGCGAAATCACGCGCCGCGTTGATGCCCGCACAGAAGAAGGTGGCATTGTGCTGCGCGCTTCTGAGGCGGTCGCCCCTGCGATGCCGCCACAAATGGAGCGCCCCGATCCTGTTCAGGTTGCGGCAGCTGCGGTTGTGCCTCAGATGGCTGACACGCCCAAAGACACGACATTAGACGATTTCCAGACAGCCCTATCAGACGCGACGGCGGATGATATGGAGCCTGTTGCAGGGCCGGAGGCCGAGGATCATGTGTCCTCACCGCTCGTGGCCTCCGGTCAGGCGACCCCTTCGGGGTTGACCTTTGACGACATGAAAGAGGATGCGGGCACAGTGCCGGTTCATCCCGATTCAGAAAGTGTCGCGGCCAAACTTCAGCGTATTCGCGCCGTTGTCGGCAAAGGCGCCGCAAAAGCAGAAGATGCTGATTTCGCGGAAGATATCACCGAAGTTGAAGCCCCAGCGGCAGACTTTACGGCTGATATGATTGCGGAAACTGTTGCGGATGACGCGCCAGAAACTGAACTGGACGAAGCTGTTGAAGCTGTCGAAGCTGTCGAAGCAGTCGAAGCTGTCGAAGCTGTCGAAGCTGTCGAAGCTGTCGAAGCTGTCGAAGCTGTCGAAGCTGTCGAAGCTGTCGAAGACATGGCCCAAACAGGTGAAGCGGCACAAGACGATCTTGCCGAAATGTCGCTTGGTGATGACCAGTTGGCAGAAGATATCGCCGCTGCAGACGACACCTATGAAGATGAAGCCGATAATGCGCCTGTTGCCAGCGATGACAGTGAAGCACAGATGCTGAGCAGCCTACAGGCCAAGGTTGCGCAGGCGACCCGCGCCGAGGCGCCATCCGAGATCGACGATGCGCCTGTGGCCGAAGAAAAGCCCGCTGTGCGTGCGCAAATCTTGCGCTTGCGTAAATCCGAGGTCGTGGAGACGCCTGAACCAACCGCAGATGCGTTCGCGTTCAATGACGCGGATGCCGAGGCCGATCAGGAATACGACGACGCTGACTATGATATCGACGACGACTTTGAAGATGTGGCCGATCTGGCCAAATTGGACGGCGTTGATGACATGGACACGTTCGATGCCCCTGCCGGCACGACATTGTCGGATGAAGACGAAGCCGATCTGATGGACGAGCTGGCCGAGTTGGAGCGCGATTATCAAGATGCCCCGACACCAGAAGCCGCAGCCCCGCAAAAGGCACGCAACACCCTGCCTGAAACAGATGACGCGACAATGTCGCATATTCTCAATCAGACCGATCATGAGTTGAGCGAACCAGAGGGCAGCCGTCGCCGTAACGCGATTGCGCAACTCAAGGCCGCGGTTGCAGCGACTGAAGCCGCGCGCCAACTTGGCGACAAGGGTGACGATGCCGCAAAAGCAGAAGACGCATTTCGCGGTGATCTGGATGAGGCGGTGCGCCCGTCCCGCCCGACTGCGCCAACCCGCCCTGCACGCCCGACACGCGTTGAAGCCTCGGCCCAACGCACAGAGCGCCCGCGCCCCGCGCCGCTCAAACTGGTTGCGTCACAGCGTGTGGACGCCGCAGAACCAAGCACGTCTGCCCCTGTGCAGCCGCGCCGTGTTGCCGCAACTGCGCCCGAGATCAGCGCCGCATCCGCAAGCAGCTTTGCCGAGTTTGCAGAGGACATGGGGGCAAGCTCGCTTTCCGATCTTCTGGAAGCAGCGGCCGCTTACACCGCGTTCGTGGAAGGCGTCGAGGATTTCTCTCGCCCGCAGATCATGAAAAAGGTGCAGCTGACAACCGAAACCGAGTTTAGCCGTGAAGACGGGCTTCGCTCCTTTGGCACATTGTTGCGCCAGGGTCGGATCAGCAAGGTGCGCAACGGGCGTTTCCAAGTGTCGGAAGAGACACGATTTCGCCCCGAAGCCAAAGTGGGCTAACCCCTTACACCATAAATAGAAAAAGGCGGGCCAATGGTCCGCCTTTTTTGTTATTCGCGCAGCGCTTTGCCAAGTGCATCTAAAAATGTCGTCGACGCCCCGCAAGGGCGGCGTCCATGAGGTCAGGCTTGGTCGTCCGGTGCATCAGGATCAGGTTGGCCGATCCCCAAGAATACTTTCTTGAACGGAAACACCCATCCGATCCCGAGAAGCACGTAAATGCCCAGTTCGATCAAGAGCGGCGCCCGATTGGCGACACTCATGATTGCGACCGCAACAAGGATATAAAGCGGCAGGAAGACCACCAGCAGCAAGAGTGCCCAGCGCCGTTTCTGCTTGTACCCCAGCGCCATCAGTCAGCAAACGGGTCGGTTACAAGGATCGTGTCTTCGCGCTCTGGTGAGGTCGACACCAATGCCACGGGGCAATCGATCAACTCTTCGATCCGCCGCACGTATTTGATAGCCGCCGCAGGAAGTTGCGCCCATGATCGCGCCCCTTCGGTCGACTCTGCCCACCCTTCGATTTCTTCGTAGATCGGTTTGCATCGCGCTTGTGCATCGGCTGCCGTTGGCAGGTAATCCAGCACTTCGCCGTCAAGATCGTAGCCCGTGCAGATTTTGAGGGTCTCGAATCCGTCCAGCACGTCCAGCTTTGTCAGGCAGATCCCAGTGATCCCTGATGTCGCGCAGGTCTGGCGCAGCAATGCCGCATCAAACCACCCACAACGCCGCTTGCGCCCTGTCGTCGTGCCAAATTCATGGCCCCGCTCGCCAAGCCGCTGCCCGTCATCATCGTCAAGTTCGGTTGGAAACGGGCCTTCGCCGACCCGCGTTGTATAGGCTTTCACGATCCCGAGCACATAGTCGATCGCCGTTGGGCCAAGCCCCACGCCAGTCGCCGCCTGCCCCGCGATCACGTTGGAAGAGGTCACAAACGGATAGGTCCCGAAATCGATATCCAAGAGCGCCCCTTGCGCCCCTTCAAACAGAATCCGCTTTCCGGCTTTGCGCTTTTCGTTGAGCACCTTCCAGACGGGTGCGGCAAACGTCAGAATTTTTGGTGCGATTTCTTGCAGTTGCGCCAAAAGCTCGTCGCGGTCGATCTCCTCAAAGCCCAAGCCCTTGCGTAGCGGGTTATGGTGCTGAAGCGCGCGGTCAACCCGTGCTTCAAGCGTCGCAGGATCCGCCAGATCGGCCACTCGAATGGAGCGCCGACCGACTTTATCTTCATATGCAGGGCCGATGCCCCGCCCTGTCGTTCCGATCTTGGTTCCCTTGCTTGCCGCCTCTTCGCGCACCCGGTCAAGTTCGCCGTGGATCGGCAGGATCAGCGGTGTGTTCTCCGCGATCATCAGGTTTTCGGGGCTAATTGTAACGCCTTGCTCTTGAATGGTCGCAATCTCTTTCATCAAGTGCCACGGATCAAGCACAACGCCGTTGCCGATGACCGACAGCTTGCCGCCCCGCACAACGCCAGATGGCAGCGCATGAAGTTTGTAGACCTTCCCGTCGATCACAAGCGTATGCCCTGCGTTGTGCCCGCCTTGGAACCGCGCGATCACATCAGCCCGCTCGGAGAGCCAGTCCACGATCTTGCCTTTACCTTCGTCACCCCACTGGGCGCCAACAACGACGACATTTGCCATATTCAACGGTCCTTTCAGAATCCCGTGCCCGCTATATCCTTGCATGCCCTGCGGTGGAACCGCAAAATGATCTTATCGCGAGCGAGGCGGCCACCTGCACCCTTGGCCATCATGCCAAAGGCGCGTAGTTGTTGCGTGAAAGTATGTGAAACA
This sequence comes from uncultured Loktanella sp., assembly GCA_937132065.1. Classification (GTDB taxonomy): domain Bacteria; phylum Pseudomonadota; class Alphaproteobacteria; order Rhodobacterales; family Rhodobacteraceae; genus Yoonia. The sequence continues at coordinate 6,336 of CAKZNT010000063.1, forward strand.
AAGGTGGACTATGGGATTTTTATTGCGCTGGCTCTTCGCCTTTGTCCTCTTGGCTGCGACCTATAACCCCACCGAGTGGAATTTTGTGCGCTGGTCGATGGCCCATTACACCGACATGTTGTCGGTCACGGTCCTTGCAGGGCTGATATTGCTCGTCGGTTACATCATTTATGTGCGCGCTACGCTGCGCTCGATCGGGATGTTTGGCATGCTGCTCATTCTTGCCGTGGCAGGCACATTGATCTGGGTGCTGTTTGACCAAGGGCTGATTGACCTCTCTGACCCGACCTTAAATACTTGGCTGGCAATTGCGATCCTGTCGGTTGTTTTGGCGATTGGTCTGTCGTGGTCGATCGTGCGACGCAAATTATCTGGCCAACTTGATGTCGATGACGTGGAAGAGTGACGCTTTGCCCTTGCGAGAACAGCCCCAAACTCATAGATACCCCCGAACCAGTTTTAACCGATAGGCCCGCTACTTCATGGAAAACGTCGTCCTCGTCATTCATCTGATCCTTGCACTCTCCTTGATTGGGATGGTGCTGATGCAGCGCTCTGAGGGCGGTGGTCTTGGTATTGGCGGCGGTGGCGGTGGTGCTGCGGGCAGCCGTGCGGCGGGCACAGCGATGGGCAAAGCCACATGGATTTTGGCAATTGCCTTTATCTGCACCTCGATTGCCTTGACGATTATTGCGGCTGAAAAGTCGGCTGGTGCCTCAGTTGTTGACCGCTTGGTTGATGCGCCTGCGACAGTTGAAGGTGTTGTCACACCTGATCTGGGCGAGAGCCTGTTGCCGCCATCCGAGGGCGATGCACCGCTTGTGCCTGCTGGCGAATAATCTACCAATTCTGCGCGTTTAGCAGAAATCCCACACATGATGTAGCGTCAGCGGTTGCGCTGACGCCCCGAATCCACTATGAGTTTAATCCCGTAGTGATGCGAATTTTCCGGTTCGGGTTTCCACACATTTTGACCAATTGAACCACTCACACGGGGGCGGCGAGCGCTATGGCACGTTATATTTTCATTACTGGTGGCGTTGTTTCATCGCTTGGCAAGGGTCTGGCGTCTGCCGCTTTGGGGGCGTTGCTCCAAGCGCGGGGATTCTCTGTGCGCCTGCGCAAACTGGACCCTTACCTGAACGTCGATCCTGGCACGATGTCCCCTTTTGAGCATGGCGAGGTTTTTGTGACCGATGATGGTGCAGAGACCGATCTGGACCTTGGCCACTACGAGCGTTTTACGGGCGTGCATGCTCGCAATACTGATTCCGTCTCATCGGGCCGCATCTATTCCACCGTGTTGGAAAAGGAACGCCGTGGCGATTATCTTGGCAAAACCATCCAAGTGATCCCGCATGTGACCAACGAAATCAAAGATTTTCTCGCGGTGGGTGAAGACGAGGTTGATTTTATGCTGTGCGAAATCGGCGGCACGGTTGGCGATATCGAAGGCTTGCCGTTCTTTGAAGCGATCCGCCAGTTTGCCCACGACAAGCCGCGTGGTCAGTGCATCTTTATGCACCTTACGCTGCTCCCTTATCTTGCGGCCTCGGGCGAGTTGAAAACCAAACCGACACAGCACTCTGTAAAAGAATTGCAGTCGATTGGTATCGCCCCCGATGTTCTGGTGTGCCGTTCCGAGCATCCGATCCCCGACAAAGAGCGCGAAAAAATCGCACTGTTCTGTAACGTGCGCAAAGAGCATGTTGTCGCGGCCTATGACCTGAAGTCGATCTACGAAGCGCCGCTGGCTTATCACGCCCAAGGGCTTGATCAGGCGGTTCTGGATGCCTTTGATATTTCCCCCGCCCCATCACCGAAACTGGACATGTGGCACGATGTTTATGACCGCATTCACAACCCCGAAGGGTCGGTAAAGGTCGCGATTGTTGGCAAATACACCCAGCTTGAGGATGCTTATAAGTCGATCGCCGAGGCGCTAACCCATGGCGGCATGGCCAACCGTGTGAAGGTCAAGATCGAGTGGGTCGATGCCGAATTGTTCGACCGCGAAGATGCTGCTCCGTATCTGGAAGGCTATCACGCGATCCTCGTTCCGGGTGGTTTTGGCGAGCGCGGCACAGAGGGCAAAATCAAAGCGGCGCAATTCGCCCGTGAAAAGGGGATCCCTTACCTTGGCATCTGCCTTGGCATGCAAATGGCCGTGATTGAAGCGGCCCGCAATGTGGCTGGTATCAAGTCGGCTGGCTCTGAGGAATTTGACCATGAGACTGGTAGCAAGCGGTTTGAACCCGTTGTTTACCACCTGAAAGAATGGGTGCAGGGCAATCATACGGTTGCGCGCACGACGGGTGACGACAAGGGCGGCACGATGCGCCTTGGTGCATATAACGCGACGTTGACCGAAGGTTCTAAAGTAGCCGAAGTCTATGGCAGCACCCAGATCGAAGAGCGTCACCGTCACCGTTATGAGGTCGACACGAAGTATCGCGACCAGCTTGAAAAAGCGGGTTTGGCATTTTCGGGCATGTCGCCTGACGGCAAGCTGCCAGAGATCGTGGAATGGAAAGATCACCCGTGGTTTATCGGCGTGCAATTCCACCCCGAGCTGAAGTCTAAGCCGTTCGCGCCACATCCGCTTTTTGCAGATTTCGTGCGCGCCGCGGTTGATAATTCGCGACTGGTTTAAAAGCTCCACGACACCTTGCGTGTCACAACAAGGCTCACGCCGAGTTGATCTGTTGTTTGAACGATGGGGCTTTGTGCCGCGTCGTTCAGCAGCTCGTCGTAGTTGATTGTGCCAACAACGCCCCAATCATCGGTGATGTTGTAGGCAATGCTTGCCTCGATCCCGCGCGACAAAAGCCCGCCGTTGGCGTCGAATGTCTGAAATCCGGTTTCGCTCGCATCGACGCCGAAATAGGTCGCCGCATAGGCATCATCCCCGAAGAAGAGCCGTGGCCCGATACGCATCTCGGTTTGTGCATTTGGTTGCATGATCAAATCGCCACCTATCTCACCCACAAGCGCCTCGTGCCCGACAACGCCGTAGCGTCCGATTGCGTAAATCTCGGCGATATCAGTCGCGTAGCGGACACCACCGCCCACTTCGAGCGCCGCATCAATATCGTTAAGCCCCGTCAATTCGGGGTTTTCCGCTGCTTCGCGCGCGCCGATGTAGCGCAGGCTTCCCGTGACGCCAAAGCCGCTCGCGTCACTGCCGCCTTGTCCGAAACTCAATGGCCCAAGCTGAAAGGATTGTGGTGAGAAGCTACCTGTCGACCCGAAACTGCTGTTTTCGGACCCGAAATAGTCAGGCGTGAATGCCCCGCCAAGGCCGAGTGTGAACGACACGCCATTGCTGTCTTGTGCGTTTACGCTGGCCCCGACGAGTAACAACGGCAGTACTAAGAATCGCATTATGGCTGGCCTCTGCGTGAATGGTTCAATAGTGACTGTATAGCACGACACCTGCTAATCAAGCAGATCACAGTTACGTAACCTTTAACGAAAGCGCCGCAATGCTGTCTTATCAACATGGCTATCATGCTGGAAATCTGGCGGATGTGCATAAGCATGGATTGCTTGCGTGGATGCTTGAATACCTGACCCGCAAGGACAAACCCCTGTCTTATCTCGAGACCCATGCGGGGCGTGCTTTGTATGATCTGGCGGACGAGACATCGCTAAAGACTGGCGAGGCGGCGCGCGGGATCGCGATTGCTGAAAGCTGGTTTGCAAAGGCACATCCCTATGCCGAAGTGCTGGCGGCGGTGCGTGCCGCGGCGGGGCCAACGGCCTATCCTGGCTCTCCGATGGTTGCCGCCCATTTGCTGCGTGATCAGGATCATCTTGATGTGGCCGAGTTGCACCCTGCCGAAGTTGCCGCCCTGCGCGATGCGATGGCAAATCATCCCGTTGGCTGTCACCAGCTTGACGGCTGGCAAATGGCGATGTCGCGTTGCCCGCCCGATCCGCGCCGTGGCATGTTGCTTGTCGATCCCTCTTTCGAGATAAAGTCCGATTACGACGATATCCCTGATTTCTTTCGCAAAATTCACCGAAAATGGCCTGTCGGCATTCTGGTGCTCTGGTATCCGATCCTTGTCGATGACCGCCATAAGCCAATGACCCGCGCCCTGCTGGATGTTATTCCTGATGGCACATTACATGAGGTCCGCTTTCCACCTGCCCGTCCCGGGCATGGAATGGTCGGCTCTGGATTGTTTGTGGTGAACGCGCCTTATGGCTTTGACGAGCAGGCGGCGTGGCTTGCGGGAAAGTTCAAAGCGCTGAAATAGCAGGTTTGGGGTTTTCGCAAGCGCACGCGCGCCCTATATCTAGCGGATGTTTGCAGATCTCCTTCGGCGTTTAAGCGCCCCCGCCCCCGCCCGCCTACCCGATGCTGATGCGCGCCTCGCCCTTGGCGCGCTGCTGGTGCGGCTTGCCCGCGCGGACAACGATTACTCTGCCGTCGAGATCGCGCGCATTGACGCAATTCTGGCCGAGCGTTACGGGCTCGCCGACCCTACCGAATTGCGCAGCCAGTGCGAGGCACTCGAGGGTGAGGCCCCTGATACGGTGCGTTTCACCCGCGCCATCAAAGACGCCGTTGCCTATGAAGATCGCTACGCGGTGATTGTCGCCATGTGGGAGATTGTTCTTGCTGATGGCGTGCGCAATGCCGAAGAAAACAGCCTGATGCGCATGGTCGCCCCGATGCTTGGCGTCGAGGATCAAGATAGCAATGCCGCCCGCATCAAAGTCGAGGCGCGCCTGAAATGATCGCTAGCCTGCCGATGTATGACCGCCCTGCAAATAGAGCGGCGCATGATGCATTATGGGCCTTGATCCGCAACAACCTCCGAGACACTGGCATCGCCGCCCCAAAGGCTCTGGACCGTGATATTGATCACATGAAGGGATGGGCGCACCCCGACCTAGTGCTGGGCCAAATCTGCAATCTGCCGTTTCGCGCGAAGTTTCGCGGGAAAGTCACCGTCATCGGGGCCGCCGACTATGGCCTCGCGGGCTGCCCTGCGGGGCATTACCATAGCGTGATTGTCACCCGCCACGGCGACGCCAACCGCCCGTTTTCCGATTTTGCAAAGGCCCGTTTTGCTGCCAATGCGATGATGTCGCATTCGGGCTATGGCGCGGCGCAAGACTGGGCCGGGTCACATGGTTTCACCTTTGGCGCACCGCTGATTACGGGGTCGCATGACGCGAGTTTGCAAGCGGTCGCAACGGGGCGGGCCGACATCGCAGCCCTTGATGCGCAAACATGGCGCATGCAGCAGCAGGATTTACCCGCGGGGCAAGAGGTGAGCGTGATCGCGCACACAACCACATCCCCTTGCATGACGTTTATCACCAAGCACGGGCAGGATTACGCCCCCTACTTCGCAGCAATTGCCGCCGCGATTGGCGACCTTTCACACGATCACGCGCAAATTCTTGGGCTGACGGGCATTCATCACCTACCAGAGGTTGATTACGACATGCCGATGCCCCCGTTGCCCGCCCCGATTGACGCTTAACGCACAGTTAAGTCGCATCAAGCCGTTGCAATATTGTCCGAAATGCGCCCTACTGTGCCGTGCAACAATGAAAAGCAGCTGACCTTGACCTCACCTACACCCGTCATCGAAATTCGCGACCTCCATAAATCTTATGGTGCGTTGGAAGTTATCAAAGGTGTCGATATTTCTGCGCCCGCCGGCCATGTCGTGTCCCTGATCGGGTCTTCGGGGTCAGGAAAATCAACGCTTTTGCGCTGTGCGAACCTGCTAGAGGATAGCCAGCAAGGCGAGGTTCTGTTTTGTGGCGAGCCTGTCGTCTGGAAAGGCGAAGGTCTTAATCGCCGCCCTGCTGACCGCGCCCAGATCACCCGCATTCGCACGAATCTGTCGATGGTGTTCCAGCAGTTTAATCTCTGGGCGCATATGACGATTCTCGAGAATGTGATGGAAGCGCCAGTGACGGTGCTTGGCCGTGACAAGGCAGAGGTCGAAGCCGCCGCGCGTAAATACCTCGAGAAGGTCGGGATCGGCGACAAATGCGATGTATATCCTGCCATGCTTTCTGGTGGACAACAGCAGCGCGCCGCGATTGCACGCGCCCTGTGCATGGAGCCAAAGGCGCTCTTGTTTGATGAACCGACAAGCGCCCTTGACCCTGAACTTGAGCAAGAAGTTGTCAAAGTTATCAAAGATTTGGCCACCGAGGGCCGCACCATGATTATCGTGACCCACGATATGCGTTTGGCTGCGGACGTCAGTGACCATGTCGTTTTCCTCCATCAGGGGAAAATCGAAGAAGAAGGGCCGCCCGAGACACTCTTCGGGGCCCCAAAAACCGAACGCTTGCAAGGATTTCTATCCGCGACCGTTCCTGCCTAACTCATCAATCGGGAGAAAACTGATGAAAAACCTTATCCTTTCTACGGCTGTTCTGGCCCTGACTGCTGGCGCAGCGCTTGCTGAATCGCATGCGTCTGTTGTGCGTCTTGGCACTGAGGGCGCCTACCCTCCATACAACTTCCTCAACGATGCTGGCGAAGTTGACGGCTTTGAGCGCGAGCTTGGCGACGAGCTTTGCGTGCGCGCAGAACTGACTTGCGAGTGGGTCACAAACGAGTGGGACAGCATCATACCAAACCTCGTTTCGGGCAACTATGACGCGATCATCGCGGGTATGTCCGTGACTGACGAGCGCGAAGAAGTGATCGCATTCTCCGAGCAGTATACGCTCCCTGATCCGTCCTCTTACCTCACAATGAACGACGCGACAGACCTGACAACTGGCGTGATCGCGGCACAAGCGGGCACAATTCAGGCGGCTTTTGTTGCTTCGACTGGCGCAACTTTGCTTGAGTTCGCAACACCTGACGAATCTGTCGCTGCGGTGAAGAACGGCGAAGCGGACGCGGTTCTTGCTGACAAATCCTTCCTCGCGCCATTGGCAGAAGCAGACGCTGAGCTGTCCTTGGTCGCCCAAGAAGTGATGATCGGTGGCGGCATCGGTATCGGTCTTCGCCAGTCCGACGAAGAGCTGAAGATGAAGCTCGACGCTGCGATCATCTCAATGAAGGAAGATGGTTCACTGAACGCGTTGATCACAAAGTGGCTCCCAGACGCAGGCCTCTTTGAGTAAGTAAACATCGCGCCCTGACCCTTGGGTCGGGGCGCACCCTACTCTCTGCTTTGCGCCCATTCCTAAACCTTAACCCCAACAACGGGTGTTCCCATTTTTGAATACTGTGCCGATCCAGCCTCTCTGACAGGCGCCAAATGGCTCTCTTGCTACCTGACCACAGGCAAGCATATGGGGTTGTATTGGTCGTTTGGCACTGTTCTGTTGCTCCTTGCAATCACGGCCCCTGTCGCCTTGGCCTTCGGCTTTGGCGGTGCATCGGCGGCCCGCAGCCACTTCGCCCCGCTGCGCTGGTTTGGCAAGACCTACATCGCCGTTGTGCGCGGTGTGCCAGATATCGCCTTCTTCCTGTTCTTTGTCATCGCGCTTGACCAAGGTATCGAATACCTGCGCCACAAGGTGAAATGCCCCGATTGGGATATGCCGATCAGACAGGGTAATGATTTTGTCGTATGTGCGCAGGCAAAGATGCCGCTTGGCAATTCTGCGCAATGGATTCACGAAAGCTACGGCTTTGCCCTTGCGGTTTTAACCTTTGCGATTGTGTTTGGTGCGTTTGCTGCAAACGTCTTGTTTGGCGCGATGCGTGCCGTGCCACATGGCCAGCTTGAGACCGCCGAAGCCTACGGGATGAGCCGCCGCCAGACGTTCTGGCGCGTCCTTGTGCCCCAAATGTGGGTTTATGCGCTGCCCGGACTGTCGAACCTCTGGATGGTTTTGATCAAGGCGACGCCGCTTCTGTTCCTGCTTGGCGTAGAAGACATCGTCTATTGGTCGCGCGAGCTTGGCGGCACAAAGACCCCGACCTTTACCGACTACCCGCATGGCGATTGGCGCATCTACTACTTTGCCTTCCTGCTGGTGTTCTATCTTTGCTTTACCAAAGTGTCCGAGATCGTGCTTGATAAGATCATGGCCCGTCTGACGTTCGGTCAAGCCACTTCGGCAGGTGAAGCGCAGCGAAAGGCGGCTGTGTAATGGAAGAGTGCATCCAGACGATTGTTGACTACGGCCTTCGCTCCCAAGGTATTGGCGAGCGGCTGTTGCCCCGTTCGGATTTCACCTTGTGCCAGCAGTTTACACTGATCGGCTCTGGCATGATCTGGAACGTCTACTTTGGTGTTGTCGCCCTGATCACAGGGTTCCTGTTCGCCACCGCACTGGCAATGGGCAAAGCCGCCCGCTCTGCGTGGATCCGCAAGCCCGCCGAATGGTTCATCTTTGTGTTGCGTGGCTCCCCGCTCTTTATCCAGTTCTTCTTTGCCTACTTTCTGTTTTTGTCTCTGAAGGGCACTTTCCCGATCTTTTCGCCGCTCACCTCTGCATGGTTGGGCGCGCTCATCGTCTTGTTCCTCAATACCGCCGCTTACTCAGCCGAGATATTTTACGGCGCATTGCAGTCGATCCCCAAGGGCGACACAGAGGCCGCCGATGCCTATGGCTTGCAGGGCTGGTCGCGCTTTCGCCGTGTCATCTGGCCCACAATGCTGCGCCTTGCGTGGCCTGCGTATACCAATGAAGCGATCTTCTTGTTTCATGCCACAACGCTTGTGTTCTTTAGCGGATTTCCTGCGACCCAGCAGCGCGGCGACGCCTTGTATTACGCAAACTATTTTGCGGACAAGACGTTTAACCCCTTTGTGCCCTATCCAATCCTCGCGATGTATTTCATTATTCTAACGCTGATTGTCATTTCGATTTTTGGCGCCATCAACAACCGCTTGAACCGCCATCTTCCGCAAGACAGACGCGTCAAGATGAAGGTTCGCCCACAGGTTATCAGGTAAAACAAGCTGGCTAGAAGGCCCCCCCGAAGTGCGCAACGTTCCTTGCGGCGCTTTCGATTTGTATCGACAGACCCGCGGTCAGCGCCAAGAGATGAAATACTTCAAGGACCTCTCCCCTGAAGAGCAGCTAGATCTCTATCTCGACACGGTTTGAGCGCCGCGCTAGGCTCGCGTAACCCGAGGGAACAGTCATCAAGGCCCACTTGCCGACCTTGGCGCAGCTTTCGTGCGCCCCCTCCAAACTTGCACCGTTTATTCAGGAAAGGCAGATCGCATGACGTGGACCAGTGAGATACCAGCAGCCGCACGCACCTACCTTGAGCAAAACCGCCTTGATGAGGTCGAATGCCTGATCCCTGATTTTCCGGGCATTGCCCGTGGCAAGGCCGTGCCTGCGGGCAAATGGGAAAAGCAGAGCCATATCTACCTGCCCAACTCCATCTTTTTCCAAACGATTACAGGCGGCTGGGGCGAGGCTGCGGGGCCAGACGGGTTCTTGGAGCCAGACATGGTCCTGAAACCTGATCTGTCCACGGCGACTGCGGCCCCTTGGGCTGTTGATGGCACATTGCAGGTTATTCACGACGCGTTTGACCAAAAGGGCCGCCCCGTTGGCGCAAGTCCACGCAATGTGCTCAAGCGTGTTTGCGATCTATACGCCAAGGAAGGGTGGACCCCTGTGGTTGCGCCCGAGATGGAATTCTACCTTGTTGCCCGCAATATCGACCCCGCCCAGCCGATCGAACCGATGGTTGGCCGCACGGGGCGCAAATCCGCCCGCCAGCAAGCCTATTCCCTTACCGCAATTGACGATTACGGCCCCGTGATTGATGACATCTATGAATTTGCAGAGGTGCAAGGGTTCGAGATTGACGGGATCACCCAAGAAGGCGGCGCGGGCCAGCTGGAAATCAACTTGCGCCACGGCGACCCTGTCAAACTTGCCGATGAAGTGTTCTATTTCAAACGCTTGATCCGTGAGGCCGCGCTGCGCCACGATTGTTTTGCGACCTTTATGGCAAAGCCAATCGAGGGCGAACCCGGCTCTGCGATGCATATCCACCACTCGGTGCTCGACAAAAAGGGCAAGAACATTTTCACAGGCCCGCAGGGTGGTGAGACGGATGCATTCTTTCACTTTATTGGCGGCTTGCAGGAATACATGCCAAGCGCGATTGCCGTTATCGCTCCTTATGTGAACAGCTACCGCCGGTATGTGCCCGATAGCGCCGCCCCTGTGAACCTTGAGTGGGGCCGCGATAACCGCACGACTGGCATCCGCATTCCCGTGAGCGGACCTGATGCACGCCGCATTGAAAACCGCCTGCCTGGCATGGATTGCAATCCCTATCTGTGCATCGCGGCGTCGCTCGCCTGCGGGTATCTGGGCATGAAAAACGAGATCCGCCCCGACAAGCGGTGGCAAGGCGAGGCGTATGACTCCGAGGCAGAGATTGCCGCCTCTCTTTGGGACGCGCTAGACCTGTTTGACGAGGCAAAGGAATTGCACGAGGTGCTTGGCCCTGAATTTGCTCGCGTCTATTCGATCGTGAAGCGCACTGAATACACCGAGTTTTTGCAGGTCATCAGCCCGTGGGAACGTGAACATCTGTTGTTAAACGTATGAACCCGCTTTATCGCAACGACCGTGTCGGCCAGTTTCCCAAGAGCTGGTATGCGGCAACAGCCAACTTCCCCGATGAGCGCCCACCGCTATACGGGCATACAGAGGCGGACGTCTGCGTGATCGGCGCAGGATTTACTGGCCTGTCAGCGGCGCTCAACCTCGCGAAACAGGGGTTTTCGGTTGTGGTTCTGGATGCGCATCGCGTGGGGTTTGGCGCATCTGGGCGCAATGGCGGTCAGGTGTGTTCGGGCTATAACAAGAGCCAGACGTGGCTGGCAAAATCGCTCGGAGACGCCCCTGCCCGCGCGCTTTGGGATCTGGCAGAAGAGGCAAAGGCCGATTTGCGAGATCAGGTCAGCACCGTTGCGCCAGATGCCCGTTTCCGCGCAGGCATCGTCAGCGCGTGTTTTACCCAAGCCGAAGCCGATGACGAAAAGCGCGACGCTGAATTCCTCGCTCAGGCATATGGTTACGACAAAATTGCCCCGCTGGATCGGACGGCCATTGCTGGCATTGTGAAAAGCCCGCTTTATGTCGGCGGTGCGATTGATGAGGGCGCGGGGCATATCCATCCGCTGCGCTTTGTCTTTGGCCTTGCGCGGTTGGCAGAGGCCGCAGGTGCGCGCATTTTTGAACGCTCAGTTAAGCTTAGCAATGGAGACGTCGCCAATGACCGAGGGTTGGTCAGCATGGATAAACGAGCGTTATACCCGGGACCAAGGGGCACGTTGGCAGAGACCTGTGCTGCGCTTGGTTGCCCAGATAGCAGCGCGCTTGATCCACACCTTAAACAGGCCCATTCGGTGCACTTTGGTGCAGATGGGGGCATTGGAAAGTGCTATCTGGAGTTCGACCCACGTCTGGCGCCTTTGCCTAATCTTGTCTTTTTGGCGCTGAAGTGGCGTGGTAGCGATGTTCGCGTTAACCACTACACAAATATCGCGCATCACGCGCACAGTGATAAAGTTATGCTTGTCGATACATGGGTTCCCGCCGGACCTGTTCGTGCGGCGATGCAGAGTTGTCTTTCACTTGGCCGCGCAGGTGACCCCGACGATGAGGCGGTTGTTTTGCTTGTAACCGAAGTCGGCTCGGCACGCACATCTGTTGATATCTCAGTGGCGGACGCAGGCATAACACTGTCCGAAATCGCGCCAACGATTAATCCGGTTTTTGATGCTTTTGATCTTAATGGGGCGGAATTCCTTAGGGCTTCGGGCGCAGATAGATTTGGGCACATCGCGGCGGGAACAAGCCGTGCAGGCGCGCCTTTTGCGACCCTCTACTATGGGGCGACACAGCTATGATGAACTGGGACGCAAAGGCGCGCGCGCAATTAAGCCGACCGAGCGATATCTCGCAAGATTTTTGTATATGGCCTTACCCACAGCCACGGCCACCATCAGACGATGCACTCCGAAGCTCAGCATTGCTTTACAAGAGCTTTGAGGTCGCGAATTTGGGCCCAGAAATGAATGCATTAACGGATGCAATTCGCAATGCTTGGGGACGGTTCGCCACCGTATGGGGGATGAAGTGGGGCGCCGAAGGCCCGAGCTGGGAGTTTTACTTTTATGACTATGATCGCGATGGTCGCAAAAAGGGAATTGCGGATTTCTTGCAGGCAACAAAGAGTATCGTAAAGTGCAATGTGGTACCGGACGATACGTTACCATATTTCATGTTCTCCGTAGAGATCGAACCGCGTCATCTGACGGGAGCAGCATTGGATCAGATCGACATCTATATGGGCAACCCGGGTTCCTCGGTGTCGTCAGGAATTTGCTATGGGCTGACGGATGCGGGGTACGAAATGCGTAATTTTTACTTTTTCTTTAATGCCCTGCAAGAGTTTCAGCAGATTCAGGACAAGCTTTCGGAATCTGTGCATTTCCCACGGAAAAAGGTGAAATTGAGCGACTTACTGTGGCCAGAGATGGAAGGCGTCGAGACGATCGTAGTCGCCAATAAGCAAGAACGTGATGGGCTCTACTTTTCGCGTATCCGCGTCGCACAATTGATTCATTTTCTGAAAAAGTTGAACTTCCCACCGCTTTTGCATCAATTTGTTCAAGAAAACGCTGATGCGTTGGATCATCACCTTTATGATGTGGGGTGGGATTTTGTAAGTGATATAGATGGTCACATCAGACCTACGAAAGGCAGCTTTTATGGCCTCCTCTAAGCATGATCCGCGCGCAGCAATTGATGTTGTGCAAGCGCCCGGTACCCGTGTTGGGTTGACAACACCAGTGGAACAGCTTGGACGGGTCAAAGGGCTCAGCCTGAGGGACCACGAAAGGTATATCTCGTTAACGATGGAGTTCCGATGCAATCTAAAATGTGTGCATTGCATGATCGAAGGGACAATGGATAAGCTGGCTCCGACGTCGGACGAAACCCTTGATCGCGTTTGTCGTGACCAAGAAGACACCGGCAGGTGGGATGGCTTGGTTCTTACAGGGTCCGAAATTACCCTGCGCCGTGATCTGCCCGAAATCGCAAAAACCGCCAAAGCAGCTGGTTTCAAGCACGTGCGTATACAGACGCACGGGATGCATTTGGGACGGACTGATTACGCTGATAGGTTGGTTGATGCGGGCATTGACGAATACTTTGTGTCGATTGCTGGCTCAGATGCGGAAAGCCACGACAGGATCACCCAAGTGCAAGGCGCATGGGATAAAATGATGCGCGGGATGGAACATCTCGATCAGTATGACCACATAAAACTCATTACCAATTCTGTAGTCACTACACAAAGCTACAAGCTGTTGCCGGGGATGGTTGATGCGCTCGGACACCTCAAAAGACTAGTGCAAATGGAGTTTTGGAATTTCTTTCCAATGGCCGAGAATGACCCAAAAGACCTTGCCGCGCGTCACAGCGATATCCTGCCATATCTACGTAAAACGATCCTCAAATGCCGAGAATTGGGACGTTTTGTTGAAGTGAAAAACTTTCCGGAATGCATGTTGCAAGAGTTGGGCGATGCCGTGGTAAACGCACAGCCAATGTTGGTGATTGATCCCGATTTCTGGACCGAATTTGACCGGAACGGGTTCTACCAATGCCCACATCAGGCGACCTGCGCTTCAACCGAGTGTCTTGGGTTGACGACAGCGTATATCGGCAAGTTTGGCAACGAAGCGGATATGCTGAAGCCAATTAGTGGCACCTAGGCAAGTTCGTCGCAAAGGTTTGAATTTGGAAAGGCCGCCTTCCGATGGGAAGACGACCTTTTGGGGGAGGAGAAGATTTGTGGAGGGAGAGGTTAGCGTACGATGTTGTAGTCACGTTGTACGACAGTCTGGCCGTTCACTTTCAGCAGGGCGATCACGTCTTGCTGCGGTGTTGCGCCAACGTTTACGCGTACATTGGTATTCGCTCCGGCGTGCACGGTTTCGGTGCCGATAAGCGCACCTGGTTCGCCAGCAAC
>CAKZNT010000064.1 GCA_937132065.1 uncultured Loktanella sp.
GGCAAAACTGCCGCCGCAGCCATCGCCAGCACAGCCGTGCCGCAGCCCACGTCGATGATCGAGCCGCCGTCGAACCCTTCGTCTAGCAACCGGTCAAACGCGCGCAAGCAGCCAAGCGTTGTGCCGTGGTGGCCCGTGCCAAACGCCATCGCGGCCTCGATCAACAATGGCACGCGGTCGGCGGGCACTTTGTCCGCGTCATGGCTGCCGTAAACGAAAAAGCGACCAGCCTCGACAGGGGCTAACTCGCGGCGCACATGACTGACCCAATCTTGCTCCGGTATCTCGGAAATCAGAAAATCCTTCACGCCATGCAGGGACGCCAAAACCGCGAGACCTGCGGCGTCAGGGGCATCGGTGAAATACGCACCAACCTCCCATAGACCCGATCCGTCCTCGACCTCGAAAATGCCCGTTCCCGTTGGCTCGGGCAGCAATGCCTCAAGATCTTCGCACAGGGCAGCAGCAACATCCTCATCGGGGGCCACGGTTAAAGCAGAATAAGACATCATGGGCGGGTCACCTTCTTACAGTATTTCATCTGCGCCTATGCAATCAGCGCGAAATCGTCAATCAAAGCTATGGGGCCGCACTTGCCAATCGCGCATGAAACACGGTTTCGTGCCCCTTTGCAGGGTGGCGCGGAATAAGCAGTGCAAGCAGGAACGAAATAGTCGCCATCGACGCCGCCGCCACAAACACCGCCGCAGGTGATACCAGCCACAAGTAACCAAGCCCCGCAGGCAGGAACACCGCCGCAATATGGTTGATCGTAAAGGCAACGGCAGCAGTCGGGGCGATGTCTTGCGGGTCCGCGATCTTCTGGAAATATGTCTTGAGGGCCAAGGCCAGCGCAAAGAAAATGTGGTCAATCACATAAAGGCTCGCCGCAATCAGGACGCCCCAGCCGAAAAAGTAGACGCCGCCATAGGCCAGAAACACAACGATCAGGCCCGCGTATTCAAACAACAATGCGCGGCGCTCGCCAAAGACACCCACAATCCGCCCGATGATCGGCGCGATGACAACATTCGAGAACAACGTCAGCAAATAGAGACTGGTGATCTCATGCACATCAAATCCGAACCGCTCCACCATCATAAAGCCGGCAAAGACGACAAATATCTGCCGCCGCGCGCCCGCCATGAACTGCAGCGCATAATAGAGCCAGTAGCGCTTGCGCAGAACAAAGGTCTTTAGCTGGGGATGGGGGGCTTCAAATTGCGGATAGGCAAACAAGCAGAACAGGGCGATCAGCGCCGTCAGGCCACCCGAGATCATATAGACCGTATTATAGGTCAGGCCCAAGCTGTCCCACGTCAAAACGATCAACGCATAGGCCACAAACGTGACAGCCGACCCCGTCGCCATGAGCCAGCCGATCGTTTGCGGGGCGTCCTTCTTGGCGATCCATTGGAGCTGCAAGGACTGGTTCACAGTCTCATAATAGTGAAACCCGATCGACGACAGCATCGTCAGGGTCAAAATTCCACCCATCGACGGAAATTGCGCTGTTAACGCTGTGGCCACGCCAAGCATAATCAGCGCGACCAGCCCCAAGACCTGCTCGCGGATAAAGATGATCAAGGCGATCACCCCGATTGCCAGAAACCCCGGAATTTCGCGGACAGTGTGCAGCCAGCCGATATCGGAGCCATCAAAATCCGCGACCTCGATCACAAAGTTGTTGAGCAACGCCGACCACGTGTTGAACGCAATCGGCATGGCCAAGGCCATCACGAACAGCAAGAAAATGGGGCGGCGCCAAAACGGCTGATGCTGGGCATCGTCTAGGGTTATGAATTTCATAGGCACGGTCTACGCCTCAAATCACGCCATGCAAAGCGCAATGTCGGTGCACGTGTGGTGCACGCCCTGTGCACGTAAATCACACCCTCAATAAAAGCTTTGCGGATCGATATCTATCGCCATGCGCAGCTCGCCGCGCAGCTTGAATTGTGCCGCCCATTGCGCCAGCGCCTGCTGCAACGGCGCGGCCTTATCCGCCTTCACCAATAGGCGCACGCGGTGGCGTCCGCGCACCCGCGCAATCGGCGCTGGTGCGGGGCCGAAAACCTGCGCCCCGATCTGCCTGAGCGGCCCGTCACGGCGCGCCATATCCGTGCCAAGATCAAAGACCTCTTGCACGTTCGTGCTACTCAAGATGATCCCCGCCATGCGCCCGTAAGGCGGGACGCCAGCAGCCTTGCGTTCCGCCGCTTCGGCGGCCCAGAAGCTTTCCTCGTCACCCGCCAAAATCGCCCTGATAACAGCATGTTCCGGCTGAAACGTCTGGAGCATCGCCGCACCGGGTGTCTCGGCGCGACCCGCCCGCCCCGCGACCTGCCGCATCAGTTGGAACGTGCGCTCGGCGGCGCGTAAATCAGACCCCTGAAGCCCGAGATCCGCGTCAATAACCCCCACCAATGTGAGGTTGGGAAAGTTGTGCCCCTTGGCGACCAATTGCGTGCCGATAATGATGTCAGCACCGCCTTGGGCGATCTCCTCGATATGGGCCTTCATCGCACGCGCAGAGCCGTATAAATCGGACGAAAGCACGACAATTCTGGCGTCAGGAAATAACTCCGTCACCTCCTCGGCCATGCGCTCGACACCAGGGCCAACGGGGGCCAGTTTATCCTCCGCCTCACAATGGGGACAAACCGTTGGCATCGGCTTGGTCGCACCACATTGGTGGCACATCAGGCGCTTGAGAAAGCGGTGTTCAACCATCCTCGCATCGCAGTCATCACAGCCGATCTGATGGCCGCAAGCACGGCATAGCGTGATCGGCGCATAGCCCCGTCTGTTCAAGAAAATAAGGGATTGTTCGCCCTTTTCGAGCCGCGTTGTGATCGCATCCTTAAGGCTTGGCGAGACCCATTTTCCATTGGGCACAGGTTCGCTGCGCATATCAATCGCGGTCATTTCGGGCAGGACGGCAGGGCCAAATCTGGAATTGAGAACAAGCCGCTTATACTTGCCCGATTGTGCGTTTGCCCAGCTTTCAAGGCTCGGCGTGGCAGAGGCGAGAATGACCTGCGCCCCGTTGATCGCCGCGCGCAATACGGCCATATCGCGGGCATTATAAAGCACGCCATCCTCTTGCTTATAGGACGTGTCATGTTCCTCATCGACAACAATCAGCCCGAGGTTCTGGAACGGTAAAAACAGCGCCGAGCGCGCACCGACAACCATCTGGGCATCACCCTGCCCGACCATGCGCCAGCACCTGCGCCGCTCGGTCATTGTCACGCCCGAATGCCACTCTGCGGGCTTCATGCCAAAGCGCGCCTCGACGCGGGTGATAAACTCGCCAGAAAGGGCGATTTCAGGGAGCAGGACCAAAGCCTGCCGCCCCTGTCGCAAACACTCTGCAACGGCCTCGAGGTAAACCTCGGTTTTGCCCGACCCTGTGACCCCTTTCAAAAGGGTCGTGCCATAAACATCGCTTTGCAAAGCCGCGCGCAACACCTCTGCGCCTGCCGCCTGATCGGGGCTTAGGGTCTTGCCGCCATAATCGGCATCCAGTTGAGGATAAGGCGTGTCACGCGGGGAATCTTCTTCGAAAACAGCGTCTTGCTTGACCAACCCCTTGACCACAGATGTGCCGACACCCGCCATTTCTGCCAGTTCGCCGAGGGTAAACGAAAGCCCGCCATAGTCGCGCAGAACCTCTAGCACCTTGGTGCGCGCATCGGTCATCCGATCAGGTTCGCTATTGCCAAGGCGATAGACCTTGCGCATCGAAGGCGCATCGCCAAGTCCGGGTGCACGGGTCGCAAGCCGTAGCATCGCGGACATCGGCGTCAGAGTGTAATCTGCCGCACGGGTCAGGAATTGCTGCATCTCGTCACGCATCGGCGCCACATCCAGAACGCGGATCACAGAGCGGACCTTGGCATAATCGAAATCGCCAGCGCCCGCCCGCCAAACCACACCCAACACTTTGCGCGGGCCAAGCGGAACTTCGACAAAGGCGCCCAAATGACAACCGCCCTCGGGGGCTTTATAGTCCAGAAACCGGTCAATCGGCTGCGCGGTCAGGACCGCGACCAAATCACCTTCATGGAAAAACGTTGTTGTCATGGGTTGCAAACCGCCTTGGGGCTTTCGACTTGTGTGCCTATGAGGTAAACGCTGTGACAGAGAACGCCAACCTTTCACCGGAGAAGACAATGAAATTTTTCGTAGATACCGCCGACATCGACGCCATCAAGGAGCTGAACGACCTCGGCATGGTTGATGGGGTCACAACCAACCCGTCAATCATCGCAAAGTCGGGCCGCGACATCATCGAAGTCACAAAAGAGATTTGTGACATCGTATCCGGCCCTGTGTCCGCAGAAGTTGTTGCGCTGGACGCCGAAGGCATGTTGGCCGAGGGCCGCAAGCTCGCGAAAATCGCGCCCAATATCGCTGTTAAAGTGCCGCTCACGTGGGCGGGCCTCAAGACCTGCAAGACATTGTCCGACGAGGGCACGATGGTAAACGTCACGCTTTGCTTTTCTGCGAACCAAGCGCTTTTGGCCGCAAAAGCAGGCGCGACATTCATCAGCCCGTTCATTGGCCGTTTGGATGACATCAACCTCGATGGTCTTGAGTTGATCGAAAGCATCCGCGTCATCTACGACAACTACGGCTTTGACACGCAGATTCTTGCCGCCTCTATCCGCACGGCAAACCATATGTCCGACTGTGCCAAAATCGGCGCTGACGTGGCAACCGCGCCGCCTGCAATCATCAAGGCAATGGCAAACCATGTTTTGACGGACAAAGGCCTCGCCGGCTTTATGGCTGACATCGAAAAAGCGGGCATTAAAATCCTGTAACGACTATTGCGTGGCGCGCCCGTTAATGGCGCGCGCCACCATTCACCACTACCCGTAGTGGCCCGACCTCCCCCCTCATCAAAATCTGACACACTGCGGTAAAACCTTGCCGATTTCGCATTTTGGGGGCGAAATTTGTGATGCCCGCTGCTATAAGGCCGCAAAACAATACAACGAGCAGGCACATGACAACCAAACCGAAAATGGACAGCAATGTCCGTGATAGTATTATTGCGGACCCCGAGGTTCTCCTCGAAGATCAGGATATCATGCGCGCCCTTGTGGCTGCCAACGAGCAGTCGATGGGTGGAAACATCGTTGATCTGCGCGGCATTGCTATGGAGCGCCTTGAGGCCCGACTTGACCGCCTCGAAGATACGCACCGCTCTGTTATTGCCGCCGCTTACGAAAACCTTGCGGGCACAAATCAGGTGCACCGCGCGATCCTGCGCATGATGGACGCCACCAAATTCGAGACCTTTTTGACCGATCTTTCCGGTGATGTGGCCGACACATTGCGCGTTGATAAGATGCGCCTCGTGCTTGAAACCGAGAGCCAGACCGACGAACCAGCCGTCGCCCAAATGGGCAATGTCTTGGGCACGGTCGCGCCGGGCTTCATTGATGAATACGTGAACCGTGGCCGCTCTGCCCCCGTGCGGCAGGTCACCCTGCGCCAAGTGCAGTCCGAGGATGCCACCCTTTACGGCGACAAGGCGTCCTTCATTCGCTCTGAGGCCTGCCTCAAACTTGATTTCGGCGTTGGCCGTTTGCCCGGGATGCTCTTGATGGGCGCAGAAGATCCGCATCAATTTACCCCGCAGCAGGGCACTGATCTGCTGACGTTCTTTGCAGGGGTCTTCGAGCGGGCAATGCGTCGCTGGCTGTCGTAAGCCGATGATTTCCCCCGCCCTCACCATTGCGCTTGCAAGCTGGCTTGACCACTGCCGCGCCTTGAACGGGGCGTCCGAAAATACTCTCAAGGCCTATCAGACCGATGTGCTGGGCTTCTTGGCGTTTATGACCGTCCATCACGGCGAACGCCAAGGGCTTGGGCCGCTTTCACAGATCACGGTGGGCGACATGCGCTCTTGGATGGCATCCGAGCGGGCGCGTGGTGTCGGGGCGCGCTCGCTTGCCCGCCAGCTGTCAGCGGTCAAGACATTCTATCGCTGGCTTTCGGAGCGCGAAGGATTTGAGCCCACGGCCGTGCTCTCGACCCGTAGCCCCAAGTTCACCAAGAAACTGCCCCGCCCCCTCGCCGAAGACGCCGCCAGCGCGATGATCGACACCGTGGAGCTACAGGCAACGCAGGGCTGGATTGCGGCGCGGGATAGTGCGGTTGTGACATTGCTTTACGGGTGCGGATTGCGGATATCAGAGGCGCTCGGGTTAACGGGCGCAGATGCGCCATTGCCCAAGGTTTTGCGCATTACCGGTAAAGGCGGCAAAGAGCGGATCGTGCCTGTCGTTGATGCGGCCCGCGCGGCGGTTGACGCCTACCTCAAGCTTTGCCCGCATCCCGTTGAACCCGATGCACCGTTGTTTCGGGGCGTGCGCGGCGGGGCGTTAAATCCACGGGCCGTGCAAAAGGTCATGGAGCAATCGCGCATGCAGCTTGGCTTGCCCGCAACGGCCACGCCACACGCAATGCGCCATAGCTTTGCGACACATCTGCTGACAGCAGGCGGTGACCTTCGCGCGATCCAAGAGCTGCTTGGGCACGCGAGCCTTTCGACTACACAGGCCTACACCGCCGTGGACACCGCGCATTTGATGGAAGTCTATGAGCGTGCCCATCCAAGGCGCTAGTCAAACAGCCTTGTTGCAAAATAGATCACAATGCCCCTATAGGACGCTATGACAGTTCAAAACAAAGCACTTCTCGTTCATCTGCTGACCGCCACTGGTGCGGTTTTTGCGATGTTGGCCATGCTCGCCGCCGTTGATCAAAACTGGTCGATGATGTTCGTCTGGCTCGTGGTCGCCTTCTTTGTGGACGGGATCGATGGACCGCTCGCGCGGCGCTATGACACCAAAAACAACGCGCCGATTTTTGATGGTGTGCTGCTTGACCTGATCATTGACTACCTGACCTATGTTTTCGTGCCAGCCTATGCGCTGTTCAAATCCGGCCTTCTGCCCGGATGGACAGGATGGATCGCAATTATCATCATCACCTTTGCATCCGCGATGTACTTTGCAGATAGCCGCATGAAAACAAAAGATTATTCCTTCTCGGGGTTTCCGGGATGCTGGAACATGCTTGTCTTGGTGCTGTTTGCGCTACAGCCCAATTTCTGGGTGATACTGGCGCTTGTTGGCGTGCTCGCGGCTGCGATGTTCTTGCCTGTGCGTTTTGTGCATCCTGTGCGCACGCAGCGGTGGCGCAACGTCACATTGCCGATGGCACTTGCGTGGACCTGTTTTGCGGGTTGGGCTGCTTGGGTCGATTTCCACCCTGCAAGCTGGGCGCATTTCGGGCTCTTGGTCACCTCGGTTTACCTGCTTGGCGCGGGTGCGGCCCAGCAGATCATTTACGGGAAAGACGGCTAAAGCCGTGTGATCATCACCCCGCCGACAATCAATACAGCAGAGATTGCCTTCGCCTTGTCCATCCGTTCGTGAAACACGATCCAGCCGATGAGGACCGCAAACAAGATCGAGGTCTCGCGGATCGCCGCTACAAGCGCGATCGGCGCAACCGTCATCGCCCATACCGCGATTGCATAGGCGCCGTAACTGGCCATCGCTGCCACGCTCCCCATCATCCATGCCCTTTTGTCCGCCCGCAACACGGCCGATCCGCGCAGCAAGACGCAGCAGGGCGTAAAGAACAGCGCATCCAGCGTAAACAGCCATCCGACATAGGCCACCGCATCGCCCGACACCCGCGCGCCCAGCCCGTCAACTAGCGAATAGCCCGCCGTGGCCATCGCCGAGCCAAGCGCGAATGGCACAAGCTTGCGGCTTTCTCCCGATGCGAAAGCACCACGCGCCATCAACAAGATCCCGCAGCCAAGCACGAGGATGCCGATGTATTCCCAACTTGCGATCTGATCCGCAAGGAAGGCGGCTGAAATCGCTAGAACAATCATCGGCGCCGTGCCGCGTGCAATCGGGTAAACGCGGCTCAGGTCGCCCTGCTCATAGGCGAATGCGAGAAAAAGCTTATAGGCGGAGTGGAAAACGCCTGAGGCGAGCAACCATAGCCAAACTTCGCCAGAGGGCAGCGGTCGGGTCAGCGCGATCGCGCATCCGAGAATGCCCTGCACCAACGTCAGGATGAACATTGAGGTCATCTTGGACGCGCCAAGCTTGATGATCGCGTTCCACAGCGCATGCAGAAATGCGCCTCCCATGACAGCCAGCAATACCCATACCGTCATTCGTGTCTCCCTAGATCAACAGCGATGCCGCCCCTTCATGGCGCAACAATTGCACCTTGCCTTCGACCCCGCCTGCGCCTGAAAAGCCGCCCAAACCTGTCGCGCCCAGAACACGGTGACACGGAATGATAATCGGGATCGGATTTGCACCACAGGCCTGCCCGATTGCCTGCGCTGGCACGCCAAGCACGCGCGCCAAATCGCCATAAGTGCGGGTTTCGCCAAACGGGATCGCGCAGAGCGCCGCGCCAAACTTTTTCTGAAAGTCACTCACGCGTGGGGCCAGCGGCAAGTCAAATGCTTGTCTGGTCCCAGCGAAGTAGTCCGACAGCTGTGCAACGGCGGCGGCGGCGATGGGGTCCGTTTCACCAGACACCACCGCCCATTCGAGCCGCACAACTGCGCCATCCTGCACAATCACTGACAACGGGCCCACAGGGCTGTCGTGTAGCGACCCTACGTAGGATGGGTCTTGACCCATGCTAGTCAAGCGCCGCGGCGCAGCGCCCGCAAACACCTGCATGGGCGTGGCTGCCAACATCAGGCAGGATTTTCCAACAGCGCTGGCATTTTTCGCCTTCGGCCTTGGCAAACACCACGGCAACCTCTGCGACATCATCCAGCTTGAATGCGCCCTCAGGGGCTGCATCTGTCGAAACATAGATCCCCGACGTGATGCTCATGTCCTCAAAAGCCACTGTTTCCAACAACTTGGCTGTGTCCGCGTTCACATAGACCGTTGGGGCCGCTTCCAGTGATGCGCCGATCACCTTGGCCGTGCGTTCAACTTCCAACGCACCCGTCACAACGCGGCGCACAGAGCGCACAACCGCCCATTTGGCGGCCAATGCATCATTGCGCCAGTCACTTGGTGTCTCGTCGAAATCAACGAGGTGCACCGAGCTTGCATCGCCGGGGAACCGTTCCAGCCAGACCTCTTCCATCGTGAAGACAAGCACAGGCGCGAGCCATTTTGTCAGGCGGTGGAACAAGATATCAAGCACGGTGCGGGCTGCCTTACGGCGGGCCGTGTCACCATCGCAGTATAGCGCATCCTTGCGGATATCGAAGTAAAACGCCGACAGATCAACAGTCGCAAAGGTAAAGACCGCGCTGAACACACCTTGGAAATCATAAGCTGCGTAGCCCTTGCGCACCACCTCGTCCAGTTCGCTCAGGCGGTGCAAGATGACCTGCTCCAGCTCTGGCATTTCGGCAGGGGCAACACGGTCCGCTTCGGTGAAATCCGCCAGCGAGCCAAGCATAAACCGCAGCGTGTTGCGCAGGCGGCGATAGCTGTCCGCCGTCCCTTTCAGGATCTCGTCACCAATGCGCTGATCGTTGGTATAGTCGGTTTGCGCCACCCAAAGCCGCAGGATATCCGCGCCATATTGCTGCACGATTTTCTCGGGCACGATGGTGTTGCCGATGGACTTGGACATCTTCATGCCCTTTTCATCCAGCGTGAAGCCGTGGGTCAAAACGCCCCGATAAGGCGCATGGCCTATCGTGCCGCAGGCCTGCAACATTGAGGAATGGAACCAGCCGCGGTGTTGGTCGGTCCCTTCCAGATAGAGATCAGCCATGCCGTCTTCGGACCCGTCCGCACGATCACGCAATGTGAACGCATGGGTTGACCCACTATCGAACCAAACGTCAAGGATATCCATGACTTGCGTGTAGTCACCCGCATTCACGATGCCATCAAGGAACCGCTCTTTTGCGCCGTCCTGATACCACGCATCTGCGCCCTCGGCTTCAAAGGCGGCGGTGATCCGCGCGTTGACCTCTGCGTTGCGCAGCAAGAAATCGTCGTCCGTCGGCAATGCGCCCACTTTGGTAAAGCAGGTCAATGGCACGCCCCACGCCCGTTGACGTGACAACACCCAATCGGGGCGCTGCTCGATCATTGCAAACAGGCGGTTACGCCCCTTTTGCGGGGTCCAAGTGACCAACTCGTCGATGGAGCGCAGCGCGCGTTCGCGAATTGTTGTGCCGTAAGTGTCCTGCCCGTCACCCACCGCTTTATCAATCGCGGCAAACCACTGCGGTGTGTTGCGAAAGATTACGGGCGCTTTGGAACGCCATGAATGTGGATAGCTGTGCTTGATCTTGCCACGGGCGAATAGTTTGCCCATCTGCGACAGCGCAGACATGACAGCCGTGTTCGCATCACCTTCCCAAGGGTTGTCCTTGTTCTTCTTGTTCGCCTTGTCGCGCAAAATGCGCATACCGCCAAACAACGGCAGATCGGCACGGAAAGAACCGTCTTCCACCACGTTATAAGTGATCACCTCTTCGAGCATGCCCAGATCGCGGTAAAGCTCGAACTCGTCCATCCCGTGACTTGGTGCGCAATGCACAAAGCCCGTGCCGTCCTCGTCTGTGACGAATGGCGCGGCGCGGAAATCGCGCGGCGCGTCCCATTCGCCGTTCCCGCCTTCGATGCCGTTAAGTGGATGCGCGAGCTTAAGGCCTGACAGGTCACCCGCATCAGCGATCCGTGTGAATGCATCGACCTTGGCCTTCGCCAAACAGCCCTCGGCCAACTTGTCGGCCATGACCAGCTTGTCACCAACCTTGACCCAATTGTCCTCAGCCGCCTCTGTGACTTCATAGACGCCGTAGGAAATGTCGGGGTGATATACCACGCCCTTGTTAGACGGGATGGTCCATGGGGTCGTTGTCCAGATCACGACATCCGCGCCATCTAGCGCCGTGCCCTCAGCGCCCAAAACAGGGAAGCGGACCCAGATCGTAAAGCTCTCTTTGTCTTGGTATTCAACTTCCGCCTCAGCCAAGGCCGTCTGTTCAACAGGTGACCACATCACTGGCTTGGAGCCTTGGTAAAGCGTGCCGTTCATCAGGAACTTCTGGAATTCCTCTGCGATCACCCGCTCTGCGTGGAAGTTCATGGTCAGATATGGCTCGGCCCAGTTGCCTTGCACCCCCAAGCGCTTGAATTCTTCGCGCTGGATATCGACCCAGCCCGCCGCAAATTCACGGCATTCCTGACGGAACTCGACCACAGGCACATCGTCCTTGTCGCGGCCCTTGTTGCGGTATTGCTCTTCGATTTTCCACTCGATCGGCAGACCATGACAATCCCAACCGGGGATGTAGCGGGCATCGCGGCCCATCATCTGCTGCGAGCGCACAACCATATCCTTGAGGATCTTGTTGAGCGCATGACCGATGTGCAAATTGCCGTTCGCATAAGGCGGACCATCGTGCAGGGTGAACGGCTTGCGGCCGGTCTTGCCGCGCAATTGGCCGTAAACGTCCATTTTTGCCCAACGGTCAAGCCACTCTGGCTCTCGCTTTGGCAGGCCGGCGCGCATCGGAAAATCGGTGCGTGGAAGGTTCAGTGTATCTTTGTATTCAGGGGTGTCGGCGCACATGAGGGGCGTCCTTTTTCAACATCTTTTCAGGGGTTTGGGCGGCGCGACCCAGCCTGCGCCTTTGGCCCGGCGGCGCCTGTGATCAGCGCGCCGGGGACATAATTCGTATGTGTGCCCAGAATTTCATAAATCGGCTTATAGACCCGCGGTAATTCCAGAACAAGGGCTAGCCCTCTGCACTGCGTTGCTAATAGAAATCGCGCAGGTTACTGGTGTATTTTAGGCATTCATTTCGAAAGCGGTTCACCATGAAGATTGCAATCGCGGGCGCTGGCATCGGGGGGCTGACCGCCGCTGCGCTCTTGGCGCGTGACGGACATCAGGTCGCTGTGTTTGACCAGTTTGACACGCCGCAGCCTGTCGGCTCGGGGCTGGTGATCCAACCTGTTGGGCAGGCCGTGCTGGAAGAGATTGGTGCGCTCAACGAGGCCTTGGCGCTCGGGAACAAAGTGAACCACATGTTAGGGCACGAGGCCGACAGCAACAGGCGCGTGCTTGATGTCTGGTATAGTCGCGATGCAGGCGGACGCTTCGGCCTCGCTATTCACCGCGCGAGCCTGTTTACCGCGATCTGGAATGCGGCCCAACGGCAGGGCATCACCGTTCACAAAGGCGCTGTTGTAACGGGCGCACAGTTCGGGATGGTCCACCTTAAGAACGGGAAAACCCACGGGCCATTTGACCTTGTGATTGACGCAGCAGGTGCTGCATCCCCGCTCTCCCCCCTTGTGTCGCAGCCCCTGCCATACGGCGCGATATGGGGCACGGTTGACTGGCCACAAACCGATCTACCGCTGACCCAACTTTCGCAATGTTACCGGCGGGCGGATCGGATGATCGGCGCTCTCCCTATCGGGAAAATGCCCGATGATCCAAAGCAGAAAGCGGCGGTTTTCTGGTCGCTGCCCCGTGATGATTACGCGGCGTGGCAGAATGCAGGGCTCGCTGCTTGGAAGGCTGAGGCTGTCGCGCTTTGGCCCGCATTCGCGCCGTTCATCGACCAGATCAACGACCAATCCCAGATGACAATGGCACGTTATTCCCACGGCACGCTGCGCAAACCCTACGGCGAGGGGATCGTGCATATCGGGGATGCGGCCCACCGCGCTAGCCCGCAACTTGGCCAAGGGGCAAACATGGCGCTGCTTGATGCACTGGCGCTCTCGCGCGCTCTCAAACAGGCCACGGGGCAAGAGGCGCTGGCGCTATATGCCAAGTCGCGCAGGTTGCACGTTGGTATATACCAAGCCATGAGCGCGATATTCACGCCGCAATATCAATCAGATAGCCGTTGGCTACCTGCATTGCGCGACCGCATCCTGTTTCCCGCATCCCAAGTGCCACCCGTCCCGCGGCTCCTGACGGCCATCGTTTGCGGCAGCATGGTCAGCCCGACACGCGGCCTTTAGCGGCAATAGGGACCGCTGCGATAGCGGGCCGTATCAAAGTGAAAGTGATCGCGGTGAAAGCGGTTGGCCTCGGGGCCAAGGACCGTGCCAAATGGCCCGCAAGCCGCCCGCCACATCCGCCGCAAGATCCGACTGTCGCCCGCTGTATTCCAACCGCGCAGCACCGTAATTTCGCGACCCGACTTCAGCTTGATCCCTGCCACATCGATGGCGTGACCAAAGGCATGTTCGGACAGGCGCCCGCTTGCCGCACTATTGCGATTGCGGCAGGCGTAATCGGAAACCGTGCGCAGCGAGGCAATGCCGCCCCCCGCGTTCCCGACCGCAGGTTTCGCGCCGTTCACAACCCATGCCTTCAAAGCTCGCGCAGTGCGGCAATCCATCGTCGGTCGTTGTGGAAAGCGCACGCCAGCAATCGACTTGATCCGCACGGCATTTTCGACACCGCATGCGCCGCGCCCTGCCACATTGCCAATCGCGTCACCTTGGATATTTGCGTCACCACAGACCTGACCACGCAGGCGCGCCACGCGGGCGGCCTCAGCGGCGCGCTCGATCGCTTGTGGGCGCACGATGGGGCGCAACGACTGCGCAACCGCGTTCGGGCTAAATGCAAACAGGCCCACTTCCGCGCGATAAAGCGGCCGTGTGGACGCGCCATATGCAAGCGCGGGGCGTTCATAGGGGCGGACTTGCGGGCGCAAGGGTGGGCGTGCTGGTTCTTGGCCACGCGCAAGCGGTCGCATCTCTGTTACCGGCCCCTCGGCCACAGCTGTTCCTGCGACCAAAGTAAACAAGATAAGGAGCGCAGCGCGGATCACTTCGGGTCGGTTGGCGTGCGACCAAAGTTGGCAGCAGCGGTATCCTGCCCCGCCTCGATAATCGAGCGGCGGATAGAGCGCGTGCGCGTAAAGTAGTCGTGCAGTTGCTCGCCATTCCCCTCGCGAATTGCGCGCTGCAAAACGAATAGTTCCTCGGTGAACCGCCCGAGAATTTCGAGCGTTGCTTCCTTGTTATTGAGGAAAACGTCACGCCACATCGTTGGATCAGAGGCCGCAATACGGGTAAAGTCGCGAAAACCCGCCGCTGAATAATTGATAACTTCGCTATCAGTCACACGGCTCAGATCATCCGCAACACCAACCATCGTATAGGCAATGAGGTGCGGCGCGTGCGATGTGACGGCCAGAACAAGGTCATGATGATCCGCATCCATGCGCGCGGTCTTGGCTCCAATCCCCTTCCAGAGTGCTTCAATTCGATCAACCGCTTCGGGCTCCGCACCCTCAACGGGAACGATCAAGAACCAACGCTCTTCAAACAACTCTGCAAAACCGGAACGTGGACCAGAATGCTCTGTCCCAGCCACGGGGTGTGAAGGAACAAAATGCACATTATCAGGTAAATGCGGCTGCACCGCTTCAATCACCGCGCGTTTGACCGAGCCAACATCCGTCACCGTCGCACCCGCTTTCAAAGCAGGTGCAATCTCACGCGCGACAACATCCATCGCCCCGACAGGGACACAAAGCACGACCAAATCCGCATCTTTGACGGCCTCAGCAACCGTATCACAAATGCGATCGCACAGGCCGATCTCGCGCGCGGTGTCACGGGTTTCAGCGGAACGGGCGGTGCCGACGATTTCGCCCGCAAGGCCCGCGCGGCGCATTCCGTGCGCCATTGACGATGCAATCAGGCCAAGGCCGATCAGGGCAACGCGGTCATAGATCTGTGTCATGCGTCTTCCTTTTGGTCGCCCTTTTTGTCGTCCTTCTTGCCCGAAATCTTAGGGTCTGGCGCAGGGATCACGCCTTTAAAGCGGCCAATCAGGTGGGCCACACGGCGGCAGGACGCTTCGTCCCCCACCGTGATCCGCAGGCAGTTTGGCAAGCCATAGCCCGCAACCCGGCGCACAATCACGCCTTCGGATTGCATAAAATCATCCACGGCATTTGCCTCGTCTTCACTGGCAAACCGCGCAAGGATAAAGTTGGCGCAAGAGGTGTCGGACGGCACGCCATGTTCGGCCAATGCCTCGGCCAACCACGCACGCAGGCGGGTGTTTTCACTCAGGCAGCGGGCCACATGGGCACGGTCGTGCAACGCGGCTTCTGCGGCGGCGAGTTGTGGCATCGACAGGTTAAACGGCCCCCGGACGCGATTGAGGTAGTCAATCACCTCGGGTGTGCCGTACCCCCACCCAATGCGCAGCCCGCCAAGGCCGTACATTTTCGAAAACGTCCGCGTCATGAAAACATTGTCGCGCATGGTCACAAGGGAGGCCCCGCCATCAAAGCCTTCGACATATTCCACATAGGCGCCATCCAGCACCAACAGCACGTTTTCCGGCAGGTTTTCCGCGAGGCGCGCAAGCTCCCCTACGCCGATCATGGTGCCGGTGGGGTTGCCGGGATTGGCGATGAACACCAGCCGGGTTTTGGCGGTGACACCCGCAAGGATCGCATCAACGTCGACCAAGCGATCCCGCTCAGCCACTTCAACGGGGGTCGCCCCAGCCGCGCGGGCCGAGATTTTATACATCGAAAAGCCGTGTTCGGTATAGATCACCTCATCCCCAGGGCCTGCGAAGGCCTGACAGAGGAAGGTGATGATCTCATCGGATCCGACGCCGCAAATAATACGGTCAGGGTCGAGCCCGTGCAGATCGCCAATGGCGGTGCGCAAGGCGGCGTGATCGGTGTTGGGATAACGGTGCAAGTCATGGCCCGCGCGCTGGAACGCCTCAACCGCTGCCGGGCTTGGCCCAAACGGGTTTTCATTTGAGCTGAGCTTGGTCACATTTGTGACGCCCGCAACCTTGGCCGCGCCGCCCACATAGGGTTTGATCTTTTTGATCCCAGCAAGGGGTTCGATCTTCGCCATCACCGTTTCTCCTTTGTTCAAGGCTTTACAGGGCGTGGCTGGGTGGTGGAAGGGGGAAAGCGCTAACATGTGGGATCGGGGGGAAGGTGTGGCTTTGGGGTGCGGGGCCCGCGCCCGTTTTAATCAGCACAGCGAGGCACGGTTGCACACAGTCAAACAAAGTGGAATGGTTTGTAGATATCCAAGATTGAAGTAAGTGATTCGCACATCAGCTGCGTGGACATCCAATTATGCTAGCGAAATTATCGCGTATACTCGCACCGATTATCTTCCTGTCTATGGCCCTCATTGCGCTTTACGTTGGCGCGTTGGCCTTGAGTGTCGACACGGTCAGTATTGTGT
>CAKZNT010000065.1 GCA_937132065.1 uncultured Loktanella sp.
GTAAGCCAAGTAGAAAGGGTAGGGTCGCGACAGGTCGGCAGTGGGATCGTCTGCTTCGATCAAGGCCTCCCAAGTTGTTGTGTCCGGTGTCCAATTGCCCATCAGCTTATGTGTCAACTGCGGTTCCGGTTGCCCGGTTGCTTTGGCCAAGGCACGGGTGATCAATTTGGCGCTGACCCCGATACGAAAACCCCCTGTCAGCAGTTTGGTAAAGAGAAAGCGTTCTGTGTTGGGCAAGCTGTTCCATGCGGTCAGAATGCCAGTCTTGCGGGCGTCGTCGTCTAGCGTTGAAAGTGATTTTATGTAGGTGATCCAATGCGTCAGCGTTTGATCTTTGTTGTCCGTTGCGGGCGGCAGAACAAGGGCAATGGTTTCGGCCAGATCACCAACGATGCTGTAGCATTCTTCGAACAGCCAGTCAGGCAGGCCAGCAACCTCTGCCGCCCATTCGCGCAGACGGGTGGCCGTGATCGTCCGCTTTGGGCGGCGTCCGGTGAACAGCGCGATGGTCCAAAGACGGTCCGAGGGCGTGGCCGCTTGGAAATAATCTGCAAGGGCGGTGGTTTTCACCGTCGTCTTGATGCTTTCGTCAATGCGCGCGAAGAGGGCAGCGAAATCCTTCATGTCGCGTCTTCCTCGGTCTGGTCAAAACCTTCGCCTTGGTAGTCAGTGCTGACGATATGGGCGTCATAACCACGGCCTGATAGCCACCTTTGGAACACATCGGTATAGCCGTGGGTAGCAAAAATTTTGGTGGCTTGTGTTGCCTCAATCGCGCTGTTCAGCCCTTCCCAATCGGCATGGTCAGACACGACAAATCCACGATCGGCCGCACGTCTGCGCCGTACACCGCGCAAAGCCATCCATCCGCTGGCAAAGGCGGTCGAAGCAGGTCCGAAGCGTCGCGCCCATGTCGTGCCAAGCGCGCTGGGGGTAGCAAGAACCAATGCGCCGGGGTGAGTTTTATTGGTGATATCCTGCGTTACAAGCGTAGTGTCGGGCAGGGTGACGCCTTGGTTACGCAACACCACGTTGGTGTTTTCAATCGCGCCATGCGTCAGGATGGGGCCAATATCGGGGTTAACGGTAGTCAGCAGTCGCTGGGCTTTGCCCAATGCATAGGCTCCAAGAATTGAGGTTCGCCCAGCAGCGGCGTTGGTCACCCACCAGTCGTTGATTTGCCCGGTCAAAATGTCTTGAGGTGTCCATTTGAAGATAGGCAACCCGAAAGTGCATTCGGTGATGAACGCATGGCATTTCACAGGTTCAAAGGGTTCCGAAAGACCATCCGCCACGGTCTTATAGTCACCAGAGACAACCCAAACTTCGCCCTTCACCTCTACCCGGATTTGTGCAGAACCGGGCACATGGCCTGCTGGATGAAATGAGACGAGGGCGTCGCCAATCTTCTGCGTTTGTGCGTATTCCACGGTTTCCAATGCGATTTCGCCCAGACGATGCTGCATGACAGGTGCAGTGCCAGTGGTTGCGAGGTATCGACCCATGCCAGAGCGCGCATGGTCGCTGTGCCCATGGGTGATCAACGCGCGATCCACCGGTTTCCACGGATCAATGTAGAAATCGCCTGCGGGACAATAGATGCCCCTGTCAGTGAATGTCAGAACGTCGGCCATGATCTGACAGGGGTGCGTGCGATTTGTCAGCCCGTTGATCACGGGCACGGATGCATGTTCGGCCATATCAAGCAGGGTTTGTTCTTCGAACGTGCGGATCATGATGAGGTCGACATAGCGGGATAGAACCCGCGCAGTATCGGCAATCGTTTCGCCGTGGCCAAGCTGCATGTCAGCGCCAGAAAGCACCAACGTCTGCCCGCCCATCTGGCGCACCCCAACATCAAAACTGACGCGGGTCCGCGTTGACGGCTTCTCGAAGATCAGGGCAACCATTTGCCCCGCGAGCGGCTGATCCTCGTCGAGCGTGCCTTTGCTCATGCCATTGCGTGCGTCTTTCATCATGCGCGCATTGCTGATGATCTTGTGCAAATCGGGTTGGGGTGTTGTGTGGATGTCTAAAAAATGTGTCATATATCTTTTCGCTTTTGGCTGGCCAAGGCTGGGGGCTCGCCCCCAGACCCCCAGCATATTTTCACTCGGAAGAAACGGAAGTTGCAGCTTGATCAAGCAAGTCGATCGCCTGCGCGATGTCGTCGTCGGTGATGTTCAGGGCGGGGAGCAGGCGGATCACGTTATCGGCAGCGGGCACGGTCAGAACGCCCACCCCGTAGCCCGCAGCAACGATATCGGTGTTGGTTGCCTTGCACAAAAGCCCCAGCATCAGCCCGCTACCGCGCACCCCTTCAAAGACGTCAGGATGTGCGGCGACTAGCCCTTCGAGCTTTTGACGCAGCAGCCCTGCCTTGCGGTTGACCTCATCTAGAAAAGCCGCGTCGCTGACCACGCCCATCACGGCACTGCCAACGGCACACGCCAAGGGGTTGCCGCCATAGGTCGACCCATGCGTGCCAGCCGTCATGCCGGACGCTGCGGTTTCTGTCGCGAGCACCGCGCCGAGCGGAAACCCACCGCCAATGCCCTTGGCAACCATCATGATATCAGGGGTCACGCCTGCCCATTCGTGGGCAAATAGCTTGCCCGTGCGCCCCATGCCACATTGCACCTCGTCGAGCATCAACAGCACGCCGTGCGCATCGCAAAGGTCGCGCATTGCCTTGAGTGACGCATCAGGCAAGGGGCGGATACCGCCCTCTCCTTGGACAGGCTCTACGAGAATAGCCGCAACCGTGTCCGATTTTATCGCTTCGGCCAATGCCGCCAGATCATCAAACGGGAGATGCACAAATCCGGGTAAAAGCGGGCCGAACCCTTTGGTCATTTTCTCGGATCCTGCCGCTGCAATCCCTGCGGCGGAGCGTCCGTGGAACGACCCTGCGAAGGTGATGATGTCGGTGCGCTCGGGCGCGCCTTTGTCATACCAATACTTGCGCGCCATTTTCACCGCCAACTCGCAAGACTCTGTGCCCGAGTTCGTAAAGAACACGGTGTCGGCAAAAGTCGCATCGACCAGCGCGTCAGCCAGCGCTTGCTGGGAGGGAATATTATAGAGGTTGGACGTGTGCCAAAGGCTATTGGCCTGCGCCGTCAGGGCATCGACCAAAACAGGGGCGGCATGCCCAAGCACATTGACCGCGATCCCTGCCCCCAAATCCAGAAATCGTCGCCCGTCTGCCTCGGTTAACCAAGAACCTTCGCCTTTGACAAAGGTCAGGGGCGCGCGTGAATAGGTAGGCAAAACGGATGGGATCATAGCAGATCAGCCTTTGCTGGATAAATGAAGCTCGATTGGTGGCAATGCCGGAGCGTCATGTCAATGTTTGAAAGGGGAAAAAGAAGACAAGCAGGCGGGCGCGCAAAGATTAGCGTCGGCGTCGGATCACATATGTGGTGCGTGTCATCATGCATGATGCTTAGCGCATCTCTTCACGGCTGAAAAGTCCCTTGTGCAACGGGGCCGCTTCGCCCATCAAATCCGCATGACAAAACGCCCACAAAACCCGACCGCTGCCGTCCTGTTTATGCTGACGGCCACTGCGTTTATCGCGGGGACCACCCTTTTGGCCAAGATGATTGGCACGGGGGTTCTGGGCGAACCGTTGCATCCGCTGCAAATTAGCCACGGGCGGTTCCTGTTTGCCTTTATCGCCTTATCGAGTGTCGCGATGGCGATGCGGCCCACATTCACGCGGATCGATCTCAAGATCCATATCGGACGCACGGCATTTGGCTGGAGCGGCGTGACGCTGATGTTTGCGGCTGTGGCCTATATCCCGCTGTCGGATGCAACGGCGATCAGCTTTCTGAACCCTGTCTTTTGCATGCTGCTTGCGATCCCGTTTCTGGGAGAGCGGGTCGGGCCGTGGCGCTGGTTTGCAGCGGCAATGGCGTTGGCGGGCGCATTGATATTGCTCAGACCCGGCCCTGCGACATTCCAAGTTGCCGCCTTGCTACCGCTGGGTGCAGCAATGCTGATGGGGGCCGAATTGATTTTCATCAAAAAGCTGGCCGACCGGGAGCCGCCATTCCAGATACTGCTGGTGAACAATGCGTTGGGGTTGCTCATTGCGACCGTGGCTGTGCTCCCCGTCTGGGTTGCACCGACGGGGGGACAATGGGCGGCGCTTGCGGGCATAGGGGTGCTGATGGCCACCGCGCAAACCTGCTTTATCAACGCGATGGCGCGGGCTGACGCCAGCTTTGTGACCCCGTTCAGCTATATTACCCTGATATTCGCAAGCCTCTACGATCTCGTGTTGTTCAACATCTGGCCAGACGTGATTAGCTGGACAGGCGCGGGCGTCATTCTGACGGGTGCGCTCTTGCTGGCGTGGCGCGAAGGGCGGGCTCAGGCCTTGAGGCGGTAGCCGCGGTTCATCCAGTTCCAGCAAATGCCGATGACGATTGCGCAAGCGATACCGACAACAACCAGCCCGACCCACGGGCTGCTGTCAGAGACACCGATCATGCCACGGCGCACGCCGTCGATGATGTAAAAGAACGGGTTGGCGTGGGACATGGCTTGCAACCAGCTTGGCAAGGCGTCGATGGAATAGAATGTGCCCGACAGGAAGGCCAAGGGCGTCACGAGGAAGTTTGAAATCGCGGACAGCTGGTCGAACTTATTGGCGAAGATGCCTGCGATCATGCCAAGGCCACCCATCAGGATCGAGCCGAGCAGCACAAAGATAATGACCCACGCAGGGTTTTGCATGCCCACCCCGAGGAATACCCAGCAGCCAAGTGCGATGACAACGGCCACCAGCGCACCACGGGCAACCGCGCCGCTGATATAGCCCGTGACCAGTTCGGCGGCCGACAGGGGCGGCATCAATGTATCAACGATATTGCCCTGCACCTTTGCAGAGGCGAGGCTGGACGAGGTATTGGCAAAGGCGTTCTGGATCACGGTCATCGTCAGGATGCCCGGAGCTAGGAAGGTCATGAAAGGCACACCCATCACATCGCCACGCTGCGGGCCGATAGCGATGGTAAAGATCATCAGAAACAGGCCGGCGTTGATCAGTGGCGCCATCACGGTTTGCGACCAGACGTTCATGAACCGCTTGACCTCGCGGCGCATCAGGGTCCATGTGCCCAGCCAATTCACCCGCCCGAAACGGCGCATTCCCATATCTGTTTGCTCATGCATCACTATACCTCGCTTGATTTGGGCAGATGCGCTTCACATCCGGCCTTACAGTGCTTACAATAGGTGATTGAAGAAATAGGCAAGGCCCGATGTGCACCGCGCGCATCCCGCCGACAACTCAAAGGAATATGTATGTCCTGGACAGACGATCGCGTCGAGACGCTTAAGAAGATGTGGGGCGAGGGCCAGTCTGCAAGCCAGATCGCCAAGGAACTTGGCGGTGTGACGCGCAACGCCGTTATCGGTAAGGTGCACCGTTTGGGCCTGTCCAATCGGGCGGGAACAACGGGTGCGTCCACAGCCGCAAAGCCCGCGAAAGAGAAAGCCGCGCCAAAGGCCGCCGCCGCACCAAAAGCGCCGCCAAAGGCAAAGGCGAAAACAGGGACAACCGCAGCCCCTGCCGCAAAGGCCAAAAAGGACGAGGAAGAAGTTCTCGAACTGGACGAAAACGGGATTCCGATTTCGGCGGCACGCCGTGCGATTATTCCTGCGGGGCAACCTTTGCCGCCACAGCCGTCCGCCAACGAGATTTCACCCGAGGCTCTGGCCAAGGTCAGTGAAGTCGAAAAAGGCGCAAAGCGGATTACGCTGATGGAACTGACCGAGAAAACCTGCAAGTGGCCCGTTGGCGACCCTGCAACGGATGATTTCTGGTTCTGCGGCCTGAATGTGCAAACGGGCAAGCCATATTGCGAGGCCCATGTTGGCGTTGCATTCCAGCCAATGTCGTCACGGCGCGACCGCCGCCGCTAAGGCACATGGGTTAAAACCCATCCTACGCAATTTGGGTCATCCACACCTGTGGGTGGCCTTTTTTCATGGCTTTTCAGCGCGCAGTCACCTAGCGTTTGAGATCAATTGCATAGGAGAGCAAAATGCCACAGTTCATCATGACCTATCACGGCGGTAGCCAGCCTGCGACACCCGAAGAAGGCAAGGCGCATATGGCGCGTTACATGGAATGGATGGGCGGGCTTGATATGGTCGTCGGGCAACAGCCGCTCAAGAACACGCAAATCCTCGGGGCGGACCAGATCGGCACGCCGATGATGGGTTATTCAATCGTGAACGCCCCCGACATCGACGCCGCCCGTGCCATCGCCGAGAAGAGCCCGTTCCTTGAGATGGACAACGCCACGATGCAGGTCTCTGAACTGATCGTGATGGGTTAGTCGGCCACACGACACCCGAAGCGTTGAATTTGGCGCGCACCCGCATACCTCTGGGGGACACATCAAAGGAGCTTCACATGTCCAACACGGCCCTCATCACAGGCGCATCAGGTGGGATCGGCGCAGAATTCGCCCGCTACCACGCAGCGCGCGGCGGTGACCTCATCATCACGGCGCGGCGGGCCGATGCCCTGAACGCGCTGAAATCGGAATTGGAAAGCGCGCATGGGATCACCGTCACTGTGATCACATGCGACCTAGGCGCGGCGGACGGGGCCGACACGCTCTACGCCGCGCTCAACGGCGCGCATGTTGACATACTGATCAATAACGCAGGCTTTGGCGGGCACGGAAAATTCGTGGAACGCGCCCTTGCCGACGATCTGGCAATGATCGACCTGAACGTGAAATCGCTCGTCTCGCTCTGCCATAAAATCGGCAACGATATGGTGAAAGCGGGGGGCGGCAAGATCCTGAACGTCTCGTCAACAGCGAGCTATATGCCGGGGCCACTGCAAGCCACCTACTTCGCAACCAAGGCATTTGTGTCCAGCTTTTCTTACGCACTCGCAGAAGAGCTGGGGGATGCGGGGGTCACCGTCACCGCCCTTGAACCGGGTTATGTCGAAACCGATTTCGCCACGCGGGCCGACTTGGGTGGGACACCGCTTACGAAATCAGGGCAAACGCCCGCGTCCGTGGCAAAGGTCGGATATGACGCAATGCTCAAGGGCAAGATCAACGTGATCAACGAGGCAGGGCTGGCGTTTCAACTGAACTGGCTGATGCCATTCCTGCCGCACCGCGCCAAACTCAAGTTCATCCGCAAGATGCAGGAAAAATCCTGACCCGAATGCGCCACCGTCCACTCACAGGCGGTGGCGCACCACAGGGAGGGGAAACATCCCCGAACAAAAATCACCCGATAGACTGGCTGACAACAACACGTCACGCGCTGGGTTGACCGACCAAAAACGTCAACAGCCCCCAACACACCAAGAATATCGAGTCGCGCGAAACAAACACTTGCGCTCACCGGGCCAGTTTCCCAAACTCGCAATACACAAACCGACATAAGGGAAGCAGCCATCCAACTTGACCTTGCGGAAACTGGCATCGCGATCTGTGCGAACGGCGAAACGGCCCAATTGATCACCTCGCGAAAATGGGGGCTGTTCCTGTGCCACTTGGCCACCCAGCAGCAATTCAACGGACCGATGGTGACCTTTGAACACCTCTACCAGCAGGCCGCGTTCTCGCAGGGGCGCAAGGGGCACAAAACCGCCCGCACCGTGATGATCGAGATCGACAATTTCCGCCGCAAAATGAAGGCGCATGGGCTGGTGATCCTCAAACAGAGGCGCGGAACCGCGACGACCTACGGGCTTGACCCAACGCAGTGCACCATCGCGCCAAACGCGCCGTTTGCGCGGCGGCTCAGTACCTTGCGGGGCAGCTCGGACGCGCTTGCATTCTGGATCAAGCCCGATCTGCGGTCACATCTACCGTGGCTGTTTGCGACAATGCGGGCCAAAGTGGCCTTTGCGCAGGGGCGGGTTGGCGAGGCGCTCACCCATCAAAAGCAGGCGTTAAGCGTGACGCTGGATCCGTTTCTAAACGCCGCCTCTTACGCTGAAATCGCGCGCATCTGCTATCGCGCCGACCGCGACCTTGCGCTGGATATGCGTGATCAGGCGATTGATTTTGTCGAAAGCGGCAAGATGACAGGGGCAATTGCCCAGATATATGCGCCGCGCATTCGGGTGTCGTTTGCGTTCCAAGACGATGTGGACCCGGTCGTGCAGTGCCAGAAACTTGACGTCATCACCGCGCAATACCTCAACCAAGGCATTGATATTGCAGGGCTATGTCGTGCGTTAAATGCACGGGGGGCGATGCGGCGGCGTGCGGCCAATGATGCCGCTGGCGTGCCCGATTTCCAGCTTGGCAGCGTCCTTGCGATTACCGCCAATGACCCCGACCTTGTGCAGGCCAGCCTGTTTAACATCCTCGCGGCGTTGGAATTTAGCGACGCGGTTTCCGCGAGCGACAAAATCGCGGGGGCCGAGCTAAACTTCTGGTTCTGCGAGCAGTTCAATATCGGACGCGATAGCGCACAGGCCGAACTGCTGCTTTCACAGTTCTATATCGAAGCCAGCAATTATGACGGCGCACGGGCCGCGATCAAACGGGCCGCACGGCTTATGGCAGGCGAGCGAAATGCCACAGATGTGGCGTTCTTTCTCTACACAATGGCAAACCTGCGCACCGAACAAGCGCTGCACACAGAAGCCCCCGTGCCCACCAACATGATCCGCGCCAAATTGAACCGTGCTGGCAAAATCTACACAAGACTAGGCAACGTGATCGGCGAACGCAAAATCACACAGCTGATGAAACGGATAGACGAAATAGGTTAACGCAACCTGAAGCGTTTTCGCAGACCAAGGCCAAGGAAGAACAGGAGCACTAGCCCCATAACCACCTCGACCGCACATAGAAATTGCACGAACCAATGCATTTCAGCAAATCCAAGGCTTGAAAAATAGAAACGATGGAAACCTAAAAAACTGAAGAGGTTAGCACCAGACAACGTAAAGGGTGCAGCCGCAGCAAACGCCTTGTCGTAAAACTCATTCATCCAGTTAAAATAAGCACTGAACATCACCGCGAAAGTAACAAAAGCAATTCCCAGCCAGATCAACGGTCGCGTAATACTCTCGCCGTAACCTGAGAACGTCTTAAATATCCAATACGGCCAAGCCTTGAAATAGGGCCAAACTTCTTTGGACTTCGACAATCCCAACTGCCGCGCAAACTCCATCTCACGGCGGAAAAAGAAATGCTCCTCCTCAGGCAACCCCTGCCTGCCCATTTCATGGCGGAGAGTCGCAGAAGATTCTTTGGCGACCTCTTTGGTTGAGATATGCTCAGCATCCCCGCTCACTTCATCCAACAACAC
Organism: uncultured Loktanella sp.; assembly: GCA_937132065.1. Taxonomy (GTDB): domain Bacteria; phylum Pseudomonadota; class Alphaproteobacteria; order Rhodobacterales; family Rhodobacteraceae; genus Yoonia. The sequence continues at coordinate 9,322 of CAKZNT010000065.1, forward strand.
CTGATCCATCGATGGCCAAAACGCCTTATCCGCTGTCACTATCACCTTCCCCGAAAACACAGCACCCGCCAAAACGGGATAATACTGCGGAAATTCGGCTTTGCGAAAACTGACCAATTTTGCAAGTACTGCTTCGGTAAAATCTGGAACACAAATTTGGCCCCCATCTCGCAACCCGAATCTCGTGCCAACAAACTTCGCAGGTCCCTCAAAAGTGGCAAAGCGGAATTTGGCGTCTTGCCTGAAGGTGGCAGAGTGAAAATAGGCGTCTTGCCTGAAGATGGCGGAGAAGAAATAGGCGCCTTGCGTGAAGGTGGCGGATGGGAACTCGGCGTTTTGCGTGAAGGTGGCGGAGTAGAAATAGGCGTCTTGCCTGAAGATGGCGGAGTCGAAACTGGCGCCTTGCGTGAAGGTAGCGGAGGGGAAATTGGCGTTTTGCATGAAGATGACGTAGCGAAAACTGGCGGCTTGCGTGAAGGTGGCGGAGCGAAAATTGGCAACTTGCGTGAAAATACGTTTTTCTAACTCAACTGGGTTGGAGAATCGTATTTCAGAAAGCCTTATTGCTTCGTCAAAATCAGGAAACCCTGTATAGGAAAAACCCTTACTGTTGCGCTTTACCATTTCGGCACGGTGCATCTTGCGTACCTCGGCCTCCACATCGCTCCAACCCAGCGTGTCGGCAACCTCAACCTGTGAACTTGCACAAACCCGCGCCCGCTCCTCGTCACTTAACTCCTGACACGCCCACGCATTCCAAACCTTGCGGTTCTTCTCTGCCAACTCCCAATCAACCCGCTCCCTCTCCTGCTCCCCATACAACGTCATCAACACATACCAAGGGTTCGTGTTCGCGTCCTTCAACTCACTCATAATCCATCCCTCAAATACCCAGCCACCCTAGCCAGCCCCCTCCCCCACCACAACATCTTCCCAACTGCCACACCTTCGGATAAACCCACCCACATGACACAAAACCCGCCCTCCCTGCGCCCCGACCTCGCCCCGACCGCCCGCTTTAGCGAGCCTAAACGTGACGGCCAGCCCACTATCGGCATGGTCTCTCTTGGCTGCCCCAAGGCGCTGGTTGATAGCGAGCGCATCCTCACCCGCCTGCGCGCCGAAGGCTACGCGATCTCGCCCGACTACGCGGGCGCAGAAGCCGTGATCGTCAACACCTGCGGCTTTCTCGACTCCGCCAAGGCCGAATCCTTGGATGCCATCGGCGAAGCGCTCAAGGAAAACGGCAAGGTCATCGTCACAGGCTGCCTCGGCGCCGAACCCGACTACATCCGCGAACACCACCCGCAAATCCTCGCCGTGACTGGCCCGCACCAATACGAACAGGTGCTCGACGCGGTGCACACCGCCGTGCCGCCATCCCCCGACCCGTTCATCGACCTTTTGCCCGCCACAGGCGTGTCCCTGACGCCGCGCCACTACAGCTACCTCAAAATCTCCGAGGGCTGTAACCACAAGTGTAAGTTCTGCATCATCCCCGACATGCGCGGAAAACTCGCCAGCAGGCCCGCCCACGCCATCCTGCGCGAAGCCGAAAAGCTGGTGCAGGCAGGCGTAAAAGAACTGCTCGTCATTTCCCAAGACACCTCCGCCTACGGCCTCGACCGCAAATACGACACGAACCCGTGGAAAGACGGCGAGGTCCGCTCCCATATCCTCGATCTCACACGCGAACTGGGGAACTTAGGCGCATGGGTGCGCCTGCACTACGTCTACCCCTACCCGCACGTGCGCGACCTGATCCCGCTCATGGCAGACCCAAGCAACGGCATCCTGCCCTACCTCGACATCCCGTTCCAACACTCGCACCCGGACGTGCTACGCCGCATGGCCCGCCCCGCCGCAGGAGCCAAAACGCTCGATGAAATCCGCGCATGGCGGGCAATCTGCCCCGACATCACCCTGCGCTCGACCTTCATCGTCGGCTACCCCGGTGAATCTGAGTCAGAATTCCAACACCTGCTCGACTGGCTCGACGAGGCGCAGTTGGATAGGGTCGGCTGTTTTCAGTATGAAAACGTAGACGGCGCGCGCTCGAACGCCCTGCCCGACCACGTATCCGCCGAGGTCAAACAAGACCGCTGGAACCGTTTCATGGAAAAAGCCCAAGCGATATCGGAAGCCAAACTGCAAGCCAAAGTCGGCAAGATCATAGAAGTGATCGTAGACGACATCGACGAAGACGGCATCGCCACCTGCCGCACATGGGCAGACGCACCAGAGATCGACGGGAACTTGTTTATCGACGAGGGGACGGATGGGTTGTCAGTTGGGGATGTCGCGCGCGTTGAGGTGGAAGAGGCTGGGGATTATGATTTGTGGGGGGCGCGGGTTTGAGAAAAGGCTTTAGCTAAATCCTTCATTCCTTGGTCTTTGTCCAAATCGTAACTCACGATTCGAGAATGGAGTGAGACCCTAGTTTCGTCTTTAGCGAATTGAGAAATGACTCTCTTTATGTCGTTTTGACTTGTCCTATATCGCGGCGCGCCGAACGAGTTGAGAAACGCAATTTGTATTAGGTGTAAACACACCAAGCGATCCCATCGATCTCGTGCCTCATCTCTTCTCAAGCCATTAAAAAAATCCAGCACTCTAAGAATTGCGGAGTCGTCGTCGATAAATCTATCGAAGCCTTCGAATGTTGGCATTTCACCGTTTTCACAGACAATATCGCTGTAACTTCTCAAGTTGTCTGAATAAAAGTGATCAAAATCTCGTCGATCCTCATCCCTCACATCCTTAAACAGATCGATGTCTGTCATTATCCAACTCATAGCTAAAACGTAGTTGATGAAATTGAAATCCTCAGGTTTAGCTACCCTCGTATCTAAATGGATAGATGCCCTTTCCACCGCTCTTAAGACAGAAATCAGTTCCAAAAAGCGAAATACAAAGCTTCTAAAATAGTATCCTGTATTGGAGTAACTACCTTTCACTTCTGTCCAACCTTTGTCGTGGTGATCATATAGATTCCACATTCGTTGATTGAAGCGAGCCGTTGAACCAATGAGACGTCCATAATGGGCCCCAACTAACTCGCTTAGTTTCTTTTTCTGCTCGTATTGGTAATCGATTTCGGCAGAGTGCTTCATTTCTTTTCTCTTAAAGTAATGCGACACTAATCCAGAAACGATTGCTGAAACTAAAACAGTCCAAAACAAATCACTCATCTTCACAAGCCAAGGGATGGCTGTTTGGGAAGCTTCCAATTTCAATCTCTCTCAAATTTATCAATTTATACATTGCGGCCAAACCGAACCCGCTGCAACCAAATCCGTCCAGCTTCGCTGGGCAGCGCCCGTTCGGGGCTCCACTCGTTTTCGGCTAAAACTGTCCTCGACAGTTTTCGAGACGCCTCAAACCCTCCCCCATGGTGAGGGCGCTTCGCACCCACCCCGAGGTCCAGGCGCTAGTGGCGGATAGCAACGGTAAACATTGCATCTTTCGCACCCCCTGCGCTGCGCGCGTTCACTGCTAAAACTGTCCTCGACAGTTTTCAAGACGCAGTTCACCCCCGAGGTCCAAGCGCCGACATAAATAACGGAACACACCGCCCTCATTTTCAAACGATTGAATTGAGTTTTCGGGGCCACGAGAATACTATCGCGGAAGGCAAAGCCATCAACTGCCTGTCTCAGGGACAGGAGCGTTTCGGACGATTAAGGCGGGGGGCTTTGCTGTTTCGGCTCTGTCGAGACAGACGGGTTAGGGATGTGCTTGCTGCACTTCGGATGTGGAGACGCTTCGGGCGATGAATAGGCGGACCTAACCCGCACCAACCAGTGCACGCGCAGTGCACGCCCCGTGCACGCAAATCACACCCGACTTTCGACCCACACCCTGACGCACTCTTGCACATGTCGAAACCGGTCGCCTCCCAGATGTTTGCCGCCATACCACCGCGTCACGACGACAATCTCGCCCGTGATCCCCTCGCGCTCCAGCATCCGCAAGATCACCATCCCCGCCCCGCTCTCGCCGTCATCGGCCTTGAGCGGTGTGCCATCGGGCAGGATCACCCCCCACGTGTTATGGGTGGCCTTGGCGAATTTCTTGTTGCGGCACAGTGCCTTAATGAACGCCGCCGCATCTTCGGCGGAGCCACATGCCCCGCCTGACACCGCGTATTTCGATCCGCGATCACTGACGACATTCTGGATAATGCGCATCGCCGCCTAAGCGGCCATCGCCGCACGCGCGCGGCCAATCGCCAAAGCAGCCTGCGCCGCCTCGCGCCCCTTTTCAACAAAATGCGCCGCGTAAATCGCGTTGTGATGGGCGGTTTCCTGAAAATGATGCGGGGTCAAAGACACCGACAAAACAGGCACACCCGTATCCATGCTCGCGCGCATCAACCCGTCAACGACCGCAGAGGCTACGAAATCGTGACGATATATCCCGCCGTCAACGACAAGGGCGGCAGCGGCCACGGCGGCGTAGCGCCCAGTGCTTGCTAAGTCTTTGGCAAGTAACGGCATTTCAAACGCGCCAGGCACGTCGAATACGTCTACCTGATCTGCGGGAATCAATTCGCAAAACCCTTCCAAGGCCCGATCCACAATATGTGAATGCCAGTTGGCCTTGATGAAAGCGTATCTCGTGAGTGTCATTTTTAATCTCCTTTAAGCCACGACACGTCACTCAAAGCACGATCACACGCATGCCCCCCGAAAGGACCACCCGCGTTCTCTCACATCCGGACTATGACCGTCGGTTCAGGAATTACACCTGATCTGCTGACCTTGGAAAACCAAGCGCTCGCGGACTATAACCGCCGGTGGGGAATTGCACCCCGCCCTGAGAACATGGATTTTGTTGCATAGGTTGGCGGGCAGCTTCAAGCGCATTCCCGAAGGTTGGCGTGCAAAATGCGACTATCCCTGCGGCACAATCTGAAGCTGGCGCGCGACCCGTTGCACCGTAGCAAGTCGGTCGGCGTTGGCGGGGTGTGACCCCAAAAACTGGTTGCCCGGATCAGGGATGCGGAAAAAGAACTCCGCGCCGCGAAGCGGATTAAACCCTGCCCGCGCCGCGATAACCGTGCCCATCGCATCGGCCTCAAGCTCGAAGTCCTTGGAATAGGTCCGCGCGCCGATTTCAGCCCCAAGGCGCACGCCCGCGCGGATCGACTCCTCGCGCCCGCCAGAAAGCACAGAGGCCAGCCCGCCCAATATCTGCGCCCCCGCCATCGCGTTCTCGTTCTGGCGCACAATGTGGCCAAGAATGTGGTGCGCGGCCTCATGGGACATGATGAACGCCATCTCGTCGCTGTTTTGCGCCTCTGCGATCAGTGCGAGTGTGAAGGCGATAATCGGGCGGCCCTCGTCATCTTGGGTTTGAAACGCGTTGGGCGGTGCGTTTGGCGTCTCGTCGACGACAATGCGAAAGTCACAGTTCAGGGTTGGCGCGCGGCGGGTGCACATCTCTTCGGCAACGGGGGCCACGGTTTGCACCACCGCAACCACCCTTTCAATTGTGCTACGCTCGATGATGATGGTTTGCGGTTCAGGGGGCGGCAAGACCTCGGGCGCGGGCGGCGTCACGCTACAGCCTGCCAGCACGGCAAATGAGAGAAGGAGCAGTCTGCGCATCGGTCTGGTGGTCGCCTCTAGGTTTCAGTCGTTCATACCAGATACACCCCCACCGCCTAGCCCCAACCTGTGCACAATCGCGCGATTGGCAGATTGTCGCGACTGCGCTAAGTTACCGATATGTTTACAATTGAGCACGAATTTGACCGCACCATCATCACCCTTGTCGACGAGGATAAAACCCCGCTGCTAGAGGATGTTGTCATCAACACCTTTGAAGAGCATGTGACCCTGTCCCAGTGGGATCAAGCGCAGCAAAAGATGCTCAAGATTACCCTGTCCTTGTCGCAGGTCCGCGATCTTGAGGCCGCGCTTGACTTGCCCGAAGGGGTTTATCGCTTGCGTGCTGTGGGCGACGAATAAAATGGCCCACAAACTATGTTGATCGGTTGGTGTGCGAATTCCACAGCCAGATTATCGCGCATTTCATGGACCGTGACATTCTGCTGCAACCCCGATTTAGCGCCGAGCGTGAAGACTGGGTGCAGCAAATGGTGGCGGCAGGCCACGGAATTGCGCCACATCATCGCCATGGCCAAATCTCACAACTGGTAGAGGCATAGAAACAATAGACGTTAACTATTGGTAATGCCGTTTGAAGAGCCCTATCTGATGTTCAACACCAACCAGACAAGAGGGAATTCTCAATGAAATACGCAAAGACAGCCGAAGCCATTGCCAAGCTCACACCAGAGCAATTCCGCGTCACCCAGCAAAACGGGACAGAACGGGCGGGCACAGGGCCGCTGACAAGCAACAATGAGGTCGGCATCTATGTTGATATCGTTTCGGGCGAGCCGCTGTTTGCCTCGTCTGACAAGTTTGAGAGCGGATGTGGCTGGCCCAGCTTTACCAAGCCGATCATGTCCGAGCATGTGACAGAGCATTCCGACGAGGGCTTTGGCATGGTGCGCACCGAAGTGCGTTCCAAGCATGGGGATAGCCACCTTGGTCACGTCTTTACAGACGGGCCGCAAGACAAGGGTGGCCTGCGCTACTGCATCAACTCTGCCAGTTTGCGGTTTATTGCAAAGGGCGACATGGAGGCCGAAGGCTACGGCGAATTCGTAAACCAAGTGGAGGACGTATGAATGACGATGCGTGCAATCTTTGCCGGTGGCTGCTTTTGGGGCATGCAAGATCTGATCCGCAAGCGCGCCGGCGTTGTGTCGACCCGCGTGGGTTACACGGGCGGCGACGTGCCACATGCGACTTACCGCGACCACGGCACACATGCCGAGGGCATCGAGATCGTCTATGATCCTGCCAAAACAAGCTACCGCGCCTTGCTGGAGTTCTTCTTCCAGATCCACGACCCAACCACGCCGATGCGCCAAGGCAATGATCGCGGGACGTCTTACCGCTCTGCGATCTACTACCTCGATGAGGCGCAAAAGGCAGAAGCGCTTGATACGATCGCCGATGTCGATGCCTCAGGCATTTGGCCAGGCAAGGTTGTGACAGAAGTGGAGGCCGCCAGCGATTTCTGGGAGGCCGAGCCAGAGCACCAAGACTATCTGGAGCGCATGCCCAACGGCTATACCTGCCACTTCGTGCGCCCTGACTGGGTCTTGCCACGGCGCGCCGCACAATAACCACCACTCGCCCCCGCCGCATCTGTGGCGGGGACATCTCCCCTCATTGGATTTCAGGTAACCGCCTGATGAAAGGATATGTCATGCAATTTGGAACTTTAAACGGACAAGCCCCCGAACTGCGGGTTGATACATGGATCGACGCAAACGGCGCGCCGATGGACAAACCCCTGCGGCTTGCCGATATGGGGGACGGCTACAAGGTGATCTACTGCTTTAAGCACGGGTGTCCGAACTGCCACTCTCGCGGTTTCCCGACCCTGAAGTATCTGAGCGATAACCTGCAAGACAAAGGGTTCTCGTTTGCGGTTATTCAAACCGTGTTTGGGGACAGCAAGGACAATACCGTCGACAAGCTGCGGGTGAACCAAGAGCAATACGGCCTCAAGCTTCCGTTCGGGCATGACGTGCCATTGGGCAGTGACCGCCACCCGAGCTTCATGGAAGATTACGTGTCAGGCGGCACGCCATGGTTTACGGTGATCGACCCGCAAGGGGATGTCGTTTACGCTGACTTCAGAATAGACCCCACGCGGTTTATGCAGGCGCTAGGCGCTGATGATGTCGCATTCGAGCGGAGCTAAAATAAAGAGGTTGGGGCGCAGAATTGCCCCGACCATCCAACAGGATTTATAAGGACAGGCCTCATGACCAAAGCCCCCCTTTCGTTCGATTTTGACAATACCTATGCCCGCGACCTTGACGGGTTTTATGCCGAGTGGAAGGGGGCCGTGGCCCCTGCCCCCAAGGTTGTGATCGCAAATACAGCCCTTGCGAAAACCCTCGGGCTTGATGGCGATGCGCTTGCGGACGCTGCTCAAATCCTGTCAGGCAGTGTCGCGCCGGATGGGGCGCAGCCCTTGGCGATGGCCTATGCGGGTCACCAGTTTGGCGGGTTTTCCCCCCAGCTTGGTGATGGCCGCGCCCTGCTTTTGGGCGAGATCATCGGCCCTGACGGCGCGCGCGTGGACATCCACCTGAAAGGCTCGGGGCGCACCCCGTTTTCACGCGGCGGTGACGGCAAGGCAGCACTTGGCCCTGTTTTGCGCGAATATTTGATGGGCGAGGCCATGCATGCGCTGGGCATCCCGACAACCCGCGCGCTTGGGGCGACCACCACGGGCGAGAACATTGCCCGCGAGGGCATGAAGCAAGGCGCGGTTCTGGCACGGGTCGCCGCCAGCCATTTGCGCGTGGGCACGTTCCAGTTTTTCGCTGCACGCCATGAAACCGATAAAGTTAGGCAACTGGCTAACTATGCGATTGCGCGCCATGACCCTGATCTTGTCGATGCTGATGACAAATATCTGACCTTCTTGAAGCGCGTCAGCGAGCGCCAAGCCGCCTTGCTCGCCAAATGGCTTCAGGTTGGGTTTGTGCATGGCGTGATGAACACCGACAACATGACAATTTCGGGTGAAACCATTGATTACGGCCCCTGCGCCTTCATCGACAGCTATGATCCGAACGCCGTGTTTAGTTCGATTGACCGCGACGGGCGCTATGCGTTTGGCAATCAGCCCGTGATGGCCCAATGGAACCTCGCGCGGCTGGCCGAAGCCATGCTGGACCTCATCGACCCCGAGGATTCCGACAATGCGATCCGCTTGGCGACCAATATCGTGAACGGCTTTGTCCCGACCTACACGGCGATCTGGACCGCAGGCATGCGCGCCAAAATCGGGCTGACAACCGAAGAGGCCGAAGATGCCGCATTGATCAACGACATGTTCGACGCAATGGAGGGGCAAGGCGTTGATTACACGAACTATTTCCGCGCATTGGCGCAGGCCGCTTCGGGTGAAACAGAGGCCGTAACGGCCCCCTTTATCGACCCGACTGCGATCAAGGAATGGCTGGCGAAATGGGCGGAACGGATCGGGCGGGACGGCACGGATGCGGCCACGCGGATCACGGCGATGAACGCGGTCAACCCGATCTACATTCCGCGCAATCACCTCGTTGAGGCGGCCCTGCATGCCGCAGAAAACGACAACGACCTCGGCCCGTTCAAGGCGTTCCTCGCGGTGCTCGCAGACCCTTTCACCGCGCGTGACGGCCTCGCGGCCTATAGCGCGCCCGACCCTGACGGCGGGGCAAACTTCAAGACGTTCTGCGGAACATAAACTGCGATAAATCGGAGATCACATGCACCTGCACTTTGACATCTACCTACTCGGGTTGCTCGTGTGTGTGTTCGCCTACGCGCTTTTGACCAATGCGATTGCCAAGTCGATCCTGACACTGCCGATCATCTTTATGGGGCTCGGGTTTCTTGGGGCGCATCAGGTCGAAACGATTGCCGCACCACAATCGCTTGACGCAGGCAAGCGGCTGCTGGCGGAGGTGACGCTTGTGCTTGTGCTCTTCTCGGACGCGAGCCACGTGCGGTTCATGCGGTTGCGCGAAAATTTCAAACTCCCGCTGCGCATGCTCGTGATCGGGCTGCCGCTCACGGTCGCGCTGGGCACGCTTGTGGCCTATATTCTGAGCCCCGAAAGCGGGGTGGCGATGGCGCTTTTGACGGCGGCGGTGCTGACCCCGACTGACGCGGCCCTTGGGCAAACGGTGGTCAGCAGCAAAGACGTGCCAACCCACCTAAGCCAGACGATCAACGTCGAAAGCGGGCTGAACGACGGGCTTGTGCTGCCGTTTGTGTTGCTTGGCGCGATCCTTGCCTCGGCGGGGATGGGCACGGTGTCAACGGACGGCTTGGCGCTGAATGCAATCATGCAAGTTGTGCTTGGCCCCTTGGTCGGGATCACCTTCGGCTGGGGCTTTGCCAAGGCGATGGATGTTGCACAAAGCCGCGACCTGATGGCAGAAGCAGCAGGCGGCGCGGCGTTCCTGACAGTGGCCTTCGCGGCCTACATCGGCGCAGAGATCATCGGCGGCAACGGCTTTATCGCCGCGTTTGTCGGGGGCATGACCTTTGGCAATATCTACAAGCACGACATCCATTTTATCTCGGAATTCATGGAAGGGGTTGGCGAGTTGCTCACGATGGCCGCCTTCTTTGTGTTCGGGGCGCTTTTGCTGCCAGACGGGTTGACGCATATGACATGGGAGGCGGTTCTACTGTCGCTGCTGTTCCTCACGGTGGTGCGGATGCTGCCGATCTGGATATCGCTATTGGGCACGGGGCTAGCGGCGCGTGAAAAGCTGTTCTTGGGCTGGTTCGGGCCGCGCGGGCTGGCCTCGATCCTGTTCACGCTGATCATGATGGACGAATTCGACTTCCCCCGCGAAGAAGAACTGCTCGCCTGTGTCTCGATGACGGTGTTCTTGTCGATCATCCTGCACGGGGTGACAGCGGCGCCATTGTCCAAGTGGATCGGGCGCAAGACATGAGCAAAATCGGGTTCGGCGGCGGCTGCCATTGGTGCACCGAGGCGGTGTTTCAGTCGTTGCGCGGGGTCACATCCGTGCAACAGGGGTTCATCCGGTCAACGGCCCCCAACGACAGCTACTCCGAGGCGGTGATCGTCACCTTCGACCCTTTGGTCATCCCGCTCGACATCCTGACGCAAGTTCATTTACGCACCCACGCCAGCACGTCCAAACATAAGATGCGGGGGAAATATCGCTCGGCGGTCTATACGTTTAGCGATGAACAAATGGCCGGGATGCAGGCGCTCATTGGCGCACAACAGGGTGACTTTGATGCGCCGCTCGTCACACAAACGCTACCGTTTGTTGAGTTCAAGGCCTCGGACGCGCGGTTTCAAAACTACTATGCCACGGACGGCGAGCGCCCGTTTTGCACAACATATATCGACCCCAAGCTGACCAAGATCAGGCGCGATTTCGGGGCCTACGCCAAAGCGACTTAAGGCTTCTTCATCGCCGCTTTTTCTTCCTTGGTGTAGGGGTTGTTCCACGCGTTGTTGCTCAGGCGGAGTTCGGGCTTCAATGGCTTGGTCTTGCCCTTGGTCACCTTGCCGCCATTGTCGAGGAACTGCTTGATCAGGTCGTCGTCGGTGGTGTCTTTTGGAACATGTTTCATGGCGCGACTCCTAAGGGTTGGCACACCATAGCGCCCAAGGCTGGCAATATCCATGCCCGCAAACCTTGCCCCAACGGCGCGCAGGCCATATCTCTTTGCTAACCGCGAAAAGGATCGTTCATGCCCGCCAAGAATCAAGCCGCCCTCGACTTTCTTCTCACCCGTAGATCGCGCCCCGCCAAAACGCTGACGGGACCCGTGCCGACCGAGGCCGAGTTGAACGTGATCCTGACCGCTGCGGCGCGCACGCCAGATCACGGCAAGCTGGAGCCTTGGCGGTTTATCGTGCTTGAAAAACCCGCATTGGTGCGATTGGCCGAGGCCGTCCCTGCGCGCGGGGCGGCGCTCAATGTCGCACCTGAAAAGATCGACAAGGCAATTGCCCAATTCGCAAATGCAGACCTCGCCGTGGCTGTGATTTGCAGCCCCAAGATCTCCGAGAAAGTGCCGCAGATCGAGCAAATCTATTCCGCAGGCGCTGTGTGCAATGCGATGGTGAATGCGGCGCTTGCGTCGGGTTGGGGCGCCAATTGGCTCTCGGGCTGGATGAGCCACGACCGCGCGTTTATCGAGCACGCCTTTGCGCTCGCCCCGTCCGAAACAATCGCGGGGTTCATTCATATCGGCACAGAGACAAGCGCCCCGCCAGAGCGCCCGCGCCCTGATCTGGACGCGATCACCACATGGATGCGGACATGATTTTTACCTCGTTTTTCAAGGCACTCGCCCAATTGCCCGACCCGCGGTTCAGGCGGGTGTTGCTGCTTGGGATCGGTCTGACAATCGCCCTATTGGTCGGCTCATATGCGGCCCTGCTTTGGGTTATTCAATCGGCAGCCGAGGGTGGCCTGTCGCTGCCTTGGATCGGCGAAGTCACATGGCTTGGCGATCTTCTTAGCTGGGGATCATTCGGGCTGATGATCCTGCTCTCCATCTTTTTGATGGTTCCCGTGGCTTCGGCCATGACGTCGCTATTTCTCGATGATGTGGCGCAGGCCGTGGAAGATGTGCACTATCCGTCCCTGCCCAGTGTGCCGCGCGCCAATTTCTGGGACGGGCTGCGGGACACCGTCAACTTTCTCGGGGTGCTGATCGTGGCAAACCTGTTGGCGTTCATTCTCTATGCGCTGCTGCCATTCTTCGCGCTGCCGATCTTCTTTGCGCTCAACGGGTTTCTGCTGGGGCGGGAGTATTTTCAACTCGCCGCCATGCGCCGCATCGGGCGTGCAGAGGCCAAGATCCTGCGCAAAAAGCATCAGGGTAAAATCTGGCTTGCGGGCTGTCTGATGGCGCTGCCGCTCTCGATCCCGCTTGTAAACCTAATCATCCCGATCCTAGGTGCGGCGACCTTTACCCATTTGTTTCATCGGTTAAGCTAACCTCGGGCGTCGACATTCGGTCGAACCAGTCAAGATCGCGCACCGTAATCACCCCCGACAGGATCGTGCCCGCGACGATCGCCCAAATACCAAAAGCCCAGATCGTTGTCGTCTTGGCCTTGCCTTTGATGTTGATATTGGCGGGCGCCGATCCATGTGTGCCCGGCACGACCTCGCCCGCCTCTGCTTGCGTCTGCAAGCCAAGCGGCAAGACAATCAGGAATGTCATGAACCAGATCACGGCGAACAAGACGATTGCGGATGTAATACCCATCTTTTGAGCTTCCTTCTAATAGCTTAAACTTGTTCTAGCTCGACCAGACAGCCCTGAAAGTCCTTGGGGTGCAAAAACAGAACCGGTTTGCCATGCGCGCCGATCTTTGGCTCGCCCGTGCCCAAAACCCGCGCGCCCTCTGACAACAGATGGTCGCGCGCCGCCAGAATGTCATCCACCTCGTAACAGATGTGATGAATGCCGCCCGCAGGGTTCTTTTCCAAAAATCCATTGATCGGAGAATCGTCGCCCAGCGGATACAGCAACTCGATCTTGGTGTTTGGCAGCGTGATAAACACGACCGTGACGCCGTGGTCAGGCTCGTCTTGCGCAGGGCCAACCTCAGCCCCGAGCGTGTTGCGATACTGCGCGCTTGCGGCCTCCAGATCGGGAACGGCAATTGCAACGTGGTTTAGGCGACCAATCATGTGAAGCACTCCGGTTTTTAGCGTTGGCACGGTTATGTCGCGCAAATGAGTGGCACGCAACGGTGTGGCTTAACGATAGATTCACCAATGGCTGCGCTGAATAGACGCAAGTGCTGCTAATTTTACGCAAGGAGACCGACGATGGACCCGCTCGACGACTTTATGACAACCCGCCCGCCCAGTGCGCGGCGCCCCCTGCTTGGGCTGACGGTGCTTGTGGTTGAGGATAGCCGCTTTGCCTGCGAGGCGGTGCGGCTGCTGTGCCTGCGCTCTGGCGCGCGGATCAGACGGGCCGACAGCTTGGAACACGCACATAAACATCTCGGCACGTATCGCCCCTCGGTGTTGATCGTCGATGTCGGGCTGCCTGACGGGTCGGGCCTCGAACTTATCGCGTCTTGCGTGCAAGCCACACCGCGCATTGACGTCATCTTGGGAACCAGCGGCGATGCAGAGGTAGAATCGGCCGTGCAGGCCGCAGGCGCAAACGGCTTTATCGCCAAGCCAATCTCGTCGCTGAGCGCGTTCCAGAATGCAATCCTTCAACATCTGCCCCAAGACCGGCAACCCCCGGGGCCACGCCTGTTGACCGATGAAACCGTGTCGCCCGACATTATCGCCTATCACGACGACCTAAGCCATGTCGCCAATGTCATCGACGGCGACACCAGCACCGAGAACCTTGGCTATGTGACCCAGTTCCTCAAGGGCGTTGCCCGTTCGGTCGATGATGCGGACCTCGACACCGCAGTTTGCGCCTTGGCGGACAAATTCGCGCGCGGGGCATCAACCCCGGACGATGTCATTTCGCTAGGTGCTATGGTGCAGTCACGGCTGTCACAGGTCGGGCCAATCTAGGCCACGATCCCCGGATTTGACCCCATCTCGAGGCCCGGAAAAATCGAGCCTTCAATCGCGCGGCGACTAAGGCCGAGCAAATCGTGCATCACCCACGCAGGGTAGGCGCGCACATCGCGGGTCGGCATCAAATCGCGGCGATTGTAAAGGTCGGCTTCCGCCAAGCCGGGCCAGTCACCAAGAATGCGGCCACCGTTCAACGCGCCGCCCGCAAAGATCATCGCGCCGCCAGTGCCGTGGTCCGTGCCCTTGGTTCCGTTTTCACGCGCCGTGCGACCAAACTCGGTCAGGCATAGCACCGCCGTCTTGTCCCAGTCAGCGGCCAACCCCGCCCGCAACGTCAGGATCGTATCGCTCAACTTGCGCAACGCCTTTTGCAGGCCTTGCTTCTGGTTTAGATGGGTATCCCAACCATTGATCGAGAAACTTGCGATGCGGGTTTCACCGCGCAAACGTGCTGCCGCAAATTCGGCCAGTTTCACGTGCTCCTGATTGGCATTGACCGCCGCCATCATCGGGTCGGCCATCATCATCTCGGCCTCGTCGGCGTCATCTTGCGCCGACATCGCAACAGATTGCGCAATCTCAATGGCCTGCGCCGAGGCATCGGCAAACAACGGATCCGACGCATGCACCATCGCGATCAATTGCTGCGCTTGCGGCGAAAGGTCCAAACTGGCCTCCGGTGACCAGCGCGCCGCAGGGGCGTTACCGCTCATGATCAACTGCTGCTCGCGCCCGATGGCAAAGGCGGTTTCACCCGTCACATTCGGAATTGCCTGCAACATACGATTGAGCCAGCCATCGCTGCCCGACCCGATCAATCCCGGATGGCCCGCTTCCAATATGTCCTGCCCGTCAAAGTGGCTCCGCTTGTCACGGTAGGGCGTTGAAACAGCATGAGCCGCGCCCATTTCGCCAGCATCCCAGAGCGGCATCAAGGCAGATAGCGCCGCATTCATCCCGAAGAACCCGTTCAAATCAAGCGTGCCTTGCCGCAAAGTCGGGCGTAATGCGGCGTAATCCGGGTCGCCAACAGGGCGAAACGCGTCCAGCCCGTCCAGCGCACCGCGCAAGATCACCACCACCATTCGCGCGTCCCATGGCGCAGCGGCAAAGGCTACGGGCGTGACCAACGGGCTCGCCGCCGCCGAACAGCCAAGGGCCGCAATCCGTGCAAGAAACTCTCTGCGCTCCATGTTTAACTCCTCTGGAAGGCGGGTGAAGCCAGCACAACCCCCACCCCTTCCGACTTTGATTCCGCCGCCGCGGCCGCGAAAATAACATCACGCCCCGCAAGTGGCCCAAGGGCCGTTTGCACAAAGATGCGCGGGTCGGGCACGTCACGCTTGAGTAACATCCAAGGCACTGACATTGCCCAGTTAATGCGCCCCGCCATGCCCTGCGGCGTGATCCACGCTGCACCATCATCGGGCCACCCGTCAGGGCCACCCGGCTTTTGCCAAGGCTGGCCCATAACGCGCATTGCGCGCACCAGAATGCGGCGGGTCTGGCGCCCGTCAAATCGCGCGACCGCGTCCCCTTCAACACCCAGCGCCCGCAACCCCGACCCCACGAACAAAAGCGGCGATTTGATCTGGCCAAGCCTGCGCGTCCATGCGGCCTCATGGTCAAGCATCGCGCCATAAACCGCAGGCAACCACCCATCCGTGTGCAAATACGCTTCCGTCATCTGCGCGATCATGGCGGGGTCAGGTGTCTCCCCCATGAAATAGCTTGCAAGTTTTGTGCAAAGGTGGCGCGCCGTGTCGGGATGGCGCGCAAGGTCGTCAATGGCCGCCATCACATTGTCCAGACTATCGGCCTCGCCGTATGTGACCCCCAGCACCGTCTCGGCCCCCGGTTCCGCAAACCGCGCATCGTAAAAGAAACCGCGCTGCGATTGATACGTCAGCCCCGTCAGCAACTCCGCCAACTCGCGCACATCCGTCTGGCTATAGCGTGCCGATACGCCAACCGTGTGTAACTCTAGCAATTCGCGCGCAAGGTTCTCGTTGATCCCCCGCTTAAGCCGCTTGCCCTGCGTGCTATTTGGTCCCATCGACTGGATCTGCTGTAAGTAAAGCAACATCATCGGATGCGTGATCACCGCCCGCAACATATCGCGAAACGCGCCACCAATATGTGCATTGATCGCCTCTTCCACATAGGGCGTTACCATATGGCGGGCCGCATTGTTGCGCGCCAGCACCGTGAAATGATCAGCCCAAAAGTCGGTTAATCTCGCAGAAAATCCCACATTTGCTCCCACATGGCGGGCAACCGTGGCCCGCAGCGCCTGATCATAAACGCCGTTCGCCGCCATCCTGATCTCTTTGAATTCTGCCGCTCGTGCATCGGCTTGCGGCGTGCCCCGCGCCTCCCGGTTCGCCTTTGAGGCTTGTGCAATCTGGCGCAAGGTCGGGGTCGCATCTGCAAATGTCGCAATGGCATAGCGCGGCGGCGCATCAAGCTCGGCCAATACCGCGTCAGGCCCAAGCGGGGGCGCAAAGCGTGGCGACAGCCCCGTGCCAAAACGGACAGCCGCGAGTATGGGGTCAAATGGCATGGTGGAATGGTCCTGCGCTACTCATGCCCCCAATATAGGCAGGGGCATGAGAATTGCGCGGATAATCGTCAGGCTGGGCAGCAATTTGCCCAGACCTTTAGCCCTTGGTTGGCGGGATCGCACGCAGGTGCAATTCGCGCATTTGCTCGTTTGTCGGCAGGCTTGGCGCGTCCATCATCACGTCTTCGGCGCGCTGGTTCATCGGGAACATGATAACATCGCGCAGGTTGTTGGCATCCGCCAGCAGCATCACAATACGGTCGATCCCCGCCGCGCAGCCACCGTGGGGCGGTGCACCATATTGGAACGCGTTAACCATACCGCCAAAGCGGCTCTGCACTTCGTCCGCGCCATAACCCGCGATTTCAAACGCCTTGAACATAATCTCGGGGCGGTGGTTACGGATCGCGCCCGACACCAGCTCATAACCGTTGCACGCAAGGTCATACTGGTAGCCAAGCACATCCTCAGGAGCACCCTGAAGCGCCTCCATCCCGCCCTGCGGCATTGAAAACGGGTTGTGCTCAAAGTCGATGTCGCCAGTTTCATCGTCGCGCTCATAGATCGGGAAATCAACGATCCATGCAAAGGCAAAGCGGTTCATATCCGTCAGGCCAAGCTCTTCACCGATCACGTTGCGCGCACGCCCCGCCACCGCTTCAAACGCCTTGGGCTTGCCACCAAGGAAAAACGCCGCATCACCAAGGCCAAGGCCCAACTGCTGACGGATCGCTTCGGTGCGCTCCGGGCCGATGTTCTTGGCCAATGGGCCAGCCGCCTCCATGCCGCCCGCCACTTCACCAGACTTCATTTTGGCTTGAGCCTCTTTCACGGTGATGCCCATCTCTTGGGCCACCGCATCCGCCGTCTTCTCGCGCCAGAAGATATAGCCCATGCCGGGCAACCCTTCCTTTTGCGCGAACGCGTTCATACGGTCACAGAACTTGCGCGACCCGCCCGTCGGGGCAGGAATTGCGCGCACCTCTGTGCCCTCTTGCTCCAACAGCTTGGCGAAAATCGCAAAACCGGAGCCCGCAAAATGCTCGGAGACAACCTGCATCTTGATCGGGTTGCGCAGGTCGGGCTTGTCAGAGCCATACCAAGCGGCGGCATCGCGATAGCTAATCTGCTCCCACGTCTGGTCAACCTTGCGACCCTTGCCGAATTCCTCGAAAATACCGGTGATCACAGGCTGGATCGTGTCAAACACGTCCTGTTGCTCGACAAACGACATTTCCAGATCAAGCTGGTAAAAATCGGTCGGAGAGCGGTCGGCCCGCGGGTCTTCGTCGCGGAAACACGGGGCAATCTGGAAATACTTGTCGTAGCCAGACACCATGATCAGCTGCTTGAACTGCTGCGGGGCTTGGGGCAGCGCGTAGAACTTGCCAGGGTGTAAACGGGACGGCACAAGGAAATCGCGCGCGCCTTCGGGGCTGGACGCCGTGATAATCGGGGTCTGGAACTCGCGAAAACCCTTGTCCCACATGCGCTTGCGCATCGAGGACACAACATCCGAACGCAGCTTCATATTGTCTTGCATGGCCTCGCGGCGCAGGTCGAGGTAACGATACTTCAGGCGGGTATCCTCAGGGTATTCCTGATCACCAAACACCTGCAAAGGCAGCTCCTTGGACGCCCCCAGCACCTCGATCGCGCGCACAAACACCTCGACTTCACCCGTCGGGATCTTGGTGTTCACCAGCTCGGGCGCGCGCGCCTTCACCTCGCCATCAATGCGAATACACCACTCAGAGCGGACATTCTCGACATCAGCAAACGCCGCCGAGTCAGGATCGCAAAGCACTTGGGTAATGCCGTAATGGTCGCGCAAATCGATGAACAAAATCCCGCCATGGTCACGAACGCGATTGACCCAGCCAGACAAGCGAACGGTTTCGCCAACATTAGCAGCAGTTAGGTCGGCACAGGAATGGGATCGGTAAGCGTGCATTATAGCAGTCCTCAAAGGGTAAAACGTATCCCGCCGATACACCCGTTCAGCACGCTAAAGTCAAGTAATCTGGCACTATAGTTTCTTCAGAGCAAAAATATGCCCGCCGGAGGCATCAATTTTCGCAGGAAATTGATCTATGCCGCTTGCACCCGACAGCCCCATCCCTATAACGCAGGACAATTTGCAAATACTTATGGGGGCGCTGCCAAATGCCAAAACGTGATGATATCAAATCGATCATGATTATCGGTGCGGGCCCTATTATTATCGGGCAGGCCTGCGAATTCGACTACTCTGGCGCTCAAGCCTGTAAGGCGCTGCGCGAGGAAGGGTATCGCGTCATTCTGGTCAACTCGAACCCTGCCACGATCATGACCGATCCGGGGCTTGCGGATGCCACCTACATCGAGCCGATCACCCCCGAAGTTGTCGCCAAGATCATCGAGAAAGAGCGCCCCGACGCGCTCCTGCCTACCATGGGCGGTCAGACAGGCTTGAACACCTCGCTGGCGCTTGCCGATATGGGTGTGCTCGAGAAATTCGGCGTCGAGATGATCGGCGCAAAGCGCGAAGCCATTGAAATGGCAGAAGATCGCAAGTTGTTCCGCGAGGCGATGGATCGCCTCGGCATCGAAAACCCCAAGGCCACGATCATCACCGCGCCAAAGGCCGAAGACGGTAAATTCGACATCAAGGCAGGCCTCGAGCTTGCGATTGAGGCCATCGAATATGTCGGCCTGCCCGCGATCATCCGCCCTGCCTTTACCCTTGGCGGGACAGGCGGCGGCGTGGCATATAACCGCGACCAATACGAGCATTTCTGCCGCACAGGCATGGAAGCCTCGCCAATGGCGCAAATCCTCGTGGACGAGAGCCTTTTGGGCTGGAAAGAATTTGAAATGGAAGTGGTCCGCGACAAAGCGGATAACGCCATCATTGTTTGCGCAATCGAGAACGTGGACCCGATGGGCGTGCACACGGGCGATTCGATCACCGTGGCCCCTGCCCTGACCCTCACGGACAAAGAATATCAGGTGATGCGCACGCACTCTATTAACGTGTTGCGCGAAATCGGCGTCGAAACAGGCGGCTCCAACGTGCAATGGGCGGTCAACCCTGACGATGGCCGCATGGTCGTCATCGAGATGAACCCCCGCGTGTCCCGCTCCTCTGCGCTGGCGTCCAAGGCCACAGGTTTCCCCATCGCGAAAATCGCGGCCAAACTTGCTATCGGCTACACGCTTGATGAACTCGACAACGACATCACTGGCGTGACACCAGCATCCTTCGAGCCAACGATCGACTATGTCGTCACCAAAATTCCGCGCTTTGCCTTCGAGAAATTCGCAGGCTCCGAGCCGCATTTGACCACCGCCATGAAATCCGTCGGCGAAGCCATGGCCATTGGCCGCACCTTCCACGAATCCATGCAAAAGGCGCTGGCGTCGATGGAAACAGGCCTCACAGGCTTTGACGTCATCGACATTCCAGGCGCGCCCGAGGCCGCCGCCATCACCAAGGCACTCGCCAAGCAAACTCCGGACCGCATCCGCGTGATCGCCCAAGCCATGCGCCACGGCATGTCCAACGACGACATTCAGGCCGTCACCAAATTCGATCCGTGGTTCCTTGCGCGTATCCGCGAGATCATCGAAGCCGAAGCTGACGTCATCGAAAACGGCCTGCCCACCACCGAGAAAGGCATGCGCGACCTCAAGATGATGGGCTTCACCGACGGGCGCCTTGCCAAACTGGTCGAACACTCCGAATCCGAGGTCCGCAACATCCGCCACGCCCTAGGCGTGAACGCGGTGTTCAAACGGATCGACACCTGCGCCGCCGAATTCGAAGCGCAAACGCCCTACATGTATTCCACCTACGAAAGCTCCGTCATGGGCGAGGTCGAATGCGAGGCACGGCCCTCTGACCGCAAAAAGGTCGTCATTCTGGGCGGCGGTCCTAACCGGATCGGCCAAGGGATCGAGTTCGATTACTGCTGCTGCCACGCTTGTTTCGCCCTGACCGATCAGGGCTACGAGACAATCATGATCAACTGTAACCCCGAAACGGTTTCAACCGATTATGACACCTCCGACCGGCTCTACTTCGAGCCGCTCACATTCGAGCACGTCATGGAAATCCTGCGGGTCGAGCAGGAAAACGGCACGCTGCACGGCGTGATCGTGCAGTTCGGCGGGCAAACACCGCTCAAGCTTGCGAATGCGCTGCAAGAGGCGGGCATCCCGATCCTTGGCACATCGCCAGACGCGATTGATCTGGCCGAGGACCGCGAGCGCTTCGCGGCACTCGTCAACGATCTGGGGCTCAAGCAACCGATCAACGGGATCGCCTCGACTGATCAGCAAGCCTTTGATATTGCCGCAGATATCGGGTTCCCGCTCGTGATCCGCCCCTCCTATGTCCTTGGTGGGCGGGCGATGGAAATCGTGCGCGATCAGGCCCAACTTGAACGCTACATCGCCGAGGCGGTTGTAGTCTCGGGCGACAGCCCCGTTCTGCTCGACAGCTATCTGGACGGCGCGGTTGAACTCGACGTTGACGCGCTTTGCGATGGCAAGAACGTGCATGTCGCAGGGATCATGCAGCACATCGAGGAAGCGGGCGTTCACTCCGGCGATAGCGCCTGTTCGCTGCCGCCCTACTCGCTCTCTGACGATGTGATTGCGCGCATTCGCAAGCAAACCGAGGCACTGGCGCTCGCGATCAACGTGGTCGGCCTGATGAACGTGCAATTCGCGATCAAGGACGACGAGATTTACCTGATCGAAGTCAATCCACGCGCCTCGCGCACCGTGCCATTCGTGGCCAAGGCAACCGATAGCGCCATCGCCTCAATCGCCGCGCGCCTCATGGCTGGCGAGCCGCTCTCGAACTTCCCCGCCGCGCCTGCCTACGTCATCGGCGCGGACCCGATGGCGGCCCTGCCCCTGCGCGATCCGTTCATGCTGGCCGATCCGAAAACACCGTGGTTCTCTGTGAAAGAGGCGGTTCTGCCCTTCGCGCGGTTCCCGGGCGTTGACACAATCCTCGGGCCTGAAATGCGCTCCACTGGCGAGGTGATGGGCTGGGATCGCTCCTTCCCGCGCGCCTTCCTCAAGGCGCAGATGGGGGCGGGAGTTGACCTACCGACATCGGGCACTGTCTTTGTCTCGATCCGTGACGCCGACAAAACGCCCGCGATGATCGAGGCCGCTAACACACTGCAATCGCTTGGCTTTACGCTGACTGGCACACGCGGAACCGCGACTTTCCTGACCGAGGCAGGGATCAGCTGCGAGATCGTGAACAAGGTTTACGAGGGCGGCCTGACCGTGGTTGACCGCCTCAAGGACGGGCACATCTCCCTCGTGTTCAATACCACCGAGGGGTCACAAGCCGTCGAAGACAGCCGCGACATTCGCGCGGTCGCACTCTACGGCAAGATCCCCTACTTCACGACCGCCGCAGGCGCACAAGCCGCCGCAATGGCAATGGCGGCCCGTGTCGAAGGCGGCGTCGACGTGCGCTCCTTGCAAGGCTAATTAGAGGCGACCCGCGGCAGAAATTCGCGGGTCGTTTTCAAACATCTCGAACGGGAATTCCAGTCGCCCGTCGCCAAAGCGCTGGGTTGCAAACAGCCCGAATTCTGAAAAGCGGAACCACCACCCTTGCATGTCGCGGGGTTGGCTGTCGGGGAATGCGGCGCAGCTAAGGACTGCGACATTTGTGCCTGCATGATCGCGCGCTGACGGGAATCGGATCACCTCTCCATTCATCCCGCGCACCTCTTCAGCAAGCGCATGGCAAGGCGCATAGTCCGTGGGATGCGCGAATGCCGCCAAGGCCGCGCCCTCAAAATGCGCGCCAATATCCAGCGCCTGCGCACTGCGCACTTTCGTGCAAAACGCCGTCATCTCGAACGGGTTTTCGGGGGCTTTGGTTTCGGGGCTCTCGATGAAAAACAAGGCGCGGTAAAACGCGACTTCGGTGGCGGCTGTCTGCACAGTTTCGGCGGCGTAAAACACGCCCCGCCTGTCGCCTTGCGGGCGAAACCGCGTGGCATAGCGGGCTGCGTAGCGAAACGGTGTGAACTGCAAATAGTGCAAATGCTGACACGGTGCGGGCACAGGTGGCTTGGAGGCGTCCAGCAGCTCCTCCAACATCATTTGTTCGTCCAGACCGTCGACCAGCTTCATCGTTGACGAGATATTCTGATCCTCGACAAACCGCCACACGCCGCCGCGATAGGGCGTCAGATCAAAGCGGGGCACGGCGTTGGTCAAGGTAGTTCACAATATCGACCAGCCCGACCACAGACTTCATGTAATCCAGCGGAACCGCGTCCAATGCGGTGTTGTGATTGCGCAGCCACGCCCTTGCCGTTTTGGCATCCCCCCCCACGACCGCGTCAAGCGAGCGAAAGGCGCGCACAAACTGGATCGCCAATTCGGTGGCCTTGGTGTTCATCGGGATGACAGATACGCCAGCCTTCAGCTTGGTCACGAACGAGGGCGACACGCCAATAACGGCGGCGAACTCGCGGTTATTCACGCCCAGCAGTTCAGCCGCGCGCAGTGCTGCCTTGGTCAGAATTGTCTCTTGCTGCGCAGGTGCAACATTTGGGGCTAACAGGGCCATAGCGGCAAACCTCTCTATTCACATGTGTAATATAGCCACCAATACTACACCTGTAAAGGATCCTTGCCCGTAATTTGTGGTGCACGTGTGGTGCACGTCTGGTGCACGCAATACACAACGCCCATCTGACGCCTCGTCACACTTGGCATAGCGGGCCGTCATGCCTACCGTATCGGCCAGCAAACAAGGGGTTTTCCATGCATAATGTCGCCATTACGGGCACGGGTGTTTTCACCCCATCCGAAGTGATCACCAATGACGAGCTTGTCGTCAGTTTCAATGCATATGCTGACCTCTACAATGCTGAAAACGCAGCAGAAATCGCCGCGGGAAGGCTTGAAGCAAAGCCACAATCCTCCGCCGATTTCATCTTTGCCGC
>CAKZNT010000066.1 GCA_937132065.1 uncultured Loktanella sp.
AACCACAAAGACATCGGTATTCTGTATCTATTCGTAGCAGGCGCCGTTGGCTTCATCTCGGTGTGCTTCACCGTTTACATGCGCCTCGAGCTGATGCACCCCGGCGTGCAATACATGTGCCTCGAAGGTGCGCGTTTCATCGCAGACTCCGCGTCTGAATGTACGCCGAACGGCCATCTCTGGAACGTTATGATCACCTACCACGGTGTTTTGATGATGTTCTTCGTGGTTATTCCTGCGCTTTTCGGCGGGTTTGGTAACTACCTGATGCCGTTGCAGATCGGTGCGCCAGATATGGCATTCCCGCGTTTGAACAACCTTTCGTTCTGGATGTATATCGCAGGGACATCCCTTGGTGTGGCTTCTATGCTGACACCGGGTGGCAATGGTCAACTTGGCTCTGGCGTTGGTTGGGTTCTTTATCCGCCGCTCTCCACTTCCGAGGCAGGCATGTCGATGGACCTCGCGATCTTTGCGGTGCACCTGTCAGGTGCGTCCTCGATCCTTGGCGCGATCAACATGATCACAACCTTCCTCAACATGCGCGCACCGGGCATGACGTTGCACAAAGTGCCACTGTTCTCCTGGTCGATCTTTGTAACGGCTTGGTTGATCCTTCTGGCTCTGCCAGTGCTTGCGGGCGCGATCACGATGCTTTTGACTGACCGGAACTTCGGCACAACCTTCTTCCAACCAGAAGGCGGCGGCGACCCGATCCTGTATCAACACATCTTGTGGTTCTTTGGTCACCCTGAAGTTTATATCATTATCATCCCCGGTTTTGGTATCATCAGCCACATCATCGCGACCTTCTCCAAGAAGCCGATCTTTGGCTACCTGCCAATGGTCTATGCGATGGTTGCCATTGGTGTTCTCGGCTTCGTTGTTTGGGCGCACCACATGTACACCGTTGGTATGTCACTGACACAGCAATCCTACTTCATGCTCGCCACAATGGTGATCGCGGTCCCGACAGGGGTTAAGATCTTCAGCTGGATCGCAACGATGTGGGGCGGCTCGGTCGAGTTCAAATCCCCGATGCTATGGGCGATGGGCTTCTTGTTCCTCTTCACTGTTGGTGGGGTCACAGGGATCGTTCTGTCACAAGCTGGCGTGGACCGCGTTTACCACGACACATACTACGTGATTGCACACTTCCACTATGTGATGTCGCTGGGTGCGGTGTTTGCTATCTTTGCGGGCATCTACTTCTACTTCCCTAAGTTCTCCGGGAAAATGTATCCTGAATGGGCGGCTAAACTGCACTTCTGGGCGATGTTTATCGGCGCAAACCTGACATTCTTCCCACAGCACTTCTTGGGTCGTCAGGGTATGCCACGTCGCTACATTGACTACCCGGACGCCTTTGCAACATGGAACTATGTATCGTCACTGGGCGCGTTCTTGTCCTTTGCGTCGTTCCTGTTCTTCATCGGGATCATTGTTTACTCGCTGAAGTGGGGCCGCAAAGTTACCGAGAACAACCCTTGGAACGAATATGCGGACACACTGGAGTGGACACTGCCTTGCCCACCGCCAGAGCACACCTTTGAAACACTGCCAAAGCAGTCGGATTGGGATAAAGGCCACGCGCACTAGCGCCAGCCGAACCACTATCAAAATGGGCCTCGCAGAAATGCGGGGCCCTTTTTTGTTGGTGCAAGACAAACCGTGCCTTGATTGCTTGCATCCCATGCGTAAATTAACGCCATGCCCTATCAATGGACCCCTCGCCCCGCACCAGAGACCGACAATTGGCAGCTCGAGCTCTGGCCGTATCGCTCGCTTCTGCGCAGGGATTTCGTTGTGTTTATTGCGGGCACTGCAACGCTGGTCGCCTTGCCATTGATCGCACTCGCGGGAAGCCCTGCCCTTTGGGTCATACTCGGGTTCTTTGCACTGATGATCTGGGGGCTTTGGGGCGCCCTTCACATTAGTTATCGTCGCGGCGACACTCTCGAGCAATGTGTCGCCACATCAAAACATATTGTGCTGACACACCAAACGCCAAATGGAGAGGTCCAAAAGTGGGAAGCGAACCGCTATTGGGTGACTGTGCATATGCACCCGAAAGGCGGGCCGGTCGAAAACTACCTCACCCTGCGCGGCGGTGATCGCGAAGTCGAGATTGGTGCGTTTCTGGATGTTTCCGAGCGGCGCGCGCTCTACGACGAACTGCGCATGGCCTTACGTAATGCGTAGCCTGAAAGGGGCGTCATTGCCGCCCCTCTCTACTTAGCCAAGTTTGTTCTTCACCATTGGGCCGACTTTGGCAAAATCCATTTGGCCCGTGTATTTGTCTTTGAGAACAGCCATCACCTTGCCCATGTCTCGAATGCTTTCTGCACCCACATCGGCAATAATTGTGGCAACGGCGGCTTCGGATTCCGCTTCCGACAACTGGCGCGGCAAATAATCTTCGATGATTTTGATCTCGGAGAGCTCTTTCTGAGCCAATTCAAGCCGCCCGCCCTCTTCATAGGCACGCGCGCTTTCTTGGCGCTGCTTGACCATCTTGCCCAAGATCGCAAGGATTTCAGGGTCCCCCACACCGCCATCATCGCCAGTGCCGCGCAGGGCGATATCACGGTCTTTGATCGCGGCATTGATCAAGCGCAGCGTTGACAAGCGGTCAGCATCTTTTGCTTTCATCGCCTCTTTTAGGGCCGTTGTGATACGGTCACGCATATCGGGGTCGTCCTTCATCAGTTCTTTGGTCGAAAGTGCAACATAGTTGGAATGCGCCTGACTGACAACAGGTACAATCACAACCGTGTGGGCCTTGTTTGCTTAGGCATTTCGGCCCTTGACCCTCCTCGCCCCCGCTCGTAAACCCAGCACAATTTGGCGCAAAAAAGGACTCGCACGATGGCACAATCTGAACAGATGAAACCGACGGCCTGTCTCGCGCTTGCGGACGGCACACTCTTTTACGGTTACGGCTTCGGGGCAACAGGGGAAACGGTTGCAGAACTGTGCTTCAACACCGCGATGACCGGCTACCAAGAGATCATGACAGACCCTTCATATGCAGGTCAGGTCGTCACCTTTACCTTCCCGCATATCGGCAACACGGGCATTACGCCCGAAGATGACGAGACATCCAATCCTGTTGCCGCAGGGATGATTGTGAAATGGGACCCAACGGTGTCCTCCAACTGGCGGGCCACACAAGAGTTGGCGCCGTGGTTGGTCTCGCGTGGTCGCATTGGTATGGGCGGCGTTGATACGCGTCGGCTGACACGTGCAATCCGCCAGCAAGGCGCGCCTCACGTGGCTCTGGCACATAATCCTGACGGTGAATTTGATATTGATGCGCTTGTGCAAAAGGCGCGTGGCTTTGCAGGCCTTGTCGGTCTTGATCTGGCCAAGGACGTCACATGCGCACAGTCCTACCACTGGAATGAAATGCGGTGGGCATGGCCGATTGGCTATGCGCCGCAAACTGCACCAAAGCACAAGGTTGTCGCCATTGACTACGGCGCAAAGCGCAACATCCTGCGCTGCCTTGCCTCCGCAGGGTGTGATGTCACCGTTCTGCCTGCAACGGCAACGGCAGATGAAATTCTTGCGCTCAAGCCTGACGGCCTTTTCTTGTCCAATGGACCGGGGGATCCCGAAGCGACGGGCGTTTACGCCGTGCCGATGATTAAGGACATCCTTGCAAAATCAGACCTCCCTGTTTTCGGAATTTGCCTTGGTCACCAGATGCTTGCCCTTGCCTTGGGCGCACAGACGATCAAGATGAACCACGGTCACCACGGCGCGAACCATCCCGTCAAGGACAATGATACGGGCAAGGTCGAGATCACGTCGATGAACCACGGTTTCACCGTTGATAGCCAGACACTTCCCGAGGGTGTCATTGAGACGCATATCTCGCTTTTTGATGGTTCTAATTGCGGAATTCGGATGGCTGACCGCCCTGTTTTCGGGGTGCAATACCACCCAGAGGCTAGCCCGGGTCCACAAGACAGCTACTACCTGTTCGAGCGCTTTGCCGCAGCAATGGCTGAACAGGCGGCCTAGCTCGGGCCTTAACCTACAATTAACCAAGCTTAAGGCATTATGACCTCACCTAGGTGAGAGTCGTCATGTCAGTTTTCTCGGAAATCCAAACAGGATCACCACCCGCCCCCGTGTTGGGCGATCCTTTGGCGCGATTCCTTGTGGATGTCGGCAAGCTCACCTTGGCTGACGCCATCGCAGCCGAAAAAATCGCGAATGAAAGCAATCAGCGCGTTGCAGATATCCTGTTTCACAGGTTCGCAATTGCCCCGCTCACAATTGCAGATGCCTATACGACTCTCTATCAGACTTCGCTGATCGACCCCTGCAAATCGCCGCCACACCGCTCACTTGTTATGCAACTGGGGCCCTGCCGCGCCATTCAATCGGGGTTGTTGCCTTGGCGGGAAATGGGCGGGGATACAGTGGTTCTGACCGATAAGCCTGACCAGTTCGAGGCGCACAGCGATTTGCTGGCAAACACATTTGCGCGCGTCCGCATGGGCATCACCACGCGCGCGCACATCGAGGCCGCCGTTACCAGCGCCTGCGCTGGCGATATGGCCGCCTTCGCCGAAACCAAAGCACCAAGCGCACAAAGCTGCCGCACATGGAATGCAAAGCGGACATTGACCCATGGCAGTGGCTTCCTGATCGCATTGCTGATCTGCATGGTCATTACGCCGTTCTGGACATTCAATGCGCTATGCATTTGCGCGATCATGCTTTTGGCCCTCAACACGGCGCTCAAAATTGCCGCTGCAATCGCGAGCCAAAGGGCAGACAGCGCCTCAGATGCCGTAGAAAACGAGGCTGGAATTCTGCCTAAAATTACGCTTCTCGTGCCGTTATTTCGCGAAACGGCGATCACCGATCATTTGCTTATCCGATTGCAAGAGATCGACTACCCACGCGAGTTGATGGACGTTTGCCTTGTCACAGAAAGCGATGATGCGACCACGCGCAAGGCGCTTGGCAAGGCCACTCTGCCCACATGGATGCGGCCAATCATCGTCCCGCAGGGCACGCTACGCACAAAGCCGAGGGCGCTTAATTTCGCACTGGATTTCGCGCAAGGCAGCATCATCGGGGTCTATGACGCAGAGGATGCGCCCGCGCCTGATCAATTGCGGGTCGTCGCCGCCCGCTTTGCCAATCGCGGCCCCGAGGTGGCCTGTTTGCAAGGTGTTCTGGATTATTACAATGACAAGACAAATTGGCTAACCCGTTGTTTTACGGTCGAATACGCCACGTGGTTCAGAATCGTTCTACCTGGTCTGGCGAAAATGGGGCTGGTTGTGCCTTTGGGCGGAACTACACTTTTCTTTCGCCGCAACGTTCTGGAGGCTCTGGGCGGATGGGATGCACATAACGTCACCGAAGACGCTGACTTGGGCGTGCGCCTCGCGCGTGCAGGCTATCGCACGGAGCTCATCAATACCGTCACCCAAGAGGAGGCAAACGGGCGTTTTTGGCCATGGGTCAAGCAGCGATCGCGGTGGCTAAAGGGATATGCGATCACTTATGCGGTCCACATGCGCGCGCCGCGAAAACTCTGGCGCGAGCTTGGACCCAAACGGTTTTGGGGTGTGCAGCTGCTATTTGCAGGCACGCTTTCGCAATTTGTGCTCGCCCCATTGCTTTGGTCATTCTGGCTCATTCCGTTCGGGTTCGCCCATCCATTCCTCACGATCCTCTCCCCGCTCGGGTTCTGGACGCTGGTGAGCGTTTTCTTCTTTGCCGAAATTGCAAATTTCCTAATCTCGGCAATTGCGTTGCGCATTGCGGGCAAAACATGGCTGATCAAGTGGGCGATTACCTTGCAGTTCTACTTCCCGCTCGCCGCCATCGCCGCCTACAAAGGGCTTATCGAGCTGGCATGGAAACCCTTCTATTGGGATAAAACCATGCATGGCGTGCTATTGCCAACTGACGCTATTCGCCCGCCTCAACCGCCGCCGCATCAATCTTGAGTCGGGTCACATAGGCCTTTGAGATATGATCACGTAACGAGGCATATGCGGCATCCCCATCGCCGTTCTCGATGGCTTCGACGATGCGTGAATGCTCGGCCATTGTGCCCGCAACGCGCCCCTCCGCAGAAAGTGACGTTGTCGCCAAAAGCGCCATTGACCTGTGAACAAGGTCAAGCTGCTGCACAAGAAACCTATTGTGGGACGCGAGATGGATTTGCTTGTGAAATCTGCGGTTTGCACGGCTAAGTGCCTCTGGATTTGCGCCCAGCTTTTGATCCGCCTCAAGCATATCACGCAGCACGGCAACCTCTTCTGGCGTTGCATGGCGCGCAGCAAGGCGTGCGGCCAAGCCTTCCAGTTCGCCTCGCACGACATAAAGGTCCGAGAGCTGTGTATGATCAAGGGACGCGACAATAAGCGACCGCCCGTCACGCGTCAGTAGGTTCTGGGTCTCCAACCTCTGCAATGCCTCACGGATCGGCGTGCGCGACACGCCAAACCTCTCTGCAAGTTCGCTTTCAACCAACCGATCTCCCGGGCGGTAGATATGGCTATCAATCGCTTCGAGGATCAGGGCATAGGCATCTTTTTGGGGCGAACGGGCATCTTGCATAAACGGGCCTTTCAAGTTGAGGCACTCTAGCGCCGGCATGCCCCTGCGAGCAACCCTCCCCCGTCAGGTTACAGTCGATGCATTGGCTTCTTGTCGCAGGGCGCGCTTGCCTCTTTTACAAACCGATTTTGCGGCTTATGTCAGTGGCATGAGCAAACTAGAAGCAGACATTCTTATCTCTGGTGGCGGCGTCGCAGGGCTAGCCGCCGCGGCGGCATTCGGGACAGCCGGGTTCAAGGTGATCATCGTTGACCCCGCCCCGCCAATTACCGACGAAACCGACCAAGGCGCGGACCTGCGCACCACTGCATTTTTGCAACCCGCGCAGGCATTTCTCGATCGTGCAGGGCTTTGGGCCAAACTCGAGGCGCACGCCGCGCCGTTGCAAATCATGCGCATCGTCGATGCAAGCGGGCAAGACAGCGCCCAACTCACTACCGCCGATTTTGATGCCAGCGATGTCTCTGACAAGCCATTTGGCTGGAACCTGCCCAACTGGCTATTGCGCCGTGAAATGGTTAGCCGGTTGGCGGAATTGACGAATGTAACCTTCCTGACCGGCGTTGGGTTCGCCTCGATGGTTTCCCGGACTGCCTATGCGCTCGTGACAC
Source organism: uncultured Loktanella sp. (assembly GCA_937132065.1). Lineage (GTDB taxonomy): Bacteria > Pseudomonadota > Alphaproteobacteria > Rhodobacterales > Rhodobacteraceae > Yoonia. The sequence continues at coordinate 7,209 of CAKZNT010000066.1, forward strand.
TCACGGACGGCCAGCAGATCCGCACGCAAATGGTGATCGGTGCAGACGGGCGCGCATCAATGGTGCGCCGTTCTGCGGGTATCGACGTTAAAACAACGCGTTACGGACAAAAGGCGATCACCTTTGCCGTCACCCATGACGCGCCACACGACAACATTTCCACCGAGGTGCACCAACAAGGCGGGCCGTTCACTCTGGTTCCGCTCCCTGATCACAAGGGCAAGCCGTGTTCGGCGGTTGTTTGGATGGACACAGGACCGCAAACCACGAAACATATGGCCCTTGATGACGCCGCCTTTGCGGCAGCGGCCACCACGCGATCTGCCTTGGTCAACGGCCCGCTCACGCTGGTGTCTCGGCGTAGCGTCTGGCCCATTATCAGTCAGGTCACTGCTCAAATGTCGGGGCCGCGCATAGCGCTGGTTGCAGAGGCGGCGCATGTCATGCCCCCTATCGGGGCGCAGGGGCTTAATATGTCACTCAATGATCTGAACGCACTGCTGACCTTGTCACTCAAGCACCGCGATGAACTGGGCGGGAAACCGATGCTTGATGCTTATCACAAGGCCCGCCACAACGATGTGCGGCTTAGAATCAAGGGGATTGATGCCCTCAACCGTGCCTCAATGGCAGGGAACCCGCTGATTCAGGATCTGCGGGTGGCTGGAATCAAAACCCTTTACGGCGCAACACCTGTGCGCCGTAAACTGATGCAACTGGGGCTTGGCGCGCAGTCCTAAAGCACCTGATCGAGAACTGGTGTCATGCGCGCAATCGTGCCGTCAACGTCGTATAGCTTATCAAGCCCGAACAGGCCCAAACGGAATGTGCGAAAATCGTCGGGTTCGTCGCACTGCAACGGAACTCCAGCCGCGATTTGCATGCCAAGGGCCGCAAATTTGGACCCGTTCTGGACCGCAGGGTCATCTGTATAGCTCACGACCACACCCGGCGCGCCGAAACCGTCTGCCGCCACTGACTTTACGTTCTTGTCCTTAAGCAACGCGCGCACCCCGTTACCAAGCGTCCATTGCGCCGCCTTCAGCTTTTCAAACCCGTAGGCTTTTGTTTCCGCCATCGTATCGCGGAACATGCGCAACCCGTCGGTCGGCAATGTCGCATGATAAGCATGCCCACCGCCCTCATAGGCCGCCATGATCGCGTGCCATTTCTTGAGGTCCATTGCAAAACTGTCAGAGGAGGTTTCAGCCATCCGCGCCGCGCCGCGCTCGGACATCATCACAAGGCCCGCCGAAGGGGTCGCCGACCAGCCCTTTTGCGGTGCAGAGATCAACACATCAACGCCCGTGGCCTTCATATCAACCCAGATGCACCCGCTAGCGATGCAATCAAGCACAAGCAAAGCGCCAACTTCATGTGCAGCATCCGCCATCGCCTTTAGGTAGTCGTCAGGCAGGATTAAGCCTGCACTCGTTTCAACGTGCGGTGCAAACACGACATCCGGCTTTGCCTCTCGGATTGCGGTGACAACATCCTCGATAGGAGCTGGCGCAAATGGCGCACGGGTGTCGTTGCCTGCTTGCCGCGCCTTCAGCACAGTCGTCTTAGCCGCGAACCCGCCAGCCTCAAAAATCTGGGTCCATCGATATGAGAACCAGCCATTGCGAACGATCAGCGCATGGGCGCCCGCGCCGAACTGACGGGCTACAGCTTCCATGCCATATGTGCCGCCACCGGGCACAAGGGCAACCTGATCGGCATTGTATACCTCTTTCAGCATCCCCGAGATATCCGTCATGACCCCCTGAAAGGCCTTGGACATATGGTTCAACGAACGGTCGGTGAAGACGACCGAAAATTCCATCAGGCCATCGGGGTCAACTGGTGCTTTAGTCGTCATCTCTATCTCCATCAAATTTGACGCCAGCATGGCCTGCTGCGCCCGCAATGGCAAAGTCAAATTGCGCGCTGACTTCAAATTGGACCTGGGCGGCGTTCTTCGGACAACAGCACATTTGCTTCGACGTTTCCTACTCCCGGCAAAGTCATAACGCGGCGGCGTAAAACCCGTTCGAAATCGGCCAGATCGCGTGCAACGACCCGTAATCTGAAATCATACAGGCCCAGCACATGTTCCACCGTTTGCACCTCTGGAATGGCGCCAACGGCCCGCTCAAAATCCTCAAGGCTTACGCGCCCCTTGGTCGCTAGTTTGATGCCCAGAAACACCGTCACCCCGAACCCGACCTTTTGCGCATCAAGCAAGAGTGCACGCCCCGTGATCACGCCAATATCCTCAAGGCGCTTGATCCGCCGCCACATTGCAGGCTGGCTTAATCCAAACTTGCGGCCAAGCTGGCTCGCGGGCTGGCCAGCATCAAGGCTCAGAGCGCGTAGAATTTTGCGGTCCAGATCATCCAAGATCATAGCGGCAAAACCCTTTCCGCCTTCACCGACGCAACCGTCATCAACGATTCAATGTCGGCAATATGGGGCAGCGGCAAAATATGCTCGCGGTAAACCTCCTGATAGTGCGGCAAGTCCTTTGCAATCACCGAAAGGCGCACATCAACGCGCCCCAAAAACGTCTGGATTTCCAAAACTTCGGGAACCAACCGCGCAGCTGCAATGAATTCATCAAATGCCCGCGAAACCGTCTTATCCAGCGTCACCCGCAAGGATACCTGCACACTATACCCCAATGCGCCCCAGTTGATCACCGCCACCTGCCCCAGCAGCACACCATCGGCGTGCAACTTATCAAGCCTGCGGACAACCTTGCCGCTGGTTAACCCCGTAAGGTCCGCAAGGTCAGGCGCCGTCAGGCTCGGGTCAATTTGCAAATGGCGTAAAATCGCTCTGGCATCACTATCTAGCATGAAAATGACGTTATTTCATAATTCCGCGCATAACAAGTTTCTTCAGAGCCAAAATATGCACTGCAAACACCTCGCACCTCAGAGAAACGCTGGTTATACCCGACGGCAGAAACAAACAAAAAGGACCGCCACCATGCGCGTTTATTATGATCGTGATTGCGATGTTAACCTCATCAAAGACAAAAAAGTTGCTATCCTTGGCTATGGCTCGCAAGGCCACGCGCACGCGCTGAACCTGCGCGATAGCGGCGCAAAAAACCTTGTCGTTGCTTTGCGTGATGGCTCCCCTTCCCGTGCAAAAGCCGAAGGCGAAGGCCTGAAAGTTATGGGCATCGAAGAAGCCGCCGCTTGGTGTGACGTGATCATGTTCACAATGCCCGACGAGCTTCAGGCCGAGACATACAAGAAGCATGTGCGCGACCACATCAAACCAGGCTCCGCGATTGCATTTGCACACGGTCTGAACGTGCACTTCGGCTTGATCGAGCCAAAAGACGGCGTTGACGTGATCATGATGGCGCCAAAAGGTCCAGGTCACACTGTGCGCGGCGAATTCACCAAGGGCGGCGGCGTGCCTTGCTTGGTTGCTGTTCACACAGACGCAACTGGTAAAGCGATGGAAATCGGCTTGTCCTATTGCTCCGGCATCGGTGGTGGTCGTTCCGGCATCATCGAGACAAATTTCCGTCAGGAATGCGAAACCGACCTCTTTGGCGAGCAGGCTGTGCTTTGCGGCGGTATCGTTGAATTGATCCGCATGGGCTTTGAAACACTCGTCGAGGCTGGCTACGAGCCTGAAATGGCTTATTTCGAGTGCTTGCACGAGACAAAGCTGATTGTTGACCTGATCTATGAAGGCGGCATCGCCAACATGGACTACTCGATCTCCAACACCGCAGAATACGGCCAGTATGTTTCCGGTCCGCGCATCCTGCCATACGTTGAAACAAAGGCCCGCATGAAAGCGGTTCTTGACGATATCCAGTCTGGCAAATTCGTGCGCGATTTCATGCTTGAAAACACAGTTGGCCAGCCAACGTTGAAAGCATCACGTCGTGCAAACGACGAGCACCAGATCGAACTGGTTGGCGGCAAGCTGCGCGACATGATGCCATGGATTTCCGCTGGCAAGATGGTCGACAAGTCCAAGAACTAAGCGATCAACGTAGGATGGGTTTTAACCCATCACACAAAAGGGCGCTCCATGTGGGGCGCCCTTTTTGATAGACAGTTCCCGACCGATATGATCGAAACGATCCATGCAACAACCGACCCTTCACAACTGGCTTTCTGTCGCAGCCCTCGGGCTGATTTGGGGCGGCACGTTTATGATCGTTTCGATCGCCCTACAGGGGTATGGCCCTCTGACAGTTGCCTGCGCGCGCACCACACTTGGCGCAATTGCGTTATTGATGCTGATGCGGGTCATGAAGCGCCCCTTCCCTGTGCTCGACAGACGCATGTTGAAATATCTCGTCGTCATCGGCGTGCTCAACACGGCGCTGCCCTTTGCGCTATTGAGTTGGGGGCAGCAATACGTGCCCTCTGCTTTTGCAGGTATTTCCATGGCTGCCTTGCCGCTCTTCGTGCTGCCACTGTCCCATTTCTTTACCGACGAGAATCTAAGCACCCGTAATCTGATCGGCGTATGCCTCGGCTTTACCGGGGCTGTCGTGCTAATCGGGCCTTCGGTCTTGCGGATTGGCACGGGGCTTGAACCACTCGGGCAAATCGCCTGTGTCGCGGCATCGCTATCCTACGCGATCTCAAGCATTATGACACGTCGTTGCCCACCGATTGACGCGATCACACTGGCAGCGCTCTTGCTAGTCGTTGGGGCGGCCGCCTTGATCCCCGCGATGCTGGTTTTTGAGGGCGTTCCGCAGTTCGCCGACCGCACCTCAACACTTGCGATCATCTTCTTGGGGTTTGTCCCTACAGCGCTGGCCGCGCTGATCCGTGTGGTGACTATCCGCAGCGCAGGGGCCGTGTTTTTAACACTCGTGAACTATCAAGTTCCCGTATGGTCGATGATCTTTGGGGCGTATATTCTGTCAGAAGTCCTGCCACTACGGTTCTTCGCCGCGCTAGCGCTCATCATGGTAGGTTTGCTGGTCAGCCAGTGGAACAGCCTCAAACGGATATTCGGGAAGCGGGCTTAAACAGCCCGCTCAACCTCTTCAACGATCCCGTCAACGACATGCAACAGCAAATCCGCGTCCTCGCATTCGGCCATGACACGGACCAAGGGCTCTGTGCCTGACTTGCGGATCAACAGGCGGCCCTTGCCCGCGAGTTTGACCTCAGCATCCGCGATAATGGCCTTGACCGATGACGCGCCCATCGGATCAGACCCTGCCGTGTAGCGCACATTCTTAAGCAATTGCGGGACGGTCTCGAAACTCTGGGTCAGGCTGCTCGCCTTTTGCCCTGTTTCGATCATAGCGGTTAAAAACTGAAGGCCCGCGAGCAACCCGTCACCTGTCGTCGCATAGTCTGTCATCACAACATGGCCAGACTGCTCGCCACCAAGGTTATAGCCACCAGCACGCATCGCCTCGACGACATAGCGGTCACCAACGCCAGTGCGCAGTAAATTAAGCCCCTTGCCTGTCATAAAACGCTCAAGGCCCAGATTTGACATCACAGTCGCAACCAAAGTGCCACCGTTCAAGCGATCCGCCGCGGCCCAGCGATCTGCAAGCAATGCCATCAACTGGTCGCCATCAGCGACCCGACCTTTCTCGTCAAGAATCATGACGCGGTCTGCGTCACCATCCAGACAGATACCCACATCTGCGCCGTGACTGATGATGGTTTCAGCCGCCGACAGCGGCGCGGTAGAGCCGCAACCAGCGTTGATATTGTAGCCGTCTGGCGAAACACCCACGGGAATAACCGTGGCTCCCAGTTCCCAAAGCACGCCAGGCGCAACCTTGTAAGCCGCCCCATTGGCGCAATCGATCACCACCTTGAGGCCGTCAAGGCGCATACCCGCAGGGAAGGTTGATTTGATGCGTTCTGCGTAGCGGAACCGCCCATCGTCAATCCGTTTTGCGCGGCCAATGTTCTGCGCCTTGGCAGGTTCGATTGGCGCTTCGACCAAGGCTTCGATCTCTGCCTCGGCCTCGTCAGACAATTTGAATCCATCAGGGCCAAAAAATTTGATACCATTATCATGATGTGGGTTGTGGCTCGCCGAAATCATTATCCCGACATCGGCACGCATTGACGTCGTCAACAATCCAACCGCAGGTGTTGGAACAGGGCCAAGCAACAAGACATTCATGCCCGTGCTTGTCAGGCCAGCCGTAAGCGCATTTTCAAACATGTAACCCGACAAGCGAGTATCTTTGCCAATGACTACGCGGTGACCGTTCAATCCGTCATTGCGGAAATATCGACCAGCGGCTGCGCCAATTCTCAAGGCCATTTCCGCTGTCATAGGATAGATGTTCGCTGTGCCGCGCACCCCGTCAGTACCAAATAATTTACGTGCCATTACTGCTCCGCCATTGCCATTTGCAGGTTAACAGCCTGCCTCGTTTCATATGTATCGTGAACACGTAGAAAATGCACCCCTGTTGCCACACCGTGCAAGGCAACTGCGACAGATCCTGCCATGCGGTCCTTCGCGTCAGGCGCATTCCCAAGAGTTCCAATAAATTTCTTGCGCGATGCCCCCAACAGGATCGCACAGCCTAGCCCGTGAAATAGCGACAGTCCGCGCAACAACAAAAGGTTGTGTTCAAGTGTCTTTCCAAATCCGATACCAGGGTCCACGACGATCTTGTCGCGCGCAATGCCAGCGGCTTCGGCCACAGCAATGCGCGCGGCTAAAAAGTCGTAAACATCAAGCAAAACATCGTCGTATTCAGGATTGTTCTGCATCGTCGCAGGATCACCTAGGGCATGCATCAGGCAGATCGGCTTTTGTGTGCGGGCGACAACATTGATCATGTCAGGGTCAAAGGTCATTGCCGCCACATCGTTAATCAGACCAGCCCCTGCTGCCACGGCCCCTGCCGCGACATCTGCCTTGCGGGTATCAATTGAAATTGGGACATCCGAGACTGCGCGGATTGACGCAATGACGGGCGATGTGCGCGCAATTTCGCGCGCGTTATCAACGGTCTCTGCACCAGGGCGCGTGCTTTCGCCACCAATGTCAAGAATATCGGCCCCCGCAGCGATCATCTTGAGCGCATGGGCGCGGGCGTGGTCTGGCGCTTGAAAGTCGCCTCCGTCAGAGAAGCTATCAGGCGTCACATTAAGGATGCCCATAATGCGCGGCCGCTCCATTTTCATCGACGCGACAGGCGCGCGCGCGCGCGTAATCATCTTGAGAGCAGACGCTGGAACCTCGCTGGCAGCGATTAATCGCGGCTCTTGGCCACGCGAATGCACCGCTACCTTGTCAAACCAACACCAGCCGACCCGCAACGCATCGTGTGGGCGCGGAGTGTCCATCCGAAGCAGCGGGCGAAAATAGTCGGTCATGTGAGCTTGACTTGATCCACAGGGATAGCGCGAACAGGCACGCGCGCTGTCGGTGCATCCCCCCCGATAACCAGCAATTCTTTGGCATTCATTTCATCGGCAAACCAAGTGGCAAGTGCCAGAGCATTGCGCGCAGTCGCGGATGGCCCATCAACCGCATCAAGCACGATCTTTGACGGCGCCCAGACACAGATTTGATTGTTCTTCATGGCCCAGTCCAGCTCGGTGCGGGTCTCAACGACCTTGCAGCGCAAATCACGTGCCGCAAGCACCCAAGCATTCTGTTCGATTGACAACAGATCAATGCGGCGCTGTGTCATTGCATGGCCCGTTTGTGGTGTCGCCAGATCAGGCGCGCCCAAACAGATTACCAACGGCGCACCCATGTCCGCCAAGTCATCAATCCACCCCTTTAGATGAGGTGCAGCGATTGCGTCATTCGTCAGATAAACGATGCGCGGGTGCGGAGCTTCTTGGTGGTCCTGCCCTGCATGTGATTGCCCGTCACGCGAGCGCACAATCTCGACGCCCAACGCAAACGGGCCGCGATCCAGCTTTTCAATCCGCACAAAGACGCGTTCGGCTTGTGGCTCTAGCAAAATGCGCTCTGCAACACGGGCTGCGAGGGTTTCGAGGAGGTTAATCCGCTCGGCATGTAATTCAACGCCGATGGCCTCGGTAACACGGTCATACGACAAAATGCGATCTACATCGTCGTCAATCGGGCCGGTCAGGGGCAGAACCTCTACGACGATGTTAAAGCGGACGCGCTGCAACGTGCCGCGCTCCAATTGAAACGCCCCGATTTCCACTTCAACCACGTAATCACGCAGCGAGATACGATCACACGGCGCACTGGCGCTTGCTTCCGCGCGCTCACTGGGGTGGGCAAATGCGAGGCGAATATCATCAGTCATAGTTTTCACGTCCAAAGGGTCTTTGCGGCATACTAGCCCGCAGGACCCCTTGCAAGAGCGGCAAAGACGGCAGCGATGCCGCCAGTTGCGACCTAGTTTGACGCGGTGCGGGTTGGCTGGCGATAGAAATAGTGGGAGCCAATGCTCGCTGTGCGCGGGAACCGCTTGGCCCAAGACGGGCTCACAGCGCGGGTATGGTAATGGGTCGCACCATCGGTCAGCGGGCGATCTGCGCCGTCAATCAGCAGCTTTGCAACCTTGCCCACACGGACCCAAGATCCCTGCTCTGCGATGTTTTCGTCCTTGCCGTCACAGGTGTAAGTGAACTGGCACGCAAACTTGCGCCCCGTTCCCTGATTGATCACGGCGCAAAGAGAGTTCGGGTAGCTGGCACTATCAACGCGGTTCATGATGACTTCGGCAACGGCAAACATGCCCTCAACAGTCTCACCACGCGCCTCAAAATAAAGCGCCTCGGACAAGCACTGCCACTGCGCGCCACCCGATGCCCGCGGCAAAGCTGCCAAAAAGGAGCGATCATAGGTGATGTGGTTCGGGGTCATTTGCACATCGCGCTCGGATGCTGGGGGCAATGTCGTCAGCGCAGCCATGCGCGCCTCGGGAACGACTGACAAAGATTGGCGCTCTTGGCCCAAAAGGGCGGACAAGCGGCTGGCGATGACCTCATCTGCTGTGGCAACACTGCCTGCAAAAACAAGAGTAACCGTCGCTGCGGCCTTCATGATCGTCCCGAAATTCAACAACATCGCTTATATCCATAGCGGCACGCGGCTAGCCCCACGCAGGCGAGCGGTACTTAGGCGATCAAATTGATTCGGTCCACCCTCCTGAGGCGCGACAAATCCGACGGCATCAAAAGCGAGCGAATTTACGCCTGAGCCGCTATTTTGTCCGCAATCGCAAGCTGCGCCGCTGATAGGCGGGCAACGGGCACGCGAAACGGTGAACACGAGACATAGTCGAACCCTTGGGAGCGGCAAAATGCAATCGCCGAGCGGCTCCCACCATGTTCGCCACAAACCGACAACACCACGTCAGGTCGACCCAATCGACCGCGGGTCGCGCCAATCGACAACAACTCGCCAACGCCCTCGACATCAAGGGTATGGAACGGGTCTTCTGCATAGACGCCCTGCTTCACATAGGCCGACATGAACCGTCCTGCATCATCACGCGAAAGCCCGTAAGTCATCTGGGTTAAGTCATTCGTACCGAAAGATAAAAAGTCAGCATGCTTGGCAATATCTTCGGCGCGAAGTGCTGCGCGCGGGGTCTCGACCATCACGCCGAGGCGATAGGTAAACCGCACATTTTTCTCGGCACGCACGGCCGCTGCAACAGCGTCAATTTGCGATTTCACAAGCTCGACCTCGCGCATCGCCGAGACGAGAGGGATCATAATTTCAGGCACAACAGAGTCGCCTTCACTGGCAATTATCGCGGTCGCTTCGAAAATCGCACGCACCTGCATCTCATAGATTTCAGGCACAGCGATCCCCAAACGGACACCGCGCATCCCCAGCATCGGGTTGTATTCGGTCAATGCCGCGACGCGTTCGGCTACCTCATGCACGGGCCGCGCCAGCTGTTCTGCAAGGTCACGCATCCCTGCTTTCCCAGAAGGTAAAAACTCGTGAAGGGGCGGATCAAACAAGCGAATGCAAACTGGTTGGCCCTTCATAATGCGGAAAAGTGCCGTGAAATCATCACGTTGCATTGGCAAAAGACGATCGAGCACAGCGCGGCGATCTTCGCTGCTTCCTGCAAAAATCATCTCGCGCATAACGCCAAGGCGGTCGCCTTCAAAGAACATGTGCTCTGTGCGACACAGTCCGATGCCTTGGGCGGCAAAATTCCGCGCAGTTTGGGCATCAACGGGGGTATCAGCGTTCGCACGCACCCCGATATCGCGAAAATCATCGGCCCATTCGAGCAATGTGCGGAACGCACCATCGAGCGTGGCTTCCATCGTTTCGGGTGAACCAACGAGCACGTCACCCGTCGTGCCATCCACAGTAATCATATCACCCGCCGAAAATCGACGCCCATCAGGGGCAATCAATTGCTGATTTTTACGGTCGATTGACAGGTCAGAAGCACCAACGACACATGGCAGGCCCAGACCTCGCCCAATCACCGCAGCATGGCTTGTCACGCCACCGCGCATTGTCAAAACGGCAGCCGCCGCATGCATGCCGCGAATATCCTCAGGGGTTGTTTCACGGCGCACCAACACACAAGGCTCACCGCGCGCCGCACTTGCTTGGGCTTCGGCTGCCGTCAAAACAAGGCGCCCCGCCGCAGCACCCGGACTGGCTGCAATGCCAACGACTAAACGGTCGCGCACTGCCGTCGGCGCGATCTGGCGATGGAGCAGTTCAGAAAGTGCCGTAGGTTCAACGCGCATAACCGCCTCTTCGCGCGCAATGATCCCATCTTCGGCCAGCGCCACAGCGATCCGCACAGACGCCCGCGATGCGCGTTGCACGCGCACTGCATCCAAAATCTGGAGCTTGTCATTCTCAATCGTAAATTCGATCTGCATTTCTTCGCGGAGTTTGGCACGCGCCAGCGCACCATAAGCCACCAATTCCGTGAAAGCTTTGGGACTGAGGTCCTCTAGCGATGGGCCGCGATCATCTTTGGTCAGATAAATTGCGCCTGCCTCTGCACCAAGTGCGGCGCGACCTTGGCTTTGCCCCAGATAGCGCCCCGTGATTTGCGGAATACCTGTGGCGTCATTCACAAACTGGATCACCCCTGATCCGCACTGCCCCTGCCCGACCCCAAGCGCCAATTCCTGAACCACAAGGCCAAGCCCGGCGTCCGCTGGCGCCCCCTTTGCCTGACGCAACAGCCGTGCCGTCGTCCCATCCCAAGCGCGCGCCATTGAACGCAAAACTTCAGTGAGCTGGGCCGCAGGGTCTTGCGGAAACACCGCATCGGTTTCAAATTCATATGCCTCGAGCATGCGCGTTAATGTCGCGCGATCCGCATTCTCGGGGATATCAAAGGCATCAGGATCAAGGCGCGAGACATGCACCGCAAATGCACGCACAAACCGCAGGTAAAGCGCCGTAGCAGCAGTCTCGCCCAGACTTTCCACCATTTTTGCATGGCGGGCATCATTCATGCCGATATTCAATATCGCGCTCGGCCCGCCCCAATCAGGGTCTTGGCTCGAAGGGCGCACCGACAAAAGCGGCTCCGCACCAAATGGCGCAAGCACTTCCTTCATGTCTGGCATCTTGCCAATCGCGATATCGTGCACGGCATCAAACGATAGCGCAACAGTCACAGGAACGGGCATGTCCAACCTGATGAGACGCTGTAAACACTTTGCACGCCCTCCATGCACCACACCCGACATCAATGCCGTTGGGGTAATCAGGGTAATTGGCTCACACGTAAAATTTTTCTGCACTGCAGCACCGCCTTCTTTTGTGCTCGCAGCATAGTGGCCTAGCGCCCTATAGGTAAAGGCAAGACTACCCTTCGATACGGTTCAAATCAGCAACCGACAGGCAGATTTTACGAATACGCGACAAAAGGTTAAGCCGGTTACGGCGCACCACCTGTTGCTCCGCATTAACCTGCACATCGGTAAAGAACGCATCAATCGGCGCGCGAAGCCCCGCCATTGCTGTCATTGCAGTGTTAAAGTCCTCCGCGTCCATCGCAGGCGTGATCACCGCCTCCGCCTTATCCAATGCCTCAAACAACGCCGTTTCTGCACCCGCCTCGGCATGCGCAATGTCGGCCCCATAAGAATACTCTACCCCGTCCTTATCTTCGGCTTGGGTTAAAATATTGTTAGCGCGTTTAAACCCTTGGATCAGGTTCACACCATCATCCGTCGAAAGCGTCTGCGACAAGGCGCGGGCGCGCTTGACGAGCAACGTCAGATCATCCGCCCCCTCCATCGCGATGCAAGCATCAATGATGTCATGGCGAATACCTTGGTCCTTGAGGTAGGTTTTCAATCGGTCGTGGAAGAAGGAAAGGAGGTCAACTGCCCAATCTTTTTCGCCGAAGATCGAAGTCAACTTCGCCGTCAGATCATTCTCCAACACCAACCGAATAACACCCAACGCCGCACGGCGTAGCGCAAACGGGTCTTTCGACCCCGTCGGCTTTTCGTCAATCGCCCAAAATCCTGTCAGCGTGTCGATCTTATCGGCGAGCGCGACGGCCACAGACACAGGCGCTGTCGGCACATCATCTGACGGGCCCAGCGGCGAATAGTGCTCTTGCGCGGCAGCAGCAACGGCATCCGATAGCCCAGCCTCTTTCGCGTAATAACGGCCCATCAAGCCCTGCAAATCGGGGAACTCATAGACCATTTCAGACGACAGATCGGCCTTTCCAACACGCGCGGCCTCAGCCACTTCGTCGGCATCCGCACCCACAATCGGCGCAATCTCACGCGCCAGTGCAATAATCCGGTCAATCCGCTCTTTCTGGCTGCCCAGCATATTGTGGAACGTCACATTCGACAGGCTCTCAAGCCACGGGTCCATCCCCGCCTTAGCCACCCGTAAATCGTTCTCCCAAAAGAACTTCGCATCCGACAGGCGCGCAAACAGAACCTTCTGATTACCCTTTAGAATTGTCGCGCCGTCATCCGCCGTCACAGTGTTTGCCACGGTCACAAATCGCTCGATCTGGCCCGACTTCGGGTTGCGCACGGAAAAGAACTTTTGATGCTCCTTCATCGAGGTTTTCAGCACCTCGGCAGGCAAGCCATGAAACGTCGGATCAATCTCGCCAAGCAGCACAACCGGCCATTCGACAAGCCCTGCAACCTCACCCAACAAGCCCTTGTCTTCGACAACCTCAAGCCCAAGCGCAAAGGCTTGGTTAGTGGCGTCGTTCCAGATCATCTCGGCGCGTTCATCCGCGCGTAACATGACGTGGGCGCGCTTTAGCTTCGCCTCGTAATCCTCGAAAGACGTTACAGAAAACGCGTCCGGGCTAAGGAAACGGTGACCGCGTGTTTGCTGGCCCGATGTGATCCCGTCAATATCGACAGGCACAACCGCCACGCCAGTTTCATCCGACAAGATGCAGATGATCGCGTGCAAGGGACGGACCCATTTGAGCGCACCCGTGCCCCACCGCATAGACTTTGGCCACGGGAAATTGCGGATCGCAGCTACAAGCACTTCGGCGATAATATCTGCGGCCAGGCGGCCCGGCTTTTCGATGACGGCATAGTAGGTTTGACCCTTCTTGTCGTCGCGTATTTCAAGCGCGTCTTTGGGCACGCCTGCACCGCGCAAGAACCCCTCGATCGCCTGATCAGGGGCCCCGACTTTCGGACCTTTGCGCTCTTCGCGCACTGGCTTGCTTTCTGCGAGCAAATCCTCGATCGACAGCGTCAACCGGCGCGGCGTCGAAAAAGCAGCCGCCGCCTTATAGGTCAATCCGGCGTCCACCAAACCATTGGTCACCAGCTTGCGTAAATCATCCGCAGCCTTGCCCTGCATACGCGCAGGAATTTCCTCGGAGAAAAGTTCAATCAGGAGATCTGGCATCAGTTCAAGCCTTCAGGTGCAGGTGGGCATTCAGGGGGTGTCGGGTTGCCGTCAAAGACAACGTCGCCGCAAAAATTGATCTGGTGCCACGCAAATGCGCGGCCATCGGGGTAGACAGCAACGACACGGTCGATGCCATATTGAATGTTACGGTTGCCCAGAAACGCGACCGCACCGCCAGAGGTAAGATCCTCGCCGATTTGCTCTGCGTCAAAGCAGTCAAACCATGCGGGAGCAACCCGTGGTTCCGCCTCGTCATAGATTTCATAGGTTTCAGTCAACAGCGCGAGAGAAAGCCCAGTTTCAAAGCAGGCGCGGTATCGCAACGGGCTCGAGTCACTGTCAATCGCCTTGACGTTTTCGAACAATATGCCCTCGGCATCACCTGAAACAATCGAGGTTAGTTGAACATTTTCAACATTCGTCGATACGTCATCATAATAGGCGTATACCTGCAAATAGTAGATCGCAGCTCCGGTAATCAATGCTATCACGAGCATCCCCAATATCGCTAAACGGGCAATCATGCCGCATTTCCACCCGCAGGTGTTTGAACAAATGCGTCCGAACATGCCTTGGCCAAGGTGCGCACGCGCCCGATATAGGCTTGGCGTTCGGTCACGGAAATGACGCCGCGCGCATCGAGCAGGTTAAAGACATGGCTCGCCTTGATGCATTGATCATAGGCTGGATGGGCCATGATAATGCGGCGGCCGGTCTTGGGATCGTCGACAGGCTGCGCCAAGATGCGTTCGCACTCGGCCTCTGCGTCCTTGAAGTGTTGCAGCAAGATATCGGTATCCGCCACATCAAAGTTCCAGCGCGCGTATTCCTGCTCGGTTTGCAAAAACACATCGCCATATGTCAACGCAATCGGTGCATCAGGGTCGTTAAACGGCATATCCATGACGTGATCACATTCAAGGATATACATCGCCAGACGCTCAAGGCCATAAGTCAATTCGCCCGAAACGGGTTTGCAATCATAGCCGCCGACCTGCTGGAAATAAGTGAACTGGCTGACTTCCATGCCGTCACACCAGACCTCCCAGCCAAGCCCCCAAGCGCCCAAAGTCGGGCTTTCCCAGTCATCCTCGACAAAGCGGATATCGTGCATCGTGGCATCGACGCCAATTGCCTTGAGCGACCCCAGATAGAGGTCCTGCAAATCGGGCGGGCTTGGCTTGATGATCACCTGATACTGGTAATAATGCTGAAGACGGTTCGGGTTTTCACCGTAGCGGCCATCCGTGGGGCGGCGCGATGGCTGCACATAGGCTGCGGCCCACGGCTTGTCGCCAAGCGAGCGTAGCGTTGTCGCAGGGTGGAACGTGCCCGCGCCGACTTCCATGTCATAGGGCTGCAAGATCGCGCACCCCTTCTCGGCCCAGTAAGTCTGGAGCCGCAGGATGATTTCCTGAAAACTGCGTGGTTTATCGGCCATCTTCGCCCTCATTATCTAGTTGGCTATCTCTTACGGGGGAGAGGGCTAAGGGTCAATTAGGCCACGGGTGCTTAATTCTTAACGATTTACGTCGATTCCTGCTGCGCAGGCTGGTTCCTCTGCTAAATTCCGCCAAAGTTAGTAAAGAATCTATGAATTACCAAATCGAGGCACTTATGATCCGGGCAATTATTGCGTTTGTTTTCCTTACCTTATCAACAGTTTCAGCGAGCGCGCAAAATACGGTCTGGGTGCAAGTCGAAGCCCAACCAAATCTTGCTGCGGCCCAAACACGCGCACGCGCCTATGCAGGCAGCGTCGAAAACGTGAACGGCTTTTTCTTGGGCGGGCGCTGGTATGGGATCGTTCTGGGGCCATACATCACCGCGGACGCCGAAACGCTGATGCGCGATCTTAAGCGGTCAGGCCGCATCCCGTCCGATAGCTATATCGTCGACGGCAGCAGATTTCGCCAGCAATTCTGGCCGGTTGGCGTCGGGGCACAGACCGCACCACAACCGCTTCCTGCGACAATAGACACACCTGCAACCGAGCCAAGCGAAGAGCCTGTCGAGGCCGCGCCCGCAGACGTCGCAGCGCAAGTGACCGTCGAAACACTGCCCGAGGTCGATCCGATCCAGACACCAGACGAAACATCAAAGCAGGCGCAAGCCAGCGAGGCATTGCTTGACCGTGGTCAGCGCAAGGATTTGCAGACGGCGTTGAAATGGGCAGGCTTTTATGAAGCGGCGATCGACGGGGCATTCGGGCGCGGCACACGCGGATCAATGCGGGCCTGGCAAGAGGCAAATAACCACGAGGCCACAGGCATTCTGACGACAAACCAGCGCAGCGAGCTTTTTACCGCCTATAATGCCGTCCTTGACGGGATGGACCTGCAACTTGTGCGTGATGACGCATCGGGCATCGAGATGCTCGTGCCAACCGGTGTTGTTGAATTTGCGGAATACGAACCTCCGTTTGTGCGGTTCGAGCCAAAAGGTGAAATTGACGCGCAAGTGCTCTTTATCTCGCAAGCTGGCGACCAAAACCGCCTGTTCGGGCTCTATGAAATCTTGCAGACCCTTGCGATCGTCCCCCCAACCGGCGACCGCACCCGCAAGAACAATTCCTTCGAACTCGAAGGGATCGGGAACGGCATCCATTCCTATACCTTTGCTGCGCATAGAGACGGGATCATCAAGGGGTATAGCTTGATTTGGCCAGAGGGTGACGACGAACGCCGCCGCCGTATCTTGGATGAAATGCAAAAAAGCTATGCGACATTTGACGGATTGCTTGACCCTGCACTTGCAACCCCTGGCGAGGATCAGGCGATTGACCTGATTGGTGGCCTTGAAGTGCGCAAGCCAAAACTGTCGCGCACCGGCTTCTTCATCGACACCAAAGGGTCGGTCCTAACGACACTGGACGCGGTGCAATCCTGTGACAGCATCACGATTAACGGCGAACATGACGTCACAATGGTGCATAGCGACGCCGACCTTGGTATTGCCGTGCTCAAGCCACAAGAAGCGCTGTCACCGATTAGCGTGGCGAGCTTTCAAACCGGCGTGCCACGGCTTCAGGCCGAGGTGGCTGTGGCTGGCTTCCCATACGGGGGCGTGCTGGTTACGCCATCGCTGACCTTCGGGCGGCTTGCCGATCTGCGCGGGTTGAACGGGGAAGAGAACATCAAGCGGCTAGCGCTCACCGCGCAAGAAGGCGATGTTGGCGGACCAGTATTCGACAATGGCGGCGCCGTGCTTGGCATGTTGTTGCCACGTAAAGTGACAAACGGGCAGGTCCTGCCGCCAGAAGTCAGCTTTTCCGTTGATACCGATCTGATCATGGCATCTCTCGCAGACGCAAACATCGACGTGCAAACAACAGATACGATGGCTTTCATGCCGCCCGAGACGTTGACGCTACGCGCCGCCGAAAGCACCGTGCTCGTCAGCTGCTGGTAAGGACATGGGTTAAAACCCATCCTACACCATTGCGCGCCCTAACAAATGCCAGCGGTCACATGAATGACCGTTGGCCCTTTTGCCCCGAGCGCTGCCCTGACAGCATCTTGCAAGGCGTCTAGCGTCTTTGGGGCTGCCGTCGCTGCGCCATAAGCCGCCGCCAATTGCACGAAATTCGGGTTCTGTTGAATAACTGCATTCGGGGCGATTTGAGCACGGATCATACTATCCTCGATCTCGCCCAGCTTACCGTTGTCCCATATAATTATCGGCAAGGTGAGCGAAAGTTCGACGGCGACCATCAGCTCTTGCAAGGAATATTGAAACCCGTAATCCCCGGCGATTGCAATCACATCGGCCTCAGGGCGCGCGATCTTGCCGCCAATCGCGGCAGGTAACCCATAGCCCAACGTGCCAAACCCGTAAGGGTGATGCCAATGGCCCGCAACAGGCATATCCCACACCTCTTTTGCGGCATAGGCGAACTGGGTCATGTCCGTGTAAACATAAGCCTGCGCAGGGAAGACTTCACGCAGCGCGTCAATCACGGGCAACAATCCGGGGCGCTCCGCATCGATCTCGGCGCGCCATTGCGTGCGGGCGGCTGTTACCTCTTGCGGGGTCCATTCGCTTTGCAGCGCGGCTTCGGGCAGCGCGGCCAAGAGGGCCGTCATAAACCCGCCCGCATCCGCAAGCGCAACAACATCTGCGGCATGCCTGTCGGCAAGCACCTCGGGGTCGATATCAACCCGCACAAGCTGCCCCGTATGCCCCAAGTCATCGCGCCAGAGATCAACCTCCGAAAGCTCCGTGCCGATTGCGATCACAAGATCAGCCTTGGCAATCATGTCGGCACTCGACGGGCGAGCGAGAAACGAGCCAAAGTTGAGCGGGCTTTCGGGCGGCATGATCCCGCGCCCCGCATACGTGGTGAAACTCGCCGCTCCTGTCCGCTCTGCGAGCAACGCCGCCTGCCCCGCCGCCGCCTTCGCTCCGCCGCCAAAAATGAACATCGGGCGCTTTGATGCGGCAAGAAGGGCATCAATACCAAATGCGCCCTCTGCGGCAGACCTCCTAAATGTCGCAGCTTTTGGCGGCGCAGGCGGGGCATCGGCCTCCAGCACACTGATCGGCACTGTGATATGTTTGGGGCGGTTGCGACCAACTGCAAACTCGGCAAATGCGCGGTCAATCAACGCATAAGCTTGGGCGTGCGTGCGGGCGGTCTGGGACCAGTCACAAACCGTCGCAGCGGCCCCTTCCTGATCCAGCATCTGATGCAGCTGGCCACGGGTCGCCGTCACATCGTCAAGGCAGCTGGTGATCACAAGCATTGGCACGCTGTCACTATAGGTTTGGCCCATCGGCGTCATGATATTACAAAGTCCGGGACCAGTGATGACATAGGCGACGCCGGGGCGACCCGTGGCACGGGCATAGCCATCAGCCATGAAACCGGCGCCCTGCTCGTGGCGGGTCAAAACATGGGTCAACCCCGCCTCTTCAATGCCGCGATACATCTCTTGGTTATGCACACCGGGAATGCCGAAAATGACCTCGACACCGCGGTCTTTCAGCATATGCGAGATTTGAGCTCCAAGAGGACGTTGTGACATTACACTCTCCAAAATGACCTTGTGAACAGGACCAGAACGGCCATTAACTCGAGGCGGCCAATGAACATCGCCATCGCCAAAATCCATTTGGCCGCATCGTTCAGGCCCGCATAGTTGCCAGCAGGGCCGATTTCCTCACCAAGGCCGGGACCGATATTTGCAATCGCCGCAGCAGCCCCTGAAACAGATGTGATAAAATCCAGCCCCGTGAGACCAAGCAGAACGGCAACCAACCCGAGAGTCAAAAGGAAAACGATGAAGAACGCCATTACCGAATTCAAAACCTCGTCGCTCACAGGACGGCCCTGATAGCGGGGCACAAAAACACCGCTCGGGGCGTGGATTTGCCTGATCTGGCTTTTGATCGACGCGACAAGCAGCTGATAGCGGAAGACCTTGATCGAACAAGCCGTTGACCCCGCGCAGCCGCCAATCAAGCCGATGAAAAAGAACATGACGACAGGAAATGTGCCCCATTCCATGTAGTTTGCGCTTGCGTATCCTGTGCCCGAAATGATCGACGTGACGTTGAACATCGCCTCTCGGAAGGCGAGTTCTGTGACCGCGCCCTCGCGGCCCCAAACCCAGGCCGAAATCAGCATCACACAGATGAAAATGATCACGAGAAACGCGTGGACCTGTGTGTCGCGCAGCAATGGCTTGGCGGTCCCTGCTAGTATTTGGACGTAACGCACAAACGGCAATGCCGCGAGGATCATAAAAATCGAAGCGGTGTAGTGAACGGCCTCGCCATAGAACGCCATAGACGCATCTGAATTGGCCATGCCACCTGTCGAAACTGTGGTCATTGCGTGAACCAAGGCGTCAAATGTCTCCATGCCAAATGCGGAATATGTCAGGGCACAGGCCACCGTCAGCGCGACATAAATCACCGAAATACGGCTCGCGATTTCCCCCGCGCGGGGCAGGATTTTACCGCCTGTCTCAAACCCTTCGGTGCGAAAGATTTGCATGCCGCCAACGCGCAGCTCAGGCAAAAACACCATCGCGACAACAATGATCCCGACACCGCCAAGCCATTGCAGCGTGCCACGCCAGAGCTTGATCCCCGCAGGCAAGGCCTCAAGGCCGCTAAACACGGTGGCGCCTGTGGTTGTAAGGCCCGACATCGCTTCGAAAAACGCATCCGTCACAGTTGCGTTGGTGGCGCCGATGTAAAACGGCAGCGCGCCAAACAAGGGCAGCATCAGCCAGACAAGCGAGGTCAGCAGAAATGTCTGGCGCAGCGATAGGCCCGCACTCACCCCATTCGCACAGGCCAAGGCAATCAGGCCGCCCGTCAGAACAGTGATAATCGCGCTTTCCAGAAAAACAGGCCAATGACCATTGTCCGCGATCAAATCAGCCGCAAGCGGGGCCAGCATGGTAAGCCCAAGCGCCGCCACAAGCAGTCCAATAACATATCCAACAGGGCGCAAATCGAGCATGGGTCAGCGTTGGCCTGACATGTGCGCTATGTCAAGAACCCGCCCGCAATGAACCGCATAATTTGGCGGCCTGTGGGGCTATCCGATGTGGAACAACGTTTGGAACAAGCGGGGATCAATCGAGGTCGCCGCAAAGGTTGGCCCCTCTGTCATCACAGACACCGCGTCATGACTGTGCAAACTTTCTTGATGGCTCGCCACAATCCGGAAATCGCCGATACGGGTTTCCGCCAAAAGTTGCTCGCTGAACAAGCGCACCGCATCTTCGACGAAAATCGGGTTTGCAGCGTTCAATTCTGCGAACGCCTGCTCGTCCTCACGCTTGACCATCACTTGCGTCTCGGTCGGCACAGCCGCGCGGGCCATGTCGATCACATCTTCAAACCACAGGCAGTGCGCGGCATCTTCCACGACAAGCGACATACGCGCGACAGAGCGTTGCGAATGGGGCGTCGCAAGCTGACCGCGAAACTGACGGGCATGTTCCGACAACTCTAGCGAACACGGGCATGTGCTTGAATAGACATAATCGAGATGCACGATTTTGGTGCGAACTCCCGCGACTTCAACCAGTTCAAGCGCGATATCGTAATACTGATAGCCCGCTAGCCCCGAGCGAAGGCTCTGCACCTTCATCGGAAACGAAAACCGCATCTGGATACGGGCGTCAAAGCTCTCGAGATCACTCTTGTAGGCATCAAGTGCGCGCTCGATCACTTCAAAGCTGAACGTCTCTTCGGCGTGCTTGTAGAACGTGCGCATGATGCGGGACATGTTGATGCCCTTCTTCTCGGCCTCAAGGCTGACAGACCCCGTGACAGAGGTCTCGAGCTGCACCGCATCACCATCACGGGTCCGAAACCGGATTGGCAGGCGGAAATTCGAAATGCCGACATGCTGGATTTGTTGCTTGGCCCCCTTGATGAGGCTCGACGGACCATTCTGCAAATCGGGCATCGACGCCTTATAGGCCTCGTCGACCTCAAAGGCATCTGGATAGGCGCGGGCGAGCGCAGGGTAGTTGCTCACCTCTTGACCCGGGATCAGGCGGCTGACCAGCGGGTCAAGCAGCGACACTTCCTCAGGGGTCACATCTACGGCCCAGCGGCGCAGCAGCGCCAAGGCCGCCTGCGCCTCCGCGTAGGTCGGCTCGCGGTCCAGATCTGGCATATGCGCATTCATCTCAGTGCCCTCCTGCGGTGCGTCATCCCCCTCAACATGGGGGCTCGCATCCGTCTTACCAACGTTCTCGTAATAGATACGTGACAGGGTCGCCCTTAGATCAGTCATTTATGCATCTCCTTGGGGGGCACTATAACAGGTGTTTGTTAGACCTTATCAAGCGCAGCAAGCAAGTCAGCAATCAAATCTGCGGGATCTTCCAATCCGACGGACAAACGGATCAGACCCATCGATATGCCAAGCATGTCTTTTTGCTCTTGCGGCAGGCGCTGATGGGTCGTCGTCGCAGGGTGGGTCACAATCGACTTGGCATCCGCAAAGTTGTTGGAAATCGTGAATATCTCGAGCGCGTTGATGAACTTGAAACAGGCATCACGCCCGCCCGCGACCTCAAACGCCAACACCGTGCCGCCGCTGTCTGCCTGTGATTTGGCAAGCGCATATTGCGGATGGGCCTCATGGGTCGGGAAGCGCACGGTGGTCAGCTTGGGGTGACCATGCAAGGCCTGCGCGACTTGGTGTGCAGCCTCGGCCTGCGCGCGCACCCGCAACTCAATTGTCTCAAGCGCCTTCAGGTGGGTCCACGCGGTGAACGGGTTCATCGCGCCGCCCGTGTGCTTCATATACGTCTCGATCGGGCCACGGATAAGGTCACGCGAGCCGACAATTGCACCGCCTAGCAAACGACCTTGGCCATCGACATGCTTGGTGGTGGAAACAAGCGCCAGATCAACGCCGCATTCATGGGCATATGAATAGACAGGGGTCGCCATTGCATCATCAGCAAGCACAAGCGCGCCAACCGCATGGGCCGCCTTTACAACGTGACGGGCATCAACAACCTCAAGGGTCGGATTGGAAATGCTCTCAAAGAACACAAGCCTCGTGTCAGGGCGAATAGCGGCATCCCAAGCAGCATTATCCATCCCGTCAACAAGGGTAATCTCGACGCCAAAACGGCCCAAAATGTCTTCCAGCACATAGAGACAAGAGCCAAACAACGCGCGACTGGAGACAACATGATCTCCCGCCTTGAGCAAAGCAGTCAACGCGCCACTGACGGCGGCCATGCCTGACGTGCAGGCAAAGCAATCCTCGTAGCCCAGTAAGGCCGCGATGCGATCTTCGAACATGCGCACCGTCGGGTTGCCATAGCGGGCATAGATAAACTCGTCCTCACCCGCCTGAATGAACCGCTGCTCGGCGTCCTCGGCAGAGGTGTAAACAAACCCTTGGGTCGCGAAAATCGCCTCCGAGACTTCGCCGTATTGGCTACGGCGGGTTCCCGCATGAATTGCTTTGGTGCGCTTGCTCCAGTTCGTCATCTCAATCTCCACGCCCGTTTGGGCAACAAAAAACCCCGACACCGAAGGTATCGGGGCCAATAGCACCCTACCCTCTTTAGCGGCATATTTAACGTGGCCCACAATCCGGTAACAAATCGCCACATACATTGATTACGCGCGCCACCATGCGGCGTCAAGATATGTCAAATTTTAGGTGGTAACGGGATGTTATGGAAACGGGGCGACACTGGGTGGAACCATGCAACGACGGAGACAACCATGCAATTTCGCCCGCACCGCTACCGTACCGAATTTCCCGCCGTGCTCAGCACACCAATGGGCAAGTTGAAAGTCACCATCAACGACGTCAACGAAACGGGCGCCCTGATCACCCTCCCCGAGACACTGGCGCGCGGTCACAAGGTGGAAATGGTGGTGTTGAACCATCGCATTTCGGGCATCGTGCAATGGGCGCTACGCGGTAAATGCGGGGTCACATTCCGCCCCCACCTCTCCATCGCGCAAGTCGATGTTCTGCGCTACAAGCAGGGCGGCAACCTTACCGCGCGCCACCGCACAATGAATTACGCCGAGATGCGCTAACTATTGCGGGTCGATCAGATACTTCTGCAACAACACGATTTGCGCCCACAAAAACAGGAACAACACCACAGGAAACGCAAACGTCTCGAGCTTGACCCAAAGCTCCGTAGTCTGGGTGCGCCAGATGTATTCGTTGGCTAATGCCAAAGCCCCAAACATTGCGGTGAGGCGACGGGTCAGGATCATCCAACCCTCGTCGCGCATCGGCAAAAAGTCTTCCATGATATACCGCAGATAGCTGCGACCTCGCAGCAACCCGACACCAAGAATTGTCGCGAAAAACCCGTAGACAATGCTCGTTTTCATCTTGAAAAACCGCTCGTCATTAAACCATGCGGTCAGGCCGCCAAAGAAGATGACCATAAACGCAGTGAACACCTGCATGCGGCTCAACTTGCCCGACAGCTTCCATAAAATCGCCATCGCCACAAGAAGGATCGGCACGAACACCAATGTCGCCACGATGAAGCCGGTGTATTCAGTGCCCGCGAATGTATAGGTATTCTCTTTGATCCGCAGATAGATCACAAAAAACAAAAGCGTCGGGCCAAGCTCGAGCACTTGCTTCAGTATCGGATTGATCTCTTTTTCAGCCATGTTGGTCTCCCTCATCCGCCCATTTCAACGATCACAGCGCCAAGTGCAACCAGTGCCATCAGGAACAAGCGGCGCGGTCCCACTTTTTCGCCCAGAATGAACCAGCCAATGAGGGCCGCAAACACCGTCGAGGTTTCGCGCAGCACCGCCGCTTCGCCAACCTTGTCCAGCCGCGTAGCCATCATGACGCCACCAAAACTGACCCATGCGATCAACGCGCCCGCAAAGCCACGCCAGATCAGCGGGCGCAACGCGGGGCGATTGCTCATTTTGCGATACCGGAGTGCCGCCAAAATCGGAAAATCCAGTGCCGTAATGAAAAAGAACCACGCAAGGAACGTGAAGGGATTAACGCTTGATCGAATGCCCTTGGCGTCCCAGATCGTGTAGATCGCAACCATCACGCCCCCCGCCAAAGCCCACGCCAACCCTGTTTTCAGGGCGCGGACATCAATGGTTTCTTCCGACAGGTTGCGCAACGCCAATAGCAGGATACCACCCGACAAACAGGCCACGCCCACCCATTGCAACAAGGTGAAATGCTCATGAAAGAAAATGGCCGCCGCGATCACTGTCACAATCGGTCCTGTGCCGCGCACAACAGGGTAAACCACTGTATATGCAGCCTTTTCATAGGCCGCGGCCATTGTGTATTTGTAGACGAAATGGATCACAAACGCGCCCGCAAGCATCCAAGCCGTAAACGCACTCGGCCACGGCACAAGGAATAATGCGATCGGCGCCGAGATCACGGCAAGCCAGCCGTCAATCGCTCCGCGCGTCAGCCAAGGGTCAAATCGCCCCTTTTGCAGCGCTCCGAACGCGGCATGGGCCACGGCCGAAACGAGCGCAAGCATCGTCGCAAGCCGCGCACCCTCTGGCGTGCCCGCAATGGATACGAGCCAATCTCCCATGGCTAACTGTCAATGCCGACAAGTGCATTGGCAAAGTCTTCGGGGTCAAAAGGCGCAAGGTCATCAATCTGCTCGCCGACGCCAATCGCATGGATCGGCAGGCCGAATTTGTCAGCCAACGCCACCAGAACACCACCGCGCGCCGTGCCGTCCAGCTTGGTCATCACAAGGCCCGAAACATCCGCAAGCTCTTGAAAAACCTTGACTTGTTGCAGCGCGTTCTGGCCCGTGGTCGCGTCCAGAACCAGCAACGTGTTATGGGGTGCCTCGGGGTCTTTCTTGCGGATCACCCGCACGATTTTGGACAGTTCTTCCATCAAATCCGCGCGGTTTTGCAAGCGGCCCGCCGTGTCGATCATCAGCAAATCCGCCCCGTCATCATGGGCCTTTTGCATTGCATCAAACGCAAGGCTTGCGGGGTCCGATCCTTCAGGCGCGGTCAGCACGGGCACACCCGCACGTTCGCCCCACACCTGCAATTGCTCGACCGCCGCCGCACGAAACGTGTCGCCCGCCGCAATCACAACCGATTTACCCGCCGCCTTGAACTGGCTGGCGAGCTTGCCAATCGTGGTTGTTTTGCCCGACCCGTTCACGCCGACCACCAGCACAACCTGAGGCTTTTTCGCATATAGCGGCATCGGACGGGCAACAGGGTCCATAATCCGCGTGACCTCCTGCGCAAGCAGGGCTTTCAACTCGCCTGTCGAAACTTTCTTGCCCATGCGCCCTTCGGCGAGGTTGGCCGTCACGCGCAGCGCTGTATCCACGCCCATATCCGTCGAAATCAACAACTCTTCAAGCTGCTCCAGCATCTCGTCGTCCAAGGCACGGCGCACAACAACCGCCTCGTCCTTGCGCCCGATCAGGCGGCCCAAAAGGCCGGCTTTCTTGACAGGCGCGTCCACCTCGGGTTCATCAAGCGGCGATGGTGCCAAAGTGGTCATCGGCGCAACAACCGCCTCACGCGCAGGCACAACAACTTCTGGCTCTGGCTCTGGCTCTGGCTCTGGCTCTGGCTCTGGCTCTGGCTCTGGCTCTGGCTCTGGCTCTGGCTCTGG
>CAKZNT010000067.1 GCA_937132065.1 uncultured Loktanella sp.
CAACTCTTCGTCGTCAACCTGGTCAACTTTGTTCATGTAAACAACCATGTACGGGATGCCAACCTGACGGCCAAGCAGGATGTGCTCGCGTGTCTGTGGCATTGGGCCGTCAGCCGCGTTCACAACCAGGATCGCGCCGTCCATTTGGGCAGCACCAGTGATCATGTTCTTGACGTAGTCAGCGTGACCCGGGCAGTCAACATGCGCGTAGTGACGTGTCTCTGTCTCGTACTCAACGTGCGCAGTCGAGATCGTGATGCCACGTGCCTTCTCTTCTGGCGCGCCGTCAATCTGGTCATACGCCTGGAAATCACCAAAGTACTTTGTGATCGCCGCTGTCAGTGTCGTCTTACCGTGGTCAACGTGGCCGATTGTGCCGATGTTAACGTGTGGTTTATTACGTTCAAACTTTGCCTTAGCCATTTTGCTAGCGCCCTTAATTCCGAGGGGCCACATGGGCCCGTTTCAACATCGCGGGCGATGTATTCTGGATTGGAGCAAAAGGCAAGAGGCAAGCGAAATTGGTTAACGTTGCAAAGGGCATATTTATGCTCGAAAGAAACCAAGCGGCTTAGCTGAACTTGTTATTCTTGGGGAACCCGTATGGGGGGCGCTTGCCAACACCGCCACGCGCGGCTTTCCACTCGGTCATGTCGGCCTCGGTGCGGGTCTTGCCACCGCCCATTTGCCACGACAATCCGTCATCCCACTGGAACGTCGTCAGATCAGACAGACCGCCATCAATCTCGAGCGTGCCTTGCCGGCCCGCTGCCTTCTTATACTTTTGCAAGCGCACACCCTTGCCGCGACCCATTTCAGGCAGATCGTCAGCAGAGAACACCAGCAGCTTGGAATTTTCGGACACAACCGCAACATGGTCACCGTTCTTGCGGATGCAAACGGTGGCGACACCGTCACCGACATTCAGAACCTGCTTGCCGGTGCGGGTCTGCGCAATGACATCATCTTCGGGCACGATAAATCCGTTGCCTGCATCCGAAGCCACAACCAGACGCATTCCGGGTTTGTGCACCAGCATCTCGACAATATCGGCCTCATTGGGCAAATCGACCATCAGGCGCAAAGGCTCGCCCATGCCGCGACCACCGGGCAAATTCGACGCGCCGACCGTGTAAAACCGCCCGTTCGTGCCGAAGACAAGCAAGCGGTCCGTCGTTTCGGCGTGGAAAATAAAGCGGGGGCCATCGCCGTCTTTAAACTTGAGCTCGCGGGTCAGATCAATGTGACCCGTCATCGCGCGGATCCAGCCCATTTGAGAACAAACAACCGTTATCGGCTCTTTGTCGATCATTGCTTCAAGCGGGACATCAACGATCTCGGCAGCCTCGGCAAAGTGGGTGCGCCGCGCGCCGCCAATGCTATCGCGACCAAACTGCTTGCGGGTCTCGCGAAGCTGCTCGGCAATCCTGGACCACTGCAAATCACCGCTTTCCAGCAAGTCCTCAAGCCCGGCGCGCTCAAGCATCAAGGCATCACGCTCTTTGATTAGCTCGATTTCTTCCAAGCGGCGCAAAGAGCGCAACCGCATGTTCAAAATCGCTTCGGCTTGCACCTCGGAGAGCGAAATCTCGGGGTCAGCGCCCTCGACAATCGGCGAGACATAATCGGCCTCTGTATAGGCGCGAGGGTGCGCGATGGACCAATCCTCGATCATCAACGCACGCTTGGGTTCACTATCATAGCGGATAATGTCGATCACACGGTCAAGGTTCAGAAAGGCGACGATAAAGCCTTCAAGGACCTCCAGACGATGATCAATCTTTTCCAACCGATGCTTGGAGCGGCGGATCAACACATCACGGCGGTGATCAAGGAAGGCGCGCAACACCTCTTTGAGCGAACACACCTTTGGCGTCAGACCGTCGATCAGCACGTTCATGTTGAGGCTAAAGCGAATTTCGAGATCGGAATTGCGAAACAGCATCCCCATCATCATCTCGGGGTCAACGGTCTTGGAGCGTGGCTCGAGGATCATGCGGATATCTTCGGCAGACTCGTCGCGCACATCGGCCAGCAATGGCACTTTCTTCAGCTGGATGACCTCGGCAAGCTTCTCGATCAGCTTGGATTTTTGCACCTGATAGGGGATCTCTGTGACAACGACCTGCCACTGCCCACGACCAAGATCCTCGACCTCCCACTTGGCGCGCAGCCTGAATGCGCCACGGCCAGTGCGATAGGATTCGGCCATGCTCTCTTTTGGCTCGACGATCACGCCACCTGTCGGAAAATCAGGGCCCTGAATGTAGCCAAGCAATGTCTCGTCGCGCACATCAGGCGTCTTGATCATATGCAAACAGGCGTCAATCAACTCGTGCAGGTTATGGGGCGGAATGTTCGTGGCCATACCCACCGCAATCCCCGTAGAGCCATTGGCCAAAAGGTTCGGGAAAGAGGCGGGGAACACAACAGGTTCTTCCAGCGTGCCGTCATAATTGGGGCGATAATCGACTGCGTTTTCGGTCAACCCTTCCATCAACGCCTCGGCGGCGGCGGTCATGCGGGCCTCTGTGTATCGGGCAGCCGCAGGGTTATCACCGTCGATATTGCCAAAGTTACCTTGGCCATGCACCAGCGGATAGCGGACGTTAAAGTCTTGGGCCAAACGGGCCATCGCGTCATAAATCGCAGAGTCACCGTGCGGGTGGTAGTTCCCCATCACGTCGCCCGAAATCTTGGCGGATTTGCGAAAGCCACCGTTGCTGGCCAGTTTCAACTCGCGCATCGCGTAAAGGATTCGGCGGTGAACAGGTTTCAGACCATCACGGGCGTCAGGCAAGGCACGGTGCATAATCGTCGAGAGCGCATAGGTCAGATAGCGATCGCCAATGGCATCGCGCAACCGTTCGGTCGTATCCAAGGAGGGGCTATCAGGGTCTACAATATCGTCGCTCATGCCGTGTGGTGTATCTGTGCCGCACAGAACCGTAAAGAGTCCAAAACGGGGAACGGAGTGAAGTTTTTCCCTGCATACCTCACGCGCATGTTATATAAACGTGATGTAACGATTGCACTTTTTAAAATGATCCGGGGGGATCTCACTGCCATGAGTAAACTAATTGTTGGTACATTTTTGATGATGGGCTTGGGCTTTTACGAATTGTCAGGCGGCGCCGACTTCGTTCCCGAAACCAGACCAACAGCGGACATCGCAGTGGCTCAAGCCGAAGTTGCCCCCGTTCCGTTTGACGCACCGCAAGTCAGCCGCGCCGCTGCAATCGAAATCCCAACAGAGGCCGAAGAAGCCGCAGTCGTGCAAGCCTCGCTCAACGTGACACCAGCCGTGGCCGATGTCGTGGAAGTGCCCCTTGATCTGCGCGCGGTATCTGGCAAGCGGGTGAACATGCGCGCGGGACCGGGCACAAACCATGGCGTGCTCGACACATTGGTGCGCGGCACACAAACCGAAGTGATCGAAGTCACCACGGACGGTTGGGCGCGGGTGCGTGTGACCCAAACCAATCAAATCGGTTGGATGGCTGAACGGTTGCTTTCGGAAATCTAAGCACTTGTCAGCGGCCAACTGTCGCGCCAAACAATGCCGATGACACAGAAATCCATCCTCATTACGGGGTCGTCCTCGGGTATCGGCCTTGATGCCGCTCACGGGTTTCGCGCCCTCGGGTGGCGGGTCTTTGCAAGCTGCCGCCAACAAGAGGACTGCGACCGCCTCATCAAACTCGGCTTTGAAAGCCCGCGCATCGACTACGCCGCCTCGGACACGATCCAAAGCGGACTAAACGAGGTCTTGGCGGCCACGGGGGGCACATTGGATGTGCTTTACAACAACGGTGCGTTCGCCTGTCCAGGGGCCGTCGAAGACCTGCCGCGCGATGCCTTGCGCGCGATTTTCGAGGTCAATGTCTTTGGATATCAAGAGCTTACAAATCTAGCCATACCTGTCATGCGCAAACAGGGGCATGGGCGGATCATCAACTGCTCCTCTGTGCTTGGGCTTGTCGCGCTAAAATGGCGGGGGGCATATGTCGCGACCAAATTTGCGCTTGAGGGGCTGACGGATGTGCTGCGCATCGAGATGGCCGACACCGATATCCACGTCATTCTCGTTGAGCCGGGTCCGATAACCTCTGACATCCGCCAAAACGCGATCCCGCATTTCGAGCGCTGGATTGATTGGAAAAATTCGGCGCGCGCGGCTCAATATGTGGATCTGCGCGAGCGGCTTTACTCTGATAGCGGCCCCGATATCTTTGAACTTCCTGCACAGGCCGTCACAAATAGGCTTATTCACGCCGCCACCGCCAAACGGCCAAAGCCGCGCTACTATGTCACTAAGCCCGCGTATCTAATGGGATTTTTGCGGCGGGTGCTTTCGACGCGCTTTCTTGACGCAGTGATCGGGCGGGGCTAGCCCTTTCTTTCTGCGCGCGCTCTGCTACATCAAATGCAAATGAATAAGGACCGTTCTCTCATGGCATCTGATCCGCTCTTCCTCCTCGTTGCGCTCGCCGTCTTTATCGTGCTGGGCATCCTGATGTTTGGCATCGGCACATTCGGCAAAGGTGGCGATTTCAACAAGAAACACGCAAATAAGATCATGCGCTGGCGGATCGGGGCGCAGGCTGTTGCCATCGCGCTGATCCTTCTTTTCGTCTTTTTGCGCGGCAAATAGGAGACTGATGTCATGGTTGTTCTGAACAAGATTTACACAAAAACGGGCGATGCCGGTGAAACCGCTCTGGGCGATGGAAGCCGCGTCACAAAGCATGCACTGCGCGTGCACAGCTACGGCACAGTCGACGAGACAAACGCAACCGTTGGCATGGCGCGGCTTCATGCAAGCGGGGACATCGACGGGCAACTGGCGATGATTCAAAACGACCTTTTCGATCTGGGCGCTGATCTTTGCCGCCCCGATATGGCCAAAGACGCCGATGCTGAATACGCGCCACTGCGCATGTCCGACACGCAGGTCAGCCGCCTCGAGAGCGAAATCGACGCGATGACCAAATCCGTTGAGCCGCTGCGCAGCTTTATCCTGCCGGGCGGATCGGCTCTCGCCGCGCATCTGCATCTCTGCCGCACAGTGTCGCGGCGCGCCGAGCGGCTATCGGTTGAATTGGCGACGACAGAAGACATCAACCCGGCGGCAGTAAAATACCTGAACCGCTTGTCTGACTGGTTCTTTCAGGCGTCACGCATTGCCAATGACAACGGCAAGAACGATGTGCTTTGGGTTCCGGGCGCGAACCGCTAGTTCACCGACGCAACTGGCGACCAAATCTCAAAACCGCCTTCGCCCGTTTCGGGGTCATAGGCTGACCCGTAAAACTCGACCATCGGGCCGCTTGCCGGCTCGTGGTCAGAGGTGGCGATCCAGCGAGTGACGACTTCGATCACCTCACCGATCCTGCTTGTATTTTCAGTCGATTTGAACACGGCAAACGAGGCGGCAGGAACAGAAACCTGCGCAAATCCTTCGGGAATCACACCGACAGCTTTCACCTCGTTCACACAGGCATAGCGCCACGTGCCATCTGCGGAAAACCCGTGCGAAATACCGTAAGAGCCGTGACCCACGGTATTTTCAACCGCCACGCCCGCATTATTAAAGCGACGCCATTGGTCGGGAATCGTTGGAATATCAGCAAAGCGCATCGGAGCGTCCAGACCGACAAAGACACGCTTTGGTCTTTGCACAAACGTGGGCGCCGAAATCTTGAGACCATCAATCATGTCTTGTCCTGACGCCAGCGCGACAAGCCAGGCACGTTACGGGTCATCAACCAACCGATCGGTCTTGGAAACCCTTTTTCTTTCAAGGCGTTAATTCCGATTTGCTGCATCTCGGCAGCGGTAATATCCGGCGCAAGAAACGCGCCATCGGCATAGCAATAAGAACAGAACTCGCCCGACTTTGACCCATCCGCTTGCGTGCCACCGCCCGCGGGATCTTGCTTGAGCGGCATACCGCAACTTTGACACATAGCAGCCATTTCACCCTCCATTTACGCAAAGTTTACCGCATTTTCCGGCCAGACCAAGCGACTTGTTTGCGCAATCATTTGCCCAATCGGTCGCAACGTGGCGTCCCTGACCCACCCCGCGTCGATTTTACACTGTTTTCCCGTGGCGTGGCGCGCTAACAATTTGCGAGAGTAAATACGATTGAAGAAACTAACAGGAGAAAACCGCGATGAAGGTCCTCGTACCCGTCAAACGCGTGATCGACTATAACGTGAAGGTTCGTGTAAAAGCGGACGGAAGCGGTGTTGATCTTGCAAACGTAAAAATGTCGATGAACCCATTCGACGAGATTGCCGTAGAAGAGGCAATCCGCCTGCGCGAAGCTGGCAAAGTTGAAGAAGTAGTTGCGGTTTCTATCGGCGTGAAGCAAGCGCAAGAAACGCTGCGCACCGCACTCGCGATGGGCGCAGATCGCGCGATCCTCGTGGTTGCAACCGATGATGTGCACACCGACATCGAGCCATTGGCCGTTGCCAAAATTCTTGCCGCCGTTGTGAAAGAAGAGGCTCCCGGTCTGGTTCTTGCGGGCAAGCAGGCGATTGATAACGACATGAACGCTACGGGCCAGATGCTCTCTGCGCTCTTGGGTTGGTCGCAAGGCACGTTCGCATCCGAGCTGGATATTGATGGCGACCACGCCACTGTGACCCGCGAAGTTGATGGTGGCTTGCAGACAATCAAGGTCAAAATGCCAACGATTGTGACCGTCGATTTGCGCCTCAACGAGCCGCGCTATGCCTCGCTGCCAAACATCATGAAGGCCAAGAAAAAGCCTTTGGACGAGAAAACACCTGCCGACTACGGCGTTGACGTGACGCCGCGCCTGACGGTTGTCAGCACCGCCGAACCAGAGTCGCGTAAGGCTGGTATCATCGTCGGTTCCGTTGATGAACTGATCGAAAAACTCAAAGAAGCGGGGGCTGTGTAATGGCTGTTCTTCTCATTGGTGAAGTCACTGACGGCGCCTTGTCCGTTGACGCAACTGCAAAAGCAGTGGCCGCTGTCACATCCCTTGGTGATGTTACGGTTCTGTGCGCGGGTGCAAATGCATCCGAAGCGGCGGCAGAGGCTGCCAAAATTGATGGCGTTTCCGCTGTTGTTTGCGCAGAGGATGCGTCCCTTGGCCACCGTCTGGCCGAACCGACTGCCGCGCTTATCGTTTCGCTTGCGGAGGATTATTCCCACATCGCAGCGCCCGGAACTACAGACGCCAAGAACGTGATGCCACGTGTTGCAGCGCTTCTTGACGTAATGGTCATTTCCGAGGTGACGGCTGTTGTTGATGCCGACACATTCGAACGTCCGATCTATGCGGGCAACGCGATCCAGACCGTCAAATCGGCGGACGCAACCAAGGTTATGACAATTCGTACCGCTGGCTTTGATGCTGCTGGTATGGGTGGGTCTGCATCCGTGTCCAATGTTGGTGCGGCTGCTGATCCCGCATTGTCCGAATGGGTTGCCGACAAGGTTGCTTCGTCTGACCGTCCAGAACTGACATCTGCGGGTGTTGTAGTCTCTGGTGGGCGCGGCGTTGGGTCCGAGGACGACTTCAAACTGATCGAAGCCTTGGCAGACAAGCTAAACGCGGCTGTCGGTGCATCGCGCGCGGCTGTTGATAGTGGCTACGCTCCTAACGATTGGCAGGTTGGCCAGACAGGCAAGGTCGTTGCGCCTGACCTCTATGTCGCCGTAGGTATCTCGGGCGCTATTCAGCACCTCGCAGGTATGAAAGATTCCAAGATCATCGTCGCCATCAACAAAGACGAAGAAGCACCAATCTTCCAAGTTGCCGACTTTGGCTTGGTTGCGGATTTGTTCGACGCGGTTCCCGAGCTGACAAGCAAGCTTTGATCGCAGTCGAAACGCAGAATTCGGCCCGCCCAGAGGTAATCTGGGCGGGCCTTTTTGTTACAGAAACCTCTTGATCGCGGGGGCGAGCGTATTGCTCACCTCTGCATGACACGCAACTCCCAGCATTTCAGAGGCCGCTTTTGCCTGCATGGCCGAGAAATACATGCCGCGCGTGCCCTGCTTCAGCGCGATCTCGGACGGCTGCACCGCAATCACATCACGCACAAGCGGGCGAAGATCGTCGATCATTGATCTGGTAATAAATAGCGGATCGGTTTGCAGCGGATGCGGTCCCTCGTTCCAATGGGCATCGCTCAACTCTTGGCGCGCAAACCACAGTAACACCGCGTTCGGCCCGATCTGTCCCAGCATATTCTTCATGCGGGCCACCCATGCCTCGCGCAACTCCGACACCACAATGTCAAACCGCTCGGGCGAAAGCGCAAGCAACTTGCCGAGCATATGGCGCGTAAACGTAAAGTCAGCGAAATCAACATCGCTATAAATCGCCTGCAAGACGGTGGACGCGCGCAAAAACCTGTCATTGCGACGCGGATGCACCGAATAAAAGCGGTTCGATAAAAAGTTCGCGCCCATAATCTGCACGACAGTCAGGTCAGCATCATTGCAAGCCGCCATGATCGTCGGGTCGTTCACAAATGCATCCACCCCGCCGTTCACCGTCCCGAAATTCACGCAAGTGCGCCCCAACTCCTTTTCAACCATGGCCGGAAACGGGCGGTCAATGAACTTGCCAAAGGTCTCGGTCCCGCCGACGAACGCAAGATAGGGTTTATCCAGACGGCGGCGCGGCCCGCGAAACAAAATGCGAGACATCCCGTATCTGCATGGCGCATATGTCAGCCCAGCACCCTCAATATTTTCATGTTTCATAGTTTCCACCGACTCTCGTTACCTGCCCAGATTCGCCGAAACCCATTTCGATTTCGCTAATGGCAAAAATTGAAGATAGTTTTAACCATTGCTATGCCTTGCCCGCCCCCTCACTTGGGGCATATGGTGTGATGAACCAAGCAGGGGACCGTTATGACAGTTGAACGTGTAGGCATTGTTGGCGCGGGCCAGATGGGCAACGGCATCGCGCATGTTTTTGCATTGGCTGGCTACGAGGTCTTGATGACCGATATCAGCGAAGATGCGCTGCAAGCCGCAGTTGCGCTCATTGATCGCAACCTTGATCGGCAAGTGCAAAAAGGCCAGATTGAAAGCACCGCAAAAGCAGAGGCCATGGCGCGGATCGGCACGACCGGAAAGCTCGCGGATTTGGGGCAAACCGACCTCGTGATCGAGGCCGCAACAGAGCGGGAAGCCATCAAGCAGGTCATCTTTGAAGACCTCGTGCCGCACCTCAAGCCCGAGACGATCCTGACGTCAAATACCTCCTCGATCTCGATCACACGACTTGCATCACGGACCGACAGGCCAGAACGGTTCATGGGGTTCCACTTCATGAACCCTGTGCCGATCATGCAGCTTGTCGAATTGATCCGCGGTATTGCGACCGACGAAGCGACATTCAAAACCTGTCAGGATGTGGTTGCCAAGCTGGGCAAAACATCAACCGCCTCGGAAGACTTCCCCGGCTTCATCGTGAACCGTATTCTGATGCCGATGATCAACGAGGCAATTTATACGCTTTATGAAGGGGTCGGCTCTGTGCAGTCGATTGATACTTCGCTGAAACTAGGCGCAAATCACCCGATGGGGCCGCTTGAGCTTGCTGATTTCATCGGCTTGGACACCTGCCTTGCGATTATGAACGTGCTGCATGACGGGTTGGCAGATACCAAATACCGGCCCTGCCCGCTTTTGACGAAATACGTCGAGGCTGGCTGGCTAGGGCGCAAGGCGAAGCGCGGCTTTTACGACTATCGCGGCGACGTGCCCGTCCCGACCCGCTAGCCCTTTCCAAGCCCAAGCGTATGCGCGCGCAGCCACGCCATAAAGGCGCGCTGGTCGCCCTTGCGCGCATCAACCTCTGACTGTGCGATCGGCGCACCCACAACGGGCTCCTGCGGCTTGTTAAGCGCGTGCACGATCTCATGGAGAAGCAACCCTTGGCGCAAAGTCGCTGAAATACGGTTCGCAATCTGATACCAGCGCGAATTCGATCCAGGAAAGAAACACGGGACAACAGTAGCGCCCGAGGTGCGGATCATCTTGGCGGTGAACGCGTTCCACTCCCGTTCGATCGCAGGACCAAACATCGTGTCCGAACTGGCCACGACACCCGAGGGGAACAGGGCAACAAGGCCACCCGCCTTGAGGTGATCCATCGCCGCCTTGCGCATCGCGACCATCTTTTTCTGGGCGTCAGGTTCATGGGGAAACGGCACAGGGATCATATAACTGGCCGCATCCTCATCGATCCCCGTCAGCAAAGAGCGGGTCAAAATACGGTAGTCATCGCGCACACGGCCAATCAGATCGGCAAGGATCATCCCGTCGACAAGGCCATGCGGATGGTTCGCCACAAAGATAACCGGCCCGGTCTTCGGGATATGGGCAAGCTGGGACGCAGGCGTCAGCAGATCAATGCCCATGACCCCCAGCGTGGCCCGCCAGAACGCTTGCCCTTTGGCCGAGCCCTGCGCCTCGAACCGCTTCACAAGGCGGGCGATACGGATCTTACCTGTGAACAATTCGATCGCACGAATGATCGTGCGCTTGATCGGGCTGTCAAATGTATTGGAATAGGTGAGCGCGCGCCTGTCATAGACGCGTGGTTCTTGTGACGGGGTCTGGGGCTGGGTATCCGCCAAGCGATCTTGTCCTTTTGCACCGGTGGTGGACCTATCCACCCTCACCAAACTTGTCCGCGACAAGTGCCTCAATGGCGTCAGCCAATGCATCCGCTTGCGGGCCATTGGTGGTAACGTCAATAAAGGTTCCGATTGAGGCTGCCAACATCAAAAGGCCCATGATGCTATCGCCATTCGCGTCCATCCCGTCCTTGGACACCGTTGCGGTTGCGTCGAATTCCTCGACAACAGCCGCGAGTTTAGCAGAGGCACGCGCATGCAACCCTTTGATATTTTCGATCTTGAGGTGGCGTGTTGTCATAATCAGGGCTGTCCCACGGAATGGCTGTTAATGTATTTGTGAGCCGCATTGAGCGCGGCATCCACGGCGGCGGGCACATCCAGATGACGTGACTTTGCAAGCTTGATCAGCATCGGAAGGTTTGCGCCATAAAGGATGCGGCGGTTTTGCGGGCTACAGGCGCGCAGCGACAGGTTGGAAGGTGATCCGCCAAACATGTCGGTGACAATGACAACGCCATGGCCGCTATCAACAGCATCGGCGGCGTTGCAGATTTCGTCCTGCTTAAGCGCGCGGTCGTCCTCGGGGCCGATCGCGATGCTCGACATCCCGGTTTGGCGCCCGACAACATGTTCAACAGCCGAGAGGTATTCCCCCGCTAGGCCGCCATGCGCAACGATCACAATTCCGATCAACTGTGCTACCCTCGATTAACCGCAGCCTGAGCATCGCGGCGTTCCAATTCCCGATGTCTTTTAGACACCTGCCAACCCTCATCTGCAAGGGCTTGCGCCAGTCTTTCCGCAACTGTGACGGAACGGTGCTTGCCGCCTGTGCAGCCAAACCCGATCGAGAGGTGCGATTTGCCCTCTTCCTTGTGAGCGGGCAACAAGAGGTTGGCCAAATCCTTGATCTGCGAAAAGAACGGCGCAAAGCGGGCGTCTTCTTGCACATAGGCGGCCACGGCGGCGTCACGGCCATCGCAGTCGCGCAAGGTCTCGTCCCAATGGGGATTTCGCAAGAACCGACAGTCCATCACGATATCAAGGCCGCGCGGCAAACCGCGTTTGTAAGAAAACGAATGGATCGTAACACCGAACAACCGGCCATCAGCGGGCGCAAACCATTTTTCAACCTCGGCGCGCAGATCATGCGGGGACAGGTCGCCGCTATCAATCAGCACATCAGCGCGGGCACGAATTGGCGCCAGCAGGTCTCGCTCGCGCGCAATCCCCGCAAGCGGCGGCCCACCATCAGCAAGCGGATGACGGCGACGCGTCTCGGAATAACGGCGCACAAGCACCTCTTCTGCTGCATCAAAATAGAGCACCTGCGTCACCACGTCCTGACGGTCCGCCATACCGTCAATCGCAGCAATGAGAGCATTGGCGCTAAAGTCACGGTTGCGCACATCTAATCCCAAGGCCAATGGATTACTTGGCGGTGGACCGTCCAACAAGCGAGGCAACAATGACAGTGGAAGGTTGTCAATCACCTCATAACCCAAGTCTTCCAGGGCTTTGATCCCAGTCGTGCGTCCCGCACCAGATGGACCCGTAACAAGCACGATGCCTGTTTGAAGCGTTGAAGTTTGCACGTCGAAATCTGACATCAGTGGCTCCGCCCTGCGCGTAAATATTGCATGATCGCGGGCGCAAAATGGGGTGCATCCGCATTGTGTTGCAAGGGAACGTCATGCCCCAAGATCGAAATATAGCGGATCGGCGGAAGCCTGTCTGCCTCTTGTATGTCCAAATCGATCACCAAATCGACAGAACAACGGGCAACAATCGGGGCACGCAACAAGCCAACGCCACGGGCCTCGATCAAGCCTGCAATCGCAGGGGGCGGCATCGCGGTCGGGCCAGCGTCATCAATCAAGGTGACACGGTCATCCGCCACCAGCCCTGCGCCAAACGCCAACAAGGTCAATGCGAGCGACGATTTGCCCGCGCCGCTTTTGCCCAGAATGAGAACGCCGCGACCATCAACAGCCACGCAGCTTGCATGAACGGGTTTATCAACGGCGAGGCAGCGCAATTGTTAAACCGGAAGGCCAACAACAAAGCGGGCGCCAAGTGGCTCTGACGTCATATCAGCCTCGGTCGGGCGAATATTCTCCGCCCAGATGACGCCACCATGAGCCTCGATAATCTGCTTTGAAATCGCAAGGCCAAGGCCGGAGTTGTTGCCGAACTGACCCTCAGGGCGTTCGGAATAAAACCGCTTGAACACTTTTGTCAGCGCCTCGTTAGGAATACCGGGGCCGGTATCTTCAACCACGATTAACACACGGTTTTCGCGGCGGCGGGCCCAAACGCGGATGGCGTCACCCTCTTCGCAGAACGAAATCGCATTGGTAATCAGGTTCACAAACACTTGCGCCAAACGACCCTCTAGACCCTGCACAAAAATAGCGTTGTCAGGCAGGTCGGTGATGTAATCAATGCCCTTGCTGTCAGCCTCGCGACCCAAAAACTCATTGATATTGTTCAACATATGGAGAAGATCAAATGACTCTTCTTCCTCTTTGACCAGCTCGCTATCTAGACGGGATGCATTCGAGATATCACTGACCAGTCGATCAAGACGGCGCACGTCATGCTCGATAACCTCAAGTAAGGTCTCGCGTTGATCGTCGCGCTTGGCCACGCGCAACGTGCCAACAGCAGAGCGCAACGAGGCAAGCGGATTCTTGATCTCATGGGCTACGTCTGCGGCGAACTGCTCGTTACCCTCGATCCGCTCGTAAAGGGCGGACACCATCCCGCGTAACGCGCTCGACAGGCGGCCAATCTCGTCGGGTCGCGCGCTTAGGTCGGGGATTCGCACGCGCGTCGGCGACATTTTTCGGGCGTTCTTGTCGCGGCCAATTTCGGCGGCGGCAGCGAGATCCGCAAGCGGGTTGGCAATGGTCGAAGCAAGGATCAGACTTAGCATCACACTGATGGCCAAGCCGACAAGGAAGAGGCGCAATACCTTCTCGCGCTCACGCCGCAATAGCCCGTCCAGTTCGCCAGCCGCGCCCTGCACAACGACCGCGCCAACCGCAGTGTCGGCCTGCATGATCGGCGTGGCAACAACATAGCGGGTATCGCCCATGTCATTAAGTGTCTCAAGGCGGGTTTGCCCTGCCACGGCCTGCGCGACAACGGCCGACATCTCGGCGCTATCAAATGAAGGATCGGCGACAGGCGGCGGTGTATACCCGAACAAGGAGGCGACCCCCGTCCAGACGCTATTCAGCATATCCGTCAGAAATGTTGCGCCATCGTTTGACTGCAAGCCCTCGATGCGGGTCGCAGATCCCTCGGCCTTTGACATGGTGATCAGCGTGCCTTGCGGATCAAAGATGCCAACAACAATCCCGCCGCTCAGGTCCAGCCCGTCAAGCGCAACCGACACGTCAATGCCGTCACCCGAAATCAGGTTAACGGGGGCGGCTGCGGGCAGCTGCCCTTCAAATACGTCCGCGATCAACTCGGCCTCGGCAACAAGGCCGACGGCGCGCTGGTAGGCAAGCGTGTCGCGGGATGAATTGATGAACAAGACACCCGCGATCAGCAGGATCATTGCAATCAGATTAAACGTGATGATCTTGCGCGCGATCGGGGAACGGCGCAGCGTCAGCAGGCCACGGCGGCGGCGTCTGCTCCCGATCTCGTCATCATTGAGCGGTTGCGGGGCGACCCAATCGTCGCCCAGCACCAGGTCCGGGGTCTTGGCCGCAGCCCTGACGGACTCCAGATTATGGATGTCGATCTTGGGGGCCACGGTCATTATTTACTCTTCGTTGTAACGGTAGCCGATACCGTAGAGCGTTTCGATTGCCGAAAATGTGTCATCGGTGTTGCGCATCTTTTTACGCAGACGCTTGATGTGGCTGTCGATTGTGCGGTCATCAACGTAAACCTGATCGTCATAGGCCACGTCCATCAATTGATCGCGCGATTTCACAAAGCCGGGACGCTGTGCCAGTGCTTGCAGCAAAAGGAATTCGGTGACAGTCAATGACACGTCCTTTTCCTTCCACTTTACCGCGTGACGTAGCGGATCCATGATCAATTCGCCGCGCACCATCACCTTGGTGTCTTCGGTTTCTTCGATCTCTGCGCCTGCAATCGCGTCTTGGCGACGCAAGAGCGCGCGAATACGCTCTACCAGCAAGCGCTGCGAAAACGGCTTTTTCACATAGTCATCTGCGCCCATGCGCAGGCCGAGAACCTCATCAATTTCGTCGTCTTTCGACGTGAGGAAAATGACCGGCATCGCCGATTTCTGGCGCACGCGCTGCAACAAATCCATGCCGTCCATGCGGGGCATCTTGATGTCCAGCACAGCCATATCCGGCATACGTTTGTTAAAGCCGTCCAGCGCGGACTGACCATCATTATATGTTTCAACTTCGAAGCCCTCGGCCTCGAGAGTCATTGCTACAGACGTCAGGATATTCCTGTCGTCGTCCACCAATGCAATTCTTGACATGGGAGTTTACCCTTACTGCTCAATTATTATTTGCCTGCTTTTTCCCATCTTTTTCGTCAATTTCAGGCGGCGAATCAACCCTCAAGTGCGAATCACACTGCGGGCGTGCCTTATTTGCCCCCATAAGTGGTAACTAATGACTAAAATGCACCACGTCCGAGCCGCGATTTCATATGTTTGCGCTAACATGAGCTTGGTTGCGCTAACTGCGACAATCTGGGGTTTCAGCACTTAAAAACATGATGTTATGGATGCCCCATCAGGGCCGATACGTGCCCTCAATTCAGGAGCGAACCCATGGACCAAGGACAGGTCAACCCAAAGATGAAGCTAGAAGATCAGGGCATCACAGGGCTGGGTTACGTATATTACAACCGCTCTGAACAAGAATTGCAGGACGCCGCAGTCGCTGCTGGCGAGGGCGTAACGGGCAAAGGTGGCGCATTTCTGGTCACCACAGGCAAGCACACAGGCCGATCCCCAAAAGATAAATTCGTGGTGCGCACCCCGTCCGTTGAAGACACGATCTGGTGGGAAAACAACGCGCCGATGGAGCCTGCGAAATTCGACGCATTACACGCCGACATGTTAGACCACATGAAAGGTGGCTCCTATGACGTGCAGGATTTGTTCGGCGGCGCCGACCCCGAGCACCGCCTTGACGTGCGCGTCATCACAGAACTGTCATGGCACGGCCTGTTTATCCGCCACCTGCTGCGCCGCCCTGAAGCGGCTGAACTCGCAAGCTTCGCGCCCGAATTCACGATCATCAACTGCCCGACCTTCCAAGCGGACCCTGCCAAGCACGGCTGCCGCTCTGAAACAGTGATCGCGCTCAATTTCGACGCCAAGCTGATCCTGATCGGCGGCACGGAATACGCCGGCGAAAACAAGAAATCGGTCTTCTCGCTGCTCAACTACCTGTTGCCGGAAAAAGGCATCATGCCGATGCACTGCTCTGCGAACCACGCACCAGGCAACCCCGTTGATACGGCGGTCTTCTTCGGGCTGTCAGGCACAGGGAAAACGACCCTCTCCGCAGACCCGTCACGGGTGCTGATCGGGGACGACGAGCATGGCTGGTCCAATCGCGGCACGTTCAACTTCGAGGGCGGCTGCTACGCCAAGACAATCGGGCTGGACCCGAAAGCCGAGCCGGAAATCTACGCGACCTGTTCCATGCCGCACACGGTCATCGAGAACATGATCTTTGATCCGGAAACCTTCGAGCTCGACTTCGAGGACGATAGCCTGACCGCAAACATGCGCTGCGCCTACCCGCTCAACTACATCGGGAACGCATCGGAAACCGCGCTTGGGGGTCACCCCAAAAACATCATCATGCTGACATGTGACGCCTTCGGGGTGCTGCCGCCGATCAGCCGCCTGACACCCGCACAAGCCATGTATCACTTCCTGTCGGGCTTTACGTCCAAGGTGGCGGGCACAGAGCGCGGCGTCACAGAGCCAGAGCCAACCTTCTCGACCTGCTTTGGCGCGCCATTCATGCCACGCCGTCCGGAAGTCTACGGCAACCTGCTGCGCGAAAAGATCGCCAGCCACGGCGCAACATGCTGGCTCGTGAACACGGGCTGGACAGGTGGGGCATATGGGACAGGGTCACGGATGCCGATCAAGGCAACCCGCGCGCTCCTCACTGCTGCTCTCGACGGATCACTTGTTGAAAACAACTTCAAGAAAGATCCCAACTTCGGCTTTGAAGTGCCTGAAACCTGTGACGGCGTTGATGCTGCATTGCTCAACCCGCGCGACACATGGGCCGACAAGGCAGCATATGACGCGCAGGCCGCCAAACTGGTCGGCATGTTCAGCGAGAACTTTGATCAATACCTGCCGTTCATTGACGATGATGTGAAAGCCGCCGCAATCGGCTAACGCTTCCCCCCGCTAAAAACATCGCTAAGGTGCATCACATGAAGTGGTGCACCTTTTTCTTTGCAATCCTGTTGCCTGCTATCGCGAGCGGTCAGGCCGAAACCGTCAGCCCCCTCTTGCAGCGGCACGAGGCAGGGATTGTTTGCGCGCCGCCAACGGTCGGAACCGCTCCTGCGCCCGACACTGTCGCTGGGAACACGCATCTCATTGATGTCGAACCCGCGTTTGTCTCGACCAAACGGCGCGTGCCTGCGGTGCTCGGGATCGGCTTCGGGGTCAAGGCACAGGCGCATGATCCTGCGGGCATCCCCGAGGTCACGATGACAATGACCCACCCCGCGATGGGCAAAACCCGCGCCACCACCCAAACCTTCCAAAGCCGCATTGCGGGCGACAAGCCGTCACTCACCTTTTACCAATTCGACTTTAACTACGAAATGGCTCTAGGGACGTGGCACATGGAAGCCGCGCAAGGGGGCAAGCTCTTGTATCGGACCACATTCGAGATCGTCGCGCCGCATCAGGTTCCGGAACTCGCGCGGATATGCGGGTTCGAAGATATGCTGTCTTAGGTCGCCCTACCCCATCACACCACGACGGATCAGGTTGAGCCCGCCAATCAGCAACACCAAGAGCGTCAGCCGCTTGAATTGATGCTGTGCAATCCGATCCTGAAGCCGAAATCCGATGCCCATACCAATCAGCGCAGGCGCAACCAAAAGCGCCGAAAACGGCAGCGTGCGCGCACTTACAACCCCCGACCCGACATGCGCCACCAGCAGCAACACAGCGCCAAGCCCGTAGATC
Organism: uncultured Loktanella sp.; assembly: GCA_937132065.1. Lineage (GTDB taxonomy): Bacteria > Pseudomonadota > Alphaproteobacteria > Rhodobacterales > Rhodobacteraceae > Yoonia. Next base: position 17,836 of record CAKZNT010000067.1, read on the forward strand.
ACCCCCTGCGCACGCATCTGCTCGGCCTTGGGGGTCTCGATGGCTGTCAGGTAGGCCACCGTGGGCGGCCCCCACACGCCAGACAGCCCGCCGATAAAGCCCGCGAACGCGCCAATCGCGCCCTCAAGGACATTCGTTTTCTCGGGCAGCTTGGGCTGCCAGCCCAAAAGCTGCATCGCACTAAACACCGTGACCGATATGCCAATAATCAGGAATAGCGTTTGTGCCTCCAAGATTTGCACCATCTGCGCGCTGGCAATCAACAGCAGCCCGCCCGCACCCAGAAACACGCGGAACCTGCAAATCGTGCCCCATGCGGCGCGCGCGCCTTGGCGCAACGCCTGCACACCGTTGGTCACGACGGTTGGTAAAATCAGTCCTGCCAGTGCTATCTCGGGCGGCAAGAACATCGTGAGACCTGAAATGAGGATCATCGGCATCGCAAAGCCGACAAGCCCTTTCACGATTCCCGCAAACAGCCCCACACAAAGGGCAAGCACAAGAAATTGCGGCGACATGAGGGTAAAAACAGCGTCCATACCGCTCAATACGCCGCCCGCCCTGCTGATGCACGCGCATTTCGTCGCGACACTTTCGTTCACTACGCAACAATTTGGCGAATGAATATTGCGCTGCACTTGCAAAGTCGATATCTCTGCACCTGCACAATGCCGGAGAAAAACGATGCCACATGACGGACAGGATATCACAATGACACAGACCCCGATCTTGAATGACCTGTTGAAACTGACCGTCGCGACATTGCCGCATGTGGATGCATTGCTGGGCGAGGCCAAGGAAAACCTGCGCGCTCTTGTGACCCAAGACGGGCGTATTTCTGGTGGCTTGATCGAGGCCAACCAAACCGCCGCGCACGGTGTGGCGTGGCTTGCGACCTACGCGCAAGCGCTGCACCAGATGCAGGCATGGGCCGAGCGCCTGAGCGCGGATGGCAAGTTTGGCGAGACCGAGCATCTGTTGCACCAGATCGCCTTTGGCGAATACCTCGCGCAGATTTATGGCGGCATCCAGATGAACCAGGGCGAGATGATCCGCCTGCACGATCTGGGCATTCAAGCGGCGCAAATGCCGCAAGATGTCATACGCTTGGTGCACGCAGGGAATACGCAGGGTGCACGCAGCAAACTCGTCGATCTCATGCAAGAGCACGCGGCCAATGTGACCGTTGGCATCTCGGGACTCGACGACGAGCTAGAGATGATCCGCGACCAGTTCCGCCGCTTCGCCGTCGAAAAAGTCGAGCCATTCGCGCACGAGTGGCATCTCAAGGATGAGCTTATCCCCATTGAGATCATTGAAGAACTTGCCGAAATGGGCGTTTTCGGCCTCACAATCCCCGAAGAATTCGGCGGTTTTGGCCTCTCGAAAACCTCCATGTGCGTGGTCTCCGAAGAACTGTCACGCGGCTACATTGGCGTCGGTTCCCTCGGCACACGCTCCGAAATCGCCGCCGAATTGATCCTCTGCGGCGGCACAAAAGCCCAAAAAGAAAAATGGCTCCCCCGCCTAGCCTCCGCCGAAACGCTGCCGACGGCGGTGTTCACAGAGCCGAATACGGGGTCGGATTTGGGGTCGTTGCGCACGCGCGCTGTCAAGGACGGTGATGACTGGACTGTGACGGGCAACAAGACGTGGATCACCCATGCGGCGCGCACGCATATGATGACGCTGCTCGCACGCACCGATTCAGAAACCGACAACTACAAGGGTCTGTCGATGTTTCTGGCCGAAAAAACCCCGGGTGATGACGCCAATCCCTTCCCGACCGAGGGCATGACTGGCGGCGAGATCGAGGTGCTCGGCTATCGCGGCATGAAGGAATACGAACTGGCGTTTGATGGCTTCGAGGTCAAAGGCGAGAACCTGTTGGGTGGCGAAACGGGCAAGGGCTTCAAGCAGTTGATGCAGACGTTCGAGAGCGCGCGCATCCAGACAGCGGCGCGTGCGATCGGGGTGGCTGCATCCGCATTGGATGTCGGCATGCAATACGCCACGGACCGCAAGCAGTTTGGCAAAGCGCTGATTGAGTTCCCGCGCGTCTCGGGCAAACTGGCGATGATGGCCGTCGAGATCATGATTGCCCGCCAGCTCACCTACTTTAGCGCGCACGAGAAAGACAATGATCGCCGCTGCGACCTCGAGGCTGGCATGGCCAAGTTGCTTGGCGCGCGTGTTGCATGGGCCTGCGCCGACAACGCGCTCCAGATTCACGGCGGCAACGGTTTCGCGCTGGAATACAAGGTCAGCCGCATCTTGTGTGACGCGCGTATTCTCAACATCTTTGAGGGCGCTGCCGAAATTCAGGCACAGGTGATCGCCCGCCGCTTGCTAGACTAGACGCCATGGGCCACCCTAGAAGCCCGCCCCTGCTTATGGCAGTGTGGCGGTGCGATTTAAACAAATGGTGGTGTGTTATGTCCCGACCTATTCTTGCCGCTGCGGTCCTTTTGGCCGCATGCCAAGCCGATGAAACCGTAAGCGCCTATACGGCGGTGACGGGCGCATTCAATCTCGTTTCGATTGATGGTGCGCCATTCGAAAGCACCGCCACAATCGACGTCAGCGAGGCTGGTAAAATCACGGGGGCAGCCCCTTGCAATCGCTACTTTGCAGATCAAACCGCACCCTACCCTTGGTTCAAAGTCGGGGCAATTGGCGCGACCCGCATGGCCTGCCCTGACCTTGCAGCGGAAACGTTGTTCCTCAGCGCCCTTGCTGAAATGACGGAATCAGAGGTGCTTGCGGGCACATTGATCCTGCGAAATGAAGCGGGCCGCGAAATGGTGTTTCAAACACCCTGACGCTTAATGACGTCAATAAGCCGTTGACGGGCCGCTGGCATCGGGCGATCCCCAAGGCTCCGCATGAGGCGGTTTTCGATAAAGTAGCCCGTTGTCTTGAGGGCAATCGCGATCTGGTCGTTGTCGGCCTCGCCCTTGCCCGCCAAAACAGGCGGCAATGGCAAAAGCCGATCCGCCCATTCGCCCGCCGCGTCACGGCTCACGGCGCGCCCTGTTTTGGGCGAAACAAACGCGAGATCTTCGTTCACGCCGCGCACTGCACAGGCCGAAAGGTCCATACCAAACCCCAACTCCTCAAGCAGCGCCTGTTCCCAGCGCAGGTAGGCCAGCGGCCAGACATCCGACTGCCCCAGCAGATCAAGCAACCCGATTGTGCGCTCGTATAGCGGGAGATGCGCCTCGCGTTCGGGCAACACACGCCCCAGCAGGGCACAGACCGCATTCAACCCTGCAAGCCCAAGGCGATCCCCCATTGCTTGCGCCGCACGGCTGCGGATCGGCTCAACCACAAACGCCCCCAAGTGATCGTTTAGGCGCGCCTTCCACGACACCGAGAGCTGCGCGCCCGGCTGGAGATGAGGGGCGATTTTACGGCTGGTTCCACCGCGCACGACACCTGCGTGGCGGCCATGTTGGGGCGTGAACACCTCAATGATCATCGAGGTCTCGCCGTAAGGGCGCGCACTGAGCAGCGCACCTTCATCGGACCACGAAATCATCTGCTCGCGCTCTTCATGCCAGCCCGTCCTCGTCCAGCAGGTGACGGCCCCGCTTGTCCTCGACCTCGATCACCCAGAGGTCAGGATCAAATCCGCATTGCTTGGCAACGGACTGATCCACGATCTCTTCGGGACCCTCGATCAGCACCACCCAGCATCGGTCCCCTGTCATCAAATCAAAGGACCGCTGATAACAGCAAGCCTTGCCATCAAGCGTGTTGAGTTTCACAAGCACCGCGCCCGCCGTGCCATCACCACGGCACACGACAAAGGCAGGGATTTCAACCAGCCGTAGCCGTGTGAGATAGGCGGAAACCCAGATTTCCGCCGTTAGTCTCATGCATTACCGTCTTTGAAATCGAGCCCCATCTCAGAGTAACGCTCGGATTCTTCCAACCAGTTTGGCCGCACTTTCACCTGCAAGAACAGGTGCACGCGCCGATCCAGAAACTCTTCCAATTCGGTGCGTGACGCGGTGCTAACCGCCTTGATTGTCTCGCCCTTATTGCCCAGCACGATCCCTTTGTGACCATCCCGCATAACGTAAACGATCTGGTCGATGCGGCAGGAACCGTCCTTGCGGTCCTCCCAGCTTTCGGTCTCGACGGTCAGTTGATAGGGTAGTTCCTGATGCAGCCGCAGCGTCAGTTTCTCGCGGGTCATTTCAGCCGCGATCATGCGCAGGGGCAGATCAGCAATCTGGTCCTCGGGGTAAAGCCACGGCCCCTCGGGCAACTGGTGCGACAGCCAATCACGTAGCGCGTCACATCCGTGGCCACGTTCCGCAGAAATCATGAATGTCTGCACGAAGGGATAGGCCTCGTTCATTTCTTCGGCCAGCGCCAAGAGTTTCTCGTTTTTGACCTTGTCGATTTTGTTGATCGCGAGGGCGACGGGCGCATTGCCAGCGTGTTCGTGCAACCGCTCGATAATCGCCTTAACGCCCTCGGAGCGGCCACGGTGGGCCTCGATCATCAGCACCACAACATCGGCGTCAGCAGCGCCACCCCACGCGGCCTTGACCATCGCACGATCCAGTCGGCGGCGCGGCTTAAACAGGCCGGGCGTGTCGACAAACACAAGCTGCGAGCGCCCCTCAATGGCCACGCCGCGAATGCGCGCACGGGTCGTTTGCACCTTGTGGGTCACGATAGACACTTTTGCGCCCACCATCTTGTTGAGCAGCGTGGACTTGCCCGCATTGGGTTCGCCAATCAGGGCGACAAAGCCCGCTTTTGTCGGCGCGTCAGTCATGTGTTTTCTACTTTCTTCAGTAATGCGCTTGCTGCCGCTTGTTCGGCTTGGCGTTTCGAGCCAGCAGTCGCTTGTTCGCAGGGACCAGAGGACAGGCGCGCCTCGATGGTAAAGATGGGTTGGTGATCGGGGCCAGTGCGCCCGACCTCGACGTATTGCGGCGGAGTCTCGCCGCGCGCTTGCGCCCATTCTTGCAGGGCGGTTTTTGCGTCACGGGCATCGTCGGCCACGTTTTTGACCCGTGCGCCCCAAAGCCGCAGGATCAGGTCACGGGCCGCGTCAAATCCGCCGTCCTGATAAACGGCGGCGATCACGGCTTCCATGGCGTCGGCAAGCAGCGCCTCTTTGCGCCGCCCCCCTGATTTCATCTCGGAGCGGCCCAGCTTGAGCACCGCGCCAAGATCAATCTCGCGGGCCACGTCAGCGCAGGCCTCTTTGCGCACCAGCGCGTTAAAGCGCGGCGCAAGTAGCCCTTCGGGTGCGTTTGGATCGGCCTTCAGCAACGCCTCGGCCATGACAAGCCCTAGCACGCGGTCGCCGAGAAATTCCTGCCGTTGGTTGTCGTCGCGGTGCGGCGAAACCATTGACGAATGGGTGACAGAGCGCACGAGGTAATCGGGCTTGACGAATTCATAGCCCAGACGGCCCGCAAAGGCCCGAAGATCGGCGGACAGCTTCACTCAATTGCCTTAAAGAAACGATCCGAACGCCATGTCCAGAATGCCAGCATCGAACTCCCCGCAGACGAGAACATCACGCGATCAGCACGCCCCACAATGTCTTCACGCGGGACAAAGCCAACGCCGCGCAATTGCTGGGCCACACGGCTATCGGTGGAATTGTCACGATTGTCGCCCATAAAGAAGAACTCGTTCTCGGGCACGGTAAAGACGCCGGTGTCATCAAGCTGACGGTCACCAATGTTCAAAATCGAATGGCGCACACCGTTGGGCAGGGTTTCGATCTGACGCTGCTTGACACATGCCGCCCCCTCGCCGACCGCACCGTTTGAACAGCGCGTTTCGCTCCGCTGTGGCCCTTGATAGCCATAAGGCTCGACAAAGTCTTCTGCGTCCTCGACCTTGACGGCTACATCGTTGATATACAGCAAACCACCCTTCATCTGCACCCGATCACCCGGCGTGCCGATCAGGCGCTTGATGAAATCACGCCCCGTGACAGGATGGCGGAATACGACAACATCACCGACCTCGGGATCAGACCCGAACAGGCGGGTGTCAGACCCCTCGAAGACGCCGCAAAAATCATCCGCGCCAACATCAATGCCCAGCGCAGGTATGCGCACAGACGGGCAAGAGGCGTAGGAATACCCGTAAGCCATTTTGTTGACGAACAAGAAATCACCGATCAACAAAGTGTCTTTCATCGAGCCGGACGGGATCCAGAACGGTTGGAAAAACAAGGTGCGAAAGATGCCTGCAATCAGCAAAGCGTAAACCACGGTTTTCACCGTTTCCACAACGCCGCTCATCGCGCTTGTCTTGTCAGCCATGTTTTCGTCCTTCATTCATCGTTCAAGGCTACATGAGGGCAGCACCCTGCCCTGTCAACCTATGCGTCAACCGGCAAGGCCTCGATCAGCACAAAAGCCTGCGCCCAAGGGTGATCGTCGGTCAAAGTCACGTGTATAACCGCGCGATGCCCCGCTGGTGTCATCTTGTCGAGCCGGTCCTTTGCCCACCCCGTGACGTGCATCGTGGGCTGCCCCGAGGACAGATTGGTGACCGACATATCCTTCCAGGAAATGCCCATCGCAAGCCCCGTGCCCAGCGCCTTGGAGCAGGCCTCTTTTGCCGCCCAGCGCTTTGCATATGTTCCTGCAACATCGCGGCGCCGCTCTGCCTTGGCTTGCTCGACCTCGGTAAACACCCGATTGCGAAACCGGTCCCCGAACCGGTCAAGCGTGCTTGCGATCCGTTCGATATTGGCAAGGTCGGTTCCGATCCCAAGTATCATTCGCGGCCCAACGCAATGCTGGTCGTCATCTCGCCCGTCGATTGGTTTAGCGTCAGCGACAAAAGCGCGCCGTTGGTGAACGTGCCCTCACGCTCAGCCACGCGCACTGGCACGGTAAACATCAACCCGATCGCGGGGTCATATGCCGACTGAAGCGCGTCAAAGTGAATGGCCGTAAATCCCATTTGGTCATCAAACCCGACGACGCGACATTGGCGTTCACCCAGTTCGGCCCGAGGCGGCGACAACACAAGCAGATAGGCAGCACCCGCAGCCGGCTCAAGGGTATCAAGCGCAGCCAGCCGCACATCGCCATTCGCGAACACGGCGGTGTTTTGCGCCCAAGGTTCAACAAGGGCTTGCGCCGATGCTTGCCAATCGCAAGGCCCGACAGATTGCGCCTTTGCAGCGCCCGCCGCCATCATCAAAACGGCGGCGAAAAGGGCAGCTGCCCCTGTCATGCGCGCGCTTCGTCCATCAGGCGGCGCATTTCAGCGATAGCAGGCCCAAGCCCGCGAAATATCGCCTCGCCAATGATAAAATGACCGATGTTCAATTCAGCAACCTGCGGCAGCGCGGCGATTGGCCCCACACTATCGTAGGTCAGCCCGTGACCCACATGGACCTCGAGGCCAAGTTCGTGCGCATATGCGGTCATCTCGGTAATACGCGACAGTTCTGAGTCGCGCACATCCCAGCGCTCTTCGGCCCATGCGTCCGCATATGCCCCTGCGTGCAACTCGATGACGGGCGCGCCAATCCGCGCCGCCGCCTCGACCTGCTTCTTTTCGGCTGCGATAAACAGGGACACGCGCGCGCCAGACGCCTGAAACGGCGCAATGTAATGGGCCAGCGTATTATCTTGCCCCGCCACCTCTAGCCCGCCTTCTGTTGTGCGCTCTTCCCGCTTTTCGGGAACAATGCAAACCGCATGTGGTTTATGGCGCAGGGCGATCTGTTGCATCTCTTGGGTCGCGGCCATCTCGAAATTGAGCGGCAACTTTAGCGCGGCCATCAGCCCGTCAATATCGGCGTCAACGATGTGGCGACGGTCTTCGCGCAGATGCGCCGTGATCCCGTCCGCCCCCGCCTCTTGTGCCACCAATGCAGCACGGACAGGATCGGGCACAGTGCCGCCACGTGCATTGCGCACCGTTGCAACGTGATCGATATTAACGCCAAGGCGCAGTTTTCCAGCAGTCATAATGACATCCCTTCGGGTGGTGTTAACGCAAAGCTAGCCCGCTTAGTTGCTCTCGTCACCTACTTGCGACGACTTTTTGCTCAATTGCTCCAGCTTGCTGCGCAGTGCCTTTTGACGCCGCTTCTGGTGGGCGCGGATCAAAGGGACCGCAAGGATGTAGCAAATCGTTGCAGCCGTAATGCCAGGAATGACCGACCCGACCATATAGGGAAAGAAAACCTCTTGGTAAAAGGCCTGCAACCCGTGCCAATCGGCGCGGGCGGGGGTGAAGATCGCTTTCAGGTTATGCGTAATATCCGCGAATGCATCGTTAAAGCGACATCCAATCCCGCAGAAATCGGCGGGCACATGTTTGCCAAAGCCAAAGGTTGCGGCATTAAACGGAATCCCCAGCATCCAGTGCCCCGTGCCAAGCGATGAAATCGCGATCGGGATATACGTCATCGGATTGCCAAAGAACGTGGCCATCAACGAGGCAAGGATATTGCCGCGCATCAGGCGGGCAATCAGCGCCGCCAGAATAAAGTGCATCGCAAAGAACGGGGTAAAGCTGATGAACACGCCCGCCCAAATGCCGCGCGAAATCTTTTCGGGGGTATCGGGCAAACGGCGGACGCGGTGTTTGACATACTCGAACGCACGCCCCCAACCGCCACGGGGATAGATGAAGTCGAACACGATCTGCCAGATCGGGCGTCTATCCCTGCGCTTAAAAACCAACCACTTTGCCCTCTTGTTCGATTATCCCTGAATCGCGCTTGCGAGGCCTGGATCTCTGTGTCGTGTCAATGCCGAAACATTGCTGTCTGCCTCGATTGCTGTGAATACCCGATGAAAGTGTTCGGAATCGCGCAGATCAACGTCGATCAAAAGGCGAAAATAATCGGGCTTTCGATCAATGAACTTGAGATCAGAGATATTGGCGTTCTGCTCTCCAATCAAGGTGCATAACCGCCCTAAGACGCCCGCATCATTGGTAATTGTCGCATCAAGCGTCACGGTGTTCTCGGAACTATGTGTGCCCTCTTGCCATTGTAGGTCGATCCAGCGCTCTGGCTGATCCTCGTAATCGGCAAGCGCCTCGCAATCAATCGCATGCACCACAACGCCCTGACCGCGAAACGTGATCCCGATGATCCGCTCGCCGGGCACAGGTTGGCAGCAGGCGCCGCGCTGATGCTTTTGGTCCGCATCAAGGCCAACAACGGCGCGCTTTGTGTCGATCTCGTCGCCCTGCTTTTCGGCAAGCTCGGGGTAAATGGCGGACACAATTTCGCGCGAGGTGATCTCGGCAGACCCCAATTGCGCGAGCATCTCGTCAGCCGTCTCGATTGCGAGAGCCTTAGCCGCAGTGCGCAGCGCCTTTTCGGTTGCCTTCTTGCCCACGTTTTCAAACGCGACACGCGCAAGCTCGCTTCCCAAGCGGACAAAGCGCTCGCGATCTTCTTCGCGCAGCGAGCGGCGGATCGCGGTTTTGGCGCGGCCCGTCACGGCGATATCAATCCACGTCACCTGCGGGCGCTGCCCCTCGGCGGTGACAATCTCCACCGACTGCCCGTTCTTGAGGCGGGTCCAGAGCGGCACGCGCATCCCGTCCACCTTTGCCCCCACACAAGCAGAGCCAATCCGCGTGTGGATCGCATAGGCGAAATCAATCGGGGTCGCGCCGCGCGGTAGCTTGATCACCTCGCCCTTGGGGGTAAAGCAGAACACTTGGTCCTGATACATCTCAAGCTTGACCGCTTCGAGGAATTCGTCGTGGCCGTGGCTTTCGTCAAGGCGCTCTGTCAGCTGCGCAATCCACTTGACGGGATCAACGGCAAAACGGTTCTCGACGCGCTCGCCGTTTTTATACGACCAATGCGCAGCCACACCCGTTTCGGCAACCTCGTGCATCTCGCGGGTGCGAATCTGGACCTCGACGCGCTTGCCATCGCGACCTGACACAGTGGTGTGAATAGAGCGATAGCCATTTGATTTCGGCTGGCTGATGTAATCTTTGAACCGCCCGGGAACAGACTTCCAACGCTGATGGATTGCACCAAGCACACGGTAGCAATCGGCCTCGGTCGCGGTCAGAACCCGAAAGCCGTAAATGTCGGAAAGCCGACTGAATGACAGGTCTTTCTCCTGCATCTTGCGCCAGATCGAATAGGGCTTTTTGGCGCGACCGACGACAGACGCCTCGATCTGTGCCTTCTCCAATTCAAACCGCATGTCGGCTGTAATCTTTTGCACCACATCGCCTGTTTCACGCTGAAGCGTGATAAAGCGGCGAATGATCGAGTTGCGCCCTTCGGGGTTCAGCACGCGGAAGGCCAGATCTTCCAGTTCTTCGCGCATCCATTGCATACCCATACGGCCCGCAAGCGGGGCATAGATATCCATCGTTTCACGCGCCTTCTGGACCTGCTTGTCAGGGCGCATCGACTTGATGGTGCGCATGTTGTGCAGGCGATCCGCGAGCTTGACCAAGGTGACGCGCAAATCGCGGCTTGTTGCCATAAACAACTTGCGGAAATTTTCGGCCTGTTTGGTTTGGGTGCTGGTGAGTTGGAGATTGGTCAGCTTGGTCACGCCATCGACCAACTCCGCAATCTCGCGCCCGAACCGGTCTGACACATCCGTAAACGTGGCCTTTGTGTCTTCGATCGTGTCGTGCAACAGGGCGGTGATCAGGGTCGCGTCATCCATCTGCTGTTCGGCAAGGATGGCGGCAACGGCGACGGGATGCGTGAAGTAAGGTTCACCGGAATGGCGGAATTGCCCTTCGTGCATCTCTGCACCAAAGGCAAACGCATCGCGCAAAAGCGCCTCATTCAAGCGGGGGTTATAGGCGCGGACCAGCGCGATTAGATCGTCTGCTGTCGTGGTCATCAAGTCCCGCGCCTATGATAGAGTATTAGCGCTGGCCTTGAGCTTCCATCAAGGCGCGCAACAGTTTTTCCTCGGACATATCGTCGTCGGCTGGCTTGTCGGTTTCAGCACCCATCAACAAGGACATGCTGTCCTCTTCAGGTTCATCAACTTCGATCTGTGTCTGATTCGCTTCGATCAAACGCTCGCGCAGATCGTCAGCACCTTGGGTCTCATCGGCGATTTCCCGCAGAGAGACGACAGGGTTCTTATCGTTGTCGCGGCTCACTGTGATCGGTGCACCAGCGGAAATCTCGCGTGCACGGTGTGCAGCAAGCATCACAAGTTCAAAACGGTTCGGAACTTTATCGACGCAGTCTTCTACGGTAACGCGGGCCATGGGCGTGCTCCAATCAATTGGACGGACTTCAGAAAGGGGTCGTTTATGCGCTTTTGCCCAGAATGACAAGGGGTTGCAAGGGGTCAGATCAGGCGCACAGTCGCCACTTCGGCTGCGGGGCGCGCATCTCTCATCTGGGTGACCGAACGATCAAGGATGGGATGCACCCAATCAGGGGCAACTTGCGCCAATGGAACAAGGACAAATGCCCGGTCTTGCAGGCGCGGATGTGGCAGAACAAGTTGATCTGGCGCGATTTTTGCCTGCACGTCTAACGCGAGTTCCCGCCACTTTTTATGTGTCGAGGCATCGGGCAAAACTTGCGCACCCAAGGCAATCAAATCCAGATCAAGGGTGCGTTGCCCCCAACGCACAATGCGTTCGCGCCCCGCCTCGGCCTCGATTTCATGCAACACGGCAAGCAAGTCCTCGCCGCTGTGGGTGCTCTCAATCCGAATCGCCGCATTGACAAACTCCGGCCCCGCCCCCGCAGGAAAGGCAGGCGTGCGATAAAGAGGCGATGAAATCGAGGCTGCACCGACACGATCTTCGATCTCGTGGATAGCCTTTAGGACAGTTTGCGTAGCGTCACCCCAAACCGATGGCGCGTTACTTCCCAAGGCAATCAGCGCAAATGCGCCCGCCCTATCCTTTAGAGGTGTTTGCAGCATGTTAATTTTTCGCTTACCTTTGCCTGATCAACTGGTCTCGCATATTTTAAATAGACCACTCACATTCGTACGAACACCCGCGAGACCCACTCGGAAGGACAATTTATGTTTTATCGTGACGAGCGATTGGCGCTCTTCATCGATGGATCGAATCTCTATGCGGCTGCAAAGTCGCTAGGCTTCGACATCGACTACAAGTTACTGCGCGCAGAATTTATGCGCCGTGGTAAAATGGTGCGGGCGTTCTATTACACCGCGCTTCTAGAAAACGACGAGTATTCTCCAATTCGCCCCTTGGTCGATTGGTTAAATTACAACGGCTTCACGATGGTGACAAAGCCAGCCAAGGAATACACTGACAGCATGGGCCGCCGTAAGGTGAAGGGCAACATGGACATCGAACTTGCCGTTGATGCTATGGAACTCGCGCCGCACGTTGACCACGTTGTGATCTTCTCGGGCGACGGCGATTTTCGCCCCTTGGTTGAGGCGTTGCAGCGTAAAGGCGTGCGCGTTTCGGTTGTCTCCACAATCCGGAGCCAGCCGCCGATGATCGCTGACGAACTTCGCCGTCAGTGTGACAACTTCATCGAGCTCGACGAGCTACGCGATGTGGTCGGGCGACCGACCCGCGAACCGATGGTCGCACCTGACGACAATCGGGTTGCAGCGGACTAAACAGTAAGAGGCCGGGGTTTTCTCCGGCCTTTTTTATAGCCAGCCTGCTGACATGGACGCCGCGCGCGAATAGCGTTAGGAGTGGCCACAGTCGACGCAGGCAGGATTTGACAGATGACCAAAGCGCCCCTCACCCTTTACCTCGCAGCACCACGCGGCTTTTGCGCAGGCGTAGATCGCGCCATCAAGATCGTCGAAATGGCGATCGAGAAGTGGGGCGCGCCAGTCTACGTGCGTCACGAAATCGTGCACAACAAATTCGTGGTGGACGGGCTGCGCGACAAGGGGGCAATTTTCGTCGAGGAACTTGACGAATGCCCGACAGATCGACCTGTCATTTTCTCGGCTCACGGCGTGCCCAAATCGGTTCCCAATGCCGCAGAGGCCCGCAAGATGGTTTATGTCGACGCGACCTGCCCGCTTGTTTCCAAGGTCCATATCGAGGCGCAGCGCCATGCCGATGCGGGGCTTCAGATGATCATGATCGGCCACGAAGGACACCCCGAAACGGTTGGCACAATGGGCCAGTTACCCGAGGGCGAAGTGCTGCTTGTCGAGACTGTCGAGGATGTGGCCAAGGTGACGCCGCGCGACCCACAAAAGCTCGCGTTTGTAACGCAAACGACCCTTTCTGTTGACGACACAATTGATATTGTCGCCGCGCTGAACGCCCGCTTCCCCGCGATTGTCGGCCCCCACAAAGAAGACATCTGCTACGCCACGACAAACCGTCAGGAAGCGGTGAAAGCGATGGCGCCAAAGTGTGACGCGATCCTTGTTGTGGGCGCGCCAAATTCATCCAATTCACGCCGCTTGGTCGAGGTCGGCGCGCGCGCGGGCTGCAACTACGCGCAGCTTGTGCAGCGGGCAAAAGATATCGACTGGCGCGCCTTGGACGGGATCACATCCATGGGGATCACGGCTGGTGCATCTGCGCCCGAAGTGCTTATCAACGAGGTGATTGACGCATTCAAAGACCGCTATGACGTCACTGTCGAACTGGTAGAAACCGCCGTCGAAAACGTCGAGTTCAAAGTGCCCCGCGTTCTGCGTGAAACCGCATAATCCAACCCCCTAGCTACGGTGGCCCCCTCTGATGCCTGACAAGAAAACGATTGCCTTTTACGACACCGCCGCAGAGCGCTACGCCAAGTTGACGGAAACGGGATCGCCAAGCGAGCATCTTGTTGCCTTCATGCAAATGCTGCCCGCTGATGCCGCTGTGCTTGATCTTGGCTGTGGTCCTGCGCGTGCCTCTGTGCATATGCGCAGCGCGGGTTTTCGCCCCGATCCCGTTGACGCCTCGCAAGGCATGATTGATCTGGCAAATGGCGCACATGACATTTGCGCGCGCCTGATGACATTCGACGAGATCGATATGATTGATGCCTACGACGGCGTTTGGGCGAATTTCTCGCTGCTCCATGCCGCGCGCACTGATCTGCCCCGCATATTGAAGGCAATCGCAACAGCCCTGAAATCGAAGGGCGCTTTTCATATAGGGCTCAAGACGGGCACAGGCGAAGAGCGCGACAAGATCGACAGGTTTTATACCTATGTCACCATCCCCGAGCTTTCAGGGCTATTGCACAATGCGGGCTTTGATATCTGCGATACGGTCGAGGGTCACGAGGTCGGCTGTGCAGGCACGAACGACCCGTTTGTTGTGATGAGGGCGCGTAAAAATGGCTGACCTATTCGCCTATACGGACGGGGCGTGTTCGGGAAATCCCGGACCTGGCGGCTGGGGCGCGATCCTGATTGCGCGCGAAGGCGATACCCTGCTCAAAGAGCGGGAGTTGAACGGTGGCGAGGCCCATACAACCAACAACAAGATGGAATTGATGGCGGCTATTTCGGCTCTCGAAGCGCTTGATCGCCCGACAGAACTCACGATCGTGACCGATAGTTCCTATGTCAAAGACGGCATAACCTCTTGGATTCATGGCTGGAAGAAACGCGGCTGGAAGACGGCCAACAAGAAACCCGTCAAGAACGAAGACCTGTGGAAACGGCTTGATGCCGCCACCCAGCGCCACGTTGTCAAATGGGAATGGGTCAAGGGGCACGCAGGGCACCCAGAGAACGAGCGCGCCGACGAATTGGCCCGCGCAGGCATGGAGCCGTTCAAGAAATGAGCGTCCTGACCGCTCTTGATTACGCATCGGTTTTTGTCTTTGCGCTTACGGGGGCATTGGTCGCCAGCCGCGCGCAGCTCGACATCATCGGGTTCATCTTTGTGGCAAGTCTCACGGCTGTCGGCGGTGGCACACTGCGCGACATGATCCTGAACAGGGACACAGTATTCTGGGTCGCTGACCCGTGGATGATCGCCGTGGCTGCCGTGGCGGCGATCCTCGTTTTCTTTACCGCGCACCGATTGGAAAGCCGCTATCGCTCGATCCTCTGGCTTGATGCGGGGGCATTGGCGATTGCCGTGCCTGCGGGGGTCGCCGTTGCGCTTTCGCTTGATCAACCAATGTCGATCGTGGTGATTATGGGCATCACAACGGGCTGCATGGGCGGGTTAATGCGCGATGTCGTGTGCAACGAAGTGCCACTCGTTCTCAAGCAAGGCGAACTCTATGTCACCTGCGCGATGGTCGGCGCGATGGCAGCGGTTGGCGCGATCTGGCTCGGGCTTTCAACGCCTGCGGCCCTGATGATCTGCGCAGGCGCAACCCTCGCGCTACGACTTGGCGGCATCGCATTCGGCTGGCGTCTTCCGGTTTACAAAAGCTTCCCGCCGCGCGGTTAACCGACCTTCAAAACGATTTTGCCGATATGGGCTGAACTCTCCATGCGCCGATGCGCCTGTGCGGCATCTACGAGCGCAAATTCCTGATCCATCACGGGCGCAACTGTCCCCGCGACAAGCAGCGGCCAGACCGTTTCGCGCAGTTGATCGGCAATGCGCGCCTTGGCTAACGGGGATTGCGGCCGCAACGTCGAGCCAGTCAAAGTCAAGCGACGCGTCATGATTTGCATCATGTTCAATTCGGCTTTTGGTCCTTGCAGAAACGCGATTTGAACCAGCCGCCCATCGTCAGCCAAAGCCTTGATATTGCGCTGCATATAGCTCCCGCCGACCATATCGAGGATTAGATCCGCGCCGCCTTGCGCCTGCAATACATCGACAAAATCCGCGTCCTTATAGTTGATCGCCTGCTCTGCTCCGAGTGCCACACAAGCCGCGCATTTTTCGCCCGATCCAGCCGTTGCAAACACGCGCGCACCAAACGCGCGGGCCAGTTGGATAGCTGTTGTGCCAATGCCAGAACTGCCGCCGTGCACAAGAAACCGCTCGCCCGCAGACAAGCCGCCGCGCATGAACACATTGGACCAGACCGTAAAGAATGTTTCGGGCAGACAGGCCGCCTGCTTAAGGGTCAAGCCCTCTGGAATGGGCAAGCAATGCGCCGCATTTGTCGTCACAAACTCCGCGTAGCCACCGCCCGGAAGCAAACCGCAAATAAGATCGCCAACCGCCCACTGGCTGACACCATCACCAATCGCGACAACCTCGCCCGAGGCCTCTAACCCGGGCAGATCGCTGGCGCTTGCAGGGGGGTTATATAGCCCCGCACGCTGCAAGGCATCGGGGCGGTTCACGCCCGCATATGCCACTTTGATCACGACCTCGCCGTAACCCGCATCGGGCATCGGGCGGTCGGTCACTTGCAGGACGTCAGGACCGCCTGCCGTGGTGATTTCAACAGCTTTCATTGGTCGCCTCCTTTGTGCCAAATGCCCGGAAGGTCAGGATCAGGCGTCTTGCTTGGCGCTTTGATCATATCCGCCAACTTGCCAAGCGGGCCAGCAAACGGTTTGAGCAGGGCACTGTTGTTGACCTGCGCCTTCACCTTCTCGAACCGCATCACATTCTCGATGCGTCGATCAATAAAGGCATCCGTTGCCCCGTCTTCATCGCCAAGCCAGAATAACACAACCGATCCGTAGACCGCCGAAAGTGTCACCCGCTTGGAATACCAATTCACGTCCTCGGACGTGTCGCCAAGCGCGTTCCAGATTGCATCCGCTGTGCCCCAGATCAGCTTTGCACCATCCGCCGCATGGATTGGCAACGCAAAAAGCGATGTGCCGCGGCGCACGATCTCTTTGTCCTCGGCCGCCGCAAGGCGCAAGCGGATCGCGTGGGCGACCTTTTCAGAATAGCGCATCCCGGACAGGTCAGCCGTAGCCATCGCGGATGTCATCGCCGCATCACCGCGCAAATGATAGGCAATCGCCAGATCAACCGCGCCGCGCGGGCAGGCCGTATCAGCCAAAGCCGGGGCAATCTGCGCATCTGCTATCGCAGCCTGAAACGTTGCGGGCGACCACCCGTCAAAGGCCACGTGCGCAATTGCGGCATCAAGCAAAGCATCCAGAACGGTGTCAGACATGTGTGAACTCCTGTGTTGCGTGAACACTAGACAAATTCAAAAGCCTTTGCTATGCGACAACTTCCTGCAATTTTGCAAATTTAACTTAGAGAGGTGGTGAAAACCACATGCAGGTTAGTGTTCGTGATAACAACGTCGATCAGGCGTTGCGTGCTCTGAAGAAGAAGCTCCAGCGTGAGGGCGTTTTTCGTGAAATGAAGCTTAAGCAACATTTCGAAAAGCCGTCCGTGCGTAAAGCACGCGAGAAAGCAGAAGCTATCCGTCGTCAGCGCAAGTTGGCACGTAAGAAGCTCCAGCGTGAAGGTTTGCTGTAAAGCAGCCCGATCCTCGTTTTGAAAACTAGAAAACCCCCGTCTGAGCAATCAGGCGGGGGTTTTTCTTGGGTGTGATTTACGTGCACAGCCCGTGCACCGCACGTGCACCGCTTATTTCGCCAGAAGCGAGCGTAAAAACAGCCCCGCGCCACCAAAAAGCAGCACTAGAATCACCAATAGGTCAAAGACGCTCATCCGCGAAAACTGGAGTGTGGTGCTGGCGATGACGCCAAAGATCAGCGCAATGATGGAGCCTACGGCCAGTATCCATCCAAGGTAATTCTCGCGCTTGTAAAAGATCAGCCCGACCCCGAACATGAACACGACCAGGATCATCCCGCTCGTGACGGGCACGCCGCCCGCGTTAAATGCGGTCATCCCGAACCCGAAGGCGGGCCGCACAATAATGGATTGCAGCAGCAGATAGCCGCCGCCAATCATCATGATCAGACCAAGCAGAAAGCTGCCTTGCCCGCCGTCCGTGCCACCTGCACCGCGATGTGCCATCAGAATCTCCAAACTCGTTAAGCCGAAAATGGCGCCCGAAAGCGCCATTTGATGTTAGTATTGCTGCTGTTCCGGAACCAGAATTTCGCGTTTGCCGACATGGTTGGCAGACGACACAACGCCCTCGTCTTCCATCTGTTCAACGAGCCGCGCGGCCTTGTTATAGCCAATCGCCAACTTGCGCTGGATGTAAGACGTGGAGCACTTACGGTCCTTGAGCACAATCGCCACGGCGGTGTCATAAAGCGCATTTTCGGTGTCGGAGCCATCGCCAAGGCCAAGCACCTGATCAATGTTCGAACCCGCTTCTTCGGACGGCCCTTCGACAACGCCAGACATGTATTCGGGCGGCCCAAAGCCCTTGAGGAAGTTGACGATTTCCTCGACCTCTTCGTCACTACAGAACGGACCGTGGATACGGCTAATCTTGCCGCCACCGGCCATGTAAAGCATGTCGCCCATGCCAAGGAGTTGCTCTGCGCCCATCTCGCCAAGGATCGTGCGGCTGTCGATTTTCGACGTCACCTGGAAAGAAATCCGCGTCGGGAAGTTCGCCTTGATCGTGCCGGTGATGACGTCAACGGAGGGCCGCTGTGTCGCCATAATCAGGTGGATACCAGAGGCCCGCGCCATCTGCGCAAGGCGCTGAATGCAGGCTTCGATTTCTTTACCAGCGACCATCATCAGGTCGGCCATCTCGTCGACCACAACCACGATATAAGGCAAAACCTCAGGCGTGAATTCATCCGTCTCAAAGATCGGCTCGCCCGTCTCGTCGTCGAAACCGGTCTGCACAGTGCGGCTAAACATTTCGTTTTTCGCAAGCGCCTCTTTCACGCGGCCATTGTAGCCGTCGATGTTGCGCACGCCCATTTTGGACATCTTGCGATACCGCTCTTCCATCTCGCCCACGACCCATTTCAGAGCCACAACTGCCTTTTTAGGGTCTGTTACGACGGGAGATAGCAGGTGCGGGATGCCGTCATAAACCGACAGCTCCAACATCTTGGGATCAATCATGATCATGCGGCATTCTTCTGGCGTCAGCTTGTAAAGCAAGCTCAGGATCATCGTGTTGATCGCAACCGATTTACCCGACCCCGTTGTCCCCGCGATTAAAAGGTGAGGCATTTTTGCGAGGTTCGCAATGATCGGCTCGCCACCGATATCCTTGCCCAAGGCAAGCGGCAGTTTCATGTTGCTATCGCCAAAATCGCGCGCGGCAATCATCTCGCGTAGAACAACCATTTCCCGCTTTTCGTTCGGCAATTCGATCCCGATGACCGAGCGCCCGGGCACGGTGGAAACACGCGCCGACAGGGCAGACATCGAGCGGGCGATATCGTCGGCAAGACCGATGACGCGCGAGGCTTTCAATCCGGGGGCTGGCTCCAGTTCATACATCGTCACAACAGGGCCAGGGCGCACGGAGACGATCTCGCCCTTGACGCCGTAGTCGTCCAGAACGCTCTCGAGCATCCGCGCGTTTTCTTCCAGTGCTTCGTCTGGCAGGTGATGACGTTCGACTACCGATGGGCTCGCCAAAAGGCTCAGCGGCGGGTGCTCGTAGTCGGCATATTTGTCTTCAAATTGCAGCTTTGGCTGCGCTTCGGCCTGCGCCTGCTTGGAGGGCTGCAACGGCTTTTTCACGACATGCTGGACAACCTTTTTCGGCTCTGGCGTCGGGATTTCGACCCGTGCCACGGCGGGCGCTTCGACTGCTGGCGCAGGGGTTGGGGTCGCTTGGCGGATCAACGGGGCTGGCGCGGCCAAGGGCGCCTCGACCACGGTATTCTCGTCTTCGACTTCGATCAACTCGGCAACGTCATCCGCTTCGGCCATGTCATTGCGCAAGTTCAGAACAAGCGGACGCGGCCCACGCCCTGCGGTCAGTGTTGGCTCGATCCGCGGGCTTTCAGCAGCGGTAACGTCGGCCACTTTGCGGTTCTTGATCGCATCAGAAATGCGCGCGCTGACCCGATCCCCGTCAACGGCGGGGGCATCATGATCGACAGTGCGCGATGCGACCAATTCTGGCTCTGGCATCACCTCTTTGCGCTTCAGCAGCCCTGACAAAAGCCCGCCTGATGGCTGTGGCGCGACGTCGCGTGCTGGCGCGACCATGGGTGCGGCTGTGGTTTGCACAGCAACCGACGAGATCGTGGGCGCGGACATTGGCGGCATTTTGCGCCCGTCTGGTTGCGGCATTGGCGCGGCTGCGCGTGTCGGCATCGCGGGGTTTGCGCGCACCACGGCGGCGGCGCGTGCCTTCAGTTCCGGATTTGGAATGGACCGGCGCGCGATTTCCTCCTGTTCGGCCTCATAGGCAAGCGCCACCCGATTTTCGCGGGCGTGCTCACGTTTGGCTTGTATGGAGGCCATGCCGCCCTGCGCGGCCTTTGCCGAGATCGAGGCCGTTTGTCCCAAGGCGCGCAGGATCATCGCATAGGTCATGATGAGGCCAAGCATCAAGAAACGGCCAACCGCGCGCAATTCCGGACGCGTAAAGCCAAGCACAAACGCCATGAGCGCAAGCATGGTCACGAACATGATCAACGAGAATAGCTTCACCGCAAAGCCTGCCCCGAATGGGAGCACCGTCAGAACAATGGCAAGCACGGTATCGCCAAACATTCCGCCCATGCCAAAGTTTGGCGGCCACGCAGGACCCGGCGAAAGTGTGACGGCATAAAGCGCACAAATGGCGATGGCGATTGGCGCGAAGATCAGACGACCCGCAGCGCGTTCTTCACCCCAGTGACCCGCAAAGCGCACCCCCCATGTCATCAGGATCAGCGGCATCGCCCAGATGCCGATTCCCACGACCATGATCAACGGCGCAGCAGTGGAGGCGCCAAAGCGGCCAAGCCAGTTGTGCACAGGCGCATCTGTCGCTGAAATCCAGCTCGGATCCTCGGGAGAATAAGAGCCCACCATCATCGCCATGAGAACACCAAGCACGATCAGCGCAATACCGAACAATTCCTTGCCCCGTTTTTCGATCGCAGCCTGAGTCGTGCTGTCCAAAAGTGGATCGCGCCCGCGGGATGAATATGATGCCATTTTTCTAGTCCTCAATCGTACAAACAGTCGCGGATTAACGTCAGCCCGCGCTGCATTTCTTGTGTTGGGGCGACCATGGCCACCCGAATAAAACCATCACCGGGATTTGACCCGTTGACGTCGCGGCTAAGGTAAGCGCCAGGAAGCACGCGCACCCCTGTTTCCTGCCAAAGCCGCACAGCTGCGTCCTCACCGTTTTTCACGGGAAGCCACAGGAAAAAGCCTGCTTTGGGGCTGTCATACCCCGCAACATGACCAAAAATGTCATCTGCGATTTTGTATTTCGCACCGTAAAGCGCACGGTTCTCGACCACATGCGCCTCGTCGTTCCACACGGCTGTTGCGACCGCCTGAAGTGGTTCGGACAATGGCGCACCCGCAAAGGCGCGCAACGCACGGATGCGCTTGATGCTTTCAACGCCACCCGCGCAAAAACCAGAGCGCAACCCCGGCAGATTGGACCGCTTGGACAAAGAGTGGAAAATCACAACGCGATCAGGGTCCGCCCCCATTTGATGCGCGATTTCCAAGGCGCCTGTCGGGGCTATGTCGCGGTAAATCTCCGAGTAACACTCGTCTGCGAATATGATGAAGTCATGCTTTTCAGCGAGCGTGATAAGGTCGCGCCAATAGGCTGCATCCGCAACCGCCCCTTGCGGGTTCGCTGGCGAACAGATGTAGGCAATCGCCGTGCGCCCCAAGACTTCTGCCGACAGACTGTTGAAGTCGGGCAAATTTCCGGTTTCAGGGGTCGCGGGCACATAAACAGGCTCTGCCCCGACCGAAAGCGCGGCAACGGCGTAAACTTGATAAAACGGATTTGGCGTCAGGATGACAGGCGTCTGGCCGTTCTTGGTTTCAGGGCAAAGCGCCATCGCCGCGTTATATAGCCCCTCGCGTGTGCCGTTGAGGGTCAGCAGATTGGCATGTGACACCTCAAGCCCGTAGCGGCGGTTCAGGAACCCCGCAATCGCATCAAGATGTGCGGGCGTGCCGTCATTGTTGGGGTATTTGGCAAATGAGGACAGGTTAGCCGCCAAAACATCACCCACGAATGCAGGAAACGCATGGCGCGGCTCGCCAATCGTCATATTGATCACTTCATCGGCTTGGGTCGGCACATCCAAAAGGGCGCGCAAACGGGGCCAAGTCGCGACCGGGAGGTTCGAAAACCGCTCGGGAAATACCATAACTGCCTCAATTTACGGGATCATTAACGTCCCGCTTTTGACCAAACTAGCCTGCGAAGGCGGGCTGTGTCCATTAAAAGCAGGGAACGATTCGCAATTGCGTGGCAAAATTGTGTCTTTTAGGACAAGGCCTTGCTTGCGGCAGCGCCGAGCCGCAGCAGCTTTTCCTCCGACATCGGCCCACTACTGAGCAAAATGCCGCACGATGGCACGCCAGTGGGCAGCGACAGGCTCGCCCCGCCCATCAGGTTTTCAATGCGGGTATTGCGCAGCGCCAACAGGTTTTCCGTCTTGTAATAGGCATCATCGGTCATCAACCGCGCGACATTTGGCGGCATGATCGGCGCGGTTGGCGTGATAATCGCGTCAAACCCAGACGTAGCCTGCGCATAGATTTGCCGGATTTCGCGCAGTTTGATCCATGCCGCGACATAGTCGGCCGCAAGGATTGTCGCCCCGCCCCGCACCCGTTCAAGAATTTGCGGGAACATCTTTTCGGGGGCCGCCTCGACCCGATCCCGCCAATGCCCGTATGAATCCGCGCCGTAGAGAACGCCCGCGAGGTCATAGGCCTGTGCAACTTCGGGCACTTGAATGTGTTCAACTGTCGCGCCTGCCGCCTGAAGCCGTTGCACCGCGCTTTGAAATGCGGCGCGCGGGGCGTCACGCAGGTCATCCATTGCGACCGTATCAAGGATCGCAAATCGCGCGCCCTTGAGCGAAGCCTGTGCAAGATCGGCTCGCGTCCCGCCCTCCAGAGCAGCCAGAACAAGGGCGGCATCTTGCACAGAACGGCAGAGCGGCCCGACGGTATCGAAGGTTTCACATAGCGCCACGACCCCCGCGCAAGAGACCCGCCCGTGCGTGGTTTTCAGCCCGACAAGGTCGTTCCAAGCCGAGGGAATACGCACCGAACCGCCTGTGTCAGAGCCGATTGCCGCCGCTGCCAAACCAAAGGCGACCGACGCCGCCGCGCCCGAACTTGACCCGCCCGGAGCCGCGCCTACATCGTTCTTGCAGGGGGGTGTTTCCATGATCGGGTTCAGGCCAAGCCCGCTGAATGCGATTTCAGACATATGTGTTTTGCCCAAGCAGACCAGCCCAGCCGCCGTTGCCGCCTTAAGCACCGCGGCATCATGCTCGGGAACGCGCCCCTCGAGCAGTTTTGTGCCCGCTTCGGTCACCGTTCCCGCCGTATCAAAGAGGTCTTTCCACGACACCGGCACGCCATCCAGCGGGCCAAGCCGCTGCCCCGATTGTGCGCGTAAACTGGCGGCTCTGGCTTCGGCGCGCGCCCGATCATGGGTGACACGCGCGTAAATGCGCCGGCTTTCAGGGTGCGCATCAATCGCGTCGAGATAGGTTTCGGTCAACGCCACAGGGTCGATTTCGCCCGCACCAATCCCGCGCCCCAGATCGGTCGCTGTCATCCAAAGCCAGTCCTGCATCATGCCACCCTTTTCACAATTTTCCACAGCCTAGCGACACCGCAGCGCATGGACAATCCCACCACGCTGCCCATATTGCAGGGTATGAAAACGGATTTGATCATTGTCGGCGGCGGCCTCAACGGCCCTGCCCTTGCCATCGCAGCAGCCCGCGCAGGGTTTACTGTCACCATTATTGATGCACTGCCCAAAGCCGCGCGAAAGACACGCGATTTTGACGGGCGGTCCTATGCGCTTGCGCTCGCGAGCAAGCGGCTTTTGCATGGGGTTGGCGTCTGGTCTGCGATTGCAGAACATGCGCAGCCGATGCTTGAAATCAAGGTCACGGACGGGCGCGCGGGCGAAGGGCCAGCCCCGTGGATGATGCACTTTGATCATACTGAAATCGAGGAAGGTCCGATGGGCTTCATGGTCGAGGACCGCCACCTGCGGGTCGCGTTTCTTGATGCGATGGACGCGCATGACAACATCACCCAGATCGACGGCGACACGGTTGTGGCGCAAGCGGTCGAGGCGGCTGGCGTTTCGGTCACGCTCGCGTCAGGCAAGGAGATCGCGGGTCAGCTTTTGATCGGATCGGACGGGCGCTCTAGCGGCACTGCGAAACGAGCCGGGATCAAGCGGATCGGCTGGGGCTATGGCCAGACTGCAATTGTCTGCGCTGTTGGTCACGAAAAACCGCACGGCGGCATCGCCCACCAGTTCTTTATGCCCAATGGTCCCTTGGCGATCCTGCCGCTTACGGGTCAACGATCGTCGATTGTCTGGAGCGAAAGCACAGAGCGGGCCGCACAGGTTATGGCGCTTGACGATGACGGGTTTCTTGAGGCATTGCGCCCCGCCTTCGGCAGTTTTCTGGGGCAAATTTCCCTGACGGGCGCGCGGTTTACCTACCCGCTTGGCCTGACATTGGCGCAAAGTTTTATCGCTGACCGCATGGCCTTGATCGGGGACGCGGCGCACGGGATGCACCCGATTGCGGGGCAAGGCCTGAACGCGGGCTTGCGTGATGTGGCCGCCCTGATGGACGTGCTAACAGAGGCGCGCAGCCACGGCGAAGATATCGGCGGGCCGCTGGTTCTGGCGCGCTATCAGCAATGGCGCAGGTTCGACACAACCTCGCTCGCGCTGGCGACTGACACATTCAATAGATTGTTTTCAAACGATAACCCAATTCTGCGCGCCGCCCGCGATGTTGGCATGGGCCTGATCAATGGCGCAGCACCCTTGCGCCGTGGCTTCATCAGAGAGGCCGCAGGGCTCACGGGCGAATTGCCAAGTTTGATGCAGGGCTAACGCGGTTTGACGCTAACGTGTTTGGTGCGCACCGCGCCCCAATAGGCCTCGTCATCTAGAATTTTACGGGGCAGACGATCCCGCAAAAACCGTCGACTGCTGAAAACCGACACCTCGACCACGGCATCATCGCCGTGTCGCGGCAGCGTATCCTCCAAGAACCCCTCGCGCAAAAATGCCTCGCGCGACTTGAGGCGTTTGATATCGGCCCGCACCATCGCAAGTTCGTCAGCAGGGTGGATGTTTCTAACCATAAAGACCTCATCACTTAGACCCGCCCAGATAAACCCAAGCCGATTAAAAATTGATAAAGCCCAGCGCGTTATTCGAGCGCGCGCGCCTCGTCCAAGAGCATCACAGGGATGCCATTGCGGATCGGAAACGCGAGGTTGGCGCCTTTGGAAACCAGCTCTTGCGCCTCGGCGTCATACTCCAGTCGGCCACGCGTTTGCGGACAGATCAGGGCTTCCAGCATTTTGGGATCAAAACTGGTGTTAGTCATTGCATCAACTCCTCTGCGGACCCGCCGCGCAGGCTAAATTCTATCAACGTAGTGAGGGTTTCGCGCCGTGTCGTCAAGGAAGGGGCTTCGAGGAGCGCCTGCTTGTCTTCGGGCGCAAACGGGCACAGCATCGACAGCGAATTGATCAGCAACTCGTCGTCCGCTTCTTGCAGGCTTTCCCAATCTGTAGAGAGGTTTTCCTGTTCGAAATAGCGGCCAAGCGCGTCCATGAAGCTATTGCGGTTAAAGGACGTATCGGCCTCGTCGTCGCCAAGGTCGCGCTCGAACCCCTGCCACGACACCCGACAACTGCGATAGGGCGTTGCGCCATCCACCTCGTTGAGAATCCGATACCGCGAGACACCTGACATGGTGATCATATAGCGCCCGTCCTCGGTCTCTGAAAACGCGGTCACCCGCCCCGCGCAGCCGATACTATGCAGCTTTCCTGACGCATTGGGCGCGGTATAGGGCTGCACCATTCCGATCAGCCGATCATCCGTTTTCAGGATATCGTCAAGCATCTGGAGGTAGCGCGGCTCGAACAGATGTAGCGGCAACCGCGAGCGCGGCAGCAGCAGCGCCCCTGGCAGCGGAAAGACAGGGATCACGCCAGGCAGGATAGGAAGCTTTGTCATAATCTCAACCTAGACCGATTTGCCCGTCAGACAAATATCATTGATGACAGCTTGCGCCGCCCTGCCAATGCAATCGGATCTTGCGGCGGTAGCGCGTCAAAGATCGTGAACAATTCCGCACGGGCTGCCCCCTCATTCCATTCGCGATCACGGCGGAACAGCTCGAGCAATTGGTCAACCGCCCCCTGCGTGTCGTCGTTCGCCATCAGCGCATTGGCAAGCTCGAGGCGGGCTTGATGGTCATCAGGGTTCGCTGCAACTTTGGCGGTCAATTCGTCAACTGGCCCCGCGCCCTCTGCCTTGCGGGCCAAGGCGATCTGCGCATGTGCGGCCTCAAGGGCAGCGTGCGTTGAAATCTCGGCAGGTGCGCCATTCAAAACGGCCTCTGCCTGATCAACCTCGCCCAGCGCAAGGTGCGCGCGGACCAAGCCACCGTAAGCAACCGCGTGATTGCCGTCTTCGGACAAAATGGCCGCGAATGTCTCAACCGCATCGGCGGCATCGCCATTGGCCAGCATTTCTTCCGCGGCCTCAACCGCGTCTTCAAGCCCGTTATCCGGCTCTGGACCCATTGCCGCGATTTTCTCGACGAATGCGTCAATCTCGGAAGGTGGCAGCGCCCCTTGGAAGCCGTCAACGGGCTTGCCCTCATAGAACGCATAGACGGTCGGGATCGACTGCACCCGTAGCTGGCCCGCATAGGCGGGGTTCGCGTCAACGTCGATTTTGACAAGCTTCACACGGCCCTCTGCCTTTGTGACCGCCGCCTCGATTGCCGGCCCAAGCGTCTTGCAAGGCCCACACCACGGCGCCCAGAAATCCACGATGACGGGCACATTTTGCGACGCCTCGATGACGTCCTGCACGAAGGTATCGTCCGTGCCATCAACGATATGTTCCGATGCGGCTGGGGCCGCCTGTTCGCCAAGTCCTAGCATGGGTCTTTCTCCAAATTCCGAGGTTACCCTCTATATGTGTGCTGATCGCAAAAGGCCAAGCCCCTAGAGGTCAAAAGTCGCGAAAACGGGCGCGTGGTCGCTTGGTTTTTCCCAGCCGCGCGCGTGCCGCACAACGCGGCTAGAGTGGCCTGCGTTCGCGATGTCGGAGGTCGCCCAAATGTGGTCGAGGCGGCGTCCCTTGTCGGCCCCGTCCCAATCGGCGGCGCGGTAGGACCACCAGCTATAAAGCTTTCCTTCGGGAATATCGGCGCGGGTCACATCGACCCAGTTGCCCGCGTCCTGCACCTGCGCGAGCGCCTCGACCTCGGCAGGTGTGTGGCTCACAACCTTGAGCAGCTTTTTGTGATCCCAGACGTCATCTTCGCGCGGCGCGATATTGAGGTCGCCAACGAGGATTGACTTCTGCGGGGCGTCAGCGTGAAACGCATCACGCATCTCGGCCAGATAATCCATTTTCTGCCCAAACTTTTCGTTGATCTCGCGGTCGGGCTTGTCGCCGCCTGCGGGCACGTAAAAGTTGTGGATCGTGACGCCATTGGCCAGCCGTCCGGCGATGTGGCGGGCATGGCCAAGCTGGGCGTAGTCCTCTGCGCCTGCCTCTTCAATCGGCATCTTCGAGAGGATCGCGACCCCGTTATACCCCTTTTGGCCACGCGCGACCATGTGGGTGTAGCCGAGCGCCTGAAATTGCTCTAGCGGGATCTTATCAACGGGGCTTTTGCATTCTTGCAGGCATAGCACATCGGGTTGCTCGTCGCGCATCAGTTGCGCAACAAGGTCTTCGCGCAGACGGACGGAATTGATATTCCAAGTGGCGAGTGTAAACGTCATGGTAAGTCCTTACAAAAGAGCAGCAGCAGGGCGGGTATAACCCACATGCGTGCCGCGCCAGTTTCTCATGTCGGTGGTCATGCGCGCCTTGGTGGCGGGGTGGTTGGCATCCAGAACGCCAAGCTTGACCAAAATCGCGGCAATCGCGGCCTCGGAGGCACGGGTGGCCCCATCAGCAATCTTGAGCGCAACGCCCATTTTTAGCGCAGGGATAATCGCCACAAAGACACCCTCGGCCCCTGTCTTGATCGCGACCTTATGGTCCATCGCGCGCATCAGGTCGGTGCAGGCACGGGTTTCGCCTGCGACCAGTTCGGGGTAGGTCATCATCGCCTCACGCAGCTTCACCATCGACTGCTGACGCAAATCGCCCGTTGTCTTGGCACTGGCAAAGGCCGCCATCGAGCGCGCAAGACCATGCACGGTGCAAGCCTGATTTGGCGCAGAGCAACCGTCGATGCCGTAAGTCGGGCTTGTCTCTTGGGTCGTTTCCTCGAATGCGGCCTTGCCCATCTTTTGCACGGGATGATCAAGCAGTTCATAGTCAGCCGCCCCTTTGATGTGCTTGTTGAGGGTCAAAAACCCTGTGTGTTTGCCAGAGCAGTTGTTGTGGATCTGGCATGGCTGCTCGCCTGCGCGGATCAACGCCTCGCGCGCGTCCTTGTCGCTAGGCGTTTGCGGACCACAGCGGAAATCGGCGTCAGTGTAGCCCAAGTCCTTGAGCCAAAGCGCAACGCGGTCGGTATGGATCGCGGCCCCCTGATGGGAGGCACAAGAAAGCGCCAACTGTTCCGTCGTCAAATGCGCCCCTGCCCCGCTTTCAAGCAAAGGCAGCGCTTGGATCATCTTGCACGAGGAGCGCGGAAAGATCACAGCGGAAGGATCACCCCACGCATGCACAACCTGCCCCGCCTCGTCACAGACAACAGCGTGGCCTTGGTGCACACATTCCAGCAAGTCATTGCGCCAGATTTCGACTAAATCAACAGGGCGTCCCATGGGTAATCCTTTCATTGCGGCGGGATTATGCGGCCTGAACAAATCAGGGCTTTCCCAACCGAGCGGTTTTTTGCTACCATCTTCGGTATCGAGTTGAAACAGTTCCCGCCAGTCGAAAAGGTGCCATAAAGATGCGCCACGGCAAATCGGAACATCCAGAGGCAAGGACAGCTTGGAGGCTGTAGGTATGATTTTGAAATTTTCTCGCGCAATTGGCGTGATCGCGGCATGCGCCATTGGTTCATCCGCAGTAGCACAAGAAAGCAACAACCGCGTTGCGGCAAACACCGATTGGTCTGTGTTCGTTGAGGATAGCCCTAAGGAATGCTGGGGCGTGTCAGCCCCCAAAGAGTCCGTGAACACCAAAGACGGTCAGGTTGTCTCGGTGCGCCGCGGCGAAGTTTTGCTATTCGTCTTCTACCGTCCGGGCGCTTCCGTGCAGGGGCAAGTCGCGTTTACGGGCGGCTATCCATTTGCAAGCGGATCAACCGCTACGATGGAAATCGCGGGCTCTACGTTCCAGTTGTTCACAGAGGGCGAATGGGCTTGGCCTGCCACCCCGGAAGATGACGCAAAGATCGTGGCCGCCATGAAGCGTGGCGCAGACACCACACTGACGGCCCGTTCGGGTCGCGGCACGCAGACCGCTGACAAGTTTAGCCTGCTTGGCTTTACCGCTGCTGTCGAAGAAGCCGCAAAGCGCTGCGCGAGCTAAAGCCAGCCACACATTATTCACGTTATGAGGCGGTTTCTTGCAGGAGCCGCCTCTTTTGCCTATATGAGGCGCTTAACCCCCAGTTGAGGTAGGCACTATGGACGCGACAGCACCGATCACCCAAGACGTGATGACCATTCCCCGCAAGGCGGAAGACGGTCTGCCGAACCTGATCGGCATGTCTCGCGAACAGATGAAAGAGGCGCTGATTGCCGCTGGCACATCTGAAAAGCAGGTGAAAATGCGCCTGAACCAGATTTGGTCGTGGCTTTATCACTGGGGCGTGCGTGACTTTGGGGAAATGACCAACCTGTCAAAAGATTTTCGCGCCATGCTCGAAGAGAAGTTTGTCATCGCCCTGCCAGAGGTTGTGACCCGTCAGGTGTCTGACGATGGCACGCGCAAGTTTTTGGTGCGGATCGCAGGCGGCCATGAGGTCGAGGTGGTTTATATCCCCGAGAAAGATCGCGGCACGCTCTGCATTTCCAGCCAAGTGGGCTGCACGCTGACCTGTTCGTTCTGCCATACGGGCACGCAAAAACTGGTGCGCAACCTGACCACAGCCGAGATCATCGGGCAGGTCATGCTGGCCCGCGACGACCTTGGCGAATGGCCCGTTCCCGGTGCGCCAAATGAGGAAGGGCGCTTGTTGTCCAACGTCGTGTTGATGGGCATGGGCGAGCCGCTTTATAACTTCGAGAACGTGCGTGACGCGATGAAGATCGCGATGGACCCTGACGGCATCCAGCTTTCGCGCCGCCGCATCACCCTGTCCACATCCGGCGTTGTCCCCGAGATTGCCCGCACCGCAGAAGAAATCGGCTGCATGCTCGCGATTTCGTTCCACGCGACCACGGACGAGGTGCGCGACAAGCTGGTTCCGATCAACAAGAAATGGAATCTTGAGGTGCTTTTGCAGTCCTTGCGCGATTATCCAAAGGTTTCCAATTCGGAGCGGATCACCTTTGAATATGTGATGCTGCACGGCGTGAACGATAGCGACGAAGACGCGCACCGCCTTGTGAAACTGATCGAGGGCATCCCCGCGAAAATCAACTTGATCCCGTTCAACGAATGGCCCGGCGCGCCTTATACCCGCTCGTCAAACAACCGCATCCGCGCCTTTGCCGAGATCATTCATAACGCTGGCTATTCTTCCCCGATCCGCAAGCCGCGCGGCGAGGACATTATGGCCGCCTGTGGTCAGCTAAAGTCCGCAACCGAGCGCGCGCGCAAGTCACGCGCCCAGATTGCGGCAGAAACCGGCGGTTAAATAAAGTCGAACTGGGACACGTCGATGCTGTCCACCGACAGCCCCATAAACGTGACCGTTCCGTGGTAGGTTCCCGTGGTTTCGCCGTAGACCGAGACAGAAGCACCATCGTCAGTGTCCCAAGTTTCAAGCCGCAGGTCTTCGGTGCTGCGAATGGCAAAGCTGTCTGTGCCTTGGCTGAAATCGGTAATGTCCACGGTGGTCCCGAAGGTGTTGCGCGTGTCAAAGATGAAGCGGTCCGCCCCTGAGCCGCCCGTCATCTCGTCGCTCCAGCCTCCACTGATCAACTTATCGTCGCCGCGCCCGCCAGTCAGCACGTTCTGGCCATATCCGCCTTCCAAGCGGTCATTGCCGCTCCCGCCGCTCAGGTTGTCATCACCATCCCCGCCAAACAGACGGTCGTTGCCTTTGTTCCCGACAAGAATGTCATTGCCGTCCTGACCTTTGAGGCGATCGTCGCCGCGCCCGCCAAACAGCTTGTCATCACCGATGCCGCCCCACATGCGGTCGTTCTTGCCGCCGCCTTTCAACAGGTCGTCACCGCCATTCCCCTTGAGCTTGTCGTGGCCGCCACCGCCGACAAGAATGTCATCAAAGGCACGCCCGTGCAGCGTATCCGCGCCAAGCCCGCCTTTGATCTTGGTGGCTTGATCCACGGCTGTGATGGTTTCTGCGCGCGAGGATCCGCGAATGTAGAACATGTCGCCATCGTCACGCGCCACCCAGCCGCGGGTTGCGCTTGCGTTGCCATAAAGGTGCTGGAGCGCTGCGACATCCAGCGACCCCAGATCGACCGTGTCACTGTCGTGACGATAAGAGTTGTTGTAGGTCATGACCGTGTGCTCGATATCATCAAGGCGGTCGCTTAATGTGTATGGGCCTTCGTGTGGATGGCTCAGGCCTGATGCGTGCCCGAGTTCATGCAGCAACAACCGGAACCCGTCCTGACCGGGTGAAAGATCAGTTGTATTATCAAGAACCAGCACGCCAAAATGGTTAAAGGCATAATCGACCTCGGGAGATGGGTAGTGGGCATAGCCGCCCCGCCCCGTGCCCTCACCGCGCGCCACATTGATCATCGCCTCGCCGTCAACCTCGACAAAGATGATGCCCGCAACATCAGAGTAAACCTCTGTCGCCTGACGAAAGCTGTCTTGCTGGGCGGCGGTAAATGCGAAAAAGCTGGAGCCATCCGTGGCGCTATCTTGGAACCTGTCCAGATCATCGCCCGTGGTAAAGCTATAGGTCACCACAACAGGCGTGCCGCGCGAGGCGCCCGCATTCCAGCGAAAATCACCACCCTCTTGATAGGCAAGAATACTATTAATTCCACTCGTCTCTGGCACGATAGACTCCTAAAACTTGATCGTTAAAAATTCAGAAGGAGCCTATCGGCTCAGTGACATCTGGTCAACGATGGGCGCCGGGCATCACCGTCCGGGCAACTCCCCGCGCTTTTCGCCGCGCCCTTCCCAGTTCTCAAGAGCGGCAACGGCCTCTTCTGCGGTCTCGACGAACTGGAAAAGCTCGAGGTCATCGGCTGAAATTGTGCCCGCCTCGGCCAGCACCTCCCAGTTGATAATGCCGCGCCAGAAGTCTTCGCCAAAGAGCAGGAACGGCACGCGCGCCATGCGACCCGTCTGGATCAGAGTGAGGGCTTCGAATGTCTCGTCCAATGTCCCGAACCCGCCAGGAAAGACGCAAATCGCAGAGGCCCGCATCAGGAAATGCATCTTGCGGATCGCAAAGTAGTGGAAGTTGAAGCAAAGCTCGGGGGTCACATATTCGTTGGGCGCTTGCTCGTGGGGTAACACGATATTGAGGCCAATCGACTTGCCGCCAGCATCAACCGCGCCGCGGTTGCCTGCCTCCATAACGCCCGGTCCGCCACCCGTGACGACCACGTCCTGCTTGCCGCCACCCTCCATCGACTTGCGGGTCATGATCTCGGCAAACTTGCGCGCCTCGTCATAGTATTTGGACAGATCCGCGAGGGTCTTGGTGCGGGCGGTCTCTTTCTTGGCAGGCTCTGGGATACGCGCGCCGCCAAACATCACGATGGTGCTTTGGATGCCCGCTTCGTCCATCAACAGCTGCGGTTTGAGCAATTCAAGTTGCAAGCGCACGGGGCGCAATTCATCGCGACACAAGAAATCCTCGTCCGCAAATGCAAGCCGATACTCTGGCGCGCGGGTCTGGGGCGTGTCAGGGACGTTGACCGCTTCCTTGCGGTCCTGATGGCTGTCGCGGAAAGGATGGCGGCGGTTTTCGTCTTTCATAGTGTCTCTCTTTTTATAGGTTAACCGCACAGTTGCCCGAAACGCATCAAGATGCAAACCGCCCGCATTGCGCGAAACCCCCTTGCGCAGTATAGGATCGGTTGAATTCATAGCCTGACGGAGCCAGCCAAATGTCCAACGCCGCACTTGAGACCGCCATCGAAGCCGCATGGGAAGCACGCGACACCATCACCACCGCCACCCAAGGCGAGGTGCGTGACGCGATTGACGAAACGATGAACGCTCTTGATAGCGGCAAGCTTCGGGTTGCTGAACGCCGCGAGAACGGCGATTGGCACGTGAACCAGTGGGCCAAAAAGGCCGTGCTGTTGTCATTCCGTCTGAACGATATGGAACAGATTTCAGGCTCCAATGGCGGCAGCACTTGGTGGGACAAAGTGCCGTCAAAATTTGCGGGCTGGGGCGACAACCAATGGCGCGAGGCAGGCTTTCGCGCCGTGCCGGGGTCGATTGTGCGCCGTTCTGCCTACATCGCGCCAGGCGTGGTTTTGATGCCATCCTTCGTGAACCTTGGCGCCTATGTCGACGAGGGCTCGATGGTTGACGGTTGGGCCACGGTTGGCTCTTGCGCGCAGATCGGCAAGAACGTGCATCTGTCGGGTGGCGTTGGCATCGGCGGCGTCCTTGAACCCATGCAAGCGGGGCCGACAATCATCGAGGACAACTGCTTTATCGGTGCGCGCTCCGAGGTGGTCGAAGGCTGCATCATCCGCGAAGGGTCCGTGCTTGGCATGGGCGTGTTCATCGGCCAATCCACCAAGATCGTTGATCGCGAAACAGGCGAAGTCTTCTACGGCGAAGTGCCGCCTTATTCGGTAGTGGTCGCAGGGTCCATGCCATCCAAGAACGGTATCAACCTCTACTGCGCCGTGATCGTAAAGCGCGTGGACGCCAAGACCCGCTCCAAGACGGGCATCAACGAACTGCTGCGCGACTGATGATCCTGAGCCGCACCATCGCCCGCAAGCGGATCGCTGCGGGCACAACCCCAAGCTGGTTCGAGGCTTGGGGATTGGTGATGACGGATGCGATCCTGTTTTTCGGGATCGCGGGGGGCACGGCCCCCTATATCGTCGGCGGATTGGCGCAAAGCAAAGGGGCGTGGGTCTATGCCGCCCTCTTCGCAATCTACTTTGTGCCGATGCAGATCGTGCTGATCACCTCTGCGATGTGGGCGGCAAAATCGCGTTGGCGCGACGAAGCCTAGCGGCGCACGTAGGCCGGCCCGAACCACTTGATTAAAAGCTGCTCATAGGTCCCGTCCTCGCGCAGACGCAGCATCGCCTGATCGACATCTTCGCGTAGCTCGCTCCCTGTCGGGAACGCCATGCCATAGTTTTCAGGGCGGTAAATCCGCTCGAGAAGCTCTGCCTGCCCCTGCCCGCCTTCACGCACGTAATACGCCAAAATCGGACCATCAAAGGCGACCGCATCCAGATCGCCTGCTTCGAACCCCGCAAACAATGCATCCAGATTATCAAACGCGATCGGTCCGATCCCGCGCTGGTCAAGGAACGCCGCCGAGGTTGACCCCGTGATCGTGCCGACCTTGCGGCCCTCCAGATCAGAGATGCTCTCGATATTGCTTTGAATGGCATTGACGGTCAGTGCAGCGGTAATTTGCGCCACAAAGATGGACACGATGAACAGGCTCGACACCACGAGGATAACCGCGAAAAAGCGACCACCACGACTTTGCGGCACGCGCTCTTCAAAGCCGCCGTTTACAACCAGATTTAGCGCCCACCAGAACGCAGGAAATCCCGCGTCCTTAGCAGTGCGGTCAAAATACTCCTGATGACGCCGCTCGAAAAGCCACATGAGCATGCCACCACCGAACAGCAGCACCAACGCCCCCAAAATCGACAGCGCAATCTGGCGGGTAAAGATCGCGCCAAGCACCGCGCTTGCGCCACTTTCTCCGCTTGGCATCATGACCTGAATGCCGCTGTCGAAAATGGGTTGGGTAAAGTCCATGACCCGCTCGCGCTCTGCGGTGATCGAGATGTTGGCAATCGCGCCGTCGGCCTCGCCTGCCTGCACAGCCTCTAGCATTTCGGCAAAGCTGTCTTTGCGCAAATAACTGATATCAAGGTTTAATTCGGTGGCCACAGCGGCAAGCAGGTCAATGCTAAACCCCGCATCCTGCCCGTCGATCTCCATCGAAAACGGGGCGCGGGTCACGGTAGAAATCGTCAGGCTTTCGCGGTCCTGCGCCACGGTTGCGCTCGCAAAAGAAGCCGCCAAAATGGTGACCAATATCGTAAAAAGTGCCCGCATTTTTTGCCCCGTCCCAATGTTGCCGTCTATTTTGTGCGAAACCGACTGACTTGACAAGCAAGCAACTCCACCGCAACTGCTGTATGACGTAAAGAAAGAACCTGCCATGACCAAAAAGCCAAGTCGCCAAAAAGTGTTTACTCTTCTTGTTGAAGTGGGCCGCAGCGCGGATGACGGCTTGCCCGAGGGGGCAACAGGCGCCGCATTGATGTGCTACGCCTCTGGCGTGGACGAGGCCGAGGCCGTGCGCGAAACCGTCGCGATTCTCAAGCAGGCCGATCTGTCCCCGCTTGACGTCAGCGGCTACGGCACGCTGGAAGAGCGGCTCGCCGAGGGCCACGACATCCCCGACGAGGAACAGACGCTAATGCAGCGCGCGCTCGACGAGAATAGCGTGATCGTTGCGCAGATGACCCCCTTCTTTGAGGGCGACGAAAAGCCGGCCTAAGCTGCCCGCAGTTTTTGTAGCGAGTGGGTCTCATAGGCACGCAGGTGCGGCACGGGCGACATCGCGCGTGACGGCATCAACTCGGCAGGAAGATTGGCCAGAACCGAATGCGCCTTGAGCGATGGATCAGCGCGCAACCCGGCGATGCTCATCCCCTCGACCGCAAGCCCCGCAATCGAAAGCGGCTCTGCGCAGTCAAGAACGACCTGCCAATAGTCGTAGGTCATCGGGCGCGCGGCGTAGCGCACCGATAGATTGTCTCGCAAGTCACCAACCGAGAGCGACACGCGCTCTGTGTGAAACAGGTATTCAACCTCTGGCCCGTTGATCCGCAACTGCTGGTCATGGGCGGCTGTAATGTCGTGACGCAATCCGTGGTAGGGCGCGCGCATTGTCAGCGGCGCAAAGCGGCCACGTGCGGGCACGGTCACCTTGCCACACCAGCGCACCTGCGCCGTATCACCAGTCGCCGTCAGCACCATGTGCCCCGCACGCAGACGTGAAACCGGTTGTTCTCCGGTCGGGGTCTGCACCAAAGTGGCCCCGCTCAGGGTCGGCAAAACGCCAATCGGCATCACGCGGTCGGCAAGCGCCACAAACATCGCATTGCTCGTCACCCGACAGTGGCGCGCATCCGACATCATCCGCATGCTATCGCGATACGACAGCGGCAAAGGCGCGCTTAACTCGCTAAAGGTCAAAATCCCGTGCTGTGCACAATCAAGCGCAAGAACGCCGCGCCGCATCGGGGCATCCCATGTATAGGTGACCGTCACGCTTGTCGCGATTGATACCAGTGATGTGGGCAATGAGAACTCGCGCACCTGATCACCCTGCCAGTGGCGCAGCGTCAACACCCCTGTTTCGCTCAGCGTCAGACGCAGCCCCGCCGCCCAAGGATGGGACGACCCGTAGTCAAGCAACGTCTGCGGACCGCTACGTGGATCTGACGCGAACTCGAGCATCATCGTGCCCTGCGGCACGATCCCGTTGAGGTCAAACGGCCCGCGTTGGGTCCGCCCGATTCCAACATGGCTAAAGACCCCGTCGCGCCTGTCGCGCAAGCCGATCCAGCTCATTTCTTGTCCGCCAACTGGCGAGAAAACTCTTCTGCTTCACATACAAACTTTGATCCATAGACCATCGTGACTGCCCCGCGCCCATGAGGACCCAGAACAAGGCAAACCTAATGTCGGGGAAATCTTCCCTTCAACTATATGTAGTGGTACAACTGCTCGCACCTTGGCCCATTTTGGGCCTGCCCTGTATTGGGTCATTTATTAATCTCACGTTACGCGATATTCTTGATTGAATAGAGTGGTTTGCGGCAAACCCGCAGTGATGGACACACAACTGTCACTAGGATGTCACAGCCCGTTTTGCGTGTTAGGGTTGCGCCGCTGCCCGACCGACCAGACCCGAAGGACCCACCATGACCACCACCACCGACCCCGTTGCACTCACCGCCGCACTTGTGCGTTGCCCCTCTGTCACCCCTGCCGAGGGCGGAGCGCTGGTTCTGCTCGAGGAAATTCTGAGCGCAGCGGGCTTCACCTGCACCCGTGTTGATCGAGGCGGCATCAGCAACCTTTACGCACGCTGGGGCCGGCAAGGGGCGAACCGCACATTCGGGTTCAACGGGCACACCGATGTTGTTCCCCTTGGTGACGAGGCCGCATGGACCATGCCCCCCTTTGGCGCAGAGATTAAGGACGGCTACCTTTACGGGCGCGGGTCCACTGACATGAAATCGGGCGTCGCCGCCTTTGCTGCTGCTGCCATCGACTTTGTCACCAACACACCGCCAGATGGCGCGGTTGTGCTGGCAATCACGGGCGACGAGGAAGACGTGGCGCTCGACGGCACAGTGGCGCTTCTCGACTGGATGGCTGCCAATAACGAAGCGATGTCGGTATGCCTTGTTGGCGAACCAACCTGCCCGAGCGAAATGGGCGAGGCGATGAAGATCGGACGGCGCGGCTCCCTGACGGGCTGGCTTACGGTGACGGGCGTGCAGGGGCACTCTGCCTATCCGCACCGCGCGATCAATCCACTGCACGCGGGGGCAAAGCTGCTTGACCGACTGGCCTCCCATGATCTCGACAGCGGAACCGACCACTTTGACCCGTCCTCGCTTGCGGTTGTCACAATCGACACAGGCAACCCCGCCACCAACGTGATCCCCGCCCAGATGAAAGCCGCCGTAAACATCCGCTTTAACGATCAGCACACGGGCGCGTCACTCTCGGCATGGCTTCAGGACGAGGCCGATAAAATCGCCGCCGAAACGGGGGTAAAGGCCACGTGGAGCATCAAGATTTCTGGCGAAAGCTTTATCACGCCGCCCGGTGACCTCTCGTCGCTCATCGCAAACGCGGTGCAACAGGAGACAGGGCGCACGCCCGAGCTATCGACATCTGGGGGCACGTCTGACGCGCGCTTCGTCAAGGATCACTGTCCGGTGGTTGAATTCGGACTTGTGGGCAAAACCATGCACCAAGTGGATGAGCGGGTGCTTGTTGATCAGATCGGGCAGCTCAAATCCATCTATACGCGGATCCTGACCGACTATTTCGCATAGATTTACCATGACGGCCCCGCGCCTGCGTGCTAGGCGGGGGCTATGAAACAGATACCTTCCAAAGCCGAAATCCTGACGTGGATTTCAGAGAACCCGACCAAAGCCGCCAAGCGTGATATCGCCAAGGCCTTTGGGATCAAGGGTGCGCAGCGCATCGACCTCAAGCGGATTCTCAAGGAGCTGGAGGCAGACGGTAAACTGACCAAGCGCCGCTCCAGCTATCGCGATGCCGAAGACCTGCCCCCCGTTTCGGTTCTGGAAATTACCGGCCCTGACGCCGAGGGTGATTTGTTTGCCCGTCCATTGGAATGGGCTGGAAAAGGCGCCGAGCCTGTCATCATGATGCTCGCGCGCGATGGCGACCCCGCGCTTGGCAAAGGCGACCGCATTCTGGCCCGCTTGACCGTGGACCCGACCGAAGATTTTAGCCACACCGCCCGCATGATCCGCCGCATCGGAACCAATCCGCAGCGGATTTTGGGCGTGTTTCGCGCAGGCTCCGAAGGGGGGCGCGTGCTGCCGATCGACAAGGGGTCAGACAAGGAATGGACCGTGCCCGAGGGGGCAACTGGCGGCGCAAAAGATGGCGAACTCGTCGAGGCCGAGCAGTCAGGACCAAAGGGGCGCATGGGCCTTCCCAAGGCGCGGATCGTCGCCCGCCTAGGGAACCCGTCAGAGCCGCGCGCGGTCTCGCTGATCGCGATCCACCAGCACGGAATCCCCGACCACTTCCCTGATGAAGTTGTGGCAGAAGCCGACGCCGCCAAACCCGCAAAACTGGGCAAGCGCACCGACCTGCGCGACATGCCTCTTGTTACAATCGACCCGTGGGACGCACGCGATCACGATGACGCCTGCTACGTCGAGACCCATGACAACGGCGAAATGACGATCTGGGTCGCGATTGCCGATGTGGCGCATTACGTCACTGGCGGCTCTGCGCTTGACCGCGAGGCGCGCAACCGGGGGAACTCGACCTACTTCCCCGACCGTGTTGTGCCGATGTTGCCTGACGTGCTTTCGGGCGATCTCTGCTCCCTGCATGAAGGGGTTGAACGGGCCTGCATCGCCGTCGCCATGCGCATCGACGCGCAAGGCAACAAGATCAGCCACGCGTTTCACCGTGCGCTAATGAAATCGCAGGCCTCGCTCAACTACGAAGAGGTGCAGGCCGCGATGGACGGCGCGCCCAACGACAAGGTGGCCCCGCTTGTCAGCGACATCATCCGCCCGCTCTACGCCGCCTTTGCCGCGCTCAAAATCGCAAGGGCCAAGCGCCAGCCGCTTGAATTGGACCTGCCCGAACGACAGATCGTGCTTGATGACCACGGCAAGGTCAGCTCGGTCAACTACAAAGACAGGCTCGACGCGCACCGCCTCATCGAGGAATTCATGGTGCTTGCCAACGTCTCGGCGGCAGAAACCCTTCTGGCCAAAAAGACACCGCACCTGCTGCGGGTTCACGAAGAGCCAAGCCCCGAAAAGCTGGACGCGCTGCGCGAAGTGGCCAACGCCTCTGGCCTGCAACTGGCAAAAGGGCAAGTGCTGCAAACCGCCCATTTGAACCGCTTGCTTGAACAGGCACGCGGCACGGATCACGCCGAGGTCGTGAACATGTCCACGCTGCGCTCCATGACGCAGGCCTATTACAACCCCGAGAACTTCGGGCACTTTGGCCTCGCGCTCAAGGCATACGCGCATTTCACATCGCCGATCCGCCGTTACGCCGACCTGATCGTGCACCGCGCATTGATCACCGCGCACGGCTGGGGCAGTGACGGGTTGACCCCGTTCGACACCGAAGTTCTCGCAGAAACCGCGCAGAAAATCTCCGACACAGAGCGGCGTTCGATGACCGCAGAGCGCGACACAACCGACCGCTACCTGGCCGCATTCCTGTCCGAACGCCTTGGCGCAGAGATGCCCGGACGGATCAGCGGGGTCGCCAAATTCGGTGTCTTTGTAAAGCTGGACGAAACGGGCGCCGATGCGTTGATCCCGATCCGCTCGCTTGGGGACGAATACTTTGACTACGATCAGGAAAGCCAAACGCTCATGGGGTCCAAAACGGGGATCGTGATCGGCCTTGGCGTCAAGGTGGTGGTCAAACTGCTAGAGGCCGCACCCGTCACGGGCGGGCTCATCGCCGAGATCGTCACACTTGACGAGCGGACCCTGCCCAAGGGGAGCAATCGCGGGCGCGGCAAGCCTGCGCGCCGCAAGTTTGGCTCCAGCAAAAAGAAGTCCGCAAAGATCAAGAAAAAGGTCAAACGCTCGCGCGGCTAAAGGTGATAGGTCAACACCGACCTGATCAACATCCCGTGGCGCGCAGGATCAACTTGCGCGCTGTCGCTAAAATGAATGGCGCGCGTGCCCTCGACCTTGTCCATGTTTGGAAACGCTGTTGCGAAGTCCGCGATAAGGGACGTCTGGCAATGGGTGTAAAGCGCGAAGCCACCCGCCTTGGGCAGGCCAATCCGCAAGGATGCTCCCGCCCGCTTTGTGGTGACATAGGCAGGCTGGCCCCAGCGCAACACCTCTTGCAACTCGCCGATCTGGGGCAACCCTGCCGCGACCTCATGTATCAGTGCGCGCAGGCGAAGCATCCCTGCCCGTTCAGGCGCAGGGGCGGCATCAAATACCGCCCTGATCTCGCTTCGTATCTCGCTCATAGCAATGCCTCGTTCACCCGCTTGACGTAGTCGACCAACACCTTATCACCGCGCACCCGATCTCCCAACAAGGTCGCAATTGGGGTGGCCATCATCCCCGCCAATTGCGCCGCGACCGATGCATCCGCCGCCGTTGGCTTGTCACCAAACAGGAACAGACCACCGAGCAAATCGGCAATCGCCTGCAAGTCAGGTTCGGCGCGCGCCAACCGCTCTGTGGGCGTAAACCGCCCGATCCCCATCTGGCGCAAACTGGCGATCACGGGCTTGCGAATGCCATTGGTGACAAAGCCTCTGATCGGCTTCGGGATCATCCCGAAATAGGTGTCGCGGGTGACAGGCCAAACGGCATCATCCCCCCAGCGGTCCGCAACCACGTGGAAATAAAGGTGTTCCTCGGCCATGCGGATTAGCGCGCGGGAATGGGCGCGGTCACGCAGCGACAGCTCCACATCAAAATCCGCGCCCTGCCCCTCTAGCCACGCGCGAATGTTGTCGCTATCCGCGATCAACCTTCCATCCACACGGATGGCTGGCAATTTCGCATAAGGCATCTTGCGCGGGTCCGACAGGATTTCAGGGGTCCATTGCACCCCCGCCATGTTCAGCAGCATCATCGCCTTGATGCAAAACGGGCTGGCAGCGGGTTGGCCAAAGGCAGGGGCATATGTCAAAAGGGTAATCATCGCAGGTTCTCCAATACTATTGACCTCTGCCTAAACGAGCCTACTGTCATTTCCTGTCAGCAGACATCGGGTAGGTAGAAAACCATGACACGCACCAACCGCCTTTTCGCGCTTATGCAATCGCTGCGTAACCGCCGCCCGCCCGTCACCGCGCAACAGCTTGCCGATGACACAGGGGTTTCGCTGCGCACCCTTTACCGCGACATTGATGCCCTGCGCGGCATGGGGGCGATTATCGACGGCACGGCTGGCTTTGGCTATGCGCTCACCGAAGACGCAGCCCTGCCCCCGATGATGTTCAACGACGAGGAAATCGAGGCGCTTGTGCTTGGCCTGCGCGAGGTGCAAGCGATCGGCGACCATGACCTAGCGCAGAGTGCCGCGGACGCTTTGTCAAAGCTGCAAGCGCGCTTGCCACAGGCACAGGCCCACCGTCTCAAACACGCGGTGCTGGCCGTGGCCCAATTCCGCAAGGCCAAACCGACGACGATCAACCTGCGCGCCCTGCGACAGGCAACGTGGGATGAAAACACACTCGCGATCGAATATTGCGACGCCAACGGCACGCCCACGACCCGCACCATCGACCCCCTCGGGATCGTCAGGTTTGAACAAAATCACGGGCTCATTGCGTGGTGTCACCTCAGGACCGACTACCGCGCGTTCAGGCTGGACAGGATCGCCAGCTTTGCTCCAACCGGGGCAACGTTTCGGCCCCGCCGTGTCTCGATGCTCAGGGATGCCATTGCCCATATGACGGCACGCCCGCCCCCCGAACGGGCGGAAAATCGCGCGTAATCAAACCCGCTGTGCAGCAACGCGATTTCCGCGCTATGGTGGGGCACGTTTGAACGGTTCAGGATTGGTTACATGATTTTTGCAAAAGCAATTTCCGTCGCATTTCTTCTCGGCACTTTGCCTGTTGATTTACCGCCCCAACAGCCAAACCTTGTGCAGGTGCAGGCGAACGGCTTTGCCACGTGGGTGGCGAATTTCCGCGCCAGAGCCCGCGCCAAGGGGATCAACGACCGCACCTTCAATGCGGCATTTGCAGGCGTGCAATACCTGCCCGAAACCATCCGCAAGGACCGCAACCAATCCGAGTTCATCAAGCCGATGTCGGACTACATGGGCACGGCGGCCTCT
The DNA here is from genome assembly GCA_937132065.1 of uncultured Loktanella sp. GTDB lineage: Bacteria > Pseudomonadota > Alphaproteobacteria > Rhodobacterales > Rhodobacteraceae > Yoonia. The sequence goes on from CAKZNT010000067.1 coordinate 60,671, forward strand.
GATGCGCGGGTCTCCAACGGACGCGCCATCATGCGCAGCCATGGGCGGCTGTTGGCGCAACTTGAGGCGACCTATAATGTCGAGCCTCATATCCTCGTCGCGTTCTGGGGCATGGAAAGCAACTACGGCAAGCGGCGCGGCGATGTGCCATTGATCAGCACCCTTGCGACCCTCGCCTTTGACGGGCGGCGCGGACGGTTCTTTGAGGCGCAGCTCATCTCGGCGCTCAAAATCCTGCAAAGGGGCGACATCAGCCCCAACCAGATGACAGGAAGCTGGGCTGGCGCAATGGGCCACACCCAGTTCATCCCCACCTCTTTCGAGGCCTATGCAGTGGACTTCACGGGCGACGGGCGGCGCGATATCTGGTCGGACGACCCGTCAGACGCGCTTGCGTCAACCGCCGCCTACATGCGCCGCTTTGGGTGGACAAAAGGGCAGCCATGGGGCGTAGAGGTGCGCCTGCCGCGCGGGTTCAACTATGACCGCAGCAACAGATCGGTGAAAATGTCGCCCGCGCAATGGGGGCAGCTCGGGGTGCGCGACACGAACGGACAGGTCGTGCGAAATTACGGCACAGCCTCGCTGATCACCCCGACAGGGGCACGCGGCCCCGCGTTTCTTGTGTTTCGCAACTTTGATGTGATCTCGCGGTATAACAACGCCGAGGCCTATATGATCGGGCTCGGGCATCTTGGGGACCGGGTGCGCGGCATGGGGCCATTGCAGGTCAACTGGCCCGCGGGCGAACGTAACCTGTTTCGCGCAGAGCGGCGCGAGTTGCAGCAGCGGCTCACGGGGGCCGGCTTTAACACGGGCGGCGTTGACGGCAAGGTTGGTCCAGCCACACGGCGGGCGATCCGCGCCTATCAGCAGGCAGTCGGGTTGCCGACAGACGGGTTCGCCTCGCTTGGGCTGCTCGAACGGCTGCGCTAGTCAGCAGCCACCAGACATGCACTGGGTCAACGCGTCACGCACTGCGCGCGTTGGCTCGGGGAACACGCGCCCGCCACAAGGGCCGACCTCGACCAACACCTGATCTCCCGACACGCGGGCAAAGATGACAGCGGCCTTATGCGGTGTCGCCTGTCCGCACCACGGGCCGGCGCAGGAAATCTGCAACGTCACAGGCGCATCAAATCGGGATGTGAACCCTGCCGTCGTCAAACCATGCCCGCGAAAGAAAGCAGGAATCGGAGCAGGATCGCGCGGCGCATTCTGCACACCTTGCGGCTGCTTGGATGCATCGAAATCAAGCGTGCCATATAACACATAATAGGTGTCATCAGATGCAGCAGCCTGTGCAAATGCGGCCAATGGATCGGGGCGCATACAGCTCAGCGCGCTAACCTGCCCCGCGACCAGTGCAACCATTGCGGCAAGGATCAAGGCCCTCATAGCTTGCCCCCGAACTCCGCTAACACTTGGGCATAGACCGCGCGCTTGAACGGCACGATGTTTGCAACCAACTCTTCTTTTGGCAGCCACTTCCACGCGGAAAACTCGGGGTGCTCTGTCGCGATCCTGATCTGGTCGTCAGAGCCGTGGAACCGCATCAGGAACCATTTCTGCTCTTGGCCACGATACTTGCCGTTCCAGATATTGGGAACCAGATCAGCGGGCAGATCGTAAGGGATCAGCCCAAGGCTCTCGGCTTCGATCGTGATCAACTTTTCAGTCACACCCGTTTCTTCCCACAACTCGCGGATCGCGGCATCTCGGGTTTTTTCACCCTTATCGACACCCCCTTGCGGCATTTGCCATGCATCGGTGTCGCGATCCAAGCGCTGCCCGACAAAGACATGGCCACGGGTGTTCACCAACATGATGCCGACGCAAGGACGGTAAGGAAGGGCGTTAATCTGTTCAGGTGTCATAAATTGACCTTGGTGTTTCATCTCTATTGCCTCTCAATTGCACCGAATTGATGCCAAAGGTCCAGCCGCTATGCGATAACAACCCGTGAACCGATAGAAATACGGGCCGCAATCCACGCCAGATGATCGGGGCGAAAGGCCACGCAGCCCGCAGTCGGGCGGCCCTTGCCACGCCATGCATGAATGAAAATCGCAGAGCCGCGCCCCGCAGTGGCGACAGGCCAGTTCCAGTCAGTGACAATCACCAGATCATACATCGGGTCGGATCGGCAGAGCGCCTCATGGCTATAGGGATGCGGGGCGCGCACCTGCAAATTGTAGTCGGGGTCGGCCACATCGTCAGACCACAAATCGCGCGGCAATATCGGCGCGGCCCAAGCTTGCGGCGGCGCAATCCGGTCGGGGCGATACATCATACCGACAACGCGATGCACCCCGCGCGGGGTCGCGCCGTCGCCCTCGACCTTATGATCGGCAAAGCCGCCACGCCCGATGGTGCGGGGAAATTTGCGGCCCATAAAGCGCACATGCGTCGGGGTCACCACCAGATCAAAAGGGCTCATAGCGCGCCTCACACTTATTCAATTTCGCACCCGCAGCTATAGCAAATGGCCCGACTTGGCGGCCTTCGTGGCAAGGTAGGCATGGTTGTGCTTGTTCTCGCCAACCTTCAGGGGAACGCGCTCGGCCACGCGCACACCTGCGCCCTCCATACGGGCCACCTTGGCAGGGTTATTGGTCAGCAGGCGTACCGCAGAGAATCCCATCTTCTTGAGGATTTCGGCGCCAATGCGAAAGTCGCGCTCGTCGTCATCAAACCCGAGGCGGTGGTTGGCCTCAACGGTGTCAAACCCCTGATCCTGAAGCGAATAGGCGCGCATCTTGTTGGCGAGGCCAATGCCGCGCCCCTCTTGGTTCAGGTAGAGCAACACACCTGCGCCCTCGGTTCCCATCTGGGACAGCGCGCCGCGCAACTGCGGGCCGCAATCGCACTTGAGAGAGCCAAGCAGATCGCCCGTAAAGCAGGCCGAATGCAACCGCGACAGCACAGGCACATCGCGACGAGGCTGGCCGATCTCGACGGCATAATGCTCTTCGGCGCCATCATCGGGGCGGAAAATATGCAGCCGCCCCGCCTCGGATACATCCAGCGGCAAACGGGCGGAAATAATCGGGCTTAACGGCGACAGCCCTGTATCAAGCGCGGCCTTGGCCGACACCATCGTCAGCCCGTGTTGGGCGGCAAATGCTGCGGGGTCGATCACGTCAAACACGATTGCGGCGGGCAGCAACCTTGCCGCTTTCGTTAGCGCAATCGCGGCGCGGTGCATATCTGCGTTGCCACCTCGCACAGCGCGCAGCGGACCCTTCATCGGTGAATTCAAATCGTCAGCGGGATCAGCAACCGCTCGCACCCAGTGCAGCGTCACATCCTCGGGCAGGCTAATCCGCGCAAGATCACCGTCATAAGCGGCGGCCTTGAGGGTCTGCGCGCGCCATCCCGTGATCGCAAGCACCGGAGATGCACCCAAACTGCGCAGATGCGCCAAGCGGGCCGCATCCACAGTTTCCGCAGCAATCATCACCGCCCCGCCATCTAGCACCACAGGCACACCCATGCGCAAATCCGCGCGGGCGCGGGCCAACTGCTCTGTAACATCGGGGGCAAAAGTCATGATTTTCGATCCTTTAATGTAACATAGATAATCGGACTGGCCGGAAATTGAAACAATTGACGCGCTGATCACACGTCCGTGTGATTATGTGTTCAGAAATCTTGTCGGACCCGTGTCTTCACCACATCTGTAATGCAGTAACAAAGGAGGCTGTCATGGGACAACTCAAAAGAATTTTACTCGTCGATGACGATGATGACCTGCGCGAGGCGCTGGGTGAACAGCTCGTGATGACCGAAGATTTCGACGTCTTCGAGGCCGATGACGGTGCGAGCGCGATGGTGAAAGCCAAAGAAGGGCTTTACGACCTGATGATCCTCGACGTGGGGCTGCCCGACACTGACGGGCGCGAACTTTGCCGCCTGATGCGCAAGCAGGGCGTGAAATGCCCCATCGTGATGCTCACGGCGCAAGACAGCGACGCGGACACTATCTACGGGCTTGATGCGGGGGCCAACGACTATGTGTCCAAACCGTTCAAGTTCCCCGTCCTTCTGGCGCGGATCCGTAGCCAGCTGCGCACCCACGAGCAATCAGAAGATGCCGTGTTCCAGCTTGGGCAATACACCTTCAAGCCGGCGCAAAAGATGCTGATCACCGAGGACGACAAAAAGGTGCGGTTGACCGAAAAGGAAACCAATATCCTTAAGTTTCTCTACCGCTCTAGCGATGGTGTGGTGGCCCGCGATGTGCTGTTACACGAGGTCTGGGGCTACAACGCGGGCGTCACAACACACACGCTTGAAACCCACATCTACCGATTGCGTCAAAAGATCGAGACAGACCCGTCCAACGCACGGCTTTTGGTCACCGAACAGGGCGGCTACCGCCTCGTTGGCTAAAATATCACAGAAAACGGCAAACCCGCACTGGTTGTGCGGGTTTTCGCGAGGCAAACATTTAAATAATTAAATCGACGCATCAGACATGCTATGCGGACCCAGATTCTTTTTCTGGGGTATATCATGCTAGTAACCGATTTTTCCGATCTTCAGACCTTTGTTAACTTTGACAGCTATGACTTCTCGTTCGACAGCTTTGTCAGCGCGACAAGCACGAGCTATTCTTGGCTCACGCCAGGTGGCGCAACCCTGACGTTGCATGGCACGGACATCGCGCTCAACATCTTTAACGAACCAGTTGCGGGCACAATCACTTCTGCCTCGTTGAGCTATGCAAACGGCAACCCCAATGACCCCGATCTGGTCCTAACAGGGTTCGACCCGGTTGACCTGTCCGACTACTCAATCGTCGATGCAACGGGCAGCGAGTTATATGCGTTCTTCGCAGGCGGCGACACGACCCTGATCGGCCCCGAGACCATTGGTGCGGGGTGGTTCTTTGGCGACTTTGGCACGATCATCGTTGATACAATCAATGGCGACGACTTTTTCGTCACTGGCACGTTTGGCGAGTTTAGCGAGATCGTCGGCAGCACGTTCTTTGTGGAACAAGGGGCAACGCTGAATAGTGGCACGCTGACATTCGACGGGGCAGCCCCCTTTGTGTCAGGTGACGCATACGAGCTTGATGGCGCTGCAACGCTCTTTGGCGGTGACGACTCGATCACTATGCAAGACGCCACCGCGGCGCAAATCGGCTACCCTGAAATCTTTCTTTACGGTGACGTTATCCGCGTTGACGGTGGCTCGATCCTGCATGCAGGGGACGACACAATCGACGCGCGCGCCATTGAAGACACTTCGATCACCCGCGTCCTTATTCGCGGTGATACCTTTGGTGTGTTCCAAAATGAATCCGGCTTTGAGCACGGCGAAGTTTATGGCGGCAACGACACGCTCTACGGCTCCGAAACCATCGACAACTATATCATCGGCGACATTGACCAAATCTTCGTGCTCTCCGACTTCGAGGCAGGAAACGACACGATCTATGGCGGGGCGGGCAACGACTACCTTGCAGGCGATGCGCGCCACGATGCGATTTTCGCAAATGACGGCGGCGATGACGTCATCTATGCGGGCGGCGGGCACGATAGCATCTATGGCGGCGACGGGGCTGATACGATCTACCTGCAAGAGGGGAGCGGCGATGTTGATGGCGGTGACGGGGACGACCTCTTTGTCATCGAGGCGATCGGCACACATGCTATCGACGGCGGCAGCGGCAATGACACAGTGAGTTTCGAGAACTCGACGACTGGCATCATCGCAAACCTGATCGGATCTGCGGACGGGCTTGATCTGTTTAGCATTGAGAACATCAATGGATCGCTTCTCGGCAACGACACCATCCACGGCAGAAACGGGGCGAACACGTTCTTCACCTTTGGCGGCAACGACAAGGTCTATGCAGCGGGCGGCGGCGACACCATTGATCTGGGTGACGGGAACGATCAGCTTTATGTTGAATTCGGGCGCGAGAATAACTTCAACGGCGGCAGCGGCAACGACCTGATTTCCTATCAGGATGCGGTTCTGGCCGTGGGCGTCGATCTCAAACTCGAGCGCGGTCTGAGCGGCAATGCCATCGATGACACCGTCATCGACTTTGAAAACCTCTATGGCTCGCAGGTTGGCGACGACACCCTCAAGGGCACAAACGGCTCCAACAAGATCAAGGGGCTTGGCGGCGACGACCTCATCAACGGGCGCGGCGGCGACGATACCCTCGTGGGCGGCAGCGGCAACGACATTGTCAAAGGCGGGAGCGGCAACGACAAGCTGATCGGCGGGAGCGGCGACGACAAGCTCAAGGGCGGCACGGGCGACGACAAACTGAACGGCAGCGGCGGCAACGACAAAATCAAAGGCGCGGCAGGCGACGACATCATCAAGGGTGGACGTGGCAATGACCAAGTGTTTGGCGGCGGCGGTGACGACAGCGTCAAGGGCGGCGGCGGCCGCGACATCGTGCACGGCGACAAGGGCGATGACAAAATGTGGGGCAACGGCGGGGCCGATATTTTCGTCTTTGAACGGGGCGATGATCGCGACACCATCATGGATTTCCAGAACGATGCCGACACGATCCAGTTCGCAGGCTTCAGGTCAACCGACCCGTTTGACGTGGCCGAACAGGTTGGGCGCGATGTGGTCTTCAACTTCGGAAGCGGCGACACGCTGACGGTTGAGAACACCACAATCGGCGCGCTTCAAAACGATGTGGAGTGGCTTTAATTAGCCAGCCCACATATCCCAAAGCAGCTTGAGCGCGAGCGCGGTGGCAGAGGTAACAAGGACGGGCTTGATCAGGCGTGCGCCAATGCGCATGGCCAGTCTGGACCCGACCCACGCCCCTGCCATCTGGGCTGCCCCCATCGCAAGGCCGACAAACCACCACGGTTGGGCCACAAGCGCATAGGTGGCAATGCCGCCCGCATTTGATGCAAAGTTCAATAGCTTGGTATGGGCCGTTGCCCGCAAAACCCCGTAACCGCCCAGCGCAACAAAGCCGAGCATGTAAAACGCGCCCGCTCCGGGGCCGATCAGCCCGTCATAAAACGCGACCAGCGGCACGACCGACAGCGAGAAAATGATCGGGGTGAGACGCTCGGTGCGGTCCACATCGCCAAGGCCCGGCTTGAACCCGAAGAACAACGCAATCCCGATCAAAAGCACGGGCAGCCCAAGGCGGATCACATCCGTGGGCAATAGCGAGGTCAGCAACGCCCCCGCTACGGCAGCGAAAAACGCGATCAGCGCGGGCTTCATCTGGCGCCTGAGATCAACATGGCCGCCGCGGGCATAAGACACCGCCGCCATCCCTGCGCCAAAGACGCCTTGGACTTTATTGGTCGCAATCGCCGTCACAGGGGGCGCACCTGCCAGCACAAGAACAGGCAAGGTAATCAACCCGCCGCCGCCTGCGATTGAATCGACAACACCCGCAATAAACGCCGCCGCCATCAGCAACGCCAGAACCTCATAAGTGACTTCAAACATTTAGGTGACAAACTCCGCGCGGGCATAACCCTGAATAAACAAGAGCGCCGAAAGGTCGCCGTGATTGATGCGCACATCACACTGGGCTTGCACCGCTGGCTTGGCATGTAGTGCCACCCCCATCCCTGCGCGGGTCAGCATCCCCAGATCATTTGCGCCGTCCCCGACAGCCAGAACATCAGCGTCGCAAAGGCCAAGGCGCGCGGTGATTTCGTCCAGCGCAACCACCTTCGCCTCGCGGCCCACAATCGGGCGACCAACATCACCCGTCAGCTTACCATCCGCGACAAGCAACGTGTTGGCGCGGTTTTCGTCAAAGCCAAGCATCGCTGCCACGCGGGCGGTAAACGCGGTAAACCCACCCGACACCAAAGCGGCATAAGCGCCGTTCGCCTTCATCGTCTGGACCAATTCATAGCCACCGGGCATCGCCGTGATACGGGTTTGCAAGACGTGATCAATCACCGTTGCATCCAATCCCTTGAGCAGCCCGACCCGTTCGATCAACGCCGCCTCAAAGTCCAGCTCACCGTTCATCGCGCGGGCGGTAATGTCGGCAACATGCGCGCCCACGCCCGCCTCGGCGGCCAATTCGTCAATACACTCCTGGCGGATCATCGTGCTGTCCATATCGGCCAACAGCATCTTTTTGCGACGACCCTCGGCGGGGCAAACGATCAAATCGACGCAGACCTTTTGCATATCCGCCCAGACCGCCTCGACATTGTCAGGCATCGCAGGGACCGCGAACGTAGCGGCCTCGCTTAGCGACAGCCAAACCGCCTCGCCCCCACCCCATGCATTGCGCAGGTTCTCCACCAACACGGCCTCAAGGCTCGGGGTTGCGGGGTCCGTCAAAAGGGTCACGTAAAACATGCGGTCGTCCTCAATTTGGCAAAAGTTTCCGATAGGCGCACTTTGGGTCGCAAAAAGTATCTCAAGAGGCGGTCTAGCGCCATTTAGCGACTTGTGAAAGAGCGCAAGCCGCCATATCCCAGCAAGTGGGACACCCTTCCCCAACGAAGGGCATTTATCTGTAAGGATACCAGTAATGGTTACGACCAAACCGGCTACGCGGCCTGTAAACGCGCGCTTTTCTTCTGGCCCTTGTGCCAAACCCCCCACATGGAAACTGTCAGATCTGGCCGATGCACCCCTCGGGCGCTCGCACAGAGCCGCCGTTGGTAAATCCAAACTGGCCGAAGCCATCGACATGACCCGCGATATTCTGGGCGTGCCTGCGGACTACCGCATCGGCATCGTGCCCGCCTCCGACACTGGCGCATTCGAGATGGCCATGTGGTCGCTCTTGGGGGAACGCCCCGCACAGATGGTCGCATGGGAAAGCTTTGGCGCGGGCTGGGTCACTGACGTTGTGAAACAACTCAAGATCGAAGCAACAACGCATACCGCCGACTACGGGCACATCGTGGACATGAGCACGCTCAACTACGACAACGATGTCTGCTTTACGTGGAACGGCACGACCTCTGGCGTGCGCATGGCCAACGGTGACGCGATCCCGACAGACCGCGCGGGGCTGACGCTTTGCGACGCGACCTCGGCTGCTTTCGCGCAAGACCTGCCGTGGGACAAACTCGACGTGACGACCTTCTCTTGGCAGAAGGTCATGGGCGGAGAAGCCGCGCACGGGATGTTGATCCTGTCACCACGGGCGGTTGCACGGCTCGAATCCTACACACCCGCTTGGCCGCTGCCAAAAATCTTCCGCCTGACCAAAGGGGGCAAGTTGATCGAGGGCATCTTCAAGGGTGAAACGATCAACACGCCTTCAATGCTCGCGGTCGAAGACTACCTTGCTGCTCTGAAATGGGCCAAATCCATCGGCGGGCTGGACGCATTGATGCACCGCGCGAACGCGAACGCACAGGCGGTCTGGAACTTCTGCGCCGCAAACGACTGGATCGAAAACCTCGCGGTTGATGCGGGAACACGGTCAAACACCTCCGTTTGCCTGAAGTTCACCGACGCGCGGATCAAAGACGGCCCCGCCTTCGCCAAAGCAGTGGCAAAACGGCTCGCTGATGAAGGGGTCGCACTTGATGTCGGCGCCTATAGGGACGCGCCAGCAGGGCTGCGGATCTGGTGCGGGGCAACGGTTGAAACCTCTGATATCGAGGCGATGCTGCCGTGGCTGACATGGGCATTCGAGGCCGAAATCACCCAATAACATGCGTTAAAACGCATCCTACTTATTTTCGTATTATAACATAAGGACCACGCAAATGGCTCCCAAAGTACTCATCTCCGACAGCCTCTCCGAAGCCGCTGTTCAAATCTTCCGCGACCGCGGGATCGACGTCGATTTCCAACCGCAACTTGGAAAAGACAAAGAGGCGCTCGCCAAAATCATCGGCAACTACGACGGGCTGGCAATCCGGTCGGCGACCAAGGCCACCGCCAAGCTCATTGAGGCAGCGACCAACCTCAAGGTCATCGGGCGCGCAGGCATCGGCACAGACAACGTCGACAAAGACGCGGCCTCCAAGGCGGGTATCATCGTGATGAACACCCCGTTCGGCAACATGATCACCACAGCAGAACACGCCATCGCCATGATGTTCGCCGTTGCACGCCAAATCCCCGAAGCCTCCGCGTCTACGCACGCAGGCAAATGGGAAAAGTCGAAATTTATGGGTGTCGAACTGACGGGCAAAACGCTTGGCGTCATCGGCGCAGGCAACATCGGCGGAATCGTCTGCGATCGGGCACGGGCTCTGCAAATGAAAGTGCAGGCCTACGATCCGTTCCTCAGCGCCGAAAAAGCCGACAAAATGGGCGTCAAGAAAGTCGAACTCGACGAGCTCCTGGCAAATGCCGATTTCATCACGCTGCACGTGCCTTACACCGATCAAACCGCAAATATCCTCTCGGCCGAAAACATCGCCAAGATGAAAAAAGGTGTGCGGATCGTGAACTGTGCGCGCGGCGGACTGGTTGACGAAGAGGCACTGGCCCAAGCGCTCAAATCTGGCCATGTCGCAGGCGCTGCCTTCGACGTTTTCGCCGTCGAACCCGCAACCGAAAGCCCGCTCTTCAACCTGCCAAACGTGGTCGTGACACCGCACCTTGGCGCTGCAACAACCGAGGCACAAGAAAACGTGGCGCTTCAAGTGGCAGAGCAAATGTCCGACTTCCTCCTGACGGGGGCCGTCACCAACGCGCTCAACATGCCCTCAGTGACCGCAGAAGAAGCCAAGGTCATGGGGCCGTGGATCAAACTCTCGGGGCATTTGGGCAACTTCAGCGGGCAAATGACCGACGAGCCGATCTCGGCCATCAACATCCTGTTTGACGGGTCTGTTTCGGACATGAACCTCAAGGCGCTGACCGCCGCAACAATCGCAGGAATCATGAAAAAGGCGAACCCCGACACCAACATGGTCTCCGCCCCCGTGGTGGCCAAAGAACGCGGCATCCAGATCTCGACCACCAAGCAAGACCAGTCAGGGACATTCGACGGCTACGTCAAAGTTACCGTTGTCACTGGCGCGCGGGAACGGTCGGTCGCTGGAACCGTGTTCAGCGATGGCAAACCACGGTTCATCCAGATCAAAGGGATCAACGTCGATGCAGAAGTCGGCGCGCACATGCTCTACACAACCAACGAAGACGTACCGGGTATCATCGGCACGTTGGGGCAAAGCATGGGCAGCAACGGGGTCAACATCGCGAACTTTACGCTGGGCCGCTCAGAGGCAAAAGGCGAGGCAATTGCGCTGCTCTATGTGGACGAACCCGTGCCAGCCGCCGCGATCAAGGCACTTGGTGACACAGGGATGTTCCGTCAGGTGAAGCCACTGACATTCGACGTCTAAAACAATCGCCCCACCTGTCAGGGATGGTGGGTGGGGCGCATTGGCCGGAACGGACAACAGCGACGACCAGCATCAACAAGGACACAAAATGCCGACATATGCGATTGGCGACATCCACGGGCAAAAGACGATGCTCGAACACGCCCTTGCGCTGATCGAAGCTGACGGCGGCGCGGACGCGCATATCGTCTTTGTTGGCGACTACACCGACCGCGGGCCCGATAGCCGCGGCGTGATCGACATGCTCTTGCAAGGGCGCGGCGCTGGGCGCAACTGGTCATTCCTCAAGGGGAACCACGACCGCATGTTTTGCGACTACATCACCGCTGGGTCCGAACACGACCCGAAGGTCAAATCAAACATCTCATGGATCAATCCACGCTTGGGCGGCGTCACGACACTGGCTTCCTACGGGGTGACAGGCGAGCCACATTTTGCACACCCGCTCAACGGCCTCGAGACACTAACCCACTACACCCGCAACGGGCAAACAGTCACGCCCGCCCAAATCAACGCCGAGGCGCGCGCCGCCGTGCCACAATCGCACATCGACTTCCTCACAAGCCTACCAATGACGCTCGCAACCCAAGACCTCATCTTCGTGCACGCAGGGCTGCGCCCCGACGTGGCGCTCGACGATCAGGACATCGAGGATATGCTCTGGATCAGAGACGGGTTCCTCGACAGTAATTTCGACTTTGGACGGCTCGTGGTGCATGGGCATACCGCGCTTGAAACACCGACACATTTTGGCAACCGGATCGACATCGACGCGGGCGCTGGATACGGGCGCCCCTTGGTTCCGGTTGTCTTTGAAGGGCGCGCGTGTTGGGCGCTCGATGCCACTGGACGCACCCCCGTGACGCCGTAATTTCGGTGCACGCTTGGTGCACGTGCGGTGCATGCATTGTGTATGGCCGATTTAGCTGCAATACCCGCGATCATGCCCAAGCAATTTGACACACTCCGCGCGATGCTCGACCACGGTTTCGACACCGTCATCGACGTGCGCACCCCTGCCGAATTCGCGATAGATCACGTGCCGGGCGCGATCAACCTGCCCGCCCTCTCTGACGCGCAGCGGGCCGAGGTCGGGACCATCTACAAGCAGGTCAGCCCCTTCAAGGCGCGCAAGCTTGGCGCGACCCGTGTTGCCCGTAATGTGGCCGACCATGTCGAAGGCCCGCTCGCTAAACATGACGGCGCTTGGCGGCCCCTTGTTTACTGCTGGCGCGGCGGGCAAAGGTCGGGGTCCTTTACGATTATCCTCCAGCAAATCGGCTGGCGTGCGGATACCGTTGAGGGGGGCTACATGACATGGCGCAGGCTGGTCAAAACCGCCCTCTATGACACACCCGTTCCGCATAAAATCGTGCTGCTTGACGGCAACACGGGCACGGCCAAAACGGCCATCCTCAAGAGGCTCTCCCAACGGGGTATTCAGGTCATTGACCTCGAAGGATTAGCGGGGCATCGCGGTTCGCTTTTGGGCGCGACTGCGGGGGGGCAACCAAGCCAGAAACAGTTTGAAACCAACCTTGCAACCCTCCTTGCAAACCTTGATCCCAACCGCCCTGTTGTGGTCGAAGCCGAGAGCTCCAAGATCGGGCATATCAACCTGCCGCCGCAGCTTTGGAACGCGATGGTCGATGCGCCTAAGATTATGATTTCAGCGCCAATTCTGGCCCGCGCGACATTTCTTGAACAGGCCTACGCTGACGTAATCTCCAATCCTGCCGACCTTGAAAAACGCCTCAAACCGCTACGAAATATTCGCGGCCATGAGGTCGTTGATGGCTGGATTGACCTGCTAAAAGCGGGAAAGTTTCACGACCTCGCCGCTGCCCTAATGGAGCAGCACTATGACGCCGCATATGTCAAATCCAGAGGCGCGGACACCCATGAAGTCTTGGCGAACCTGACGGCAGATTGCCTTGACGACAGCGGACAAAACGCACTGACAGACGCGATTATCGCAGCCCTCAAATAACCCGCACCACAGGGTCGCCCGCGACACAAGTTCCGATCCGCACCGCAGGGTAGCCCGCCTCGATCAGCGCGGCCAGAATTGGCTCTGCCTCTCCTTGGTCCACCGCCGCCAACAAGCCGCCCGCCGTCTGTGGGTCAAACAGCAAATCCCCACGCGGTCCAGTCGCTCCGAACACCGCGCCCGCCCCGCTGCGGTTGTCCGCAAACAGGCTTGATTTCATACCGCTTTGCGCCAGTTCCAGCGCGCCTTCCATTAAAGGAACCGTTGCCAGATCCAGCTCTGCGGCCACGCCAGAAGCTTCGCAAATTCCGCTCAAGTGACCCGCCAGCCCAAAGCCGGTGACGTCTGTCATCGCAGTGGCGTTTCGCAATAGCCGTGACGCCTCTGCCTGCGCAAACATCATTGTTTCCAGCGCGTTAGCCACATCGTCACCGCGCGCCTGCCCTGCCATTTCCGCCGCCATAATCACGCCGCTGCCGATCGGTTTTGTCAAAATCAAAACATCACCAGCCTTGGCCCCCGCGATCGTAATCGGCGGCTGGTCACACAGGCCCGTAATCGTAAAGCCGATGGTCAATTCATCCCCCAATGACGAATGACCACCAACGATATCCGCGCCCGCATCACCCATAACTTGATGGGCCGTTTTCATGATTTCAGTCAATGTGCGGCTTTGCATTTCAGAAGACATACGCGGCAAAATAATGTTCGCGGTGACGGCCTGCGGCGCGGCCCCCATCGCCCATGCATCGCCCAGCGCATGCACCGCTGCGATCCGCGTCATCACCACGGGATCCGCGAAAAAGCTGCGCAAATGATCGGTCGTCATCACCTGCATCTGACCGCCCGTTTTCAAGATTGCGGCGTCATCGCCCGCCACACTTTTTACATCCGCCCTGCGCATCGCTGGCAGGTCGGCAAGCACCGCGCGTAGCGCGCCGCGCCCGACCTTCGCACCGCACCCTCCGCACATGGGTTTATCGCCCAGCGCGTCACGCAAACCGCTTGCGACGACCCGTGGCAAGGCTGGGGGTTTCATCGGCGCAAGCGCGTTGAATTGCGCCATAAACTTGCGGTCGATATGGTCCTTCCAGCGCCACAAAATCTTGCCTTGAAATGCCGTGCCGACCTTTTCGGCCAATGCCGATTTTCGCCCCTGCGAGATCAGTTTCAGGTAGTCCTTTTGCGGCACATAATCCCGCAGCGTTCCCCCCGATAAAACGGCCCGCAGGTTATCGTATAAAACCGGCGCTTGCCGCACTGCAAACACGCCTGCCTTGGGTCGTGGGCTTTGGGTCATATGGGCGCAGTCACCCACAGCGAATATCGCAGGATCAGACGACTGAAGCTGTGCGTTCACCGCGATAAAGCCCTCGTGCATTGCGAGGCCGATTTCACCTTGCCAATCATGTGGCCGCGCGCCCGCTGCCCCTGTGACAAAGTTCGCGCCAATCTTGCGCCCGTCCGCAAGAAACACGCCCGTTTCGTCCACTTTGATAACATCGGCATTTTCGACAAGTTCGATGCCACTTTGCGCCATCGCAGCCAGCATTTTTTCGCGGGCCTTGCCGTCAAGATCTTTGAGAACAGACCCCCGATCAATCAGGCGCACAGGCGCGCGCCCTTGCATTGCAAAGCCCATCGCCATCGCGAGTTCGGCGCCTGCGACCCCTCCGCCAATCACCGCGATTTCGGGGGTGGTTGCCTGCGCGCGAAAGGCGTTCCAGCGGCTCGCAAATGCCCCAAGCGGTTTGGCTGGCACGCCATGCCGCGTGAACCCCTCAAGGCGCGGCATGTCTGACGTGATCCCGATGTCGATGCTAAGCGCGTCATAGGCGATCGGCGGTCGCCCCCGCACATGCACAAGACGTTGTTCTGCATCCACGCCGTGAGCGGCCCCAAGGATCACCCGCGCGCCCGCGAAGCGGCACAATTGAACGAGATCGATATCCAATTGCTCGCGCGTATAGTGGCCCGCCACAAATCCGGGAAGCATCCCTGAATAAGGCGCGGTTGGTCCGGGATTAATGACGGTCACCCGCACGCCTGTGAGCGGGTTCATTCCCCACTTTCGCAAAAGCAGGGCATGGGTATGACCGCCGCCAATCAGGACGAGATCACGGGTCAGTGGAAGATGACTATTATTCATATTACGCGCCTAACATTTCTCGCTGCCTAGTTACGATGATGGAGATCAATCATCACTGGCTTGTGACCCCGTCATAGCCGGTCATCTCGAGATACCCCCGCCCCTGATGTGACCCGTTAACACGCACTGGCCCTTCCCAGTAAGGCACGCTCGTCTCCATCCATGCGTTCGGGTTTACGGCCTCGACGGTCACATCGATCCCCTTGTCAGGAAGCTGCACCTGCCACAGCGTTGGCACTTTGCGTCCCTCGATGTCGGTGACGCCAAGCGGGAGCGCGCTGAATGCACCGTTGGGGAACGGGGTCGTTGTGCCGTCTGCCTCGATCCATGTTGCCGAGGTATAGGTGTCGTCACCACGCAGCTGGAATCCCATCAATTTCGCCCCGCCTTTGAGCGAAAGCGAGAACCAGTCCCAGCCAGTTTGATCGCTTGCGAGGGGCTGCGACGACCATTCCCGATCAAGCCATGCGTCCCCTACGACTCGCACATCATTGTCAGGCAAGTGAAGTGTGCCCGTGATCTGGAAATAGGGTTGCGAGTAGTAATAGGACGCCTGATCGTTTGCGGATTTTCTGGAGTAGCCAGCGTCCCCATGAAAGACGAGCGGCCCGTTTGCCTGCATGGTCATGTCATAGCCGAATGCCGGGCCTGTCGCGCGCAGCGTTGCCCTGTCAAACGGCCCCGTAAACGCCCAGTCGTCAATCCACGCCTCAAAGGGGTCGGCCCTTACGCCAGCCTGCCCGACCCCGCCGCGCGCCAGCCGTTCAGTCACGTAATGTGCATCTGGCGTGGTCACGGCCGCATGCCCCATCCAAAGCTGCGAACTCGCCCAGCCCTCTTTGTCTTCGGGCGCGAGGGAGGTGCGAAAGAGCGTCCATTGCAGTCCGTATTCCAGCCCGTCTTCACCTGTCAGGTTTGCGGTCAGATACCACCACTCAATCCGGTAATCACTGTGTGCTCCATGATCCTGCGGGAATGAGAAAATCGGGTCGGGCGCGGGTTGCGCGAACCCTTCGGGCGTTTGCCCCAATCCCGCGAACCCCTGTGCATCCAGATGAAAGGGCAAGATCAACAGGATGATGAAAAGTTTAACGTTCATTTGAAAATACCTTGAGCAGGTCGGAGGGCGGCGTTTTTGCCAATCGGATTGCAGGCCAAAGCGCCGCAATTGCCGCTGCCAAAAGTGCAAAACCTCCAAGCCATAGATAGTCGAGCGGAAACAGGAACATCGGCAACCGCCACCCGAATGCCGCGACATTCACAACCGCGAGCAACACCCACGCCAAAGCCAGCCCTAGCGGGAGTGCAACCGCCCCTGTCAGCAGCGCAAGGAGCACCGTGCGCACCAATTCCAGTAGGCCCATTTGCCGCCGTGTCATCCCCATCGCCCACGCAGGCGCAAGCTGTGGAACCCGCATAGATGTCAGCGTCAGCAAGCTCATCAAAATCGCAAATCCTGCAACCGCGAGTGTCAGAATGTTGAGTGCTGTCGTCACAGTAAATGTGCGGTCGAACACGCCAAGGGAAAACGCCTTTATGCCTGCTTGGTTGACGGTGTTAGCTGCGGGCACACCGATTTCTGCGGCCATCTTCGCCACAAAATCATCGACGTTTTCAGGCGAAATCCGCACCCCGAAACGCGTTGGTGATCCCTCGGGAAACATCGTCTTGAAGAGCGTTTCGTCAATGATCGCCTGCCCGATCGGATTACCGTAATCGCCGAAGATGCCAACGACCTTTAGGCTGGAAGTCGCGACGTCCAAAGGGTCGCCTATCGCGATCCCGCCCCGCCGCGCCAGTTGCTCGTTGATCAGGATTCCCGTGCCTGAATGCATGCTATCCCAAGGCGTATCTGTTGCCGAAAGGAACTGCCAATTGTCCCGATAGGTTGCGTGGTCACGGTTGCCGTAAATTTCGGTGGGTATTCCCGCGAGAGCGATTTCGACCTTCTGGATAGGGAGAACCGCCTCTGCATTCCGTTGGGAAAAGGTCTCGATCAGGTTGGCCTGTTCGGGCGTCTCCGCACTTATATAAAGCTCGGATGCCAGCCGTTGATCCAGAAACCCGACAAAGGTAAGGCGAAAGCTGCTGACCATTGTCGACACGCCAATGTTTGCCGCCATCGCCAACAAGAGCGCCATGAGCGCGAGCGATAGTCCTGGCAGTTGTTGTTTCGTATCTGCCCAAAACCAGCTTGTTGTGACGCCCTGCGCCCTGTTGCTGGCCCATCCGAGAACGGCGGCCAACACAAGGGGTAGCGCCAATGCCGCCCCGATAAGAAGCGCCGCGAGGAGCGTAAAGCCCGCGACCACCCCGCCGCCAGCAAGCGCAAGACCGCCCGCGACAAGCAAGAGCGTCGCTGCAACAACGCCTTGCACTTTCGCCCCGCGCCCAGCGGCGAGCGCCAAGGCGCGCGGTTGCGCCCCCGCAAGCAGCGGCAGTCGCGACAACCGCCAAAGCGCACCGCTCGCGGCAAGAGCCGTGCCCCCAAGTGCGATTGCCATGCTCGATATCCACCAGATTGGCCGCAGTTGCAGCGTTCCTGCGACCTCTGCGCCGTAAAGACCACGCAGGGTGGCGGCCACGTCAGGCAAGAGCATCCCTGCGATCAAATAGCCCAAGCCAACGCCCATGATCCCTGCAAATACGGCCAGACCCATCAATTCGCAGCCCATCAACACGACCAGCAAACGAAGTGGCACACCAAGTGCCCGCAATGTGCGCACCGTCCCGCGCCGCTGCTCGAACGCAAGCCCGATTGCGCCGTGCACAATGAAAATCCCGACTGCAAATGACAAAAGCCCGAACGCAGTCAGATTGAGGTGAAAGCTATCTGTCAGGCTTGCGATGTCGGCGCCTGTTGACGCCTCTTGTCTGACCAGTTCTGGCGCGATTTCAGAGAGGGGGCGCTGCAAAATCGGTTGATCCGCAGCAATGACCAGCAGGTCGATCTCACCATCCCGCCCGAGAATATCTTGTGCGGTTCCGATGTCAGAAATCGCGGTATCGGGCGCGATTCCTGCATCTACAACAAGGCGCGCGCGCGCGAGTTTGGTGTCGGGTGCGACGAGAATATCCCCCGTAGAAAACCCCGCCAATGCCGAGACAGTGCCAAACGCACGGGGCGCCAGCCCACCCGGGGCGGTCAGTGGCTCTATCCCCAACAGCCGCACCCCATCGACACGCCCTTCGATCACGGGGCTGACCAACCAGCCTGCACGCCGCAACGCGATATAGGTATCCTGCGTCATTGGCGCGCCGTCACGCCGCTTCAGGCGGTCGAATTGCCCCTCGCCAAGGGTTGCTGCCGCCGCATCATAACTGGCGCGTGCCTCTGCGTTGATCGCCTGCACCCCCGACCAAAGCGCGGTTGCCAAGGCAAGCCCTGCAAGTAGCGTGAACAGTTGCAGCGGGTTGCGCCACCAGTGACTGAGCAGCGCAGAAAGGGTGACACGCGTCATGCAATTTGCCCTACGCGCAAGTGCATACGTCGCGCCATACGCCCCGCCAACGCAGTGGAATGCGTCACCATCAAGAGACCCGCTTGGGTTTCGTCAACGAGCGCGAGCAAGATACTGATCACTGTCGCGGCCGTGTCTTCATCAAGGTTTCCCGTTGGTTCATCAGCGAGGACGAGACGTGGACGCGGCGCCAAGGTGCGCGCAATCGCCACCCTTTGTTGCTGCCCCCCAGAAAGCTGCTCGGGGTATTTGTTGAGTTGATCCACAAGGCCAAGCCGCTCGGCGAGCGTGCGCGCCCATGCTTCGTCATAGCGCCCCGCGAGGCGCGCCTGAAATGCGATGTTATCCTTGATACGAATGCTGGGGATCAGATTGAATTGCTGGAACACGACCCCGACGACCCCACGGCGCACCGCCGCCCGACCATTATCATCAAGCGCAGCAATATCAGTGCCGTCGATCACGATTTCACCCTGATCAGGCACATCCAATCCACCGATGAGGTGCAACAATGTGCTTTTGCCGCTCCCGCTTTCGCCCGTCAGCGCCAGTGTTTCGCCGCTATCAAGCGCGATATCAACGCCCCGCAAAACGTGAAATTCACCGTCTGCGGTATCAAATTTTTTCTGCACATTGCGCGCCGCTAAGAGCATCATCCATGTCCTGTTTTTACATGATCCAAGGCGGCGACAAGAAGTGGAAAGCCTAACCAGAGATTAGTTCTATGCGGTTCCCGACGGGGTCAAAAACAAAGCACCGCCGCACGTCCGCCAGCTTCGTATCCCACGTGACGTCATGCCCTGCAACGCCGAGACCTGCGACCAATGTGTCCAGATCGGAGACGACAAACGCAGGGTGCGCCTTGGTCGCGGGGGCAAAAACCGGATCAACGCCAAAGTGAAGCGAAATGTCCCCCGCAACCGCCCAGAATCCGCCACGCCCCTGAAGCGCCGCGGGCTTCTCAACCTCGACAAATCCAAGCGCCGCATAGAATGGGCGCATCAAATCTTCGGCGCCTTCGGGGATCGCAAGTTGAAGGTGATCAAGTGATTTTATCATAGCGTTATCCTAGTCTGTTGCTTTGGGATTGGCGACCAGTTTAGACAAATCGTCACCAAGGTTCTTGCGCGTTTTAACCGCTTGGCAACCGTCACACGTCAGAACTTGTCTGTGGTGAGGGTGCAACGGGAGAATAGTATGTCAACGAATTCAATCAAAACGCTACGGCTCAAGGAAACCCACAGGGACGAACAGCAGCGCAACACCGACGAGACCGCAACGATGCTGCGCCTATGGCAGTTACTGGGCCGCGATTCGGGCCTACGCGACCAGACAGTTGGCCAGCGCAAATTCTTGTAGCGATTGAAAGGGGGCGCGGATCGCCCCCTTAATTTACGTCCAGTCAAGCACGACCTTCCCTGACGACCCCGAGAGCATTGCCTTGAAGCCGTCTTCAAATTCATCGACTTTGAACCGGTGCGTAATGACCCCGCGCACGTCCAACCCGTTTTCCAGAAGCGCGATCATTTTATACCAAGTTTCAAAAATTTCGCGCCCGTAGACCCCTTTGATCGTGATCGCCTTGAACACAATCCGCGACCAATCCACCGGGCTTTTTCCCGGAGGAATACCGAGCAGTGCGATTTTGCCCCCCATCACGAGGTTTTCGACCATTTGGTCGAGCGCCTGCTGATTGCCAGACATTTCCAGTCCGACGTCGAATCCTTGCTTCATCTTGAGGCCAGTTTGAATTTCGCGCAGGTCTTGGGTGGCGACATTGACAGGAATGACGTCCGTGACCCGCCCCGCAAGATCGAGCCTGTCTTGATTGACGTCCGTGATGACAACATGGCGCGCACCCACGTGCCGCGCCACCGCTGCGGCCATGATCCCGATTGGCCCCGCCCCCGTGATCAGCACATCTTCACCGATCAAATCAAACGAAAGCGCGGTGTGAACCGCGTTGCCCAAGGGATCAAGGATCGCCCCGATCTCGTCGTCGACAGCGTCAGGTAGCGGCACGACATTAAACGCAGGAAGGCGCAGGTATTGGGCAAATGCCCCCTGCTCGTTCACGCCAATCCCGCGCGTGCCAGGATCGAGGTGGAATTTGCCTGCGCGGCTTTGGCGGCTCCCTTTGGTGATCAAGTGCCCCTCGCCAGAGCAGCGCTGACCGATTGCGAGATCGGTGACATTGCGCCCGATCTCAACGATTTCGCCCGCAAATTCGTGCCCTGTGATCATCGGCACGGGCACAGTCCCCGCCGCCCATGCATCCCAGTTCCAGATATGGATGTCTGTGCCACAAATGCCGGTTTTATTGACGCGGATCAGCACGTCGTCGGGCCCGATTTCGGGCACGGGTGCGCGCGTCATCCATAGCCCTGGTTCGGGCTTCGCTTTTGACAGCGCCTTCATTTCGTTGCTCATGCGATCACTCCTGTGTCTTTGCCCGCCTGCCGAAAGGCCGCGAGAGCACTATCCAGATCATCGCGCGTGAGGGCCGCGTTCATCTGGGTGCGAATGCGCGCGCGCCCCTTTGGCACAACAGGAAAGAAGAAGCCCGACACATAGACACCAAGCTCAAATAGTCGCGCCGCCAGCGCCTGCGCCTTTTCAGCGTCATAGAGCATGACAGGAATAATCGGGTGCTCGCCTTCCAGTAAGTCAAACCCTGCATCGGCCAGCCCCGCACGCCAGTAGGCTGCGTTTTCAAAGAGTTGCTTGCGTAGCGCATCGCCGTTTTCGACCAACTCGATCGCGGCGATCCCTGCCGCGACAACCGCGGGCGGAAGCGCATTTGAAAACAGGTAGGGGCGCGCCCGTTGCCGCATCAGGTCGATCACGGGTTGCGGCCCCGCGATATATCCACCGATTGCACCGCCCATCGCCTTGCCAAGTGTGCCCGTCAAAACATCGGGTTTGATCCCGAAATGCGCGGGCGTTCCCGCCCCTTTTGGCCCCATAAAGCCTGTGGCATGGCAATCATCGACCATCAGCAACGCATCGTATTTATCAGCAAGCGCGCGGATTTTATCAAGCGGCGCAAGGTATCCGTCCATGCTGAACACACCGTCAGTCGCGATCATGATATGGCGGGCTCCATCATCGCGGGCCGCCCTGAGCTGCGCCTCAAGGTCCGTCATATCGGCATTGGCATAGCGATACCGCTTTGCCTTGCACAAACGGATCCCATCAATAATCGACGCGTGGTTGAGCGCATCCGAAATGATCGCATCCTGCGCGTCGAGCAGGGGTTCGAACACGGCCGCGTTTGCATCAAAGCAGGCGGCGAACAAGATCGTGTCGTCTTGTCCAAGAAAGCGCGCCAGCCGCTCTTCTAGCTGCCTGTGCAAATCCTGCGTCCCGCAGATAAAGCGCACCGACGCCATGCCAAACCCCTGCTCGTCCAGCGCCGTTTTCGCCGCCGCGACAAGCGCGGGATGGTTTGCCAGCCCAAGGTAGTTATTGGCGCACAGGTTGATCATATCGCGCCCCCCAACCGAGATATGCCCACCTTGGGGTGACGTAATCTCGCGCTCGGTTTTCCACAGCCCTTCGGACTTGATCCCATCGAGGCGGCTTTGGATATCGGTTAGAAAATTTGTCATATGAGTCTCCACTTTGACACGCACCCTATGCCCCTATCCGAGAACTTCCCAGTAAAATGACCTGACGTTTCACTGTCGCATAAGGCGCAGTTTGCTAGGATTTCAAAAAAGGGAGTTGGACATGACAGATATCGTTATCTTGGGCGGCGCGCGCACAGCAATTGGTGGCTTTGGCGGGGCATTGGCGGGCACATCGCCGATCGCGTTGGGGACAGTGGTTGCGAAAGCCGCGATTGAACGCGCGGCCATTACGCCAGATCAAATCGGCCATGTGGCAATCGGCCATGTCATCAACACAGAGCCGCGCGACATGTATGTGAGCCGCGTAGCTGCGATGCAAGCGGGCATCCCCGAGGCGACCCCTGCGATGAACGTCAATCGACTTTGCGGCTCTGGCGTTCAGGCGATTGTGTCGATGACACAGTCACTTATGCTTGGTGACGCTGACTTTGCGCTTGCGGGTGGCGCCGAAAATATGAGCCGGTCGCCTTATATTATTTCGGACCAACGCTGGGGCGCGAAAATGGGGGACGTCAAAACCCAAGACATGATGCTGGGCGCTCTTAATTGCCCGTTTGGCACGGGTCATATGGGCATTACCGCCGAAAATGTCGCGCGTGAGCATGGGATCAGTCGCGCGGATCAGGATGCGTTTGCCGTCCAGAGCCAAGACCGTGCCGCTGCTGCAATTGCCAACGGATATTTCGACAGTCAGATCACGCCCGTTCAGGTGAAGGTGAAGCGCGACACCGTTGATTTCATCCGCGACGAACACCCAAAGGCGACCACGCTTGAGGCACTGTCGGGCCTGCGACCTGTTTTTGAAAAGGACGGGACCGTGACGGCCGGCAATGCATCAGGCCTCAACGATGGCGCGGCGGCTATCGTTTTGGCGCGCGCTGACGCGGCGGAGAAGGCGGGCCTGTCGCCGAAGTTCCGCATTTTGGGATATGCCCATGCCGGCGTGCGCCCCGAGGTGATGGGCATTGGCCCTGTGCCCGCCGTCCGCAACCTATTGGCCAAAACGGGCCTGAAGGCTTCGGACTTTGATGTGATCGAAAGCAACGAGGCCTTTGCCTCCCAAGCCCTCGCGGTGAGCAAGGAGCTTGGCTTTGACCCTGCGATCGTGAATCCCAATGGCGGAGCAATTGCCCTTGGCCATCCCGTTGGCGCGACTGGTGCGATCATCACGGTGAAGGCGATGTATGAACTTGAGCGAACGGGCGGCAAGCGCGCGTTGATCACTATGTGCATTGGCGGCGGTCAGGGCATCGCGATGGCTATCGAGCGCCTTTAAGCGGCCTCAGGATAGTCCCGCAAGAAAACCCATTTGTCCCCCTCCGAAAGGTCGGGGTCAAATGCATATCCACCAGCCGAGAAGCCTTTGATCGCCTCTGGATCGGTCAGCCTGTTTTCAACGATAAACCGCGCCATCGCCCCACGCGCCCGCTTGGCAAAGAATGAAACGATACGTGGTTTGTCGTCCTTCACTTCCATGAACTGCGGCGTAATCACCCGCAATTTGAGCGCCTTGCGGTCGGCTGCGCCAAAGTATTCCTGACTAGCGCAGTTCACGAGAATATCTGTGCCAACCTCTTTTGCCTGCGCGCAAAGCGCCTTTGCAATGGTGTCGCCCCAGTAGTCATAAAGCGACTTACCGCGCCGCGTTTTAAGTCTGCTGCCCATCTCCAAACGGTAAGGTTGGATCGCATCGAGCGGGCGCAAAACACCGTAAAGCCCTGACAGGATGCAGAGGTGCTGCTGCCCCCACGCAAGGTCATCTTCCGTTAGTGTTTTTGCTTCCAGCCCTTGATAGGTGTCCCCGTTAAAGGCGAGTGCGGCGGGCTTCACAGTGTTTGCGGCGGGCTCAGCTGCGAAGCTTTTGAACCGGTCCCGATTGAGCCGCGCGAGGTCGTCGGAAATGCTCATCAGCGCCTTTAGCTCGGTCAGGGTCAGGTTTTTTGCGGTCTTTGAAAGCCGCACCGCATCTGCCTGAAACCGCGGCTCTGTCGGGGTGGTGGCAACGGGGTCCATGTCCAATGACTTTGCTGGTGAAATCGTCACAAGCATTATTGGCCCTCCCCATTTGTCAAAGCCACGCCCGCATCGCGCATCCCGTTCAGGGCAGTTGCCAGCGAGCCGTCAAAGTCGATTGCACGGCATAGGCCAAGATCTACGGTCACGTCAAAACCCAGCTTTGCGGCATCAACGGCAGAGTAATTGACGCAAAAGTCTGTCGCCAGACCAACAAGAGTCAGCGTTGTGATCCCCCTGCTGCGCAAGTAGCCTTCCAACCCTGTTGGCGTCTTATGATCGTTTTCAAAAAATGCCGAGTAACTGTCTATTGCGGGGTTATATCCTTTGCGCACGATCATATCGGCGTGGCCAGTTGCCAGATCGGCGTGAAAATTCGCGCCCGTCGTGCCTTGAATGCAGTGATCAGGCCAGAGCACTTGAGGGCCATAGGGCATGTCGATGACTGTCATCGGCGCGGCCTCGTGGCTACTCGCAAAGGAGGAATGCCCCGCAGGATGCCAATCTTGCGTCAGGATAACCGCATCGAAACGGTCCATCGCGGCATTGATCCCCACAACAATTTCGTCGCCCGTTTGCACAGCAAGCGCGCCATCGGGGCAAAAGTCGTTTTGAACATCAATCACAAGAAGGGCATGCATCGGCGGTCTCCAAACTGTTTGAAACTGGGTATGATAGCCCATGGCCTATGGCAAGGGCACAAGGGGCGGTTGAATGGCTTGGCAGCGCTGACATTTTCGCCTATTGCCGCATCTCCTATTTCGCGGATGTATGACATGACCCAAACACTTGGCATTGATTTTGGCACTTCAAACACGGCAGCCGCCGTGCTCGTGGGGGATCGCCCGCATCTGATCGAGGTTGAACCCGGGCGCACGAGCCTGCCTACTTCGGTATTTTTCGACTACGAACGCAAGATTACGTCTTATGGATCGGTCGCAAATGCCGCGCTGATTGACGGACGCGAGGGCCGGTTTATGCGGGCATTGAAGTCGGTGCTGGGCACGCCGCTCATGCGCGAAAAGCGCCAGATCGCCTATGCGCAGCTCACGTTGATCGAGGTTGTCGCCCGTTTTCTGCAAACCGTGAGAGAACGTGCCGAAGCGGGCACAGGTGCGACGTTTTCCAAGGCGCTTTCGGGGCGGCCTGTGCGGTTTCACTCCACAGATGACGCACGTAACACGCAAGCCGAAGTTGACCTGCGCGAAGCCTATATGCTCGCTGGTTTCGATGATGTTTCGTTCATGTATGAGCCAGAGGCAGCAGCGCGCGCCGCTGGCCCTTTGCCCGAGGGGATGCTTGGTTTCATCATTGATATCGGCGGGGGCACGTCCGACTTTTCGATCTTTGAGCGCCACAACGAAACCACGCGCATTATTGCAAGTCACGGCGTCCGCGTGGGCGGCACGGATTTCGACAAGTCGATCAGTATTGCAAAGGTTATGCCATTGTTGGGTCACGGCGCGGAAATTCGCAACGAGATGGGCCCAGATCATCACGTTGTCCCAAAGGCGATTTTTAACGATCTCGCGTCTTGGGAGAAGATCCCGTTTCAATACACCGCCGAGACCCGCCGTCTGGCTGCACGTTATGTAAAACTTGGCTTGCAACCCGCCCTGTTTAGCCGCTTGCATGACGTGCTCGAACTTGAGCTGGGGCACGACATTGCCTTTGCTGTTGAGGCGGGCAAAATTCGGGTCAATTCACCTGATGCGCAGGATGCTGCAATCGATTTGCGGATCATCGAAAAACAGCTATGGGCGCGCATGGACACCCATGAACTTGAAGCGATTTTACATGACCATGCCGCACAGATTAAAACAGCTGCACTAGACACCCTGTCACGCGCCGCAATTGCGCCAGACCGCATTGGGCAGATCGTATTTGTCGGGGGATCAAGCCTGATGCAGGTCATCGAGAACGAGATGGTTGACCTGTTTCCGAACGCTATTCTGGAGCGCAGCGATGCCTTTACAGCCGTTGCCGACGGGCTTGCTATCGCGGCAGCGGGTCGCGGTTAAGCGGGCTTGATCGACGCGCATTTCAGGCGTATCCCGACCCTATGTTTACTGTTGCAGCCCTATACCACTTCACCCGCTTTGATGACATCGAGGCAATTCGCGACCCCCTGCTGGCGTTGTGCAAATCCCGTGGCATCCACGGGACACTGCTTTTGGCGAAAGAGGGGATCAATGGCACGATCGCTGGCGACCGCGCTGGTATTGACGCTACAATTGCCCACATCAAATCACTGCCCGGATGCGCGGATCTGATCTGGAAGGAAAGCACCGCCAGCACGCCACCATTCCACCGCATGAAAGTGCGCCTTAAGCGCGAGATTGTCACGATGGGCCAGCCCGATGTGGACCCGACTGCGGCTGTGGGAAACTATGTTGATCCTGCCGATTGGAATGCTTTGATCACTTCCCCCGATGTTGCCGTGATTGATACCCGCAATGATTATGAGGTTGCGATTGGCACGTTTGATGGCGCGATTGATCCCGAGACCAAGACCTTTGGCGAGTTCCCTGCATGGTGGGAAGCCAACAAGGAGCGCTTCCATAACAAGCGCATTGCGATGTTCTGCACAGGCGGAATTCGCTGCGAGAAATCGACGAACTACCTGATGGGCCAAGGCGTCGAGGATGTTTACCACCTTAAAGGGGGCATTCTGAAATACCTCGAGGATGTGCCTGCCGAGGAAAGCACTTGGGACGGTGAGTGCTTTGTTTTTGATGCGCGCGTCAGTGTTGGCCATGGCCTGACCGAAGGGCCGCACGAGTTATGTCACGCTTGTCGCAAGCCGATCCTGCCAGAGGATCGTGATCGCCCCGAGTTTGAGGCTGGCGTTGCCTGCCACCAATGTGCAGCCGAAACCACCGATGCTGACAAGGACCGCTTTCGCGAACGACAAAAGCAGATTGTCCTCGCCCGCAAACGCGGCACACATCATATTGGTGGACGCCCCTAAATGACGCCCCGTTCTCGCATGGCTGGACAGGTTATGTCGCTGGGCATCGGGGTGGTTTGCGGATTTCTAGGCTACTTGCTCGGGCTGCCGCTTCCTTGGATGCTCGGTGCGATGTTGGGCAATACCGTGTTTGCAATTGCTGGCGCGCCGATCCACGGGCCAACCAAATTACGCCCCTTTGTCATGCCAGTTATCGGAGTGATGTTGGGCTCTGCGTTGACGGCTGACCTGCTATCCCAGCTTGGCGGTTGGATCACGACACTTCTGGTTCTACCAATTTACCTCGCACTTGCTGCAACAACGTCATTTCTGGTTTATCGCCGGATCGGCGGCTATGACACCGTGACTGCGTTTTATGCGGCCATGCCGGGCGGGCTCAACGAGATGTTATTGCTTGGCGCAGAAGCGGGCGGGGACGAGCGCAAAATCGCGCTTGCCCATGCTGCCAGAGTGCTGCTTGTCATCCTGTTCGTGGCGCTGTTTTTCGGCCTGTTTTTGGGGGTTCGCTCGGGCGCGAATGGCCAAAACTGGATACCACTGCTTGCACCCAGCCTGTTAGATTACGCCTTTCTGCTGCTTGCAGCGGTTCTGGGCAGTTGGATTGGGAAATTGGCAAGGTTACCCGCGGCCTTGGTCTTTGGCCCGATGATTGTCAGCGGCATTTTGCATGTGACCCATTTTGTTGAAATCGCCCCACCATCGGTGTTTATTATCACAGCCCAAATTGTGATCGGCGCGACAATCGGAACCCGTTTTGCGGGCGCGACATTGCGCGAAGTCCGCCGCGATATTTCGCTGGCATTGATTGCGTCCAGTCTTATGCTGATTGTCGCGACGGCCTTTGGATTGTTGATCGCATGGCTTGCAGACATGGCGCTAAGCCAAGCTTTCCTCGCCTTTGCGCCGGGCGGGTTGACTGAAATGGCCCTGCTGACCCTCGCGATGGGCCAAGACGTTGGCTATGTTTCGACAATCCACGTGGTGCGCATCACGATGGTCATCGCAATCGCACCACTCTTTTTCAAGCTCGTCGCCAGCCGCCTCGTGCGGCCAGATTAGAAGTCCAGATTTTCAACTGACAAGGCGTTATTCTGGATAAACTCGCGGCGTGGCTCGACCACATCGCCCATCAGCTTTGTGAACAGATCGTCGGCCTCTGCGAGGTCTTCTACTTTCACTTGCAGCAATGT
>CAKZNT010000068.1 GCA_937132065.1 uncultured Loktanella sp.
TGGTTCATCCCGCCAGACATCTGGTGGGGAAACGCCGAGAGCCGCTTTTCGGGGTCGGGAATGCCGACCTGTTCAAAGAGTTCAATCGCCCGATTTTGCCGTTCGCGCCGCCCCATGCCAAGATGGATGCGCAGCGCCTCGCGGATTTGCCAGCCCACGGTGAAACAGGGGTTCAGGGACGACATCGGCTCTTGGAAGATCATCGCAAGGTCATTGCCAACGATCTTGCGCCGCGCAACGGGGTCCATTGTCAGCAGGTCTTGGCCGTTGAAGGACAACTCGTCTGCGGTGACAGTCGCCGTCCAAGGCAAAAGCCCCATCACGGCCAGCATCGACACGGATTTGCCTGATCCGCTTTCGCCGACGATGGCAAGGATTTCACCGTCATTCACGTCTTGGTCTACGCCGTCAACGGCGCGGAACTTGCCTGATGAGGTTGCGAAATCAACGCTCAGGTTTCGGATACTTAGAAGGGTCATGGCCTAGCTCCGCTTCAGTTTTGGATCGAGCGCGTCGCGTAGCCCGTCACCCATCAGATTGATCGCAAGCACAGTCACGAGGATCGCAATGCCCGGGAAAGTGACGACCCACCATGCGCGCAGGATAAATTCACGCGCTTCCGCGAGCATCGTCCCCCACTCGGGTGTTGGCGGCTGCGCCCCCATGCCCAGAAAGCCCAGCGCCGCAGCGTCAAGAATAGCTGTCGAAAACGAGAGCGCCGCTTGCACGATGATTGGCGCAAGGCAGTTGGGCAGCACGGTGATGAACATCAACCGGAAGATGCCAGCCCCCGCGACCCGCGCCGAGGTTACGTAGTCTTTTTGCCGCTCTGACAGGACGCTCGCCCGTGTCAGACGCACGTAATGGGGTTGCAGCACGATGGCGATCGCGATCATCGCATTGGTCAGCGATGGCCCGAGGATCGCCACAAGCACCAGCGCCAGCAGCAATGACGGGAACGCCAGAACGATATCCATGATCCGCATGATGATGCTGTCGATCCACTTGGGTGAAAAGCCCGCAATCAGCCCGATGATGATGCCCCCTGTCGCCGCGATGCTGACAACGATCACCCCGACAAAGAACGAATACCGCGCCCCGACAATCAACCGCGAAAGCATGTCGCGTCCGAGCGGGTCGGTTCCGAGGATATGTTTCCAAGACCCGCCCTCTTGCCACACGGGTGGTTGCAGGGTCGCGGTCCGGTATTGTTCTGTCGCGTCATGGGGCGCGATCCACGGCCCAAAGAACGCAAGGAAGGCAAAGCCCACGAAAATCCAGAGCCCGATGACCGCGCCTTTGTTTTCGCTAAAATAGAACCAGAATTCGCGCAACCGCCCCGGGCGGTCTTGGTCAACTGGCGTTTGTGATGTGGTTGCGTCAGTCATCTTAGCGCTTCCTGATTTTCGGGTTGATGACGCCGTAAAGCATATCAACGGTAAGATTGACGATCATGACCATCACAGCAATGAGCAGTAGCCCCCCCTGCACAACGGGGTAGTCCCGTCTAAAGATGCTATCCACCATCCACTTGCCGATCCCCGGCCAGCTAAAGATGGTTTCGGTCAGGATCGCCCCTGCGAGCAATGTGCCCACCGAAAGCCCGATCACCGTGATCACGGGGATCAGCGCGTTGCGCAGTGCATGGATGCCGTTGATCCGTCCGGGTGACATGCCCTTTGCCCGCGCAGTTCTGATGTAATCTTCACCCAAAACCTCGAGCATTGCAGAGCGTGTCTGGCGCGCAATCACCGCGAGCGGGATTGTGCCGAGCACGATTGTTGGCAAGATCAAGTGCCGCACCGCAGAGATAAACGCCCCCTTTTGCCCCGAAGCGATACTGTCGATCAGCATGAACCCCGTTGGGTCAGGGAAGTAGTAGAGCAGGTCGATCCGCCCTGAAACGGGTGTCCATTGCAGGTTCCCCGAGAACACGATGATCAACAAGAGCGCCCACCAGAAGATAGGCATGGAGTAGCCGACCAAGGCTGTCGACATGAGCGCCCGATCAAAGAACTTGCCCCGATTTACGGCTGCGATCACGCCCGCAGGCAGGCCCAGCGCCAAAGCAAAGAGCATCGCGCAGATCGAGAGTTCGAGGGTCGCGGGGAAGAGCGCAAAGAACTCGTCCCAGACGGGTCGTTTGGTCACAAACGAGTTGCCCAAGTCCCCTTGCAGCACGCCTGTCAGGTATTCCCAGAACTGCACATAGACGGGCCGGTCATAGCCGAACTGCGCCGCAAGTTCAGCGTAGCGTTCGTCGGATATCCCCCGCTCTCCTGCCATGACCATAATCGGGTCACCAGGCAGGGCGCGGATAAAGCTAAACGAGATCAGCGTGACCCCGATGAAGGTTGGCACAAACGTCAGCAGACGGCTTAGCACATAGTTCAGCATGAAATTACCATCAATTCTTTTGGGAAGTGGGTCAGGGTTTCGTATCCATCTTCGGTGATCAGCACATCGTCTTCGATCCGCACGCCAAAGTTGCCGATGTCATAGAGGCCCGGTTCATTGGTGTAGACGGTCCCTGCGGGCAAGGGCATGTGATTGCCGCGCACAATGTAGGGCGCCTCGTGGACGTCGCGCCCGAGCCCGTGCCCTGTTTTGGTGCGGATGCGGTCCGCGTAGGGCGATGCTTCGAGCACCCCCGTCACAACGTCATCAATTTCGTGGGCCGTCACCCCTGCTTTGGTCATGGCCAGCCCAGCCAAGTTTGCCCGTAGCACAGTTTCATAGACTGCGCGCCCTTCGTCGGACACATGGTCAAGGAATACAGTCCGTGTGATGTCGGCAGCAAACCCGTTTTTGCGCGCGCCAAAGTCGATCAGCAGTGCATCGCCCGCTTTGACGGCGTAGTCCTCGCGGGCATGCGCATGTGGCATCGCGGAGGCGTCGCCTGCGACCACAATCGGATTGAAAGCTAGCCCGTCTGCCCCCTCGTCAAACAGGGTTTTGATCAGCATTTGTTCGATCTCTTTTTCCGACTGGCCCAGTTTGACGCTTGCGAGGGTCCGTTCCAGTGCCCGTTCGGAAATGTTGATCGCCTCTTGCATTGCGGCGATATCTTGTGCGGTTTTGATCATCCGCAGCCCTGAAATCTCGCGCTCTGCGTCGATGATTTTCAGGGAAGGCTGCGCGGCGAGCAGGGCGTGGTGCACGAATACCCGCATTACCTGCCCCTCGACCGCGAGTGTTGAAATGTCGAGATGGGCCGTCAGGGCCGCAAAGGCATCAGCGTAGCCAGTTTGGTCGCGCCAGTTGAAAACCGCGCCGTCAAAACCGACAAGGTCCCAGCTGCCAAGCTCGAGGTTGGGCACAAGCGCCGCTGCGGGCTTGTTGGCGGGAATGACCAGCAGAAAGGGCCGCTCGTGGCTCATGAAGCTATGCTCGATCGCGCGGGTAAAGTTTGGCCCCGGCACAAGAGCGATGGCGTCGACGCCCATGTTTGCCGCAAGAGCAGCATAATCGGACAGGCGTTGGGATAAGGACTTAGACACAGGCGAGCGCCCCTTTGTTGCGTAAAATAGGGAGAGGGGCGGCGCAATATACGCCACCCCCTGTTTTTGTGGTGTTGCCGATTACTCGGACAGGCCAACCTGATTGAAGATGTGGCCACCAAGCGGGTGAACAACATAGCCTTCAACTTCGGGGCGCATTGTCATGTAAACGACGGAGTGCGCGATAGTTGCCCAAGGTGCTTGATCCTTGAAGATCGCCTGCGCCTCTTCGTAGAGCGCTTCACGCTCTGCTTGTGTTGGCAGCACTTTGGCTTTCTGGATCAGAGCGTCGAACTCTTCGTTGCACCACTGTGCGCGGTTGGATGCGCCAACGCCGTCACAGCCAAGCAGAACTGCGAGGAAGTTGTCGGGATCACCGTTGTCACCAGTCCAACCCAAGAGAACCGCACCGTCACGGTCTTCGGCTTTGGAGCGCTCAAGATACTCGCCCCACTCGTAGGACACGATCTCGACGGTCACGCCAACCTTTGCAAAGTCTTCCTGCATCAACTCGGCCATACGGCGCGCGTTGGGGTTGTATGGACGCTGCACGGGCATCGCCCAGATCTTGAGGTTGAGATCTGTCACGCCTTCGGCTTCCAGAGCGGCCTTGGCTGCTTCTGGATCGTAAGCGTCGTCAACAGTGGACTCGTCGTATGACCACATTGTTGGCGGGATCGGGTTCTTGGCGATTTCGCCAGAGCCTTGGAACACAACATCAATGATCGCTTGCTTATCGATCGCCATGTTGAGCGCCTTGCGCACGTTTGCGTTGTCGTATGGCGCAACTTGCGTGTTGTAGGCAAGGTAGCCGACATTCAGGCCTTCCTGCTCCATAACAACAACGCCTTCGGCGTCCTTCATGGAGGCAACATCAGCAGGGTTAGGATATGCCATTACATGACATTCGCCCGCTTGCACCTTCTGGTAACGCACGGATGCATCTGGCGTGATCGCGAAGATCAGGCTTTCAACCTTGGCCTTGTCGCCCCAGTAGTTGTCGTTGCGCAGATACCGGATAACCGCATCTTTTTGGTAGGCCTGGAATGTGAACGGACCCGTGCCGATAGGCGCTTGGTTCAACATTTCCGGTGTGCCAGCTTCAAGCATTGCGTCCGCGTATTCCTTGGACACGATTGATGCAAAGTCCATTGCCATGTTTGCAATGATCGGTGCTTCTGGACGCGTAAGGTTGAACACGACTGTGTAGTCGTCAACCTTTTCGATGCTGTCGATCAGGTCAGGCATGGACATGCCGCCATAGTATTCCCATGTGCCGCCAGACACTTGATTGTATGGGTTTTCAGCATTGCCCTGACGGTCAAAGCTAAAGATCACATCGTCAGCGTTGAAGTCGCGTGTCGGTGTGAACTGGCCATTGGAATGGAAGCTCACGCCCTGACGCAGCTTGAAGGTGACCTTCATGCCGTCTTCGGACACTTCCCAGCTTTCGGCCAGACCAGGAACAGTCTCGGTTGTGCCGACTTTGAACTCGGACAAGCGGTTGTAGATCGGGTGGCTGGACGCGTCAAAGGTTGTGCCTGCGGTGTAAAGCGCGGGGTCGAACCCTTCTGGTGAGCCTTCGGAGCAATACACAAGCGTTTGCGCCTGCGCTGCCATACCAAGTGTGCTCATGAGCATACCTGTGGTCAGAATTTTCTTAAGTGACATTGGTTTCTTTCTCCTTGTGGACGTGTGTTGGCGTCAGCGCCTATTTGAATGCGCTGACGCTTCGCGGTTCAGCGTCGAAGCGGCAGAGGCTCGCGCTGAATTTCGGGTGTTTCGGTGTCGGCTGTTTCGATTTCGGCTGACCGGTCGTATTGCATGCGCCCAACCCAGAGGATCCGCGCGGATTGCTCGGTTTTGTTGGACCAGCAATGCGGGGTTGTTCCCAAAAAGTGCAGGCTGTCGCCGACACCCATGATGTATTCGCGCTCGCCAACCATCTGCGCGATTTCACCTTCGAGAATGTAGATGATTTCTTCGCCGACATGGGTCACGACCTCGGAGCGATACCCCGGCGGCACGTTCATGACGTAGGATGTCATCTCGTGGCCAGAGCGCTCTGCGCCGATTTGTTCATATTCGATGGAAGAGCCAGCAACGGCAAATTTGGGCCGCCCTGCCCCGCGCGTCAGGCTATCGACAGCGCGCGGAGTGCGGATGAAATAGCCCGTATCAACCTCGAGGGCTTGGGCGATTTGATTGAGCGTTCCCAGTGACGGGGTCGCGTTGCCGCGCTCAAGCTGGCTCAGATAGCCAACTGACACCCCCGAGGCGGAGGACAATTGTTGCAGCGTCATGGACAGCCGATGGCGCAATTTGCGCATCCGCGTCCCAAGTTCGCCCGTCGCATCGAGCGCCACGTTCTGTGTTGATATTTTCGCCAAGTCGTCCCCCCGAAGATCGCAGATGTGCAATCCTCGAGCGCAGCCTGTCGCCATAATTCATTTGGGTCAAGAATAAAAATTATTCCCATCCCAAATTTTTGCCAAAATCTGGCGGGGTGACGGGTTACCGGAACCAGCCACGGGTCGCACATGACTTACCGAAGCCCAAGAAAGCCTAGGATAAACATGACAACGACGACGAGACCGACAATGTAAATAATTCTGTTCATAATTTCTCTCCTGTTGGATGAAGGCCGGGGGCGACTTGCCCCCCGCCCTGCCGATTATTGGTCGTTCAAGAAGTCATCGACTTCTTTTTTTGCCGCTTCCTTTGTCTTGCCGTATTTGGCTTGGATTTTGCCTTCAAGTGCTTCGCGGTTGCCTTCGATCTCGGTCAACTCCTGGTCGGTGAGGTCGCCCCACTTCGCCTTGATGTTGCCGCTCATTTCTTTCCATTTACCTTCGACTTGATCCCAGTTCATGATAATCTCCTTTCGCTTAACTTGCTTCGATAAAACAACTGCCCCATTGCAATTTGGTTCCGCACGAAAGGGTTAATTTCAGGACTTTCCCCAGTGCCGCCGCTGGGTTAGGTTTGCCCATGTCAGTATTTCGCGGTGCAATTTTGCGTTTCAGATTGGGTGTACTCGCGTTTGTCGCGGTCGTTGCGTCAGCCAGTTCTGCGCTTGCGGTATCCTGCTCGGTGAGTGACATCCAAACCGTCAACCTTTTGCTTTCGCTTCCCGGTGCTGGGCCGCCCACAACGGGTCTCGACGTCTTGGAAATTGACCTTGATCAGGGTGGCAATATTGCGTGTGGCCCCAAGACGGGCACGACCAATACAGTCTTTAATGATCGCATTGAAATCGGTCAGTGTATCGCGACAGAGGAGCCTTATACCGATATCTGTTTTGCCTCTGACACGACGACAACTGGCATGACGTCCGTTATGCTATTTGGTCCCAACATGGGGGCTGGCGTGACCCCGACAGATGACACCGAGATTGATCTGGAGGCAGGCACGTATACTGTCGAGGCGGTGTCCAATGGCGTTCCGATTGCCTTTAGTTTTACCATTCTCAATGTGGGTGGTGACCCTGATAACCAGCGCATTCAAGAGCAGCCGATTACTATTATCGAAGGCGATATTGTTAAGCCAGTGATTGCTGCCGTGGCTGATATCACGGTCGCGACCGATCCGGGTCAGAACACCGCGAGTGTGAGCTTTGCGACCACGGTTTCGGACAACGTTGATCCGCCGTCACATTTCACCCCGATCTTTACCGTTGCAGGGTCACCGATCACCAGTGCCCACACGTTTCCTGTTGGCACAACAACGGTGACCGTCACCGCGAACGCGGATACGGCGGGCAACTTCGCGGATCCGATCACGTTTGATGTGACCGTAAACGCCCCGAGTTTCACGGTCACGAAAACGCTTGTCGCGGGACCCAATCCGGTTGTTGCCCCGAGCACGCTGACGTGGTCAATCACTGTTGAGAATACCGGTGCTGTGGCGCTAACCACGCCTGTTATCACTGACGAAATCACGCAAGACAGCGCAACAATTGCAACGCTGACCCCAAGCTTGACGGGCGGCGATACAAGCAATGCTGGCACGCTTGATCCAAGCGAAACATGGACCTATAGCGCGGCCTATGCCGTCCCTCAAAGTGCGATTGATAACGGCTCTGATCTGGTCAATGCCTTCACCTTTGATCCAGCCAATGCCGCCCCCCAAAGCGATACCGATACGGTTGGTATCACAACGACACCGAACCTGAATATCACCAAGACTGCGTTACTTGCGAATGGCGATCCGATCCCTGCGAGCGGTGTCGCGGTCGGGATGCAGATTACCTACACCTACACGGTAACGAACACCGGTAACGTCACGTTTTCCGGGGTGAACCTGTCGGACGATCACGCTGGAACGGGCAGCCTTGGCCCGATTGAAAACTGCGCGATCGAGACCGATAACGGCGCCGCGAATGATACGGTGATCAATGCGGGGCAGACGGGCATCACGCTATTGGCCCCTCTTGATGTTGTCACCTGCACATCTAGTTACACCGTCATTCAATCAGATATCGAGACCCTTTGACCGCACTATTCAGGTGACATGGAAGCTGGCGCTGATGGCCTAGCGGCGGTGATGCAGAATTCTGAATGGTCTATTGTGGGTTTCGAACGCAGGCGGATTGGCCTCGGAAATGGCGCCGTTTTCTGCCTGCTTGAGCAGACGCTGGGCGAGGATCAGCGAGATGATAGCCACCACGCTTCCCCCTGCCATTTGCCCGACAAGCACGCCCTGTGCGCCGTAAAACTGCGCGCCCACATAGACGAACGGTATCACGCCAAGCGTGTTTCGCCCCCAGTTGACCCACGTCGAGTAAAACGGGTGACCCAGATTATTGTAAGCGGCATTGCCGACAAAAATAATGCCGTTGAATATCCAAGCCAGCGAGAGCGGCCCGCAAAACAGGTAGATCAGATCACGCGCGATGCCCTGCGCGTTAAAGAGGTCCGCGATGGGCCCGCGCAGCACATATAAAACGATCACAACAGGGATCACATAAGCCACAATCAAAACCATGCTGCGATTAAACGCCCTGCGCACCCGATCATGTTTTTGCGCCCCGAAGTTTTGTCCGATAATTGGCCCGATTGACCCTGACATCGCAAAGATGAGCGCAAAGGCAATTGGCGTCAGCCGGCCAACAATCGCCATCCCCGCAACAGCGGCTTCTCCGAACTGGGCGGCGGCACTTGTGACATAGGCCGCGCCGATTGGGGCTGCGACATTGGCAAGCATCGCGGGAACGGCGATGGCCGCAATCGGGCGCAAATCCCGCGCGATGGCGGCAAGCGAAACCCCTGTAAATCCACCGTAGCGCCGCGAAATATACCACACCGCAGTCACCGCCATCGCGATGCGTGACATCACGGAGGCCAGTGCCGCCCCGTCCAGTCCCATGTCGAGGCCGAAGATAAAGATCGGGTCAAGGATCGCATTCACCACCCCTGCTGTCAGGGTCACGATCATTGCCAGTCTGGCGGCGCCGTGGCTGCGCAGTGTCGCTGATCCGACGATCCCGACAAGCAGCACAGGCATCGTCGGGATCAGGATTTTGAGGTAGGAAACGGCAAGCGCCTGCGTCGTGCCCGTGGCCCCGACCCACCCCGTCAGCCTGTCCAGATTGGCATAGATGGCGCCCGCAAACACAACCGCAAAGGCCACCCCGACGACGAGCACATGGGTCAAGAGTTCGGTGGCGCGTTCTGGCTTGCTCTCGCCCAAGGATTTCGCGACCAGCGCCCCCGCAGCGATGCCCATGCCAATGCTGATCGACGTGGTCATAAACAGGATCGCGCCTGCAAACCCGACGGCGGCGGCAAGTTCGTTTATGCCAAGCATCGAAATAAACAGCATGTCCACCAGATCAACGGCAAAGAGCGCGACAAACCCGATCGCTGAAGTCAGCGACATGGTGATGATATGTCGTGTCAGGCTTCCGGTCAGAAACCTTGCCTGATCGCGGGCTTCTGTCACGCCTTGCCTTCGGCCATGATGGCTTTCATTTGTGCGGCCAGCCCTGCCTCCCAGTCGGCTTGGTCTTTGCGAATTTGCGAGATGTAGGCTTCGTTTTCCAAGGTCGGAATAGCCGGGTCGTAGTGCTCTGCCGCCGACAGCATGCTTTTGCGATCCATATCGTTGAATGCGCCAACCATGCGTTCGGCTTGATCCCGCGAGTAGCCCAGCGCCTCGACCGCCGAGCGCCCCATGCGCAAGGAGCTGTCATATGTATCGCGAATGATGTCGCGACACCCTGCATGCCACAGGTCATTGACGTGATTGCGATCAATTGCCCGTGCCACGATATGAATATCGGGATAGTGGTGATGGATATATTTTGCCAGTTCGGTGATTTGATCTTTGTCGTCAATTGCGATCACAAACAGCTTTGCATGCCCGATCCCTGCCGCATGCAGCAGGTCGGGCCGCGTCGCATCGCCATAGTAGGCCTGCACGTTGAACATTTTGAGCATTTCCAGTTGCTTGGCGCTAAAGTCCATCACGGTCGGGGTCATCCCGCTCCCGCGCAAAATCCGGCTGACGATGCCGCCGACACGTCCGTGCCCTGCAATGATAATATCGCTGCTGGTCTCGATGGTGTCCATTTCCCGCGCATCCGCCCCCGAAAAGCGCGGTGCGATGACACGATCGTAGAGGATGAACAAAGCGGGCGTCAGCAGCATTGACAGGGCGACGATCAGCAACAGTCGATCGGCAAGGTCGGCGGGGATAACGGCGTTTGCCACTGTGAATGACAAGAGCACAAAGCCGAACTCCCCTGCCTGCGCCAGTCCCAAGCTAAACAGCCAGCGGTCCGCGCCTCCCAGCTTGAAAGTCACTGCCAAGAGGTAAAGCACGAGCACCTTTAGCGCCATTAAGCCGAGTGTGAGCCCAAGGATCACCGCGAAGTTATCCAACAGCAGGCCGAAGTTGATCCCTGCGCCGACAGTCATGAAGAACAGACCCAAGAGCAGCCCCTTGAACGGATCGATGTCGCTTTCAAGTTCGTGGCGATATTCGCTATTTGCCAAGACCACCCCTGCAAGGAATGTTCCCAATGCAGGCGACAGCCCCACCAAGGTCATCAAAAGCGCGATCCCGATCACAATCATCAACGCCGTTGCAACAAAGAGTTCGCGCAGCTGCGCCGCTGCGATAAAGCGGAAAATCGGCCCAATGAGAAACGACCCGACCCCGACAACGGCAGCAATCGCCCCGAGGGTGACCAAGGCCACACCCCAACCAGGCAGGCCCGCGACAAGGCTTATGGTCGCGCCGTGGTCGCCGCTCGCGTCAGATGCGCCATGTGACAGGGCTTGCGTCAGTTCGGGCAGCGCCAACAGCGGAACCAGCGCCAGCATCGGGATTACCGCGATGTCCTGAAACAGGAGCACCGAGAAGCTGGACTGGCCGCCATCGCTGCTCATCAGTCCTTTTTCGCTCAGGGTTTGCAAGACAATGGCCGTTGACGACAGGGCCATCACCAAACCGATAGCAAGGGCCACTGACCATACCTGTCCAAACAGCATTGCAAACCCCATCACTGCTGCTGCCGTCAGGGCGACCTGCCCCCCGCCTAGCCCCAGCAATTTGGACCGCATTGACCAAAGCATCTTGGGTTCGAGTTCCAGCCCGACCAAGAACAGCATCATCACGACGCCAAACTCGGCAAAATGCTGGATCGAGACAACGTCGACGTGCAAGAGCGCCAGCACCGGACTGATGACGATACCTGCGATGAGGTAGCCCAATACCGAGCCAAGCCCGAGCCTTGATGCGATTGGCACGGCGAGCACGCCTGCAATCAGGAAGATAAACGCCAAGAGTAAGAAATCGGTCATCACTGTCGTCCTTGTTACAAGCCAATCCGCTTATCCTTGCAGATTATGATGGTATGTAAACGCGAATTGGGCGCCGCGCTCAGCGTGCTCGCCTTATAAGATCGGTCCGATCGTTGCGATGACGTTGTTCCAGATCCGCCTGTGCAAATGCCATTTCATTACATCGGCCAGTGTCACCTGTTCAGATTGCGCGATGTAGTCGCTTTGACGTATCTGGATGGCCTGTGTCAGCGGCGCGTCCTGAAACAGGATGTTGTTCTCGAAGTTGAGGTCAAAGCTGCGCAAGTCGAGGTTCGTTGACCCCAAGAGCCCCACCTTCCCGTCAATCGTCAACGTCTTTGCGTGTAGAAGGCCGCTGGTAAATTCATGGATAATGCACCCCGCCTCAAGCAAGCGTCGGTAGTAGCTGCGGCTGGCGGCGGCGACGATCCAGCTGTCGTTCTTTTTGGGGAAGATCAAGACCACCCGCACCCCGCGATGTGCCGCCGCGCACAAGGCCTCTAGCACCGTCGCGTCTGGCACGAAATAGGGTGTCGAGAGCGTCACGGTTTCCCGCGCGCAGGCCAGTGCGCTTGCAAATAATTGCGGCGTGGCGCCGCGCCGTTCTGTTGGGCCATCCCCGATGACCAAGCCCGCAAACCCGCCCTCATTGCTGTGCTGTGGGACCGCGAACTGGTCAAATGTTTCGTTGGTTGCCAGCATCCAGTCTGCTGCAAAGAGCAGCTCGTTCTGGGGCACGATTGGCCCCTCGAACCGTGCCATAATATCGACCCAAGGGGCATATTTTGCCTTGACCAAGAAGGCGGGATCAGCGGAGTTCTGGCTCCCGCAATAGGTTATTTTGCCGTCGATAATTGTAATCTTGCGGTGGTTTCGCAGGTCGATGCGGCTTGTGAGCATTGTGGCGATCAGGTTGTGATAGGGCAGCGCAATCGCAAGATTGACGCCTGCGTCTTTCATCGCCTTCCAGACAGGGGACTTGAGCAGCACGCGCGACCCCAGCCCATCGGCCATCGCGCGACAAGTGACGCCACGGCGTGCTGCGCGGATCAGTGCATCGGCAATTGCCCTGCCCGTCCCGTCATCAAGCCAGATGTAATACATGACATGAACATAGGTTTGCGCCGCGTCGATATCCGCGACCATTCTGTCACGGGTCTCGTCGGCGTCAGCCATCAGCTCTGCTGCGTTACCGCCAACCGGTTGGAACCCGTTGATTGAAGCCCCATAGCGGAACAGCGGTTGATAGAGCGGGTCAATGAGTTTGCCAAGATTGTCAGGGTCGCCAAGTGTGGTTTGCGCATTCTCCCGAACCGATTTGCCTATCGCGTCCGCGCGTTTCTTTGATCGTTTGCCGAGGTCTACTTCTCCGAACAAGAAGTAAATCAGGCTGCCGATAAATGGCAGGATCATCAGGACAATGAACCACGCCAGCCGCGCCGGTGGCGATAGATCATCGCGCAAGAGAATGCGGAGGGTGAAGCCGACAACAACGATCCCGTGGAGAAACAAAAGTGCGTTCATTCTGGCATGCCCCCTAAGCTGACGTCGATGACGATTGGCAGGTGGTCGGAGGCCCGAGCGGCCAGTGCCGACGAATGCACATGGCTCGCCACATGTTGAATGGACCCTTTAAGGATAAACCGGTCAAGTGCCGCCGTGGGCCGTGCTGCGTGAAAACTATTGCCGGGCATGATCATCTGGCTGTCGCTCCCAAAGATTTTGGTGAGGTCCGCGCCGCGCCGCCACATATTGAAATCGCCAGCAATCAGAACCGGGTGATCAGCGTCCGCGACCCGTTTGGCCAAGGTTGATAGCTGTTTGTTGCGCGTGCTCGCCGCCAATGCAAGGTGAACGCCGATAATCTCGATGTGTGAGCCACCGAGCAGCACCGAAACAGCCCCACGCGGTTCAAATGCGGGCAAATCGAGCCGCGCGGTTTTGCACCCTTCGCCCGCCTGCGTGCGGCAAAAGATTGAATTGCCGTGCCAGCCGTGGCTATCAGGGCGGATCGCGACATCAACCAATCGCAAGTCCAGCTCATTTTGCAGCCGCTCGAGAGGTAACACCCCCGATCGCCGCCCCAGCCTTTTGTCTGCTTCTTGCAAAACAACCACATCGGCGTTGATTTCGGCCAGAACATCCACGATCCGATTGCCATTGCGCTGCCAGTCAAGGCCGACCGCCTTGCGGATGTTATAGCTCGCGATGCGCATTGTTTTGCCCGATGGCTGTATGATGCTTCATGGTTCAAGTATTTGCGCGGGGCTGCTTAATTTCAAGGCCGGAATGCCCGATTGCCGCCCCAAACGGGCAAGGACCGCTTAAGCGCCTGTCTTGGGACCGTCGGCAAGCGCTGCCAGTTCTGCGAGCGTGACAGGTTTGATGGGCGAGCGCGCCCGCGGCGGGGCGATGGCCGATTTGTGCCCAGCGCATAGAATGCCCCGCACAGTCGCATCGCACATCCGCCCCTGACACGGCCCCATTCCGGTGCGCAGGGAGGTCTTGATCTGACGGTGACCGCGCGCGCCTTCGTCAATGCTCTCGCGGATCTGGCCCGCAGTTATTTCCTCGCAGCGGCAGGCAATCGTTTCATCTGGCGGAGATAGAACGTCAGCTGGCGGCGCATAGGCTGCATCCAGAAAGGGGCGGATCGCGCGGGCGCGAAATAGTTTGCCGCGTGGCTCTGCCGCCATTTGATCACGCGTGTCGCCAGTGATTTTGGCACAAAGGTGCAAGATATTGAGTGCGGCGAGGTCTCCGCTAGCGGCGGCTGTCTCTGCGCCACCAATACCCGCCCCGTCGCCCGCGACATGCAAGTGGGGCTGGTTCGTGCCCCCCCAGATGTCGGTTATAGGCTGGAAGGCAGCCTGCGCGGCGTTCCATTCATGGGCGATGCCGCCAGATCGGCTCATATGGGTCGAAGGGATCACGCCTTGATGCGTCAGAAGCAGCGTGCTTGTCAGCGTGTTGCGCTGGCCTTTGTGCTCAAACGAAAACGCGATTGAGCCGTCATCATTGGCCTGTGCTTCGAACCTTGCGGCATGTGTAAATCGGCGCACCCCCGCCGCGCGGATTTTGGCAAGGAGGCGCAGCCCTTTCAGCAAGGTTGTCATGCCAAACAGCGCCTTGGGAAGATGTGGCAGCGCGCGCGCCAACATGCGCGGTGTTTGTGTCTCGACCAATGCACGCGGCGGACAGCCTGCGTCGATCATTTGGGCCGCAACCAGATACAACAGCGGGCCAGACCCTGCCAGCACCGCATCCTTTGGCAGCATCCCCGCGGATTTCATCAATATCTGCGCGGCGCCTGCGGGCATCACCCCGGGAAGTGTCCATCCGGGAAAGGGCACAGGTCGTTCTTGCGCGCCCCCTGCCAACAGCACGTGTTGCGCGGTCGAGATGTGGCTCTCACCATTCCGCGACCAGATCACACGTGGTCCGCTGTCCAATCTCCAAACTGTCGCGCCGAACTGTGTCGTGATGGCTGGATGATCAAGGGCGTCGACAAATCGCGCGCCAGCGCTGTAGTCCTTGCCGAGCCAGCCGCGCGATGTGCGGTTTTCCCCAACATTGCGATAGATTTGCCCGCCAGCGTGCGGTTGTTCATCCAACAGCAGCACATTCAATCCGCCGTGTGCAGCGGTTGCGGCGGCAGACATGCCAGCAGGCCCGCCCCCGATCACGATAAGGTCAAATTCAGACATCCTGCCCCCCGCCAAGTCCGCGCAGACCAGCTTGAGACGACACGATCATCCCGTCACGCACGAGGGTCATACAGGCCTGTGTATTCGCCACACCATCGACCTCGACCAGACAGTCAAAGCAGACACCCATCATACAATAAGCGGTGCGGTCGTTCCCTTTGGCCGTCTTGCGCGAGGGATTGCCAGACTGCGCCAGAAGGGCGGCGGCAAGCGAAATGCCCTGCTTGGCGACAAGGGTTTCGCCGTTCACCTCGATGCGCACGGTGGGCGCGTTTTCGGGTGCACGCTCAAAGCGAGAAGCGATGTTCATCAAATGCCTCCAGATCAGGTGCGTTGGTTGTATTCTCAATCCAGTCCGCAAGTGTCGATGCATGCAGCGGCGCAAGCGTGACGCCACTATGGCAGGTGACGAGGTATGCATCGGAGTGGCGCTGCGACTGCGCATAGACCGGAAAGCCGTCAGGCGACATGACCCGCAGCGCGCCCCAAGCCCGCACTACGCGCACATCAGCGAGGGCGGGAAACACGGCAACTGCATGTTTGGCCAGCCCTGCCATGACGTTGAGCGTTTCGCTGTCATCCATCCCTGCGTCGGCCTTCGTGCCGCCGATCTGGATGCCCCCCTCGTCGACCTGCCGTATCGTGCTTGACAGGAATGGCAAGCGTTCCCCGAGCTTTTCGGTGATTAACAGCTCTCCGCGTTGCGGGCGAATGCGGGT
The DNA here is from genome assembly GCA_937132065.1 of uncultured Loktanella sp. Lineage (GTDB taxonomy): Bacteria > Pseudomonadota > Alphaproteobacteria > Rhodobacterales > Rhodobacteraceae > Yoonia. Next base: position 15,735 of record CAKZNT010000068.1, read on the forward strand.
TTTGAACCCCAAGTCCCCAGCAAGCTTCATCGCCCCCAGGCCTGCGCTCAGGATAACCTTGCCCGTCCCGATCTGCTGACCGTCCGCTAATGTCAGATCAAAGCCGCCGCCAGTTGCAGGCGTAATCTTTGTGACATGGGCATCCATCGTGATCCGCCCGCCAAGCGCCTTGACCGCCAACCGCAGCGCACGCAGGAGCCGCAACGGGTTCACGTGCCCGTCGGTTTGCGAAAAGCTGGCGCCAACAACGTCGCGACCGATCCCGCGTATCTGGCCCCGCACCTCATCGCCTGTCAGAATTTCATGATTGACCCGATTACCCAGATGGGCCTGCTGGTTCGCAAGCATCCCTGCGAATTCATCCATTTCGTCTGCGTTGGTGAAAAACTCGAAGCCGCCGTTTTGCTCTACGGCAATATCCATTCCGGAGAGGTCCGTTAGTCTGCGCCCGAACGCGGGCCACTTGGCCAATGCGGCATAGGTCCATTTTGCATAGGGCGCGAAATTCCATCCCTTGCCCTGCCCCCAGATCAATCCGAAATTTCCCTGCGATGCCCGCATGTCGCTATCCACACCATCAAGCACCTGCACGCGATGCCCCGCGTCCAACAGGCCCATTGCGACACTCAGGCCAACAACCCCACCGCCAACAATCGTGATTTCCGTGCTCTTGTGTTGCATGCGATTCCTCTACCTCATCAGTATCGCAAGATATAAATCATAAGAATAGTCATACCTTTTGCGTCACGCGTTCCCTCACGGGATACGATCACCCTGCGGCAATCCATCATCTTGCGCTTTGTTTAGATTGGACTAAACATAATGACGAGACTTATGTATCAACATTGATTGGACGTCCCGTGTCGCAAAACACCTTTTCAACCAAAGGATTGACCAAGGTTTATGGGGAGGGCCGTTCGGCCGTTCACGCGTTGCGCGGTGTTGATCTGGACATTCCCGAGGGCGAGATTGTTGTGCTGCTTGGCCCCTCTGGTAGTGGCAAGTCGACGCTGTTGAACATCATTGGCGGCCTCGATCATGCGACCAAAGGTGACGCATTTTTCCAAGATCAGAATCTGTCGCAAATGACGGACAAGCAACTGACGTTTTATCGTCGCGACCATGTCGGCTTTGTGTTTCAGTTTTATAACCTGATGCCCAGTCTGACGGCCCGCGAGAATGTCGAACTGGTGACCGAGATTGCCCGCGATCCGATGGATCCTGACGAGGCCTTGGCGATGGTCGGTCTGCGCGACCGTGTTGATCATTTTCCTGCGCAATTGTCGGGTGGTGAGCAGCAACGTGTTGCGATCGCCCGCGCTGTTGCCAAGCAACCCACGGTTCTGTTTTGTGACGAGCCAACGGGCGCGCTTCATAGCACCACGGGGCGTGCGGTTTTGAACGTGCTCAAGGACGTAAACGAAAAGCTGGGCGCAACGGTTCTGATCGTGACCCATGCGGCAAGCCAAGCGGCAATGGCGGATCGTGTGATCCATTTTGCTGACGGCAATGTGCGCGAAATCGTTGTGAACAAAACCAAGCTTTCCCCTGAAGAGATAAACTGGTGAGCCCACTCGACCATAAGCTTCTGCGCGATTTGTGGCGCATGAAGGGGCAGGCCTTTGCCATCGGCATCGTCATTGCGGTGGGCGTTGGCATGTTGGTGATGATGACGGGGTTGGTCACATCGCTGAACGAGACCCGCAGCACCTATTATGACCGATATCGGCTGGCCGAGGTTTTTGCCCCCGTCACCCGTGCCCCTGACAGGTTGGCTGCGGCAATCCAAGCGATTGAAGGCATAAGTTCCGTTGAAACCCGTGTGGTTGGTGGCGCCTTAATTGATTTGCCCGATGTTAATTTGCCCGTGCAGGCGCAGGCGGTGTCTTTGCCTGACTTGCGTGCCCCCCGTTTGAACGATGTTTATCTGACCGACGGGCGAATGATTGATAGTGATCACAGTGACGAGATATTATTGCTTCAGTCCTTTGCCAACGCGCATGGTCTGCACCCCGGCGACCGCATGCAGGCAACGATGAACGGGGCGCGGCGCAGCTTTCAAATTGTCGGCCTCGCGCAAGCGCCCGAGTTTTTATACACCACCGCCCCCGGTGAAATGATCCCCGACGACGCACGCTTTGGCGTGATCTGGATGAGCCGCTCTGCGCTGGCCGCCGCTTATGACATGCAAGGCGC
>CAKZNT010000069.1 GCA_937132065.1 uncultured Loktanella sp.
TGGCGGGCGTTGCTGAGGGGCCGCAGGCACGGGCCTGTTTTGTTGAAAACCTGCGCTGGGCGGCGGCGCAATCGCGGTCGCAAAGCCTGACTATCGAGCCGATCAACCGTGACGATATGCCGGGATATTTCTTGTGTGACTTTGACGAGGCCAAGGCGATTATCGCCGAAGTGGACGCCCCCAATCTGCGCCTGCAATTTGATGCATACCATGCCCAAAAGATCACCGGCGATGTTTTGGGGACATGGGCGCGGGTGCGCGATGTTGTGGCGCATGTGCAGGTCGGCCAAACGCCAGATCGCCGCGCTCCTGATCAGGGGGATATCGACTATGCCGCCTTTTTCGCGCAGTTGAAAAAGGATGGCTACAAAGGTTGGATCAGCGGAGAATATACCCCCGCTGATCGCACCGAGTTGTCGCTCGACTGGATCAAGTGACCGCTTAGTTGCCCGAGATACTTTGGGCGAGGCGCATCAGTTGCACAGCCTCCATGCGGTAGCCGAACGGGTCGTCGCCGCGGTTGGCATTGGCGAGATCAATCGCGTTCCCGTAGCTCCAGTCACCAAGGTAGTCAGAGCCGCGCAACAGCTGCCCGAAACCTGCGATAGCGGCGGCAAATTGTGCCTCGCCTGACGCGGCCTCATCCCCTGTGATTGGCAAAGAAATCAGCTTGCTGGTGCTTTCGCCGGGCTCTTTGTAGCGCAGCTTGAGAAAGCCCAACTCGCCCAGATCATCGGGCGCAACCGTGTCGCCATACCGCAAGGGATCGTTCAGTTCCGCGTCGCTGCCGACATAGGTGACCTCGTAAATCGCGGTCACGTTGTGCCCTGCACCCAGTTCGCCCGCATCCACCTTGTCGTTGTTGAAATCCTCCCGCCGCAAGCTGCGCGTTTCATAGCCGATCAGGCGATATTCCGACACTTGGGCAGGATTGAATTCGACCTGCACTTTTACATCCCCTGCGATGGGAAATAGCGCACCCGAGAGCTGGTCAACCAGCACCTTCTGCGCCTCGGACAGGGTGTCGATATAAGAGGCGATCCCGTTACCGTTCTGGGCGAGGGCTTGCATCGTGGCGTCATCCAGATTGCCACGGCCAAAGCCAAGCACACTGAGGTATGCGCCGCTGTCGCGCTTGTCTGCGATAAAGGACTTGAGCGCCTCGGGGTCGTTGATGCCCACGTTGAAATCCCCATCCGTGGCAAGGATCACGCGGTTTACTTCGCCGTCCCCAGCCATAGTTTGCGCCACGGCGTAGGCCTGTTCCAGTCCGCCTTGCCCGTTGGTTGACCCACCCGCGCCAAGCGAGCCGATGGCCTGCAAAATCGTCGTGCGATCAGAGGCAGGTGTGGGCGCAAGAACCTGACCCGCCGATCCCGCGTATTCGACAATCGCGATCTCGTCTTGCGGGCGCAACTGGTCCAGCATCAGGCGGAAGGATTGCTTCAAAAGCGGTAGCTTGTTGGCGTCCGACATCGACCCCGATGTGTCGATCAGGAACACAAGGTTGAGAGCAGGGCGGTCCGCGACAGCAGGCATGCGGCCCTGCACTGCGATATGCACCAGATTTGTGCCCGCGTTCCAAGGGGTTGGCATCACTGAAACTGTCGGGCGGAACGGTGCCTCGCCTGCCTCGGGAGTGGCGTAATCGTATGGGAAGTAGTTGATCAACTCTTCAACGCGCACCGCATCGGGGTTGGGCATGTAGCCACGGTTGAGGTCAGAGCGCACGAGGCTATAGCTGGCCGTATCCACGTCGATCGAAAAAGTGGACACAGGGTCGTCGGTGACGATCTTGACGGCGTTGGGCTGCGCGTTTGCGTAGGTCTCGGTGCCGGGCATTTCGACGATAATGTCATCAGCCACATAAAGTTCACTTGCGGCCAGCGCGACCCCGTCTGATGCAGTCGCTTGCGGCGATGCAATCACGCGGCCCGCAGGAGCGGGAGCGGCCATCAGTTCGTCGGCGTCAAACTGCACCTC
>CAKZNT010000070.1 GCA_937132065.1 uncultured Loktanella sp.
AGCCTTTGCGAAACAGGTCCGGCGCGCCGCTCGGGTAGGCCTCAGTCACTGGATCGTCCGTCCATTCAATGCGACCCGCCCCCCCCATCATCCGCCAGGTGATCGCAAATCCATCTGCCTCGGGCGCTGTGGCGAATAGGTCATTCAGATGGCCCCGCCCGACCTTGATGTTCACGTATTCATCCACGTCGAGCGCGATCAGCCAGTCGCTGTTCACCACATCTTCAAGTTTACCTGCGCGCCGCAGGGCGAGGGGCTGTGGTTTGCCGCCGTCGGGCACCTTGTTGCGATGATGCGTGACCTCACCCATTTCTTCCAACCGGTCCAGCAGGGCATCAGTGCCATCGCCACAGTGGTTGGTGAACACGACAATCCGATCAAAGCCGATCAGACGGGGATGGGCGATCCAATGCAGCAGAAACGGCGCTTCGTCCTTCATCATCGACAGAATTGTATATTGATGTTTGGCCATCAGATGCGACCCTGCTGCGTGTGGTTCACGTTTTACCTGCTCTTCTGCGCGTTCTGGCGCGTTTGCCAGTTGATCCGGCGTTAACAGCACCATAGCGACCTGAACCCTCAAGTCCACTGTTGCGAAGGGGGAAACAATGCCGAATGCGACCAATTTGATGCAAAGCGACTTGACGTTGGGACGCAGAGGCCTTTGTTAAGTGTCAGACACCGCACTTCCAATGAAAGAGGTTACCATGGCTTTTGAACTTCCTGATCTTCCATACGCCCACGACGCGCTGGCAGCACACGGCATGTCTGCTGAAACCATGGAATTCCACCACGACCTGCACCACAACGCCTATGTCACAAACGGCAACGCGGCGATTGCGGGCACTGAGTGGGACGGCAAGTCGCTCGAAGAGATCATCGTCGGCACTTACGACAAGTCCGCAACGGCGCAAAACGGCATCTTCAACAACATCTCCCAGCTTTGGAACCACAACCAGTTTTGGGAAATGATGACACCAAACGACAGCGCAATGCCCTCCGAATTGGAAGCGGCATTGAACGACAGCTTCGGCTCTGTTGACGAGTTCAAAAAGCAGTTTTCCGCTGCGGGCGCGGGTCAGTTCGGCTCTGGCTGGGCTTGGCTTGTGAAAGATACCGATGGCGGCCTCAAGGTGACCAAGACCGAAAACGGTGTAAACCCGCTTTGCTTTGGCCAAACCACATTGCTGGGCTGCGACGTTTGGGAGCACTCCTACTACATCGACTTCCGCAACAAGCGTCCTGTTTACCTGACCAACTTCCTTGATAATCTGGTCAACTGGGAAAACGTTGCTTCGCGCATGTAATTGTCTTTGTTGATGAAATAACGAAAGGCCCGCTTAGAAATAGGCGGGCCTTTTGCTTTGGCTCTTGCCAAGGTTGTGTAAATCACGGCCAATGCGTTTGAAGGAGAAAAGCAGATGACTGACGGCACTAAGGGCGTAAGCGCCATGATCCTTGCCTGCACTGTTTGGGGGCTGTCGCCGCTGTATTACGCGCAGTTGGTGCATGTGCCGCCGCTTGAAGTTCTGTGCTATCGCAGCCTGTGGTCACTTGCATTTTTCGCGCTGATCCTTGGGGTGCAAGGACGGCTTGCAGAAGTGCGCGACGCCCTGTCAAACCCGCGTCAGGTCCTGACGATATTTGTCGCCGCCGCGATGATTGCGGGCAATTGGTTTGGCTTCATCTTCGCGATTTCCAACGGGCAGGGGATCGAGGCATCGCTCGGCTATTATATCTTCCCGCTGGTCGCGGTGGTGATTGGCAAACTGGTGTTTGCTGAAAAGCTGAAGTTTGCACAATGGGTCGCCGTGGGCATTGCCGCGTTTGGCGTGGCGGTGTTGACCTTTGGCCTTGGGGTTGCGCCGTGGATCGCGCTCTGGCTTGCGGGCACATTCGGGGCTTACGGGATGATCAAAAAGCAACTGCCGCTTGGCCCTGTGGTCTCGGTGACATCCGAGGTTCTGCTGCTCGCGCCACTGGCGATTGCATGGATCGCGGTCATGGGCACGGGGGCAGGCGGCAGTAACGAAATCGGCACGCATGCGCTTTTGGCGCTGTCGGGGCCATTGACGGCCAGCCCGTTGATTTTGTTCAGCTTTGCGGCGCGGCGTGTGCGTATGTCAACGGTCGGATTGGTGCAATACCTGAACCCGACCCTGCAATTTGGCGTGGCGGCATTGATCATGGGCGAACTCGTGACCAAATGGCACGCGATGGCATTTCCGATCATCTGGATCGGGTTGTTGGTCTATACCGTTTCGCTTTGGCGTCAGGACAGGGCCGCGGCTAAAGCCTCTTCCAAAGTGGTGATGTCGGGCACGGCCTGAACGAAATCGCGCAGGGACGGATCGGCGAATCCTTCTGCGATAAAGTGGTCTATCAGCCCAAGCAGCGGATCCCAGAACCCTTCGGTATTGAGGATGAAGATCGGCTTGGTGTGCAGCCCGAGTTGCCGCCATGTCAGCGCCTCGAACAATTCGTCAAGCGACCCCGCACCACCCGGAAGCATGACCACGGCATCCCCGTTCATGATCATCACCTTTTTGCGCTCATGCATGGTTTCGGTGATGATAAACGTGTCGAGATCACGCTTGCCAACCTCCAGATCAAGCAGATGCACGGGGATGACGCCAAATGTCTTGCCGCCCGCCGCTTGTGCGGCTGACGCGACCTTGCCCATGAGCCCGACATCGCCTGCGCCGTAAACCAGACGCCAGCCGTTTTTCGCAAGCATTTCGCCTGTTTCAGTTGCCGCTGCGCCGTAACTGGCGCGTGCCCCGTCGCGCGACCCGCAATAAACACAGACTGATTTTTGAAGCATAGCCATTCTTGCACCTCGTTGAGCTGAATTCTTTGACCGCTCATAGCGCCGTTGCTATGCTTGCTCAACCCGCAGTCAGGCGGGCGATGGGGTGGGATCAACGAATGGCAATGACGAATAACGCGCGGCTGGGACTTGGCGCTTTGGTCGCTGTGGTAATTGGCGTGGGGCTGGTGGCGCTCGTGCCAAAGCCAACGCCGCCCGTGATCACACCCGAAGTCGCCGCGCCCGTTGCCGCCATTCCTGCCGCGCCCGCGCAAGTCATTGTCATCGCGCCAAAGCTGGACACATTTCGCGTTGAGCCTGATGGCACAAGCGTGCTCGCAGGGCGGGCCGCGCCGCTGCAAGAGGTCGCGATTGTGCTTGACGGGCAGACGATCGAGATCGCGACTGCGGACACCAACGGCAGTTTCGTGGCATTTCCCGTATTTGGCTACGCCGACACGTCGCGCACCCTGACACTGATCGGTGACCCGAACGGGCAGGCGATTGCCTCTGAGGACACCTATTTTATCGCGCCGATCACCCCGCCAGTCGTGGTAGCGGCGGCCCCCGAAGCCGAGACACCAACGGTGGCCCCCGAAGTCGAGCCCGCCCCGCCTGCACAACCAGCGCCCGCCGTCATTGTTGCAACGCCCGAAGGCGTGAAGGTGGCACAGCCCGCAAGCAACATTCCGCCCGAGGTGCTCTCCAACGTCGCACTTGATAGCATAACCTACGACCCAAGCGGTGACGTCTTGATCGCAGGGCGCGCAAGCGGGCGGGGGAATGTCCAAGTTTACCTTGATAATCAACCGATTACGACTTCGCGCATTGCGGCAGACGGGAACTGGCGCACCGATCTCCCGCAAATCGACACAGGCGTTTACACGCTGCGGGTTGATGAAGTGAGCGAGGCGGGCAAGGTAATCTCGCGGGTAGAAACCCCGTTTCAGCGCGAAGATCCCGTGGTCGTGGCGGCCCAAATCGCGACCCAAACCCAAACGCCCGACTTTCAGGTCGCGATGACAACCGTGCAACCGGGAACCTCGCTATGGGCAATTGCCCAAGACAGATTTGGTGACGGCATTTTATACTTCAAAGTTTTTGAAGCAAACCGCGACCGCATCCGTGATCCTGATCTGATCTATCCGGGGCAAGTATTTCGCATTCCGCAGGGTGATGAATAGCGCGCGACCTCTGGTAATCTGGCGCTGACCTTCATAAGTTGCGGGGCTGACATTCGGAGCCTCGCATATGCGCCATCTTGCCAAAACCAATGAAAACCTGAGCAACGCCAAAGTTGACGGCTGGAACGTGATCCGCAGCGTGGTGCCTTACCTCTGGCCGCAGGGCGACACTGGCGTGAAAGTGCGCGTTGTGACATCGCTTGCCGCGTTGTTCCTGTCGCAGATTATCGCAGTGATCACGCCGCAATTCTTTAGCAACGCCGTTGACGCGCTTGCGCCAGAAGAGCCGTCTGCCGCGACTTATCTCGGCTTGGGCGCGGTTGGTCTTGTGCTTGCCTACGGGTTCGCGCGGCTGATGTCGGTGGGCCTTCAACAATTGCGCGATGTGATTTTCACCAAGGTCGGGCAGGGCGCTTTGCGGGCGCTGGCGCTTGAAACCTTCACGCATATCCATCGCCTCTCGATGCGCTACCATATCACCCGCAAAACGGGTGGATTGAGCCGGATCATCGAGCGGGGCGTGAAAGGCGTGGAGTTCCTGCTGCGGTTCCTATTGTTCTCTGTCGGTCCGTTGATCGTGCAACTCGTGTTGATCGCCGCTGTTTTGTTCGTGACCTTTGATGTGTGGTATCTGGTGGTCGTGGTTGTGACCATCGGGCTTTATGTCTGGTTTACGTTTGCCGTGACCGAGTGGCGCGTCAAGATCCGCAAGGAAATGAACGATCAGGATACTGATGCCAACCAAAAGGCTATTGATAGCTTGCTCAACTTTGAAACCGTCAAATACTTTGGCGCGGAAAAGTGGGAGGCAGATCGCTATGACAGCGCGATGGAGCAGTATATGCACGCTGCGATCAAGACCAATTATAGCCTCGCATTCCTCAACTTCGGGCAGTCGTTGATCATTACTAGCGGCCTTGTGGGCGTCATGGTGATGGCGGCCATCGGGGTGCAGAATGGCACGTTGACCGTTGGTGATTTTGTGCTGGTGAACGCCTATATGATCCAGATCACGATGCCGCTCAACTTCCTCGGGACAGTTTACCGAGAGATCAGGCAGGCACTGATTGATATGGCGGGAATGTTCGAATTGTTACGTCAGCCCGCAGAAGTTGTCGATAAACCGGATGCAAATGTTCTAAAAGTGCAAGGCGGCGAAGTCGTTTTGGACGATGTTCACTTTGGATACGACAAGGAACGCGCGATTTTGAAGGGGGTCGATCTGACGGTGAAACCCGGACAGACCGTGGCCATTGTCGGCTCTTCGGGCTCGGGTAAATCGACGATTGGCCGCTTGCTGTTCCGCTTTTATGACGTCACCAAAGGCGCGCTGCGCATCGACGGGCAGGACGTGCGCGATGTGACCCAAGAAAGCCTGCATGCTTTGGTGGGGGTGGTCCCGCAAGATACCGTGCTTTTTAACGACACCGTGCATTATAACATCGCCTACGGGCGGCCCACGGCGACAGAAGCCGAGATCATCGCCGCCGCAAAAGCCGCGAAAATCCATGATTTCATCGCGAGCCTGCCTGACGGTTACGAAACAACGGTCGGCGAGCGCGGGCTCAAGCTTTCGGGGGGCGAAAAACAGCGGGTCGGCATTGCGCGCACGCTGCTGAAAAACCCGCCGATCCTTCTGCTCGACGAGGCGACCTCTGCTCTTGATACCGAGACCGAGATGGAAATTCAGGCCGAACTCAAGGCGATGGCGCAGGGGCGCTCGGTCATTACCATCGCGCATAGGCTGTCGACAATTGCTGACGCCGATCAGATTGTGGTGCTCGAAGACGGAATAATTGTTGAGCAGGGCACGCATGATGCGTTACTTGCCAAGGACGGGCGATATGCGCATCTGTGGAACCGCCAGATCGAAGAAGACCCGACAGTTTAACCGAAAGAAAACCTGATGACCCTATTTCGCGCCGCTCTAATTCTGGGGCTACTTTCTGCTGTTGGTCCGTTTGCGATTGACATGTATTTGCCTGCGCTGCCCGCGATTGCGGCAGATCTGAACGCCGAAGTTGCGATGGTGCAATGGACGCTGACGGCCTATTTCGTTGCATTCGGTTTTGCGCAATTGCTCTACGGGCCGTGGGCCGATCAGGCGGGGCGGCGCACACCGCTCTATTTCGGGCTTGTCGTTTTCATTGTCGGGTCTGTGCTCTCGGCCTTGGCCGCTGACATCGGGCAATTGATTGCCGCGCGTGCCTTGCAAGGATTTGGCGGGGCGGTTCTGATGGTCGTGCCGCGCGCCGTGATCCGCGACATGCACACGGGGTCGGCTGCCACACGGCTGATGGCGATGGTCATGCTCGTCATTTCGGTTTCGCCCATGCTTGCGCCGCTCGCGGGGAGCGGAATGATCGTGATTGGCGACTGGCGGCTTATCTTTTGGTCGCTGTGCGTGGCGGCCATTGCCAGCTTGTTCCTCGTCGGCTTTGCGCTTCCCGAAACGCTTGCCCGCGAACACCGTGTAAAGGTCAACCTGAAGTCGCTTTGGGCGGGGTCCAAGGTGTTGTTTCGCGATCCTGTTTTCATGGGGCTGACGCTGATCGGCGGCTTCGGGTTCGCAAGCTTCATGGTCTTTATCGCCAGCGCCTCGTTCGTCTATAGCGATCAGTTCGGATTGACGCCGACACAGTTCTCCATTGCCTTTGCAATCAACGCAATCGGGTTCTTTGGCGCATCCCAAGCGGCGGGGCCAGCGATGGACCGGTTCGGCGTTGTGCCTGTGATGCGCGGGGCGGTCATCGGATTTGCGGCGGCGTCCGTCACCTTGTTCCTTGTCTGTCTGGCAGGGTTTGCGAGCCTCCCCGTGGTAGTTGCGGGCCTGTTTGCGGCCAATGCCTGCCTTGGGCTGATCATCCCGACAACGATGGTTATGGCGCTTGACCCGCACGGCGAAATCGCAGGGCTGGCCTCTTCTCTCGGGGGCACACTGCAAATGCTGACAGGGGGCATCATGGTCGCAATCACGGGCCTTTTCTTTGATGGCACAGCGACGCCGATGGTCGGGGCGATTGCGCTTTGCGCGCTCTTGGCGCTGGCGCTTTCGATGGTGACATTTCGAAAAATGACCCGCGCATAAGTGGGCATCCGCCCTTTTGGCCAAGCAGGTCTTGGCAATCGGGCGGGCTTCACGATATGAACAGCCAACAACGCGCGGCATTCGCCGCAGCCAAGGGGATACAGACGTGAGCGATACAGACAGCTTTATCAACGAAGTCAGCGAAGAGGTCCGCCGCGATGCCCTATTCGGGTATGTGCGCAAATACGGCTGGATCGCAGTGACCCTTGTGCTCGTTCTCGTCGGGGGGGCCGCTTATAATGAATACAGCAAGGCCCAACAGCAAAATGCGGCGCAATCAGTTGGTGACGCGATGCTTGCCGCGATGGGCGAGAATGACACGGCCGCACGTGCAGCGGCGCTAGGCGCGATCGAGGTCGACGGGTCGGCCGCAGCCGTGACCGCACTTTTGACCGCAGCGACGCAGCAGGAAGCGGACCAGATTGCACAGGCCTCTGCCACCCTGAATGCCTTGGCGACAAACAGCGAAGTGCCCGAAATCTATCGGGACTTGGCGGCGTTCAAGGCGGCGATGCTGCCAAGCGACGATGTGGCGGCCCGCCAATCCGCACTCGAAACCCTGTCCCAGCCGGGCGCGCCGTTTCGCCTTTTGGCGTTGGAACAAATCGGCTTGATGCAAGTGGCCGAAGGGGATGAGGGGGCCGCGATTGCAACGATGACCACCATCGCACAAGACGCAGGCGCGACGCGGGGCTTGCGTGAACGGGCGCAAACCTTGATTGTGGCTCTTGGGGGCACAATTGAAGCGCCCGCGACGACAGAATAATACGGCAAAGGGGTCGGATCGTGACAGTTAAGATAGCACTCGTTACAGGCCTGTTGGTCGCACTGACCGCCAGTTGCGGCGAACGCGATGTGATTTTGCCGGGCGAACGGATCGAGATTCGCGACACCGAGGCCTTTGTGAACCAGTCTGGCCCTGTCAATTTTGCAGCTGCGCGTCTCAATGCCGATTGGACCCACCGGAGCGGCGGTCCCGATCATCAGATCACCCACCCCAGCCTTGGCGCGGCCCTGACCCAAGTGCTCGCTGTGAATATTGGCGCAGGCGATAGCAATCGCGCGCGCATCACCGCCGAACCCGTAGTGGCAGGTGGTGTCATCTACACAATGGACGCACGCGCACGCGTGACGGCGACCTCTGCCGCGGGTGCAACTCTTTGGTCGGTTGATCTGACGCCACGGCGCGACCGCGCCGCCGATGCCTCCGGGGGCGGTGTCTCCGTGGCCCGCGGGCGGGTCTATGCGACGACAGGCTTTGGCGAGCTGACCGCACTCGATGCCAGCACAGGCGCCGAACTCTGGACACAAGACCTTGATGCGCCGGGCACATCCGCGCCCACAGTCAAAGGTGATCTCGTCTATGTCGTGGCACGCAATAGCGCGGCTTGGGCGCTTGATGTGAACACAGGCCGCATTCAATGGCAGCTTAACGGCACGCCCTCTATCGCCAACTTTGGCGGCGGGGCAGGCGTGGCGGTAAACGACGACATTGCGGTATTCCCGTTCCCGTCAGGCGAGGTCGTCGCGACATTCCCGCAAGGGGGGATCAGACGCTGGTCAACTGTTGTTTCGGGTGACCGCCTTGGGCGGGCCTCTGCCGCGATCACCGATATTTCAGGCGATCCCGTGATTTCGGGCAACCGTGCTTACGTCGGTAACTTTGGCGGGCAACTGGCCGCGCTTGATCTCTTCAACGGCGACCGCATCTGGACAGCAAACGAGGGGGCGCTTGGCCCTGTCTGGCCTGCGGGCAACGCTGTTTTCCTTGTGAACGACCTCAACGAACTTGTGCGGCTGGACGCGGCCACGGGCGACCCCGTCTGGCGGGTCGCATTGCCCAGCCAAGAGCAAAAGCAGCGCCGCCGTCAAAAGCCGATTGCCGCGCATTATGGTCCGATCCTTGCGGGCGGGCGGCTGATTGTCGCCTCGTCCGAGGGCAATATGCGCATGTTTGATCCTGCCTCGGGCGCGCTCATCGGGGCCGTTCCTATTCCGGGTGGGGCGGCGTCAAACCCTGTTGTTGCGCAGGGCACACTCTACGTCATCTCCAAAGAAGGCCAACTGCTGGCTTTCCGTTAGGAATTATTTGGTGTAACGGCAGGCGTTGAACCCGTCAGGAGCCTGAACAATGTCATTTACCCTAGCCGTCGTGGGCCGCCCGAATGTTGGCAAATCCACACTTTTCAACCGTTTGGTTGGCAAGAAGCTGGCGCTTGTCGATGACCAGCCAGGTGTTACGCGTGATTTGCGCGAAGGAGCGGCGCGACTCGGTGACCTGAAATTCACCGTCATCGACAGTGCTGGCCTCGAAGATGCAACCGACGACAGCCTTCAGGGGCGGATGCGCCGCCTGACCGAGCGGGCCGTCGAGATGGCCGACATCTGCCTGTTCATGATCGACGCGCGCGTTGGCGTGACACCAACCGATCAGGTCTTTGCCGATATCCTGCGCAAGAAAAATGCAAACGTCATTCTTGCCGCGAATAAATCCGAGGGCCGCGCGGGCGAGGCGGGTTACCTAGAGGCATTCTCGCTTGGTCTTGGCGAACCGATCCGCCTGTCCGCCGAACACGGCGAGGGCATGGACGAGCTTTACTACCTGTTGATGCCATTGGCCAAAGAGTTCGAAGAGCGCGCACAAATCGACGCACCCGAAATCGACGTTGACGTGAGCGAAGACGAAGAGGATGCGCCGCGCGTCCTCACATCCGACAAGCCGCTGCAAATTGCCGTCTGTGGCCGCCCGAATGCGGGTAAATCCACGCTGATCAACAAGATCATCGGAGAAGAGCGCCTGTTGACGGGCCCAGAAGCAGGGATCACCCGCGATGCGATCTCGGTCCAGAAGGACTGGGGCGGCGTGCCGATGCGGATTTTTGATACCGCAGGGATGCGCCGCAAGGCGAAAATTCACGAGAAGATCGAGAAACTCTCGGTCAGCGACGGCCTACGCGCGGTCAAATTTGCCGAGGTCGTCGTCATCTTGCTCGACGTTGAAATTCCGTTTGAGCAGCAGGACTTGCGCCTCGCGGATCTGGCCGAACGCGAAGGCCGCGCCGTGGTTATCGCGGTCAACAAATGGGACGTTGAAACCGAAAAGCAAGACAAGCTGAAAGAACTCAAAGAAGAGTTCGCCCGCCTGTTGCCGCAACTCAAAGGCGCGCCGTTGATCACCGTGTCGGCCAAGACAGGCAAGGGTTTAGACCGTTTGCAAGAGGCGATCATGCGCGCCCATGAGGTCTGGAACCGCCGCATTACAACCGCGCAACTGAACCGTTGGTTGACGGGTATGCTCGAACAGCATCCGCCGCCCGCACCGGGTGGTCGCCGGATCAAAATGCGCTATGCGACACAGGTCAAAACGCGGCCTCCGGGCTTTGTGGTGATGTCGTCGTTCCCCGATCTCGTGCCAGCCAGCTACACGCGGTATCTGGTCAACGGATTGCGCGCCGATTTTGACATGCCGGGCACTCCGATCCGCCTGACGCTGCGCGATCAGGGCGAGAAAAACCCGTATAAAGACAAGAAGAAAAAGCAGACAGGCCGCCTGTCAAAGCACATCAAGAAGCAAACCGGCGAAAACTTCTAGCGCTTGTTTTTAAGGCCTGGACGCAAACCGCGCCCAGACCTTTTTCGTTAGACCAACTGGCCGTCAGCATTGATTGCCGTTTTGCCCCGCAGGTAGGGGTGCAACGCGGCGGGCAAGGCAACGGAACCGTCTTCCTGCTGGCCGTTTTCCAAGACCGCAATCAGGCAACGCCCAACCGCAAGACCCGATCCATTCAGCGTGTGCATAAACGCGGGCTTTCCACCCTCGGTCGGCTTGTAGCGGGCGTTCATGCGGCGGGCCTGATAGTCACCACAGGTCGAGATCGACGAAATCTCGCGGTAGGCATTCTGGCCTGGCAACCAGACCTCAATGTCGTGGGTGCGGCGCGCGCCTGCGCCCATATCGCCCGTGCAAAGCACAACCGTGCGATAGGGCAACTCAAGCGCCTCAAGGATACCTTCCGCGCAAGCCGTCATGCGCAGATGCTCGGCGTCCGATGTAGACGGGTGGCAAATCGTGACCATCTCGACCTTTTCAAACTGGTGCTGGCGCAACATGCCAGAGGTATCACGGCCCGCAGACCCCGCCTCGGAGCGAAAGCACAGCGTATGCGCAACCATGCGGCGCGGCAAAACAGTCTCGTCCAGCGTGACGTTGTTGACGATGTTGGTCAGGGTCACTTCGGCGGTCGGGATCAGCCACCAACCGTCTGTTGTCTGATAGCTGTCCTCGCCAAACTTTGGCAATTGGCCCGTGCCATACATCATCTCCTCGCGCACCATCACAGGGGTGTTGGTCTCGATCAGATCGTTTTCCTCGACATGGGTGTCGATCATAAACTGGGCGAGGGCGCGGTGAACGCGGGCAACTGCGCCCGACAACAGCACAAAGCGGCTGCCCGACAGTTTCGCCGCGGTTTCAAAGTCCATGCCCGGCACAATCGCAGGAATTTCAAAGTGCTCGACAGGGTTAAACGCGAAATTGCGCGGATTGCCGTGCTTTTTGATCTCGACGTTGTCAGCCTCGTCCGCCCCATCGGGGATGTCGGCGTATGGCAGGTTCGGGATCGTCAGCATTAGGGTGGTAAGGGTCGCGTCTGCCTCTTTGGCCTCGTCGTTCAGGGCAGCGATCTCGGCCTTCTTGGTGGCGACCAATGCGCGCAGCCGCTCGAACTCCGCTTCATCGCCCTTGGCCTTGGCAGCACCCACCTGTTTGGCGGCGGCATTTGCATCAGCTTGGGCGGTCTCTGCGGCCAAAATCTTGGCGCGGCGGCCCTCGTCAAGGTCCAGAATTTGCGCCGACACAGGCGCAACCCCACGGCGGGACAGGGCCGCATCAAAAGCAGCGGGGTTGTCACGGATCATGCGAATATCATGCATCAGTTTGGTCCTTTGGTTGGCAAATTCAATTGTTGCCCCCATATGCCGTAAACTAAGGCGACTGTGAACCTCTGAAATAGGGGGTAACCTGTTGCCATTCCATAGGCGCAGTCATAATGTGCCGCGACTTTGGCGCTCATTCTGGGCGATTATTTACGCACACAACGGAGGCCACCATGCAAGGCATTCAATCACTCGTCCCACTGATCCTGATCTTCGGTATCATGTATTTCCTACTTATCCGTCCACAGCAGAAAAAGCTGAAGGAACATCAGATGATGGTCGAGGCGTTGCGCCGTGGCGATCAGGTCATCACGCAAGGCGGCATCTTGGGCAAGGTTGTGAAGGTCAAAGACGACAGCAGCGAAGTCGAGATCGAAATCGCATCCGGTGTGACCGTGCGCGTGATCCGCTCCACAATCGCGACAGTTCTGAACAAAACAGAACCTGCCAAGTCCTAATTTACCGCTATTGGGGGCATCTTCGTTATGCTGACTATTTCACCGTTCAAGCAGGCGCTTATCTGGCTGACCTGTGCAATCGGGCTTCTTCTGGCTCTGCCAAACGGCTTTTATAGTCGGGTCGAGGCGCATAACGATGTGATTGCGACGGGGGGCGAGGATACAACCTGGCCCGCCTTCCTGCCCTCTAATCTGGTGAATCTCGGGCTTGATCTGCGGGGCGGTGCGCATTTGCTTGCCGAAGTGCAGGTCAAGGACGTCTACGCGACCGTTATGAACGGGCTTTGGCCTGATGTGCGCGACACATTGGCCGCCGAGCGCGATACCGTCGGCTTTGTGACCCGTGAAGACGGACCCTCCGACACCTTGCGGGTGCGCTTCTCCGAGGTGGCAGGCGCTGATCGCGCACTCACCTTGGTGCGCGGCCTTGCACAGCCCGTGGCCTCGCTTGCGGGTGCAGGTCAAAACAACATCAACGTGACCCTGAACGGTCAGGTGCTAACAATCGAGATGACGGAGGTTGAAAAGGCGGCTGTTGACGATCGCACCGTGCAGCAATCTCTCGAAATCATTCGGCGTCGGATCGACGAGGTTGGCACGCGCGAACCCACAATCCAACGGCAGGGCACGGACCGTATCTTGGTGCAAGTGCCCGGTGTCGGTTCGGCCCAAGAGGTCAAAGACATTATCGGAACCACCGCGCAGCTGACATTCCAGCCCGTTGTCGGGCGCACATCGGATGAAAACGCCTCCGCAGGATCGGGCAACATGATCGTGCCGTCCATTGACGAGGCGGGCGTATTCTACATCCTCGAGCGAAGCCCCGTTGTCACCGGTGAAGAGCTCACCGATGCGCAGCCCGCGTTTGACCAAAACGGGCGGCCCGCGGTGAACTTCCGCTTCAACCCGACAGGGGCACGCAAATTTGGCGACTACACAGCCGAGAACATCGGTGCGCCGTTTGCAATTGTGCTGGACAACGAGGTCATCTCTGCGCCCACGATCCAAAGCCACATTGCGGGCGGATCGGGGATCATCACGGGGCGGTTCACCGTCGAAGAATCGACCAACCTTGCGGTGCTCTTGCGGGCAGGGGCCTTGCCTGCGGGGCTGACCTTCCTTGAGGAACGCACCATCGGGCCAGAACTCGGACAAGACAGCATCGACGCGGGCAAACTGGCGGCGATGGTCGGCGGTGCGCTTGTGATCGGCTTCATGCTGCTCAGCTATCGGCTTTTCGGGCTGTTTGCCTCGGTGGCGCTGGCGATCAACCTGTTCCTGATCTTTGGTGTGCTCTCGCTGATTGGCGGCACGCTCACCTTGCCGGGGATTGCGGGGATCGTGCTGACGGTTGGTATGGCCGTTGATGCCAACGTGCTCGTTTTTGAACGCATCCGCGAAGAACTCAAAACCGCCAAAGGGCCAGCGCGCGCAATCGAGCTGGGCTACGAGCGGGCCTTGTCGGCCATTCTCGACAGTAACTTTACGACCTTCATCACTGCCGTGATCCTGTTTGCACTTGGCTCTGGTCCTGTGCGCGGGTTCGCGATCACGCTGGGGCTCGGCATCATGACCTCCGTATTCACCGCCGTGTTTGTCACGCGGGTGCTCGTGGTGATGTGGTTCTCGCGCAAACGGCCCAAGTCGATTGACCGCCAGATCAACGGCTTGCGGCTCGTGCCTGACAACACCAAATTCAACTTCTTTAGCGTGGCAAAGTTCACATTCGGCACATCTATCGTGCTGGTGCTGGCATCGGTTGCGATTTTCTTCCTGAACGGGCTGAACTTCGGGATCGACTTCAAGGGTGGCACAACGATCCGCACGCAATCGGAAACCGCAGTTGATGTGGGCGATTACCGCGCCGCAATCACGCCGCTGGACTTGGGCGATGTGACAATCACAGAAGTGTTCGATCCGACTTTCGACGAAAACCAGCACGTTGCAATGGTGCGTATCCAAGCCCAAGAGGGCGACGAAAGCGTGGCAATCGAAACGATCAATAGCGTCGAAGCTGCGCTGCAAACCGTTGATCCGACGATCACCTTCCCATCGGTGGAAAGCGTGGGACCAAAGGTGTCGGGTGAATTGATCAAAGCGGCAATCATCTCGGTGCTCGGGGCGATCACGGCTATCGTCATCTACATCTGGATGCGGTTCGAATGGCAGTTCGCGGTCGGCGGTGTTGTCGCACTTGTGCACGATGTGGCGCTCACGATCGGGCTGTTCTCGCTCTTGCAGATCAAATTCGACCTCGCGATCATCGCGGCCCTGCTGACGATTGTCGGCTATTCGATCAACGATACGGTTGTGGTCTTTGACCGCGCCCGCGAAAACCTGCGCAAGTATAAGAAGCTGCCGCTGATCGACGTGCTGAACCTGTCGGCCAACGAAACGCTGTCGCGCACAATCATGACCTCTGGCACAACATTGCTGGCGCTCATCGCGCTGCTGGTGCTTGGCGGTGACGTGATCCGTGGCTTCGTCTTTGCGATCTCATGGGGCATTGTCGTCGGCACATATTCGTCGATCTACATCGCGAAAAACATCGTGCTTATGCTCGGTGTAAAGCGGGACTGGAGCAAGAAAGACCCTGCGCCCAACGGACAGTTCTCAAATATCGACGCCTAACCGCAAGGAAACGGACAATGCGCCTCAATGAAGTCAACTACGCAGACGCGAAACCCATCGACGGCTATGGTCCCGATTTCTTTCGCATCGGCGGTGTCGTCAGCAAAGGGGCAACGCTCGTTTTTGCGGGCGGAACGCGGTCATGGGGCGGCTATGAGGACAGGCAGCCGCTGCTTGACTTGGCAGAAGACGTTGACGTGATTTTCATCGGGACAGGCGCCGAAATTACGCATCTGCCCGTGGCCTTTCGCGAGACTTTCGAAGCGGCAGGCATAGGGGTTGAACCCATGGGAACGCCAGCCGCCTGCCGGACCTATAACGTGCTCTTGTCGGAAGGGCGGCGCGTGGCGGCGGCCCTGTTGCCAGTGTGATCCATGCTTGAAGTCCGCGATTTTGCAATTGAACGCAGTGGCTTACCCGTTCTATCAGGGCTCAACTTTAGCGTGGCAGCAGGCGATGCACTGATCCTGCGCGGCCCCAACGGCATCGGGAAAACCACGCTCTTACGCACGCTCGCAGGGCTGCAAGAGCCAAGCGCGGGCACATGCACATTCCCCCCCGACGAGGGCGCCTACGCAAGCCACGCCGACGGGATCAAAACAGCGCTGACAGTGCAGGAAAACCTTGCGTTTTGGGGCGATGTCTACGGAAACGCCGTGCCAGATGCGATCTGGGACTGGTTCGATCTTGGTGACCTGCGCGACAGGTTCGCAGGGACGCTATCAGCGGGGCAAAAGCGGCGAGTCGGTTTGGCGCGCCTTGGAGTGATCGGGCGCAAGGTCTTGTTCCTCGATGAGCCAACGGTGTCGCTAGATGGGTTTTCGGTGAAACTCTTTACGCAGTTCTTGCGCGATCAGCATCTTGCAAGTGGCGGCATTGCAGTCATCGCTACGCATATCGACCTTGGGCTGGACGAGGCAGAAACGCTCGACCTCACTCCCTTCGCGACCTCCGTGTCAGGGGCAACCGATAGCGACGAGGCCTTCCTTTGATCGCGCTGCTGCTGCGGGACTTGCGACTGGCCACACGGGCGGGTGGCGGCTTCGGGCTCGGGCTTGTGTTCTTTTTGATCGTTGTGGTGCTTGTGCCGTTCGGGGTGGGGCCAGAAACCGAAATCCTGTCCAAAATCGCCGCGGGGATCCTTTGGGTTGCGGCACTTTTGGCAGCACTTCTGTCGCTTGACCGGATTTTCGCGCTGGATTTCGAAGATGGGGCACTGACCCTGATCGCAACCGCGCCGATCCCGCTCGAGGCGGTCGGCTTGGCCAAAGCAATCGCGCATTGGCTGACAACGGGGCTTGCGCTGACGGTCGCAGCACCCGTGCTTGGGGTGCTTTTGCAATTACCTTCAGGGGCTTACGGGTTTGTGGCGCTGACCTTGCTGCTTGGCACACCGGCCTTGTCGATGATCGGGACATTCGGGGCGGCCCTGACGGTAGGGATCAGGCGGGGCGGGCTATTGCTGTCGCTCTTGGTGCTGCCGCTTTACATCCCGACACTCATCTTCGGGGCAGAAGCCGTGCGGCGGGGCGCGCAAGGGCTGGATGCAACCACGCCACTCCTCATGCTCGGTGGGATCACGGCAGGGGCATTCGCGATGCTTCCCTTTGCGACTGCGGCAGTATTGCGCATTAACCTGCGTTAAATCGGGATTGAGACACATCCAATGAGAGGATAGACCCAACACATGTCATTATGGGAATATGCAAATCCAAAGAAGTTTATGGGCTGGACAGGCCCGATCCTTCCGTGGGCGTTCGGAGCGGCAGGGGTCTGCCTTGTGACAGGGCTGATCTGGGGGTTCTTCTTTACGCCCGATGATTACCGACAAGGCTCTACCGTCAAGATCATCTATCTGCACGTGCCAGCGGCCCTTATGGCGATCAACGCGTGGATCATGATGCTTGTGGCCTCGCTGATCTGGCTCATTCGCAGACACCATGTCTCTGCGCTCGCGGCAAAGGCGGCAGCACCCGTTGGGATCACCATGACGCTTATCGCGCTGATGACAGGGGCGATCTGGGGGCAACCGATGTGGGGGACATATTGGGCGTGGGATCCGCGGCTGACATCTTTCCTGATCCTGTTCCTGTTTTACCTTGGATACATGGCGCTTTGGGCGGCGATTGACGACCCTGATACGGCTGCGGACCTGACAAGCGTGCTTTGCATGGTCGGGTCGGTTTTCGCGCTTCTGTCGCGCTACGCCGTGAACTTCTGGAACCAAGGACTGCACCAAGGGGCATCGCTATCACTTGATAAAGAAGAGAACGTGGCAGACGTGTTCTTTTTCCCGCTCTTGGTGGCAATTGCGGGCTTTGTCCTGTTGTTCTTTGCACTTGTCTTGCTGCGAACACGGACCGAAATACGCAGCCGCCGCGTGCGCGCACTTCAACTACGGGAGGGACGCAGATGATCCCCGATCTTGGAAAATACGCCGCCGAAGTGGGGCTTGCCTATGCAGTGAGCATCGCCTTGCTGGTCGCTATTGTCGGGCTAAGTTGGCGACAGTCCAAACGGCAAAAGGCGGCACTTGATGCCGCAGAGGCACGCAAGAATGGCTAAAATATCTCCGATGATGGTCGTGCCGCCTGTGATCTTTGCCGCTCTGGCGGGGCTGTTTTTTGCAGGCATGATGCGGGACAATGCCAATGATCTGCCCTCGACGCTGATCGGGCAGGCGGCGCCTGATGTGGCACCCGAACCCGTGCGCGGCACACCGTTGCTGACGGGTGTTGATTTGCGCAGCGGCGAGGTCACGATTGTGAACTTCTGGGCAAGTTGGTGTCCGCCGTGTCGGGCCGAGCACCCAACGCTGCTTGCGCTCGACGCGCAGGGCTATCGGGTTGCGGGGATCAACTTTCGCGATGACGCGGATGATGCCGCGACCTACTTGGCCGATGACGGAAACCCGTTTTTCGCCACAGGCTTTGACCCAAGTGGACGCACAGCGATCAACTGGGGCGTCACAGCACCGCCAGAGACCTTCATCGTTGACGGGGACGGGACCGTGCTGTTCCGCTTTGCAGGGCCATTGGTCGGGTCTGACTACGAACAACGGTTCTTGCCCGCACTGGATAAAGCACACGGCAATTGATCCAAATGACCGCAGCGATGCTGCGGGCGAGATCTATTCGTTTTGCACCGCCGCGCCGTGGCAGTCCGCAATCATCGTTACGCCACCATGAAACGCAAAAAGGCCCGAGATTTACGCTCGGGCCTTCCGCTTGTTCTTTGTCGCGTGGTTTAGGACGCTTTAGCCAAATTGCGCAGCACGTAGTGCAACACACCACCGTTTTCGATGTATTCAATCTCGACGGCTGTATCGATGCGGCACTTCACGGCGATTTCCTTGGTGTCGCCGTTTGCAAAGGTGATCGTCGCAGTCACTGTCTCAAGTGGCTTGATGGTATCAAGGCCAGAGATAGAAACCGTTTCGTCACCTGTCAAACCAAGTGTCTTGCGCGTGTCACCACCGGTAAACTCGAACGGAACCACACCCATGCCAACAAGGTTGGACCGGTGGATGCGCTCGAAGTTTTCAGCAATCACAGCCTTCACGCCAAGCAGGGCAGTGCCCTTCGCGGCCCAGTCACGGCTGGAGCCCGCACCATACTGCTCGCCTGCAAAGACAACCAGCGGCGTGCCAGCTTCAACATGGGCCATCGCGCCGTCAAAGATCGACGTTTGCTTGCCATCCGCACCTTTGGTGTAGCCGCCTTCAACACCATCAAGCATCTCGTTCTTGATGCGGATGTTGGCGAATGTGCCGCGCATCATAACTTCGTGGTTACCACGGCGCGAGCCATAGGAGTTGAATTCGCGCACAGGCACTTGACGGTCCAGCAGATACTGGCCCGCAGGTGTCGTGTCCTTAAAGGAACCCGCAGGAGAGATGTGGTCGGTCGTGACCATATCGCCCAAAATCGCGAGGACTTTTGCGTTCTCGACATTCTTGATCGTGCCAGGTTCCTTGGACATGCCTTGGAAATATGGCGGGTTCTGAATGTAGGTCGAGGCCGCAGGCCAGTCGTAGGTCTCGGAGTCAGGGGTCTGAACCGCCTGCCACTTTTCATCGCCCTTGAACACATCGGCATACTTCTTGAGGAAGGCTTCGCGTGTCACTGTCTTGGCGACAAGATCGTTGATCTCCTGGTTCGTGGGCCAGATATCCTTGAGGAAGACGTCATTGCCGTCCTTGTCCTGACCGATCGGATCAGAAGTGATGTCGATATCCATCGTGCCTGCCAGCGCATAAGCAACAACCAGAGGCGGGGACGCCAAGTAGTTAGCGCGCACATCAGGAGAAATGCGGCCCTCAAAGTTGCGGTTGCCCGACAGGACAGACGTGGCAACCAGATCGCCCTCGGAAATCGCCTTACTTAGCTCGGGCTGGATCGGACCAGAGTTACCGATGCAGGTCGTGCAGCCGTAGCCCACAAGGTTAAAGCCAATCTTATCAAGGTCTTCTTGCAGGCCAGCGGCCTCAAGATACTCGGACACAACCTGTGAACCAGGGGCAAGGGATGTCTTGACCCAAGGCTTGCGGTTCAGGCCAAGTGCGGCCGCTTTGCGCGCAACAAGGCCCGCGCCGATCATGACGTAAGGGTTGGATGTGTTTGTGCAGGACGTGATCGAAGCAATCACCACCTTGCCCGATTCCATCGTGTAATCTTCGCCGTCGACGGCCACTTCCTTGCCCATCGGGCGCTTGAAGGTGTTTTCCATCTCATTGGCAAATGCAGACTTTGCGCCTGTCAATGCAACGTAATCCTGCGGACGCTTTGGACCCGAAATCGCAGGGACAATCGTGCCCATATCAAGGTGCAATGTCGCGGTGTAAACAGGGGCGTAATCCGCATCGCGCCAGAAGCCGTTCTCTTTTGCATAGGCTTCAACCAATGCGATCCGGTCTTCTTCGCGGCCCGTATTGCGCAGGTAACGCAGTGTTTCATCGTCAATCGGGAAGAAGCCACAGGTCGCGCCATACTCGGGCGCCATGTTGGCAATTGTCGCACGGTCGGCCAGTGGCAGAACGTCCAGACCTTTGCCAAAGAATTCGACGAACTTGCCAACAACGCCATGAGCGCGCAGCATTTCAACGACCTTCAACACAAGGTCAGTGCCTGTTGTGCCTTCAACCATTTCGCCTGTCAGCTCGAAACCGACAACCTCGGGGATCAACATCGACACAGGCTGACCCAGCATCGCGGCCTCGGCCTCAATGCCGCCAACGCCCCAACCAAGAACGGCCAAACCGTTGACCATTGTGGTGTGGCTGTCTGTGCCAACGAGGGTGTCAGGGTAGGCAACTGTTTCGCCGTTCTGATCGGTATCAGTCCAGACAGTCTGGGCCAGATACTCGAGGTTCACTTGGTGGCAAATACCAGTGCCCGGAGGGACAACGCGGAAGTTGTTAAACGCCTTCTGGCCCCACTTAAGGAATGTATAACGCTCGATGTTACGCTCGTATTCGCGGTCAACGTTCATCTGGAACGCCCGCGGGTTGCCGAATTCGTCGATCATCACAGAGTGGTCGATGACCAGATCAACAGGGGCCAGCGGGTTAATCTGCTGGGCGTTACCGCCAAGCGCCTTGATGCCATCACGCATCGCAGCCAAGTCAACCACGGCAGGAACGCCGGTGAAATCCTGCATCAATACGCGGGCAGGGCGGTAGGCAATCTCGCGCGGGTTCTGACCACCGTTTGTGGCCCACTCGGAAAACGCCTTGATGTCGTCAACAGACACAGAAAAGCCGCCGTCTTCAAAACGCAGCAGGTTTTCCAGAACCACCTTCAACGCGGCTGGCAACTTGGAAAAGTCACCCAAACCAGCAGCCTCGGCAGCAGCAATTGAGTAATAGGAAACAGACTGCGACCCTACGGTCAGTGTCTTGCGGGTTTTGGCTGTATCAAGGCCGACTGTAACGGTCATTGGCTATCCCTTTCAAAGGCGCGTATAAACGGATTTAAAGTGCTTTTGCCCCATGTTGACCCTACGATCAAGGGGGTGGCTGGCTTTTGTATACCATTGCACACCGAAAATTGCCAGTGGTTGCACGGATCATTTGAAAATTGAAACATCCGTCACAAAACACTCGCAATTCGTTGATTGGTCATTTCACTAAAACCTCAATAGACAATAAAGACAAACAGCATAAATTGGGATCATCATGCGGGTCATCTTGTCAGCACTTGCCATTCTTGGCGCACTCCACACCAGCCAAGCGGCTGCGCAAGAAAATAAGGTTGTCGTTGAACTTTATACCTCGCAAGGTTGTTCGTCCTGCCCGCCCGCAGATGCGCTTCTGGCTGATCTGGTCGGGCGCGACGATGTGATCCCCTTGGCCTTGCACGTTGATTACTGGGATTACCTCGGTTGGAAAGACGACTTCGCCAGCGCCGCCTTCACCGCGCGCCAGCATGGCTATGCCCAAGCGGCCCATGCCACGACCGTTTACACCCCGCAAATGATCATCGGCGGTCAGGCTCAGGTGATCGGCTCCAAGGGGATGGACGTCATGGATCACATTGCCGACCAGCGTGCACAGTCGGCCCGTGTTGCGATGACAGCAGCGCGCGACGGCCAATACATCAAAATTGCCGCGACCCCGCAAACACCCGATCTTGGGGCGTTGGTGGTGCAACTCGTGCGCTATCATCCTGAACAAACCGTCGCGATCCGTCGCGGTGAGAATGCTGGGAAATCAATCAGCTACGTCAATATCGTGACATCATGGCAGGTGATTGGCAAATGGGACGGGGCGCGCCCGATGACAATGGACGTCGCCGTCGAGGGCGACGGTCCCGCCGTCATCGTGATCCAGAAAGACGGCTATGGGCCAATTCTCGCGGCGGTCGATCTGCCCTAGGTTTTGCGCATTTTCCAACGACGATGCACCCAGAACCACTGTTCGGGATGGGCTGCAATCTGCTGCTCCAGTCGCGCATTCATCTCGTTGGTCATCGTGATCGGATCCGATACCGCAATCGGCGCGTCGATAATCGCGGTAAAGGTCAGCCCGTCAGGGTTCCTGACGCCATAATAGGGTAGCACGAGAGCATCCACCTTGATTGCGATCTCTGCCGCCGAGAGCGCCGTCATCGCGGGTTTCCCAAGGAAATCAAGCCGTTCGCCCGCGCCATAAAATACATCGTAAAACAAAACACCCTGATTTGCCTCGCGCAAATAACGGATAAGGCCAATCGTGCCGCGCCGTCCTTGGGCAAAAACCGTGCCGCCGAGCGCGCCAATCGTGCGGCGATAATCAGCATCAAAATAGGGATTTGTAAAAGGGCGATAAAGGCCGCCGACACTATGGCCCAGACGGGTCAAAATCTGGCGCGGGGCTTCGTGGTTACCAAAATGCGCGGTAACAAAGAGCACAGGGCGTTTCTCGGCAGTTGCCTTTGCCAATGCTTCCACACCCGCGCCCGTCAGCGGGGTTTGGGCCAAATGCTCTGCAAATTCAGGATGCGAATAGTTTTCGATCAGCGTGCGGCCAAAGTTATCCAAAACGCCATCCGCAATACGCCGCCGCGCCTCGGGCGGCATGTCGGGATAGATCATCGCGAGGTTGGTTTGCGCCCGTTTGCGAAACCCAAGAACACCGCCAAGACCCTTGCGCATCACGGCCCCCATAAACGGCACGCGCTTGGCATAGGGAAGCAGACGCACAGCGCCAATCACAGCGCGCGACGCTTGATTACTCAGCCAGTCAATCGGGGTCCCTTTTGTCATAAGCGGCAATTAACCACCTTCCGGTGATTTGGGAAGACCCGTGCCAATCATACTGTCGCGTGTGACCAGCGCCGCAAGGGCATCCTCGCTCCAATTCTCAGTGCCAGCAGGGCGGGCAGGGATCACGATATAACGCATATCAGCGGTGCTATCATGCACGCGTATCTCGACGCCATCGGGCAGGGTCACGCCAAACTCGGCCAAAACGCGGCGCGGTTCACGCACGGTGCGTGACCGATAGGCCCGCGATTTATACCAATCGGGCGGTAGCCCGAGCAAGTTGCGCGGATAGCACGAACATAGTGTGCAAACGATAACATTGTGTAAATCAGCGGTATTTTCTACCGCAATGAGCTTCATCGGGCCGACATCAAACCCCATTTCGCGGGTCGCTGCGCTCGCATCAACACGCATCTGCGCGCAAAACGCAGGGTCGCTCCACATGCGGGCCACAACCGCCGCTCCGTTTGCGGGGCTGCGGGCGTCCATGGCTTCGATCTGAGAGGCAATCTCGCGCGCCGTTGTCACGCCCTTGGCAATCAACAGCTCGCGCACCGCGATTTCCATTGTCTGCCAATAACTTAGCGGCACATCATCGTCGGCGCGAAACGGATGACCCGAGGGGGAAAGGTGGTCGTGATGATCATGCGGCATTATGCAGGCTCCAACCAATGCGCGTAAATTTCTGCCTCAAGCGTGTCGGTCGGGGTTTCCGCGGCCGCTCCCCAAATCTCGGCCATCGTAAATCTGACCCGCAGCAACGCAAGCGGGGTCGCGGGCTGGCGATAGGCAAGCTGCTCGGGGTTCGGAAAAGGGCCAAGCCTGCGTTCGATCAACCCCGTTTTACCGCGCAAATAGGCGGGGGTGCGAATATGACCTGGCGGCATGTCACTGCGCACCCGCACCCGCTCAACCATGGGCCGCGTCCCCATAGGTCGCGCCGCGTTGCTTCACGTCCGTCATGGTCTGTCCCAACTCGGCGGCCGTAAAGACGCCGTCTTCAATCAGGTTTTGCGCAATCGATGCTATCCAGCGTTCGTAATACGACATCTCGTCAAAGCTGGAAGGCGGCATATCCTCCAAGACACGCCGCAACCCGTCGACGCTAAAATGCCCCTTGGATGAGCAAATGATCATCAACGCATCAACCCGCTTTTCCCAAAGGGCAAAATCGTGATCTGCATCAGGCACAGGTCCGGCAGGGTCCCCGCCCATATCGTGCCAGCGGCGTCCATCAAAGGGGTCGGTTTTGTCATTCATCCGCTCACCTTATGCAGGCAAAACGGGGCTGTCACGGGTTATTCACCATCCTCCTCCTCATCAGAAACAAGTGTAATTGTGCCCGCATCTACCAATTCGCGCACCGCAGAAGAGAGCGCACGCATCGACTCCTCGGCGACCTTCGGCTTAACCGTGCCCTTTTCGGCAGCATCCTCGCGGATTTGCCCCGCCATACGCTGTGAAATATTGGCAAGAATGAACTCCGCGGCCGCGACAAACTCGGGCGCGCCAGCAAGGGCCGCCGCAATCGCCGTGGACAAAACATCGCCGTCGACGCCACGAATACAGGCGGGAACATCCGTCGGGACAAGGCGCGCGGGAATATCCTTGAACGTGAAAATCGCCTTGCGCACATCGTCCGCAAACGCAGGGTCATCTGCGCCAAGCCCCTCAAGCACATCATCGCGGGTTTGCGCAGGACTTGAATTGAGAATTGCGCCGACACGCGCAACAGGCGCCTTTTCAAATGCAACGACCTTCTTGGTGCAATGGTCCTGCACTAGCGCGGCGCCGATCCGTTTGACGGCGTCGGGCGCGATATTTTCGGTCTGGGATATGGCATAGGTGATGCGGCGGGCCTGATCACCAGGCAATTTCTCAAGCACTGCGGCAGCCTTGGCCACAGGCAGCTTAGACAGGGTGATCGCGCAAACTTCCGTGCTCTCGCGGCGCATCAGCCCCAGTAAATCATCGTCAGGCAAGGCTAGGATCATGGGCCATGGGTCACCATTCTTGGCCGTGCCCATCTCTGCGCGCAACCGTGTCGCCAGATCAGGGCTAAGATGGGCAGACAACGCCTCGATCGCGGCATCCGCACCGCCGGGCGACGACATCCCGATTGCGCCCAACAGGCCCGAAAACTCGTCAGCCACCGCATGCACCGTATCACGGTCGATCAGGCGGATTGCACCCACTTCACGGGCGAGCAAAATCTGGAGATTCTCGGGAAGTTGGGAAAGCTGGAGCTTGCCACCATCTCCGATGAGCAATTGCACAATCATCGCGGCCTTGCGGCGGCGCGACAGGGCAAGCGGTTTGGCGTGAGGCGGGGGGAGAGTCGCTGTTGTCATACCTGCGATATTGGCATGCAGATGCTAAACGAAGCGTGAACGAAACCTTAGGTATGGGTAAATTGCACCGACATCATCCGCAATTCTGCGGCGGTTTCCGGGGATAGAGTGGTCAGGTTTGCTGTCGCGGCATGCAGCTTGTCCATATGGTCGACAAGAATAGCGGTTTCAGCATCGCTAAACTCGCGATCCGCGCGGGCAAAGCTGCCGATGCTGCGGTTCGCACCATCCTCAATCGCGCAGGTCGTGCCGAACTTGAGGTCGAATTCTGCGGCCTTTTCCAGCATGCCCGCCGTATCTGTCAAAGCCGACCAACGGATTGCACCCGCGTTCTCAAACCCCCAAGCCACCGTTGGGTCAGACATGACCAGCCCGTTTTGGGAATAATAATCCAACCAGTCTTTCGCGTAGGTCTGGAACAGAAATGTCGGGGTTGTGTAACGCACATGAAACGCCAAAGCGAAACCGCTTGTTGCGATTTTCTTAAGTTCCGCGAGCGTATGACGTAGTTCAAGCTGGTTTGCCATTTGAACCGACTTTCTTTCTTATTGCCAAGAATGAGCGCAACAACATACTAATAAAATGCACAAGTATCTTACAACTGTTAGGAAACGTGGCAAAATGCAACATGCGTTTAAGTACAGTTATAGTGTATAGTTGAAACGATGACCCAGCAGCTTAGTTCAGACAAAATCCACACAATCGCACCCGCTGGGCATTATATTGCGCTGCGGATCGGTTTTGCGTTCCCCGTTGAGGAAGTGAACGCGCTGCCAGCAGAATGGATCGAGCACTATACGCAGCACCGCTTTATGCTTTTTGATCCGGTGATGCGGTGGGCTTATGAAAATGTCGGGACGGCCACATGGGCGCAACTTGGCGACGACGACCCCAAAAATGTGCTTGTGCAGGCAAGGTCTTACGGGCTGCGCCACGGGATCATTGTCTCGGTGTTTGACGGCAACAAAGAGGGGCAGCGGTCCTACGGATCTTTTGCGCGGGAGGATCGGGCGTTTACGGATCTCGAAACCAAACTGCTGCATGCCTATGTGACACGGCGGCACTTTGAAATGGCGCCGCCGACAAACCTGACGATGGCCGAACTGGAGGCACTGGGGATGGTGCGTGACGGGCAGCGGCTCAAGGAAATCGCCCATGTGCTCGGGGTGACCGAGGGCGCGGTCAAGCAGCGGCTCAAAAACGCAAAGCTGAAACTCGGGGCCAAAACAGGGTCGCAGGCGGCGGCGCTGGCGGGGCAATACGGGCTGATCTAAGTCCTAACAAATCCTTAATGGTTAACTGTGTGTTAATGACGCTTCGGTATTCGAAAGCGTCACTTGTGCCTGTGACAATCATAGGATGCAGTGCTAATTTTTGCTCGCCACTAAGGAGAACACCATGGAACACATTACATTTAACCTTGCGCAATCCCACATTCACGGAACCGCATTTTACGACTTTCTAGGGCTGCGAAAGCGGTTCTTTGTTGATCAGCTCGGCTGGGACATCCCGCATGACGACACCGTCGAGATGGATCAATACGATAACCCAAAGGCCCACTATTCACTCGTTTTGCGGGACGGGGTCGTGATCGGCGGCGCGCGGGCAATGGCAACAACTGCAAAATGGGGCACGCATACCTATATGCTGCGCGATGCCTTGAAGGGGAAACTCATCGACATTCCAGCCAGCGTGATGGCCGCCGATGTGGCCACTGACGAGATGTGGGAATGCACGCGGCTTGTCATCTCGGATGAAGTGAACACGCACGCTGATCGTAGCGCCTGCTTGGGGCTGATCGTGCAGGGCTTGGTTGATGTCGCCGCAGAAGCAGGGGCGTCACACCTGATGTCACTGTCACCGCTGGCATTAATGCGGGCATTGCGCCAGCTGGGGTTCGGGGCCGAGCGGATCGGCGATCCCTACCTCAATGAAGGGGACGGACGGCGCTATGCGGTGCTCTCGATGCCAGCCAAACGGACGATGCCGCATGTGCCACGGGCCACCCATCGCACACAGCCAACGCCGTTGCACGCGCCCTCGATGGTCTGAAACGCGCGGCCTGATGCAATCGCGTCAGGCCGCCGCTTTCACTCAGCTTTTGCCAAACACGCGGGCAAAAATCGTGTCCACATGCTTGGTATGATAGGCAAGGTCGAACTTCTCTTCGATCTCTTCGGCAGATAGCGCCTTGCGCACATCCGCATCAGCAAGCAATTCGGTCTTGAAGTCGGCATTATTGTCCCAAACTTTCAAGGCGTTACGCTGCACATAACGATAGCTGTCCTCGCGGCTCACGCCTGCTTGGGTCAGGGCCAGCAAAACGCGCTGGGACATGATCAAGCCACGGAACTGGTGCATGTTCTTGAGCATGTTCTCGGGGTAGATGATCATCTTTTCGACCACACCCGCCAAACGGTTCAGCGCGAAATCAAGGGTGATTGTCGTGTCAGGGCCAATCGTGCGCTCGACAGAAGAATGCGAAATATCGCGCTCGTGCCACAGGGCAACGTTTTCCATCGCAGGGATCACCGACATGCGCACCAAACGGGCAAGACCCGTCAGGTTTTCCGTCAGGATCGGGTTCTTCTTGTGGGGCATCGCGGACGATCCCTTTTGACCGATCGCGAAATACTCGGCGCCCTCAAGCACCTCTGTGCGCTGCATGTGGCGAATTTCGGTGGCGACATTTTCAATCGACGACCCGATCACACCCAATGTCGCAAAGAACATCGCGTGGCGGTCGCGCGGGATCACTTGGGTCGAGATTGGCTCTGGCTCAAGGCCCAGCTTGGCGCAGACATGCTCTTCGACGCGCGGGTCGATATTGGCAAACGTGCCAACAGCACCCGAAATCGCACCAGTCGCAATCTCGGCGCGGGCATTGACCAGACGGGCGCGGTTGCGGTCCATTTCAGCGTAAAAGCGGGCGAATGTCAGGCCCATCGTTGTCGGCTCGGCGTGAATACCGTGCGAGCGACCGATACGCGGCGTGTCCTTGTGCTCCATCGCGCGCATCTTCAGCGCGGCCAGCAGGCGGTCCATATCGGCAAGCAGCAAGTCGGCGGCGCGCACGAATTGCAAGTTAGTGCAGGTGTCCAAAACATCCGACGACGTCATACCCTGATGCACAAAGCGGGCCTCATCCGATCCGACATGCTCGGCCAGATGGGTCAGGAACGCGATGACATCATGCTTGGTGACGGCTTCGATCTCGTCGATACGGGCCACATCAAATTCAACGTCTTTGGCTTTCCAAACGGCATCGGCATTCTCGCGTGGGATCACACCCAGATCGGCCATCGCATCGCAGGCATGGGCTTCGATCTCATACCAGATTTTGAACTTTGTCTCCGGGGACCAGATAGCAACCATTTCAGGGCGGGAATAACGCGGGATCATATTGGCAGACCTTATTTTGTGATTGGGCAGCAGATACGAACGGGTCATAAGGGGGTGCGCAAGATGTCTCAAGGTAAAGAGAAGGAAAAACCATCCTCAAGTTGACTGATTTCACTGGAAACTGGGATTTTCGCCGCCAGATCAGCGATGCAAAACACGGCCAGAACGGCGCAGTGACGGGGCAGGCGACGTTTCGCGCTGACGGAAACGGGCTGCATTACCGCGAAACGGGTGTGCTGACGCTGGCAAACGGGGCGCAAATGCAGGCGGAACGCAGCTACCTCTGGACACCAGACGGGGCAGGAATCGCCGTAACCTTCGCAGACGGGGCAGCCTTTCACCGCTTTGAACCCCAAGGACAGGCGCAAGGCACAAGCCACCTTTGCGGCGATGACCTCTATAACGTCACCTACGATTTTTCGCGCTGGCCCGCTTGGTCTGCGGTCTGGGCCGTGGTCGGACCGCGCAAGGACTACATTTCGACAACACATTACATACGGGCATGACTAGACTTGCGTGTTGCCGCTTGGTCAGGCAACTATGTGCCAACGACAATCAACAAGGAGAGCGGCATGGCCCTCGCACTGAATGACAAAACCCTCGTAGAAGCCTTCGCACGCAAAGAAGGCGGCCTCCAGATCGCCAAGCAAGCAATGCTCGTGCTGGTCGGTATCGCCGCTTTGGCAATTTCGGCAAAGATCGCTGTGCCGATGTGGCCCGTGCCAATCACAATGACCACATTTGCGGTGCTGACACTTGGCGCGGCATACGGCCCACGCCTCGGCCTTGTGACGATCCTCGGCTACATGCTTGTGGGTGTTGCAGGCTTTGACGTCTTCGCAGGCTCCTCCGCAGAAAAGTTCGGCCTGACCTACATGATGGGCGGCACTGGCGGCTACTTGATCGGCTACGTTCTGGCAACACTGGCGCTCGGCTTTGCGGCGCGCGCTGGCTGGGACCGCTCGTTTGGCAAAATGGCGCTGGCCATGCTGATCGGCAACGCATTGATCTACATTCCAGGTCTTTTGTATCTGGGCGCACTGATGGGCTGGGACAAGCCGATCCTCGCATGGGGGCTGACACCATTCCTCATCGGTGACGCGCTCAAGCTGGCACTGGCTGCGCTGATGGTTCCGGCAATCTGGAAAGGCCTCGAAAAGTTTCGCGGCTAACACCCTAAGCTAAAACAATAAAAAGGCGTGGCTCCAATCGGGGTCACGCCTTTTTTGTGGGGTCAGACAAGCTCGGACACAACCTCTGAACTCTTCTCAAGGGTGCGATGCACAGGGCATTTGTCGGCAATGACCAGCAGCTTGGCGCGGTCATCCTCGCTCAAATCCCCGTCCAGATGAATGCGGCGCACAAAGACATCAACCTTCTGATCTGCCTTGTCACCCGCATCCGCCGCATGGCTCTTGGAATGGCTCACATCAACGCTGACGTGGGTTAATGGCATCTTCTTGCGGCGGGCATACATGCGGATCGTCATCGAGGTGCAAGCACCCAAAGCCGCAGACAAAAACCCGTAAGGAGACATGCCCTTGTTGGTCCCGCCGTATGCGACAGGCTCATCCGCAAGCGCATGGTGATTGTCGCCAGACCGGATGTCCTGCAAGAACCCGTCAGGATCGGCCTCTGACACGCGCAACACACCCTCGGGCAGCGGATCTTGCGCATCAACCGCGACCTTGGGCAAATACTTGCGGCTCCATGCGGCAATCACATCAGCGGCGTATTCGGCATCATCGGGACGGGTCACAAGATGGTCGGCCTCGTCCAGACTGATAAAGCTCTTGGGATGCTTGGCCGCGATGAAAATCGCCGCGGCATTGTCCACACCAACCACAGAATCGCGGGGCGCATGAAGCACCAGCAGGGCAGCACGCAGATTGGCAATCGCCTCTTTCATCGACGCTGCGGCAAGGTCATCGACAAACCCCTGCGAGATACGGAAGGGGCGACCACCCAGATCAACCTCTGCCACACCCTTGGCCTTGATCTCGGGCAGGGCCGCGGCAAAGTTGTGCACCACATGCGCCGCATCCGCAGGCGCGCCAATCGTGACGACAGCCTTGATCCCCGACAGGGCAGCCGTCGCCTTCAGCACCGCCGCACCGCCAAGCGAATGACCGATCATCAATGTCGGGGTCAGATCGCGGGCACATAACGCGGTGTGAGCGGCCATCAGGTCCGCAACATTCGACGAGAAATCAGTGTTCTCGAATTCACCCTCCGAATGGCCCAACCCCGTGAAATCAAACCGCAATACCGCGTAACCCATCGTGGTCAGACGGGCAGAAATGCGGCGCGCGGCGGTGATATCCTTGGAGCAGGTAAAGCAATGGGCAAAAATTGCCGTCGCCAGATGCGGACCATCGGGCAGGTCCAGACGGGCGGCAAGCGCGTGGCCGCCGTGGCCTTCAAATTCAAATCGCTCGGTTTTCATAACGCACCTCCAACTGTTTGCACCAACTTGGGGTGAACTGCGGGGCGCTGCAATGGGCCTCGCGCCTTAGTGACCCATCAAGGCGGGATCATGGGGGTATTTGGTCAGGTTCTCGAATCCGTCCTCGGTAATCAGCACCTGATCCTCTAGCTTGATCGAAAAATCGCCCCCCTCGGGGCTAATCAAGGCCTCGACACATAACACCATGCCCGCCTGTAATTCATGGTCAAACGCACCCGCAACCATCTTGTCAGGATAGGCGACCAAGGGCCATTCATCGCAAAGGCCCACGCCATGCATCAGGCAGCCGTATTTCTGCTTTTGATAAATGTCAGGCAGCACATGGGTGTTACGGGTCAGGTCTTGGATATTCACGCCGGGTTTGAGCATTTGCATATTAGTTTCAATATGTTCGACGCCGATCTTCATCGCTTCAATCATATCGGGGCGGGGCTTTTCGTCGCCGATCCACCACGTGCGGCTGATATCAATGCAGATGCCATAGGCGCCAATCAGATCGGTATCAAAGGCGACGATTTCGTTGTGCTGCACCACACGGGGGCCGCATTCCTGAAACCACGGATTTGTGCGCGGACCAGAGGCGAGCAGGCGGGTTTCGATCCACTCGCCACCACGCTTGATATTCTCGGCGTGTAAGACCGCCCAGATATCATCCTCTGACATGTTGCCCTGAGGCACGCCCGCGCGCGCCGCCTTTTCCATCTCGTAACATGCGGTTTCGCAGGCGTGGTTGGCGCAGCGCATCGCCAGAATTTCATCCTTGCCCTTGATGCTGCGGGCGTGCTCGGTCAGCTCTTCGCCCTCGGTCACCGTAAACCCTTGCTGCTCTAGCCCGCGCAGGCCCGCAACCATGATCTTGTCCACGCCAAGCACCATATTGCCGCCGCTATGCTCCATGATCAGATCGCGCACCTCGGCTGTAAAGCTATCGGCAGCATCCTCGGTTTTGTCACCTGTCGAGAAGTAAAACATCGACGCGCCAGACCGCTTTTCACGCACCAGCGGATTAAAATCGGCCAGAAACGGCGCGTTTTTGTAATCCCAGAGCACCATGTAACCATCCGCACAGACAAGACAGGCGCGAAACGGATTGTGCGTGTTCCAAAGCTGCATGTTGGTGCTGTCGGTCGCATAGCGAATATTGAGCGGATCAAACATCAGGATGCCACCCCAGTTGCGCGCATTCACCGCGTCCACAAGGCGTTGATGACGATAGGCGCGCATTGCGACCAGATCAGGCAGGATCAGCCCTGCGCGTTCCCATTCGCCAAATGCGCGTTGCGTGGGGCCAATCTCGACGCGGTCATTGTCGTTGGGGGTTCCGTCCGCGAGCGTTGCGCCACGGCTGGGGTCAATCTTGCGGGTGTCGCGGTAATTGGTCGTCATGTCTGCCTCCCAAGGTTAACCAATGGTCAACTGGTTGGGGCAGGGCTGTCAGGCCTGTTTTCGACATTTGCAGGTCAATTCACACTGGTTTTTCCCGTGCACGCGCGGTGCATGTGCGGTGCACGCTCTGTGCACATAAAAAAGGGGCGCCCGCAAAGGCGCCCCAATCTCGATCAATGTGCCGTGATTAGCAGCTGTAATACATCTTGTATTCAATCGGGTGCGGTGTCTGCTCGTAGGCATAGACCTCGTCCCAACGCAGCGCCAGATAGCCGTCAAGCTGACCCTTGGTGAACACATCACCTTGCAACAGGTATTCGTGATCTGCCTCAAGCGCATCAAGTGCCTCGCGCAAAGAGCCGCAAACCGTTGGAATACCAGCCAATTCTTCTGGTGGCAGGTCGTAGAGATCCTTGTCAGAAGCCGCGCCCGGGTCGATCTTGTTCTTGATTCCGTCAAGGCCAGCCATCAACAATGCCGCAAAGCAAAGGTATGGGTTTGCCGCTGGATCAGGGAAACGCGCTTCGACACGCTTTGCCTTCGGGTTTTCAGCCCAAGGAATACGCACAGCGCCCGAACGGTTCGACGCAGAATAGGCGCGCAAAACAGGGGCTTCGAACCCTGGGATCAACCGCTTATAAGAGTTCGTCGTCGGGTTCGTGATCGCGTTCAAAGACTTCGCATGCTTCAGAATGCCGCCGATGAAATAGAGCGCCTCTTGGGAAAGATCGGCGTATTTGTCGCCTGCGAACAATGGCTTACCATCCTTAAAGATGGACATGTTCACGTGCATACCTGTGCCGTTGTCGCCTGCGATCGGCTTTGGCATGAATGTCGCGGACTTGCCGTAAGCCTGTGCGACGTTGTGCACGACATATTTATACTTCTGGATTTCGTCGGCCTGTGTGGTCAACGTGCCAAAGATAAGACCAAGCTCGTGCTGGCAAGACGCAACCTCGTGGTGGTGCTTGTCAACTTTCATGCCCATGCGCTTCATCGTGGAAAGCATTTCGCCGCGCATGTCCTGTGCGTCATCCACTGGGTTCACTGGGAAATAGCCGCCCTTCAGACCGGGACGGTGGCCAGAGTTGCCCATTTCAAACTCGGTATCCGTGTTCCAAGAGCCGTCAACCGCGTCCACTTGGTAGGACACTTTGTTGATCGCAACCGAGTAGCGCACGTCGTCAAAGATAAAGAATTCAGCTTCTGGACCAAAGAACGCGGTGTCACCGATGCCTGTGGACTTGAGGTATGCCTCGGCCTTCACGGCCGTGCCGCGCGGATCGCGGTCATATGCCTCGCCCGTGTCAGGTTCGACGACGTTACAGTGAATGCAGATCGTCTTTTCGGCGTAGAATGGGTCAACATAGACGCTGTCGGTATCAGGGATCAGCTTCATGTCGGACTTGTCGATCGACTTCCAGCCCGCGATGGACGAGCCGTCAAACATGAAACCTTCGTCAAGAAAGTCCTCGTCGACCAGATCAACGTCGATTGTCACGTGCTGCAATGTGCCGCGCGGGTCGGTGAAACGAATGTCGACATAGGCGACTTCTTCGTCTTTGATAAGCTTAAGAACGTTAGCAACGGTCATTGGGTATTCCTTCAGGTTCGTATCGTTTTGAGATTTTTACAGCGCGTCGTCGCCAGACTCACCAGTCCGGATCCGAATCGCTTGTTCGACAGGGGAGACAAAGATTTTGCCGTCACCAATTTTATCGGTTTTCGCGGCGCTAATGATCGCCTCGATTGCGGCATCAACCTGATCGTCTTGCAAAACGACCTCGATTTTCACCTTGGGCAAGAAGTCGACAACATATTCAGCGCCACGGTAAAGCTCCGTGTGGCCTTTCTGGCGGCCAAATCCTTTGACCTCGACCACGGACAGACCTTGCACGCCCACATCTTGAAGCGCTTCTTTCACTTCATCGAGCTTGAAAGGTTTAATGATTGCCTCAATCTTCTTCACGGCCGCGACTCCCATACTTTGTATTCTTGGATAGTCAGACCATTTCTGGGGCCAAAGAACAATTCAGAGAGAAGGGGAAGCGGCCGGCGATCTGCTGAATTTCGCGCCATTGCCTAAAATTTAGGCAAACTGTGCGATTGTTGGGCAGGCTGTGAATCTGATCTATTCGGCAAGCAAACATGAGGCACAACGAAAAATGCCGCCCCAGTGATTGGGACGGCATCTGAATGGCTTATTTTGCGCTATTATACAGCGGCAGAGACAATCTCGACGCCATCTGCATAAAGAATGTGCTCACGATCAAAGATCAGGTCAAACACCTTCACATCGCGTGTCGTCAGCTGGGACAAAAACTCGCCATCTACAAGGCGGCTTGCCTCTACGGTGGCTGCTGCGGCGCCAAACAGGGCCTCTGCGCGCCAATCGCGGATGTGAATACGTGTGCCAGGGGCCACGATCATGTCGCGGTCAGGGCGTGTGTGGCCAAGTGAGCCCGCTTTAATGCGGATCGGCTGGACCTTAACGTCACGTGACTTAATGGCCTTGATAACGGACATACCGCTGTCGCGGGTGATGATCCGATCGCCAACAGACAGATGTTCAACTGGAATCTCGCCGTCCAGTGTCATGATCGTCGTGCCGGCACAAATGCCAGATTCGATTGTTTTTACTGCATCAGCCTTAGCTGTGCGTGTGATAGTTCCCATGTGCATGGCGTGTTTCCCGCTCTTGCTGATTTCTGCCTCAAGTAGTGTCCCAACAATAAGGCAAGAAAGTGTTAGCGTCTTGCCTTTTTTGAGGTGATTTTTTCTCTCGCATCTTAGTGTTGCCTTTGTTAGACACCGCGCAAAGATCAGCCGAAGTGATTTGGCCGATTCATATGTGCGGGTGTGGCGGAATTGGTAGACGCACCAGATTTAGGTTCTGGCGCCTTTGGCGTGGGGGTTCGAGTCCCTTCACCCGCACCACATTTTTTGAGAAGAAGAAGGAAGACCCATGCAGGTTAAAGAGACCCTGAACGAAGGCCTCAAGCGCGGTTACGCGATCACGGTCACTGCGGCCGAGTTGGACGCGAAGGTTGTTGAAAAGCTGAAAGAAGCGCAGCCAGACGTTGAAATGAAGGGCTTTCGCAAGGGTAAAGTCCCTATGGCGATGATGCGCAAGCAATTCGGCACACGCGTTCTGGGCGAAGCCATGCAAGAATCAATCGACGGCGCAATGGCCGAGCACATGGAGAAATCCGGTGACCGCCCTGCGATGCAGCCAGAGATCAAGATGACCAACGAAGACTGGAAAGAGGGCGAAGACGTCGCCGTTGACGTGTCTTACGAGCGTCTTCCAGACGTGCCTGCAACAGACTTCAAGGCGATCAAGCTTGAGCGCATGAAGGTCGAAGCAGACGAAGAATCAGTCAAAGAAGCACTCGACAACCTCGCGTCTTCCCCGCAGGCGGTTTCTTACGAAGAGAAAAAAGGCGCAGCAAAAGACGGCGACCAAGTGGTCATCGACTTTGTTGGTAAAGTAGACGGCGAAGCATTCGAAGGCGGCACAGCCGAAGATTACCCGCTGGTGCTTGGCTCCAATTCCTTCATCCCCGGCTTTGAAGAAGGTCTGCTGAAGGTGAAAGCAGGCGACGAGAAGGACGTTACCGTCACGTTCCCCGCTGAATACCAAGCAGAGCACCTTGCTGGCAAAGAAGCGGTCTTCTCTTGCACAGTAAAAGAAGTGCGCGCGGCGAAAACACCCGAGCTTGATGACGAACTCGCGAAAAAGTTCGGCGCAGAAGACCTTGCAGGTCTCAAGGCGCAGATCACCGAGCGTCTGGAAGCAGAATACGCTGGCGCATCCCGTGCGATCACAAAGCGTGCCTTGCTTGATGCGCTTGATAAGGCCGTCACATTTGATCTGCCAACAACTTTGGTTGAAGCAGAAGCAAACCAGATTGCCCACCAGTTGTGGCACGAGGAAAACCCTGACGTGCAGGGCCACGATCACCCAGAGATCACAGCGACAGACGAGCACACAACACTGGCACAGCGCCGCGTGAAGCTTGGTCTTTTGTTGGCTGAAATCGGCCAGACGGCTGATGTTAAGGTTTCCGATCAGGAAATGACACAAGCGATCATGAACCAAGCGCGCCAGTATCCAGGCCAAGAGCGTCAATTCTTTGAATTCGTTCAGCAAAACGCACAGTTCCGTCAGCAGCTTCAGGCGCCGATGTTCGAAGACAAGGTCGTTGACCACATCCTCGAAAACGCGTCCGTAACTGACAAGACCGTCAGCAAAGACGATTTGCAAAAGGCTGTTGAAGCACTCGAAGACGAGTAATTTCACACCACATTATTTGAAAAGGGCGCCTTAATCGGGCGCCCTTTTTGCGTTTGGAGGAGGGAAACCAATGCGTGAGCGATCTCGACGCTTTTGCAGCGATGGGTCACGCGGCGGCTGGTAACGAAAAATTTACCATTTGGTAGAAACCAACAGTGGGCGTAGGATCAAGGCCATTAATAAGGAGGACTGAATATGAAGCGTATATTTGTTGCCACTGTTATGGTTTTTCTATTTGGGGCGGGGGCTGTTGCGGCCTGTCCGAACTTTAACGCCAGCCCGGGCGAGTCGTATCGCGCGACAGGGCGGGATCTTTATGATGCAAAAGGGTTCAACGTCAGGGCAGGCGGGAACAATTACATCTGGAACTGTCCGAACGTGCGCCCCGGCACGGATACAGGGGCAGGGTATTTTCCGACTGCGCCTGATTTCTCGTTTAGTCTGTCGGGGATGGATGGTTACCAACTCGTCGTGCGGGTCGTCAGTAATTGCGACTCGGCCCTGTTGATCAATACCTCGTCGTCTAACTGGTATTACGACGACGATGATAACGGGAACTACGATCCAAAAATCACGCTGACGCGGCCTGCAAACGGGCGGGTCGATATCTGGATCGGCACATATGACGGCGCATATTGCGACGCTCAGCTTCAATTGGAAACATTCAACCGGTAAACCAATGAAAAAGGGCCGCGCGATTGCTCGCACGGCCCACCTTTATGCTAGCCCTGTATCGACGTGCGCATCCGCGCAAGATGTTTGTCCCAACCATCGTCCAAGGCAAGCGTTAGACCAAATGCATCTGCCCCCTGCGGCAATCCTTCGTGGCGCAAGGAAAGCTGTGTGCCGCCGGCAACCTCGGTCAGCGCCCACTTAACGGTGCTCGTCGCATCGCCCATTGGGGCAATGGTAAACGAATATTCCAGCCGCTTATGTGGTTCGATCACAAGAACAGTGCCCCACATAAGCCGTTCCCCGCTTTCGGTTCCAAACATCTCATAGTCACCCTGCGCCAACGGGGCCGCGGGTTTGTGAAACCAAATCGCAAGCTTTGCAGGGTCCGTCAGGTACGCCCAAACTTGCGCGGGAGTTGCCTTAAGGTAGATTGATTTTTCGATGACGGTGTCAGTCATTGCATGTCCTTTTCGATTTCGGTTTTCAGTGTTGCCAGCTTTTCGTCCCAGAACGCGTCAAAGTAACCGAACCAGCTCGCGGCATTTTTAATCCCGTTCGGATTCAGTGTGTTAACTCTGGTTTTTCCAACGGCTTGCACGCAAATCATGTCGCCTTCGTGCAGGATCGACAGGTGTTTTTTCACGGCGGCGCGGGTCATTTGGAAATTCTCGGCAACCTGCGCTATCGTCAAGTCGCCCTGAGCCAGTAGATGCAGGATGCTGCGGCGAGTAGGGTCCGCGAGCGCGCGAAATCCAAGTTGTTCTTGCTGCGACATAGTTCCCTCCTAATACCATTCAGTATCACATTGATAGATACCGAATGGTATCATGTCAATGTTGGGAAATGATCATTGCCTGCGATCAGGGGGGGGGGCACGAAAAAGGGCCGCGCGATTGCTCGCACGGCCCTTCATATCCGGTGAAAGAGATTTACTCTTCGTCGCGCAGAGCATCTTCGTCGGCAGCGCCGCCCATATCGTCAAACAGCTCCTGAATTTCGAATTCAGCTTCTGCTTCAGCTTCGGCTGCCAATTCGGCAACAGACTTACCAGCTGCCTGAAGTTCGGCTTCTTCAACAGAACGGGCTACGTTCATGTTGATGACGGCAGTCACTTCGGGGTGCAGAACGACGTTCACTTCGTGAAGGCCGAGGTCTTTGATTGTCGCGTTCAGAACCACTTGGCCCTTATCAACGGTGTAACCAGCCGCAGTCGCAGCTTCGGCCGCGTCACGTGTTGTGACAGAACCGTAGAGCGAACCCGCGTCGGAAGCGGAGCGAATCACGATGAAAGTCTGGCCATCCAGCTTTTCAGCAAGTGCTTCTGCTTCTTTCTTGGTTTCAAGGTTGCGTGCTTCCATCTGCGCCTTTTCAGCTTCAAAGCGTGCGATGTTCGCAGCGTTGACGCGCAGGGCTTTGCCCTGTGGCAGAAGATAGTTACGTGCGTAACCTTCTTTGACTTTTACAACTTCGCCCATCTGACCAAGCTTGGCGACGCGCTCAAGGAGAATGATATCCATGTGTCGGTGTCCTTACTTAACAGCGTATGGCAGCAGCGCGAGGAAACGGGCACGCTTGATCGCACGAGCGAGAGCGCGCTGGTTCTTAGCACCAACAGCAGTAATACGGGCGGGAACGATCTTGCCACGCTCGGAAACGTAACGCTGCAAGAGGCGAGTGTCTTTGTAGTCGATCTTTGGAGCGCCATCGCCCTCAAATGGATCGGACTTACGACGGCGGAAAAATGGTTTCGTAGCCATGATTTACAATCCTATCCTAATCTAAATTAACGACGTTCGCGGCGTTCGCCACGTTCTTCGCGCTTCTGCATTTGTACAGACGGGCCTTCTTCATGTGCGTCAACCTTGATGGTCAAAACGCGCATAACGTCGTCATGCAAAGCCATCAAACGCTCCATTTCCTGAATAGCAGCAGACGGTGAATCTGTGCGCAGGAAGGCGTAGTGACCCTTGCGGTTCTTGTTGATTTTGTAGGCCATCGTTTTCACGCCCCAATACTCGTGCTCGACGAGTTTGCCACCGTTATCGGCAAGGACGGATCCGAAGTGTTCAATCAGGCTTTCGGCTTGTGTGTTAGACAAGTCCTGACGCGCGATCATAACATGCTCATATAGCGGCATGTGTGCTCCATTCATTATATCAGCGCATTTCATAGGGCAGGGATATGAGCTTGCCGTCCCCACCCACGAGAGACTACGCGGTTAAATCTTTACGGCAAGATGGGGCCTTATACATCGCAAGGCGTGCAATGCAAGGCGAATAGACCCGATTTACCAGCACAATTCAGGATGGTTAACGAAACCTTAAGGTTGTCATGGCGCTGCCTTTTTCCCGCCCGATTGTCTGGCCAATTTGACGCCAAGAAACGCAAAAGGGAAATGACCATGACAGACACAGCAGGATTCCAAGGGCGTACAGTACCAGTCGCATCCGCGGCCGACTTTCCGACCGCACCAATCCTCAAGGAAACCTATTGGGGGTTTGTGGTGAACTCCACGGCACAAATTCCGGTCTGGGTGCATCTGACCCAAGCGATTTCACTTATTTTCGGGGCAGGGTTCGCTGCGGCGACGCTCGGGATCTGGGCCGTGCCATCGGCGGCATTGCAAATCGATTCCCTGCTGATCCGCGCTGGATTAAGCGTATTCTTCGTTCTCGCTGCATATCTGCTGATCATGTTTGCCAATCGGGGCGTGGCCTCCGAGTTGCAAGTCGATCAAGGGCTCGGCGAGGTGCGCGAAGTGATCCGGAGCCGCAGCGGCAAGTCGGTGCTGCTGTCGC
This sequence comes from uncultured Loktanella sp., assembly GCA_937132065.1. GTDB lineage: Bacteria > Pseudomonadota > Alphaproteobacteria > Rhodobacterales > Rhodobacteraceae > Yoonia. The sequence continues at coordinate 40,225 of CAKZNT010000070.1, forward strand.
ATTACGGGTTTGACGCGTTTGTCGGGATGACGATTGACCGCAGTGCAGGCGACCCGCAATCCGTGCACCTGATCCTGCGTCATCAGGACGAGAGCCAGAACCTGTTGGTGGCCACAGGAAGCGACGCACAAATCGGCTTGCTTTACGGTCGCTTCGAGCGCGATTTGCTACGCGAGAACGGCAGCCGCGACTATGACGCGATTGCGCCGCAGCCGCTCTGACCGGGTCGGCGGGAAGGCGCGCGAACAGGCACTGTTCGTAAATGCGCAATTGCTCCAAGGCTGGTGAACCCTCACATTGGGGTTTCACCAACAAGGAGACCTCCCCGATGTTCAAGACCCTATCCGCCGCCGCCCTGTTCGCCGCGATGTCCACCACCGCAATCGCCGCACCAGAAAGCTATGTTCTCGACGCAAGCCATAGCCAAATTGTGTTTTCCTACAATCACTTAGGCTATTCGACCACCTATGGCATGTTCTCGGGCTTTGAGGGCGAAATCCAGTTCGACCAAGAAGATCCGGCAGCCTCGTCTGTATCCGTCTCTTTCCCTGTGACCTCTATGCTGACAGGTTGGGAAAAGCGGTTGGGTCACTTCATGTCACCCGATTTCTTTGACGCGACAGACGACGAGATGGTCACATTTACGTCAACAGGCATCGAAGTGACAGGCGACAACACTGCGCTGATCACTGGCGATCTGACGCTTAATGATGTGACGAAATCTGTTGTGCTAGACGCGGTGCTGAACCAAGCAGGCGATCACCCGATGGCGGGCAAGCCTTGGGCCGGTTTCAGCGCGACAACCACACTTGTGCGCACCGAATATAACTTGGGTCAATTTGCACCATTCGTCAGCGATGAAGTGGACGTGATGATCTCGGTCGAGGCGATGAAAGCCGAGTAAGCCTCGCTTTACGCAACACATAGATCGGGCCGCGCGTATCATCGCGCGGCCCGTTTTCGTTAGCGGGTTGCCGTCAGCGCAATCGCGATCTCGACCGCAAAGCCCAAGTTGCTTTCGTCCGCCATATTATCGCCAATCGTAAAATCGCGTCGGTCAACCGTGACGCTACCCGCCATCGTGGCACTGTTATCTTCAAGCGCGAGGTCAAAGGGCAGGGTGACAGGCGCGGTCGCATCCTTGATCCGTAGCGTGCCTTGCGCCAGATACCGCCCGTCGGTCTTGATGATATCGGCGCTAAACACCGCTGTTGGAAATTGCGTTTGGTCGAAAAAGTCGGGGCCCATGGCTTGCGCTGTGACCGTGCCTAGCGTCAGCGAGCCGATGTTGATCGTTGTCTCCACGTTGCCGACGACCCCTGTCGGACCATCGCTAAAGGTAATGTCAGCAACCCAATCGGTGAACTCTCCTTTCACGGGGTTGCCAAGCTGTTCAACCGAGAGGGCGATTGTGCCATTCTGCACCGTCCATTCAGAGGAAACTTGCGCCAATTCTTCGCTTTGAAGCGGGGTATCGCTGTGGCTCAGGATGCCCGCTGCTGCGCCAACGCCCGCGACGAGGCCATAGATGACAACCGCGATCACCGCGGGTTTTCGGTGCACGCCCTGTGCACGCCCGGTGTATGCGCTGTGCCCGAACCACATGCGGCGCAAAGTGGCGTCCTTGTCGATGACATGATGCTTGAGCGCACCTGCGACATGCAGCAAAATCGACGCGACCATCACCTTGCTCCAGAGCCAGTGCAGCCCGCCGAAAAAGTCGGAAACCGTTGGATTTACAGGGACAAATGGCAGCGATTGCGCAAACGGAATCCAGATCGGCGCCGCCACAGCCGCGGCAGAATGATGGATCCAGCCCGTCAGCGGCACAAGCACAAGCGAGATATACAACAGCCAGTGAACAACCTCTGCTAACAATGTCTCAACGCGCCGTTCGGGGTGCAGCGGCGCGGGTTTTCTTTGCGTCAACGCATAAGCGATCCGTGCGAGGGCCACCAGAAAGACAGCCACGCCCAACGACTTATGTATCGAAAATAAAAGGGTTTTCGTGGCGATTTGTGCGTCAGTCTCGATCGGGAGCCGCCCTGCGATGACCCCAAGCGGCACAATCGTAATGATCATTAGCGCGGTAAGCCAATGAAATACCTTGGTTTTTGTAGTAAATGAGACGTCCGACATCGCGGTTTTTCCTTTTTGGGTGCTTTTGTGAAAAGCTATAATAACAAGGCACTTAACAATAGGGACGCGCGCGCAGAGGGTCTGTGCGGCTGCGCGCATGCTTGTGTCACACCCATTGCCACGTTAATCCTTTGACAAAGCAAAGAACAAGGAGAGGCCACATGCGGGCATTTGTATTTCCAGGGCAGGGCGCTCAGACTATCGGAATGGGAAAGGCGCTGGCGGATGCTTATCCAAGTGCGCGCGCCATTTTTGAAGAGGTTGATGACGCCCTTGGTGAAAAGCTGTCGGACCTGATCTGGGACGGCGACATTGCTGAGCTCACCCTGACGAAAAACGCGCAACCTGCTCTGATGGCGACATCTTTAGCCGCGGTGCGCGCCTTGGAATCCGAAGGTGTTACGATTTCAAAGGCATCTTTCGTTGCCGGCCATTCACTTGGCGAATACTCCGCTCTTGCCGCCGCTGGTGCAATTTCCGTGGCTGATACGGCGCGGCTTTTGCGGGTGCGCGGGGCTGCGATGCAGGAGGCGGTTCCAGTCGGTGTGGGCGCTATGGCGGCCTTGCTCGGGCTTGATTTCGAGACGGCCAAGGCTGTGGCGCAGGAGGCCGCACAGGGCGAGGTTTGCGAAGCGGCAAACGACAATGACCCGAGCCAAGTCGTTGTTTCCGGTCACAAAGATGCCGTTGAACGCGCGCTTGTGATTGCCAAAGAGAAGGGCGCAAAGCGTGCTCTTTTGCTCCCCGTTTCTGCCCCTTTCCATTGTTCATTGATGGCCCCCGCTGCACGCGTGATGGCAGAGGCGCTTGATGATGTTGAGATCGCAGCGCCCGCTGTGCCACTGGTGGCAAACGTGGTTGCCAAGGCCGTGACCGACCCGCTGAACATCCGGTCGTTGCTGGTTGATCAAGTCACGGGGTCTGTGCGCTGGCGTGAAAGCGTGCTTTATATGGCCGCAAATGGCGTTTCTGAAGTTTGGGAAATTGGCGCAGGCAAGGCGTTGATCGGCATGGTGCGCCGCATCGACAAAGGCTTGACCACTGGCGCGGTTGGTGCGCCTGATGATGTTAGCGCAGCGGTAGCTGCAATTGCCGCAAACTAGGGCGAGAAGGAACTTATATGTTTGATTTAACGGGTAAAAATGCACTTATTACGGGCGCGTCTGGTGGCATTGGTGGCGCGATTGCCAAGGGGCTTCATGCTCAAGGCGCAACGGTTGCCCTGTCTGGCACACGTATCGAGCCGCTTGAGGCCTTGGCCGCAGAACTGGGCAGTCGCGCCCATGTCCTGCCTTGCAACCTTAGCGATGCAGAGGCCGTAACGGCGCTGCCAAAACAGGCAGCCGATGCAATGGGATCGGTGGATATTCTGGTCAACAACGCAGGTATAACCCGCGACAACCTGTTCATGCGCATGTCTGACGACGAATGGGCCAGCGTTTTGGAAGTGAACCTCACGTCGACCATGCGCCTGTGCAAAGGTGCTATCCGCGGCATGATGAAGGCACGCTGGGGCCGCATCATCAACATCTCTTCAATTGTTGGTGCAACAGGTAACCCCGGGCAGGCGAACTATGCCGCCTCCAAGGCCGGTGTTGTGGGCATGTCAAAATCGATTGCCTATGAAGTCGCCACACGCGGGATCACCGTAAACTGTGTTGCGCCCGGTTTTATTACGACTGCGATGACAGAAAAACTGACGGACGATCAGAAATCGGGTATTTTGACGCAAGTGCCAGCAGGGCGCATGGGCGAATCTGACGAGATCGCGGCGGCTGTTGTCTATCTTGCAAGCCAAGAGGCCGGCTATGTGACAGGGGCGACCTTGCATGTGAACGGCGGTATGGCCATGTTCTAAAAGGCAGATCTGTATTGGTTTGTCGAAAGCGTTTGCCTGAGCAGAAATTCCTGTTATAGGCCACGCAGATTGTCAGCTGCTGATTTGACGTAACGTTAGTTATTGTTGTCCAGCATCTGAAAACCGCCCTAAGTCGGGCATATGCTTTGCCTTTCGGGGTAAGAAACTGGGCGCAAGCCTGAAAAAACTCAGGGCTAAGCCCAGAATAACGTGAGGAATTTGACATGAGCGACGTCGCAGACCGTGTACGTAAGATCGTAGTAGAGCACCTTGGTGTGGAAGAAGACAAAGTCGTCGAATCCGCATCGTTCATCGATGATCTGGGCGCAGACAGCCTTGATACAGTTGAGCTGGTAATGGCTTTTGAAGAAGAGTTCGGGATCGAAATCCCTGACGACGCGGCTGAGACAATCCAATCTTTTGGTGACGCCGTGAAATTCATCAGCGGAGCCCAGTAAGCTTCAACGACTGATTTTAAAGAAACGGCGTCCATAGCGGGCGCCGTTTTTTTATGCCCCGCCACGAGGATGGCAGATTGTTTCGACAAAAGCGCTGCGCAGCGGTTTTGTGAACTTGAGCCCCATGTAATGTGTGTTGAGCCACGATATTTCAGCGTGATGCCAATGATTGATGATCCAAAGGTCGATGGAGTTATTCGTCTGGTCAGTGGAGTCCGTGTCGATCTGAATTTTCGCACCATTGCAGCTCAGGTCGAGGATCGTGCCTTTTCGAAAGGTTCCGTTTGCGTCGAGTTGCGTTTCGATATGGGTGTGAAACCGCTTTGAGCGCCGCCGCCTGCGATTGCGCACGGCGATCGCGATGACGTAAATGCGATGCGCGAGTGCCGCCAGAAATGTGATCGACGCGAGGAACACGACCGACCCTGTGAAGGTGATGGTGCGGGCGGGCACATCTTGTTTTGCGGGCGTGATTGCGCGCGCCGTGCCTGATTGATTACCGGCGCCTGCCTGCGCATTACATCCCAGACGTGGCAGGAGGCGTGCGATTTGCGCTTGTCGCGGCGCAAAGGCGGGGGATGCGAAGTATGCGGCAACCGCCCCGTCCCTTTGTGCAATGAGGTGGGCATCCAATTGCTTTGCCTTGGTGACGTAGTCGGTCAGAAACACCTCGTCATTCTGTGAAAGTTGCCCGTTGTGCGCGATTTGCAGTTGCGCAACATCCAAGCGGACAAGCTCGTTCGTCAGGAGGGCGCCGTCGTCCGAGCGTGCCGTCGGGGCGCGAGATTGTGCCAAGCGGGACTGTGCGAACTGGATTCGCTCGAGGGCTTCAAAGAGAGTGCAATTGACCTGTGCTGCGGCCGGGAGCGGCGGGAACATGAGAAAAATCAGCAATAGCGGCAGTAAGTGGCGCATATCTATCTACTTTCGGTCGTTGATTGACCCTATCCACAAGGGATTAATGTCAAGTGAAGACCTCACGAACCCCATAAATGGAATGCGCCACTGCTCTTGCCCCGCGCCCTTTGGCTAGGTTATCAAGCTTGCGAAAGCCGTAAACAAGGTGAGGGCAAAGTATGCGTCGGGTAGTAGTAACTGGATTGGGATTGGTCACGCCGTTGGCGGATGGTGTCGAGGAGAGCTGGAAGCGTATTCTTGACGGTCAATCGGGTGCAGGCAAGATCACCAGTTTTGATGCCAGCGGTCTGGCCACCGATTACGCCTGTGAAGTGCCACGAGGCGATGGCACAGACGGCACATTCAATGCGGATGCATATATGCCGCCAAAGGATCAGCGTAAGGTCGATGACTTTATTCTGTTTGGTGTCGCCGCTGCTCAGCAGGCGGTGGAAGATTCCGGCTGGATGCCAACCGAAACTGCTGATCTCGAGCGCACTGGTGTGCTGATCGGGTCGGGAATTGGCGGGCTTCAGTCGATTGCAGAAACCGCTCTTTTGATCAAGGAGAAGGGCGCGCGCCGTGTTTCTCCGTTCTTTATTCCGGGTGCGCTGATCAATCTGATTTCGGGTCAGGTTGGCATTAAATACGGATTTAAAGGCCCGAACCATTCTGTTGTGACGGCCTGCTCGACGGGTGCGCATGCGATTGGCGATGCGACCCGATTGATCAAATACGGTAGCGCTGACGTCATGGTTGCTGGCGGCGCGGAAGCTGCGATTTGCGAGATCGGGATTGCTGGTTTCAACGCTTGTAAGGCCTTGTCGACAAAGCGCTCTGATGACCCAAAGTCGGCGTCACGTCCTTATGATGCGGACCGTGATGGCTTTGTCATGGGTGAGGGCGCTGGCATTGTTGTTTTGGAAGAATACGAACACGCCAAAGCGCGCGGCGCCAAGATTTA
>CAKZNT010000071.1 GCA_937132065.1 uncultured Loktanella sp.
GAAAGCGGCTTTCCTGTCTACCAAGAGCTGTTGGAGATGGCGAATGATGCGCTTCAGGCGGGCACGCATTTGGCGTCGATGCCGTCCGTTGATGCGCTTAAGGACCAGATGGTGCGCACGATTGTGGGCGAGCAGGAGATACCGACGAAGCTGCAATATGCGCTGTCGCAGCGTCTATATTATGAAGAACTGTCCAAGGGTGGCATGTTTTGGGCCCGCAATGATCCGCAAGCGATCTGGGTCAGGAACGACGATGATCGCCGCCATTTTCAGGTGCATTGGGCGGTCTATGACAGTCAGGTCAACCTGCCTGTCATCTACATCATGGATGTCGAAGATACAGGGCGCACTGGCTTGCCGAAAGACGAGCGCCGCTGGCCCGAAGCGCAGGCACATCTTATGGCGCAAAGCCTTGGCGGGCTGAAGTTGTTGACGATTGCAAAAGGGTTCGACGAGGATTTTGACGATCTGCATCCGACCCGTCTGCGCAGATTTCATATCGGCCCGATGTATAGTCATGCGTTTACCCGCCAATCTGGTCCGCTGCGCGAGGTGCTTGAGGCGGCCAATAGTCCGATTGGGGAAGATTGGGCGATGGTCTGGACCGAGGAAGAACTGACGTCCGAGCGCGTGGACCGCGTGAAGTCGGGTTGGTTCGGCAGTGTCGAGCGGCAGATTTTTGCGATTGATCCGTTTAATGCGGGCGGCGCGGATATGGGTGCGACCCGTATGGAGCGCTCGCTGATTATGCCAGAGCGCCCCTATCAGGCGTTGGCAGAGCGTAACCCGCCCGGATTTCGTGACGTGCGCAAGTTTGTCGTGTCCGATCAGGGCCGCGTGCTGAGTTACCGATAGTTCAAGAATTTTGAGGAAAAGTGATGAGCCAGAATAGTGATCAAATGGAGCTGCGCGAGGATGATATCCGCAGCCATTACGCCGCCGCTTTGGACTTGCTGGACGGGTTTGATCATAGTCCGCGCATTGCAAGCGGGGGGGGCGCCCCAGCCGCGCCCAAGTCGTCGGGTATCCCGTCGGCCCGCCGTTTTCGCTCGACCACCCCTGGTCTGTCGACCCGCCGTGTTGCGCGCAAAGAGGGTATCCAGCTGACGACCCGCGTCGAGGGTGTTGGCGGCGATGGCTTGCCGTCCCCTCTACAGGCGCATGTGTTGCAAGGATTGCGCCGCGCGATTGCGATTGCCTTGGCTGTGGCAGATCAGTTTGCAGAGCGCACCCCCTTGAAGGATTTGAAGCGCGCGAATTTGGAAGGGTCATTGGCAGAGGCATCAAAGGCCGAGTTCTCGGAGTTGTTGACCGCCGAGGCGCTGATCACCCTTTATTTGTTTGGCTCTGCGGTGTCGTTCTTGCTGGCGTCCCATGCAAGCGAGCAGACCGTCGAGATTGGTGAAGTCGAGGAAGTTCTTGTTGAAAACGGCCAGCTGGCATTGCACGGCGCGTTGTGGGAACTGGACCGCGATATTGCCGCGCTGGGCACGGATGAGGCCAAGGTCGTGGCCACGGTTCTCGCCTTTGCAGAGGCGTTGATGGAGAAGGTGTCGGCCCGCGCAACCACGGCCACCCGATTAGAGCCGTTTGTCGCTGCCGCGTGGCATGTTGAGGCGGACGATTTCGCCGTGCGCGGGTTTAGCCCTGCCCGTAAGGGTAAATCGCAGGCGTTAACCATGACCTTCAAGAAGCCGAACGAGGTCGTGGGCAACCATATCGCCAAATATCAGGCGATGAAGCTGGCCAAGATGGTGATGGCCTATGACTTTGAGCGCAGGCTTAATCCGTTTGCTGAATTGGGCGGGTTTATTTTCACGTTTATGGGCGATGGTAAGCCCGGAACGGGGAAGACGACCCTGATCCAGATGATGGCTGGTTTGGTCAATGATTACTGCCAAACGGCGGGCTATCCGTTCAAGTATCAGAACCTCTCCACCGATAATATTGATAGTTATCAGGGTAAATCGGGCCAGAACGCGAAGGCGTTTATCAATAATATTCTGGACCCTAGCGTGATTGGTTTTGGCACGATCGACGATATTGACCAGCTTGCGGGCAAGCGGGGGGACCGTCAGTCGAGCGCGGGACAGTTGGAGATTACAGCCGTTCTGATGGAGAGTTTCGCGGGGGCTAACACGGTTGTGCGTGGTAATTGCACGTTCGGGATGTTCTCGAATTACCCCGAGAACGTCGATGATGCGCTGCGCCAACGGGCGGGGGCGCGGTTCCTTGTGGACGGCCCGCAGACCCGCGACGACTACATTGATATTCTCTATCTGCTGATGGGCAAGAACCACGATATCCCGACGGGCGAGCACGAGGTGTTTAGCGCGCAGGAGATCAAAAAGGCGGTTGCCGCCAGCTTTGCAGGCCATGCCCGCCCCCATGAAGAGGGGCTGATCAAGGTCTTTGATCGCGTGCAATCCGACATTGGTGATCTGGACACGATTGCCAAGATGGGCACGTATTTGAAGGCTATTCAGGAAGCTGACGAGCGGTTCACGGGCCGCGCGATCAAGAATATTACTGACGCGGTCAAGGTCCGCGCGATGGACTTTGAGTTGCCAGATGAGTGGATGGAAGAGCCCGACCTGTTCATGTTCAAGGATTACGACACCAAGAAGGGTATGATTTCCGAGCTACGCCAACCGATCACGACCGACATGGTTATTCAGGAAATCAACCGCTACGCCGATAGTGAGTTCCGTTATGCGGACAAGTCGGATGAAGTCGCCATCGAGAACATGGTCCGCGATTTTGGCCGCTCGGAAGAGGCGAAAAAGCGGTATCTGGCGGCGAACAAGTGAGCATGATGTCCGACAGCCTGTTTATTCCCGCGTTGACGCTGGCGCTATTGGCGTGGCTCGTGCCGAAACTGCTGTCGATGATCCTGCCCGAAGGGGTAAAGCCGCTGGTGGTAATCGCGCTGCTCTCGACGGTGTTTTTGTTCCTGCTCAGCGCGGGCTTCTTTGTGGCGCTCTACTTTTGGCAGGGCATGACATGGGCGCAATTCGCGCAATACGGGGTGGCTGAAAACGTGGTGTTCTACGGCAGGTTGGGCCTGATCGCCGCGATGATCTGGGGGCCGATTATGGTGCTTTCGGTGGCGAATTTGCCGAGAGGGTGGGTGAGGGAAGTTTGGTAATGGATAAGTTAATTAAGTTTCTAGATGCTTCTCAGCTTTGGGTTTCGACGCACACTGATCTTTTGGCTTTGGTCGGCATACCACTGCTAACTCTATTGGTGACTTGGAAAACAAATCTTGCGGCAGAAAAACGCGCAACAGAACAGCGAAATATTGAAAGAAAATTGGCTCAAGAATTGAAGCTAGTTGAATTTAGGCAAGCTTGGATAAATGATCTTCGCAGCGCTTTTTCCCAGCTTCACGGCACTATAACTGAAAAACCAGTTAACGTAAGTAAAATTGCCGAACTTACTTCACGGATAACTCTTCTAATGAACCCAAATGATGAGGACCATCAGGAACTGCAAGACGTCCTTACGGCTCTACTTGTTGATCGCAAGGTAAGCGCCACTCCTCCTCTTGCTAAATCAAAGATAATTGGACAACGAATTCTAAAGCGAGAATGGGAGCGCCTAAAAAGTGACTTAGTGAACGTGGATAAGAAGCTATGAAGCGTTTAATCGAAAAAGGCATGATGTTTGGCAATCTCATTCGTGTGGATAGCCCGATTTTGGTGGAGCGGTATAATCGTGCGCTGAAGTCGCTTACGGGTAAGCAGACTGCGTTGGACGAGTTTCATGTGGATATTTCGGGGTATTCGCCCGAGATCGGGGCGGAGCTGGAGGATGAGTTGTATCTCAACCATCGCGGCGTGAACCGTCAGTTTATTTTGCTAACCACCGAGCAGGCCACCGCGCCGCTTTTGCGGGCGAAGTTCTCGACCAGTCGTGGCATTCTCAAGCAGTTTATCTTGCGCAATCGCGCCCAGTTGTTTGCCCTGACCGCGCGTGATGCAGTGGCGGGCGAGCTGGTTAATTCGGTCTACCGCGTTGATACCCCTGACAAATTGTTTGATATTCGCAAGGTTCACATCGAGGCGGATACGACCAGCGGCACGCTTGCCACGGGCAAGAAGCTTGAGAAAATGATTGATCAGTTCAAGACCCAAGAGGGTGCCTGGTTTGATGATGTCCTGATTGCCAAGATGATCGGGCTGGCCAAGGAGACGGGTGATGTGACCCGCAATCCGATCCAGCTGGAGACGATGGTTTTCGCGCAAGACAACTTTTGGACGGCCCATTTCGGCGGCATGTATGTGTTTCGCGGCGTGCAGCACCCTGCGGTGATCGCGGTCGAGGATGATGATCTTGGTGATTTGCCGATTGAATATGTGTTCTCGCTTAAGGACCGTGGCGCGATTGCGAAGTTCCTGAAGCTGAACGATCTTGTCGAGCCGATTGTCGAGGCGCGCGGTCTGGATGCGGCAGCGATTTTGCATCAGAAGATGGATTTCGTCGTGGCCTCGCTGGCGGCGCAAATGGGTGAGGATCTGACGGGCGCGACCCGCCGTGATCTGCGCAATCTGGGCCGCCGTTATGCGGATCAATTGCCAGAGGCGTGGCAGGGCATGGCCGCCCTCGCGCGCTGGGCCGAGGACGATGGCAAGTGGCCCCGTATCACATCGGATCACGACGCCTATTTCTATACCCTCCGCGCCAAAGATCATGCTGACGCGGATTTAGTGAACATGCTGTTGGCCGAACTCTGCCCGCTTGATGTGCGCCAGTTGTTTATCTGCCATAAGGAGGCGTTTTATGCCGCCTACGCCACATGGCCCGATGAAAAGCGGGCGTATGTCGTGGACTTTCTGGATCGGGAGTATCAAGTGGACAAGGCAGGCACGCGCGAAGCCCTGTTTGGCCATGACGCCCCCTTGGAAGAGCCAAAGCCGGCAAAGCGTGATATGATTGATGCTGTTGGCCCTTGGGGCGCAGTGCGGAGGAGATAGCGATGGGTTTTATCAGGTTGGTGTTGTTCGGGTTTCTCGCGATGAGCGTGGTTTACCTGTCGATCTCGGTTTATTCCCGATCTGTGCGCCGTGAGAAGCTAGAGGATGCATGGGCCGAGGAGAATGTGGGCAGCGACGATATGGCCGCCCGTGACGCCTATGTCGCCAAGGGCATCAAAGCCTATAACGCCTCGTTCCGCCCCAAGCTGATCGGCTTGGTTTACATCATTCCAACGGTGATCGTGATGACTATCGTTTATATTACCAACTCGAATTGAGGCCCAAAATGCACCGTATCAAAGTGACTTTCCGCGTTCTTGTTTTTGCGTTTCTGGCGCTGTTTTTGCACTATGTTTTGCCGCAGCATGATGTGGTCAAGATTACATCGACCGAGATTATCCGCACCGACTTTAGCGGGTTTAACCGTATCTTTTATGCCCAAGCTGATAGTGGCGCGGTCGAGCAGCCAACCCGCGATTTGCGTCTGATCAATACGGATAAGAAAAAGACGATGCTGCTCGGGTTTATCCCCCGCGATACCACCGAAGTGATGGTATATCGCAACGAGGATACCGGCTGGATCTGGCCGCCGTATTTCAAGTTTGACAGCTCTGATCTTCAGGCGGAGGCGGCGAGCGTGGCCCGTGGCGATAGCTGGGCGGTGATCACCCATTATGGCTGGCGCATTCGCTGGGCGTCGATCTATCCCAATGCGGTGGCTGTCCGTCTGGTTGACGGTCCTGATGCCCGCATCATCCCGTGGTTCAATATCTTCTTCTTTGGCTTTCTGATCGTTGCTCTCGCGTTTATCCGCGCGATGTGGCGTCAGTTCCGTGAGCGCTCGGTTGATCCGCTGCTTGATAGTGCGGGTGACCGTTACGACGAGGCCAGCGCCGAGATTGCCGAGCAAAAGGGCCGCGTGAGCCGTTGGCTTGGCACGTGGAAGAAAAAGAAATAGGGGCGCCGCGATCTAACGCAGCACCCCGATAATTTTCGCAATTAGCACTGGACCCTTACTTACTCGCCGTAGGGGATCCAGATGTTTTTCACTTCTGTCGCAGCCATTAGGTAATCTTGCGAAGATGGCGTGCCGAGCGGCGCCCATGTCCGTTTCAGATTGCCCGCAGACGCGCCTTCGATTTGATCGTTGAGCGCGGTGTCTGCAAGGTTCCAGACGCTATCCAGATCAAGGTGATCGGCCAGCGTTTTAGAGAGCTCTGCGTGGTTGCCTGTGACGATATTGACGACACCCGCGGGCACGTCTGAGGTTTCCAAAATTTGGATCAGGTCGGTTGCCGCCAAGGGGTAGGCGGCTGAGGGCACGAGCGTTGCCCGATTGCCCATGGCAATGGCCGCAGCCATCGGGGTGACCACATCCAAAAGCGGCGCGTCACCGCATAAGATGCCAATGTTTCCAACGGGTTCCTTCATCGCGAGCGCCACGCCACGGATCGGCACGCCATGTGCTTGCCCATCGTATTTGTCGGCCCAAGCGGCGAAGGTGAACAGCGCCTTGATGCTGTCTTGCACCTCTTTTGTGCCCGACTTTCCTGTCAGCGCGCCAATCCGTTTGGCGAATTCGTCGCTGCGCGCGGAGAGGTTCTCGGCAATGTAGTAAAGGATTTGCGCCCGCAGGTGACCGGTGGATTTTGACCATCCCTTTGCGGCGTTCATCGCCTCGACCGCGTTGCGGATATCCTTGCGCGACCCTGTGGAGGTATGGCCAAGCAGCGCGCCCTTTGGCCCGAAGGTCGCGGTAGAATAGCCGCTGTCGGGGCGGGCTTGCTTGCCGCCGATGTAGAGTTTCGCGGTGCGATCGAGGGGATCGGCCACGCTGTCTTTGCCCGTAAATGGGGTGGCGGCAACCCGTGGTTTGCCTGCTGCTTTTGGCTTGGTATAGCCGCTAAGCCCTTCCCAGCCGCCTTCGCGCCCGAACCCGCTTTCGCGCACACCGCCAAAGCCTGCGGCCGCGTCCATCATGTTGGTCCCGTTGACCCAGACGATGCCAGCGACCAGCTTGGGTGCGATGTCGAGCGCGAGATTGATGTTCTCGGACCACACGGAGGCCGCGAGGCCGTAGCGGGTGTTATTGGCGATTTCGACGGCCTCGGACGGCGTGCGGAAGGTCGTCGAAACCAGCACAGGCCCGAAGATTTCGGTTTGCATCAGGTGTGACGCCGCGTGCAGCCCTGTGATCAGGGTCGGCGGATAGAAGCAGCCCTCGGGGGCGGCGGTTTGGAATGTCTCGCCCTCGGTGTTTTCTGACACAAGCTTGGCGATCATGTCGCGCTGGCTTGGGTCCACAATCGCGCCCACGTCGATGCATTTATCGAGCGGGTCGCCGATGCGCAGGCCAGCCATGCGGGCCTTGAGCTTGTTATAAAACCGGTCTGCGATGCCTTCTTGCACCAAGAGGCGCGAGCCTGCGCAGCAGACTTGCCCTTGATTGAACCAGATCGCATCGACCAATCCTTCGACGGCTGAATCGATGTCAGCGTCATCAAAGACGATGTAGGGGGACTTGCCGCCAAGCTCGAGCGAGAGCGCCTTGCCTGATCCAGCGGTGGCCTTGCGGATGATCCGCCCGACCTCGGTGGAGCCAGTGAATGCGATTTTATCGACGTCCGAGGCCACAAGCGCCGCGCCGGTTTCGCCGTCCCCTGTCACGATGTTGACGACCCCCGCAGGCACGCCCGCTTGGTCGCAGATTTCGGCGAATATCATCGCGGTCATGGGCGTGAATTCGGCGGGCTTGAGGACGACGGTATTGCCCATCGCCAAGGCTGGCGCGATTTTCCACGCGAGCATCAGAAGCGGGAAGTTCCACGGGATGATCTGCCCGCAAACGCCCAAGGGCGCGCGGTCTGGCAATTCGTCGTCCATCAGCTGCGCCATGCCAGCGTGGTAATAGAAGTGGCGGATCGCGAGGGGCACGTCGATGTCGCGGCTCTCGCGGATCGGTTTGCCGTTGTCGAGCGTTTCCATGACGGCCAAAAGGCGGCTGTGTTTCTGCATCAGTCGCGCGATGGCATAGAGGGCGCGCGCGCGGGTGTGGCTGTCCTTGGCCCAAGTGGTTTGCGCGCGGCGCGCGGCCTTTACGGCGGCTGCGACTTCCTCGGCGGTCCCTTTGGTGACGCCTGCCAGCTTTTCGCCTGTCGCGGGATTGGTCGTCGCGAAGTCATCGCGCAGGGGCCCGAATTTGCCGTTGATGTAATGGCCAGCGATGCCGCCTTTTTGCGCAATCCACGCAAGCGCCTCTTTACTGCTTTCAGGGGCAGGGCCGTAGTCCATGGTGTCGAAAATTTCTTTAACTGTCATGGTCTTATCCAATCGCGTGCCGCCACTGCGCGGAGTATGCGCCTGTGACGTGGTGTTCGAGTTGCCGTTCGATGTCGCCCA
>CAKZNT010000072.1 GCA_937132065.1 uncultured Loktanella sp.
AAGGATGTGGTCGCCAGGTGCTTCAAACGTCGCACGTGTCGCAGCCAGACCGGATGCGTCAGTTGTGTACACGTCACATGCGCCAGCAAGGTACTGCTGCTGTGCTTCAGCGTTCGTCTGAATAGGAACAGGCTGGTAGCTGATGTTGTTTGTGCGGAAGTAGTCAGCAAGGTTCAGCTCGGTTGTTGTACCAGTCTGGATACATACAGTCGCGCCATCAAGATCCTTAGCGGACGAAACGCCCAGTGCTTTTGGAACCATGAAGCCTTGGCCGTCATAGTAGTTCACGCCAACAAAATCGAACTTGAGGTCGGTGTCGCGGGAGAATGTCCAAGTTGTGTTACGTGCCAACAGGTCGATCTCGCCTGAAGCAAGCGCTGTGAAACGTGTTTCACCAGTTGTTGGAACAAACTCAACAGCATCGCCGTTGCCAAAGATCGCAGCTGCAACAGCACGACATACAGAAACGTCAAAGCCTTCCCAAACGCCGTTTGCGTCTGGAGCAGCAAAACCGACCAAGCCAGTTGTAACGCCACAGTTCAGCGAGCCGCGCGCCTTGACGTCGTCAAGTGTCGCCGCGGATGCAACGCCAGCAGCAAGACCTGCAACTGTCAGTGCGCCGAAGAATACGGTTTTTTTCATTTTTACCTCTTCCTGAGTATCCGCTCCTTGAGTGGAGCGGTCTTTTTTTGCCCCGAGGGGGCGATGAGTGTCATGGATAGGCAAGCCTACCAATCGGCAAATACTGTGCGAATTACAGACCAAAGGTCAAGACTGCCATTTGTAAAACAAATGTGCTTGGCAGGTCGAATCGCCTCTGATTTCGAATCACACGGGTCAAATGGGCTTTTGACCTTAGGTCAACGACAGCTGATAGAATCGGGCCGCATTCAAGAATGCTTCTTTTTTTAGTGCCTCATGGGCTGCCGCTTCTTCGTCTTCGCCCCACAATTCGATCTGCCAGTGCTCATCCAGCCTTGAAAGAAGCCAAGCCGCTTCGGGCGCAATTGCGCCCCGTGTCACACCGAGCGCAAGGACCAATGACCCCGAAATCGCAACAAGATCGTGAACGCCAGCGAGTGCGAAGTTATCAAATGCCGCAACTTCGGCGTGTAGATTCGCAACAAGCGCGGGATCCTGAGCAACATGCATCACCCCCGCCACGACCTGCAATCGCGCCCCGAATGTCGCCTGCGCCCAATCCACCAGCGGGTCCCACTGTTCGGCTTGGCGCGCGATCAACTCTTGTGGCCCTGTGGCACGATAACAAAGCAAATCCGTCCCGCCATATGACGCCAGTTCGGCAATCACTTCGGCTTGCTGGGGCGCCACCTTATCAATCGCGGAATTTGCAGCCCGCGTGACAGGCATCGTGAGCGGATCAATCTTTTCTGGCTGGGCATCCCATTCATCTGCGATTGCCTGCGCCATTGCCCGTGTCGGCACGACCAAGGGCGTCTTGTTGGGCGTGTTCACCGCGCGGGTATCAAGTGTCACGCCAAATGCACCATCGCGCTCAACAACTGATGCCGCTTTCCAAAATCGCTTTTGCTTCAAAACGCTCATGTCTTGTGTCCTGTCAAAAGGTTAACTGCCTCTGGAAGGCTGTTGAAATCGTCAATAATGATATCCGCCGTGAGGGTCTCGACGGGATGGTAACCCCAACTGACGCCAATCGTGCCAACACCCCCCGCACGACCCATATCCATGTCAAAGGTCGTATCGCCCAACATCACCGCACGGTGCGGCGCGACGCCCGTCTCGGAAAGCGCGGCCAATACCATCGCGGGGTGTGGCTTGCTGGGGTGAAAATCGGCAACCTGCTGGCTTACGAAGATACCTTCCAGCCCGTGCTTCTCGATCATCTTGTCGAGCCCGCGCTTGGATTTGCCAGTTGCCACGGCCAGCAAAATCTCATCCTGCGCATGAAGCGCCAAAAGCGCCTCGCGTGCGCCTGCAAACATCGGAGAGAGTTCGGCCTTTGCGCCGCTGCCCCGCAGATCGTTGAACGCGTCCTTATAGGCTTGCACCAGATATCCGCGCGTTGTGGGGTCAACATGGGGGCACAGTTGGGCAAAGGCCTCATCCAGCGACAGCCCAACAATCGAAAGCACCGTTGCGCGATCCAGCATAGGCATGTCTTGCGAGGCAAACGCGCTGGCCATTGCAGCGACAATCTCGGCCTGACTATCAACCAGCGTGCCGTCGACGTCACATATCACAAGCCGCAAATCAGGCATCGGGCATATTGAACGGATCAAATGGGGCGTGGGCCACGACCCAGCCGACATAGTCCCAAGTAGCCTGCATGTGATCAGGGAGGTCCGCAACGACCGTCAAATCCGCCCCCGTCACAGGATGCTCGATGGTCAGAGAGCGCGCATGCAGATGCATCTTGCGACCAATCTCTTCGCCCATGCCTGCGCCCCAACCGTCACCCATGTTTTCCTGCGCAGAGCCGCCATATTTGCCATCCCCGATGATCGGATGCCCGATCTCGGCCATATGTGCGCGCAGCTGGTGCGTGCGTCCCGTGATTGGCACAAGCGCACACCAAGCGGCGCGCTTGGAAAGGGTATCCATTACCGCATAATCCGAGGTGGCCCGCTTTGCGCCTTCGGTGGTGGCAACGTCATTGGGGTGAATGCAGCGCATCTTTTCGTTCTCGCCGCCCTTGCCGTGGCCGCCTGTCTTGTGCAGCCCGTATTTGATCGTGCCAGCCCGCGGATGCGGGACGCCTGCGACCGCTGCCCAGTAAATCTTGCGGGTCTCGCGATGCTTGAGGTTTTCGGTCAATTGCTTGGCCATCATGCGGGTCCGCGCAAGCAGCAGAACGCCAGACGTGTCCTTGTCCAGACGGTGCACCAAGCGGGGTTTTTCCTCGTAGCCGAACATCAACGCTTCGGCCATGCCATCAACATGACGATGGGTCTTGGAGCCGCCTTGGGTCGCCAGACCCGCAGGCTTGTTAATCGCGATGATGTGGTCGTCTTTATAGATAACGCAGGACTGGATCAGCTTGGCATCAGCCTTGGTCACGCCGTGCTTGAGCAAGGACGCCGCTTGGGCCGCTTGCTCCTCGGTGGGCAAGGGGGGGATGCGGATCGTTTGACCGACCTCGAGGCGAGTGTTCGATTTCACGCGGCCACCATCAAGGCGGATGTCACCCTTGCGGCACATCTTTTCAACGCGCCCTTGGGTCACGTGCGGGAACAGACGGCGCAAATAGCGGTCAAGCCGCTGGTCGCCATCATCGGGGCCGATTACACGGGTTTGCACACCGCTCATGTTGTCATTCCTTTTGCAAGCCATAGGCCAAAGGCGCAGGCAACCAAAGACAGCATAACAGAAGCTATCACATAGCCCCCCGCTGCCCCCAATCGGCCCCCTTCGACAAGGCGCATTGTATCAAGGCTAAACGCACTAAACGTCGTAAAGCCCCCTAAAAATCCGGTTAACACCAGCGGTAACCAGCCGTGCAAACCACGCTCGGTAAACATGGCCCAGACGATCCCGATCGCCAGCGAGCCGAGCACATTCACAGTCAGCGTTCCCAACGGAAAGGCCACGGCCAATCCAACAAGGTAACGCGCAACAGCGCCCAACGCGCCGCCAAGTGCGACAGAGATCACAGGTGTTATCATCCGTTTGCCTTGGCCCAATGTGGCCCGCTTGTCAATTCGTCGCCCCTAGGGGGGCACACTTCATTTCGCCGCGCGCTTTGCACGCAAGCCCGCAAAGAATTCGACACGCTTCTTGAGGTCTCTCTCAAAGCCGCGATCAACAGGACCGTAAAAGATCGGACGCTTCATCGTCTCGGGGAAGTAGTTTTGGCCAGAAAAACCATCCTCGGCATCGTGATCATAGGCATAGCCCGCACCAAACCCCTGCTCTTTCATCAAGGTGGTCGGCGCATTCAGAATATGCGTTGGAGGCGGCTCTGATCCATGCTGTTTGGCAGCGGCGCGCGCGGCCTTATAGGCCACGTAATTCGCGTTCGATTTCGGAGCCAACGCGAGATAGATCACAGCTTGCGACAATGCCAACTCGCCCTCGGGGCTTCCCAATCGCTCGTAAGTCTCCCAAGACCGCAGGCAAACCGATTGCGCCTGCGGATCAGCAAGGCCGATGTCCTCAACCGCCATGCGCACCAATCGGCGGGCGAGGAAACGGGGGTCTTCGCCCCCCTCTAACATACGCGCAAACCAATAAAGGGCCGCATCGGGATCAGAGCCGCGCACTGACTTATGCAGCGCAGAAATCAGGTTGTAATGCTCCTCGCCCGACTTGTCGTATTTGGCCGCCCGCTTCATCAACCGTTTGACCAAGGCGTCACGGTTGACCTTGCCATCAACCTTCCAAGCCGCGATCTGCTCGATCAGATTGAGCAGCGCGCGCCCATCGCCATCTGCCATTTCCATCAATGCATCGCGCGCAGAGCCATCAAGCGGGAGAGCCTTCCCAAGCTCTTTCTCGGCGCGCTGGATGAGCCGTTCAAGGTCGCCTAAATCAAGACGCTGCAAGATCAATACCTGCGAGCGCGATAGCACCGCCGCGTTCAACTCAAAGCTGGGGTTCTCTGTGGTTGCGCCAACCAGCAGGATCGTGCCGTCTTCCATATAGGGCAGAAAGCCATCCTGTTGTGCTTTGTTAAAGCGGTGGATCTCGTCGACAAACAAGAGCGTGCCCTTGCCATTCTGGCGGCGTATCTTTGCGGCTTCAAAAACCTTGCGCAGGTCAGGAACACCCGTGAAAATTGCACTGATCTGGACAAAGTGCAGGTCCGTTTCATCGGCCAAAAGGCGCGCGATTGTCGTTTTTCCGACACCAGGCGGGCCCCAAAATATCAATGACGACAATGACCCAGAGGCCAGCATGATGCCCAGCGGCGCCTCGGGGCCAAGGACCTGCTCTTGGCCGATGACATCCGCAAGGGTCTGTGGGCGCAGACGATCCGCCAAGGGGCGTGGGCCCATTGGGGTCGCGTTTGGCTGGCTATCAAAAAGGTCACTCATGGGGGCAATCTATGCCCCCATAGCGCAGTTTAAAAGTGCTAGTGCAGTTGGGACGAAAAGTCGATCCAGACAGCCTGATAATCAATACCGCCCATATTCATGTTGCGCCCCGCCGCCTGCATATCAAGGTTGCAGCGATTGGCCCAACGGCCCCAGTTTGACGGCAATAGCGCAAGCATCTTGGTGATCCCCTCTTCTCGCGATGTGCGCAGCATTTGCATCACCAGATGCATCCGGACGCGTTGGCGTAATCCTGCGGGGATGTCATGGGCGACAAAACCGCGCGTGACCTCCCAAGTATGGGGTTCAACGGGCGCGTCACCGTAAAGCAGGTCATCAGGAATGCTATCAAGCAAACCGCGCTGTGCGTCGCGGATCATGTAGCTATAGATGCCACAGCGCGCCGTTGTTGGCGTCAGGCGAACACCTGCGAGCACGCGACCAGTATCATCATGAACGGCGAGCCAACGGGAAACGGGGGTGTCGTATTGGTCATACTCCATGCCCATTGTCTCGGGCAGGTTCCAATTGTTTTTGACAATGAATGATTCACGTCTAGCGCGTAATATGTTTGCAAATAACTCGCCGTGGTTGTGCATGTTGGCGAACGAAAGTGTAGTGCTGTGCATGTCGAGCCTCCTGGCAGGGGGGTTAAGGGTCACACAACCCTGCAAGGCGCCTCAAAAGAGGAAACGTCAGAGCAGTCTGTAGTCCCTAGCACGCTGGATGGCCTCGGCTGTTGTGCGCGCAAGTAAGCTCGCGCGTGCAGCTGTAAGACGCGCCTTAAAGGCGCTCTCAGAGATATTCAGTCGGGCGGCGGCAGCTGCGTGACGGTCCCCATTGGCGACACACCGCAGGGCTTCGATTTGGGCGTCCGTTAAGGACTTGGGGGGCTCCGTGAGTGTATGGAGTTGCTGGATCAACCGTGAGAAATCTAACATTTCCTCATCGGTAAATTCTCGATCCTCACGTGCCGCAGAGGCAATCGTGCGCGATTTCATCGGGCCACAAGATACGGCAAACCCGTATTTCATCCCGAAGTCCTGCGCCTGTCCTAAAATATTAAATGGATCAGGGATCGTTATCTCACTCCACCGCGATGTTCCAACTTCGCTAAAGCCCCAAGCTATAATTGGATCGCGTAGCGCATATGCCTCCTCTGTATACAAATCAGTCCAGCCCTGCGGGTAGGTTTGGTGGTGCATAAGCGGCAATGCAAAACGGATATGCACGGCGAAGAAGAATCCACCCGGTGCTAAAGCCGCAAGCCTTGTCGTGTAATAATCAACGCTGGTACGCAGGGACATAGGTTCCGTTATTTCAATGGCGACCTTAGACAGTCAACCTAAAATTGTATTCAATATTGAATTAAGTTATAAAGAGTTCAAAAGGTTAACGCTACAAACTAACTCATTAATCGTATTTTATGGTTAATATGCTGAAGTCGGACAAACAAGCAAACCAAAACGAAAAAGGCCCCGCAAATGCGAGGCCTTTCGTATTTTATAACAGTGACTTAGACGCTTATGCGTCGTCGCCTGCGTATTCTTCGAGGCGCGCGCGGTCTGCGGAGCCTTTTGCGTCGACGTCGCGGTCAACGAATTCGATGATCGCCATTGGCGCCATGTCGCCGTAGCGGAAGCCAGCTTTCAGAACGCGGACGTAACCACCCTGACGTTCGGCGTAGCGTGGGCCGAGAATTTCGAACAATTTTGCGCAGTGCATATCCTGCTTAAGCTGCGCGCGAGCCTGACGGCGTGCGTGCAAATCGCCACGTTTCCCGAGGGTTACGAGCTTTTCGATAACGCGCTTAAGTTCTTTTGCTTTTGGCAAAGTTGTTTTGATTTGCTCATGTTCAATGAGCGAACCGGCCATGTTTGCAAACATCGCTTTGCGGTGTTCGTGGGTCCGGTTGAGCTTGCGGTAGCCATGTGCGTGACGCATTTGAAGTGTCTCCTAATTATGCTTTGTGCAGAGGTCTGATGCGTGCCAGCCTCGTTATTGGGGCAGAATTGCCCAGTGTTTCGCGTGCACCACCCGTGCACCAAGCGTGCACGGGTGAGACGCAATTTCTCTTAGAACTGGTCTTCGAATTTCTTCGCCAGATCTTCGATATTGTCTGGTGGCCAGTCCTCAACATCCATGCCGAGGTGCAGCCCCATGCCCGACAACACTTCTTTGATCTCGTTCAAAGACTTGCGGCCGAAGTTCGGTGTGCGCAGCATTTCTGCTTCGGTTTTCTGGATCAGATCACCGATGTAAACGATGTTATCGTTCTTGAGGCAGTTTGCAGAACGGACAGACAGTTCCAGCTCGTCCACTTTCTTCAACAGAAGCGGGTTGAACTCGAGGCCGTCATCATCCGCACCAGCGGTTGCCGACTCTGGCTCGTCAAAGTTGACGAAGATCGACAGCTGGTCCTGCAAGATGCGCGCTGCATAAGCAACCGCGTCATCAGGCGTGATGGAGCCGTCTGTTTCGACTTTCATTGTCAGCTTGTCGTAGTCCAGAACCTGACCTTCGCGGGTCGGCTGCACATCGTAAGACACTTTCTTGACCGGCGAATAAATCGCGTCGATCGAGATCATGCCGATAGGTGCATCTTCTGGCTTGTTCTTGTCAGCCGCAACATAGCCCTTGCCCGTATTCACGGTCAGTTCCATGTAAAGGTCTGCGCCATCGTCGAGGTGACAAATAACGTGGTCTTTGTTCAAAACCTCGATACCAGCAGTCTCGGAGATGTCCGCCGCAGTCACAACGCCCGGGCCTTTAGCCTGAACGCTCAGGCGCTTTGGCCCTTCGACTTCCATACGGATTGCAACACCCTTGAGGTTCAAAACGATGTCTGTGACGTCTTCACGCACACCTGACACGGATGAAAACTCGTGCAGCACGTTGTCGATTTGCACAGCCGTAATCGCGGCCCCTTGCAAAGACGACATCAGGACGCGGCGCAGGGCGTTGCCCAGCGTAAGGCCAAAGCCCCGCTCCAGTGGTTCTGCGACAACAGTTGCCTGACGCAGCGGGTCATTGCCCGGCTTAACGTCCAACTGTGTTGGCTTGATCAGTTCAGCCCAGTTCTTGTGGATCATGTGTCCCTCCATTCTTGTCTACCTTTCATGTCCAAAAAGGCAAACGCCCGAGGTTTCAAAATGACGGATTGGGGCCATGCAAAATGCATGACCCCAACCAATCTCAATCGGCTTATACGCGGCGACGCTTTGGTGGGCGGCAGCCGTTGTGTGCCATTGGTGTCACGTCACGGATCGATGTGATGTTGAAACCAACAGCGGCCAGAGCGCGCAGAGCGGACTCACGACCAGAACCAGGGCCCTGCACTTCGACTTCAAGTGTCTTGACACCGTGGTCTTGTGCTTTCTTGCCCGCATCCTCAGCAGCCATCTGCGCCGCGTAAGGTGTGGATTTCCGTGAGCCTTTAAAGCCCATAGTCCCGGCAGACGACCATGCGATCGCGTTGCCCTGAACGTCGGAAATCAGGATTTTTGTGTTGTTGAAAGAAGAATTCACGTGAGCAACGCCAGCGGCGATGTTCTTGGAGACCTTCTTCTTGGTGCGTTTAGTATCGCGTGCCATATCTGATGCCCTCCCTTATTTCTTCTTACCAGCAATGGCCTTAGCAGGGCCCTTGCGTGTACGTGCGTTTGTGGATGTCCGCTGACCGCGAACAGGCAGGTTACGACGGTGACGCAGGCCACGGTAGCAACCAAGGTCCATCAGACGCTTGATGTTCATCGTTGTTTCACGGCGAAGGTCGCCTTCAACTGTCAGGTGCTCGTCGATGTATTCGCGAACCTTCAGGACTTCGGCGTCCGACAGTTCGTTAACGCGACGTGCGCGATCGATACCGACAGCTTCGCAGATTTCTTCTGACTTAGCCGGGCCGATACCAGTGATATATGTGAGGGCGATCAGAACACGTTTCCCAGTTGGGATGTTCACGCCAGCAATACGTGCCAAGGTGGTATTTCCTTTTCGTTGCGGCTCCGTATTTCCGGAACCTTTTTTCACAACGGAGGCCCGAACGATGAACGTCGGGCCGCGTCATATCGAGGTGTTCTATGTGTCAGGGGTGCGACCCCGTTGCATAAAGTGATTCCCGTCAGGGATGGCGTTGTTTAGGAGCGAAACGTGGAGGGGTCAACCCCCTCCCACCTGACACGATTATGCCAGCGCCTTGTTAATCGAGGCCGCCACTTCATCCATGCTTGCGAGCCCGTCAACGGACTGCAAATCGCCTTTGGCGTAGTAGTAGCCAACCAGCGGAGATGTCTGCTTGTAGTAGGCCATGAGCCGCGTGCGCAGGCTTTCTTCGTTGTCGTCTGCGCGCCGCTGAAAATCATTTGCCCCACAGTTGGTGCATTTCTCGTCAGCCGGAATCGGTTTGGTGTTGTCGTTGTAGACCTCACCGCATGACCCACATGTCGAGCGTGCCGTGATCCGCGCAACGAGCGCCTCGTCGTCGACCTGCATTTCGATCACGTGATCAAGGCTTTCGCCCATTTCTACCAGAAGGTTCCCGAGTGCATCAGCCTGCGCCAGTGTCCGTGGAAAGCCGTCGAAGATGTAACCGCCGGGGGCGTTGTCGCTTTCGAGCTGTTCGCGGATCAGCCCGATTACGATTTCATCAGTCACAAGGTTGCCAGCGTCCATAACAGCGGCAACTTTCTTGCCCATGTCGGTGCCGCTCGTGCGTGCCGCGCGAAGCATGTCACCAGTGCTAAGCTGCACCATGCCACGTTCGTCAACAAGTTTGCGTGCTTGTGTCCCTTTACCCGCCCCTGGCGGCCCCAGCAGAATAATATTCATCGACGCGATGGCCCTTTCTTTTTCCCAGCGCGGCTCTTCCCACGCAGCTGAGACTTTTCAATAAGGCCCTCGTATTGGTGGGCCAACAAATGAGATTGGATCTGTTGAATAGTGTCCATGCCGACCGACACGATGATCAGCACCGATGTGCCGCCAAAGTAGAACGGAATAGAGAGCTGGCTGCGGATAATTTCAGGCAGCAACGCAACCAGAGCAAGGTAACCGGAACCGAGCACAAGAATGCGTGTCACCACGTAATCGAGGTATTCCGCCGTCTTCTTGCCCGGACGCACGCCCGGCACAAAGCCGTTCTGGTTCTTGAGGTTGTCCGCGACTTCGTCTGTTTTGAACGCAACTTCACGTGTGTAGAAATACGTAAAGAAGATGATCATCGCAGCGAAGAACAGCAGGTAGAGCGGCTGACCCGGACCAAAGTAGGCGAGGATCGTCGACATGACCGGCCCAGTGGACCCGCCAGAGAATGTGCTGATCGTCGTCGGCAGCAGCAAAAGCGCGGACGCAAAGATCGCCGGGATAACGCCCGCAGGGTTAACCTTGATTGGCAAGTGCGATGTCGAGCCGTCGTAGACCTTCATCCCACGCTGTTGACGCGGATACTGGATGTGAATCTTGCGCAAGCTACGCTCCATGAACACCACGAAGGCAAGGATCGCGATGACCATCACGATGACCCCGACGATCACAAAGGGAGAGATCGCGCCAGAGCGCCCCTGCGACAGGAACTGCGCCGCAGCGGCTGGCACTTCGGCGATGATGCCAACAAAGATGATCAGGGAGATACCGTTGCCGATACCACGCGCAGTGATCTGCTCACCAAGCCACATCAGGAACATTGTGCCCCCAACGATGGTGATCACACAGGCCGCTTGAAAATAAAGGCCCGGATTGGAGGCAAGGTCACCAGCTTCAAGGCTACGCGCCAGCCCGTAGGCTTGGAATGTGGCCAGAACAACAGTGATATAGCGGGTGTATTGGTTCATCTTGCGACGCCCCTGCTCACCCTCTTTCTTGAGGTTCTTGAGCGGCTCCCACATGGAGCCAAGCAACTGGATGATAATCGACGCAGAGATATACGGCATGATTCCGAGGGCAAAGATGCCCATCCGCGACAGCGCGCCGCCCGTGAACATCGACAGGATGCCACCGATACCCGAGGCTGCCTCTTCCATGAACGAGCGCAGAGCGCCGCCATCAATACCCGGCACAGGAATATAAGTGCCAAGGCGGTAAACCATCAAAAGGCCAATAGTGAACAGGATGCGCTGGCGCAGTTCGGTTGCTTTACCGAATGCCCCCCAGCTCATGTTTGCTGCCATTTGTTCTGCTGCGGATGCCATGCGTCTCTCTTCTCATGAAAAACGCCGCCAGTCGGTTCCCCGAGTGGCGGCGTTTGGGAATTATTTACCGTATGTAAGGGACGACTGCGCCCCGAACAAGGTGTTACTCTGCCGCAGCTTTTGGTGTCGCTGTTACGGTCACTTTACCGCCAGCTTTTTCCACAGCTTCAACTGCACCAGCAGAGGCGCCTGTTACGACGATGTTCGCTTTTGCAGTGAACTCGCCCTTGGCAAGAACGCGAACGCCGTCTTTCACGCGGCGCAATGCGCCAGAAGCAACCAATGCCTCTTCTGTGATGTCGGATTTCACGTCGATCTTGCCGGCGTCGATGAATTTCTGGATCAAACCAAGGTTGATAACAGCAAATGTCTTGCGGTTCGGCTTGTTAAAGCCGCGCTTTGGCAAACGCTGGTAGAGTGGCATCTGGCCGCCCTCGAAGCCTTTGATAGCTACACCGGAACGTGACTTCTGACCTTTGATACCACGGCCACCAGTCTTACCCATGCCAGAACCTGGACCACGCGCAACGCGCTTGCGGGACTTGGCTGCACCTGGATTGTCGGAAAGTTGATTCAGTTTCATGTCGCTTCTCCTTTTGCCGGAACTGACCCCCAGCGACGGGAAGTGGTCAAACGCGGCGTTACATATGAGTCGGTGCAGGGATGCACGGACTAGCGGCGTATAGACGAGGGATGGGGGTGGAAGCAAGGGGGTGCATTGTTTTGCGCCCATGTCTTGCGGTCACACGTAGAATGCCCGTGCCAAGGAGAGGCCAAGAGGGTCGCCGTGCGCACCAAATTGTGCTAGCTTTCGCCCTAAGGGATCAATTTTCCCGATCGTATTTTGTTTTACAAGGACTGTTTATATGACTGTTAGTCTCGTTTTTGATGCCAATTCCACCCTTTCTGTTGCGGACCTCCCTGCGCTTGTTGATCTCGTCGCGTTTGAATCCCCGCTTTATAATCTGACGCCAACAAGCTTTACGGGGATCGGAACCCGCTACACTGGCCCCGGCCAGCCATACGGTATGGACGCTACCTTCTCGGTGACGGGCACAGGGTTCGAGTATATCTCGATTGGTTATGGAATCGTGACCGCTGGCATCGTCCAATCCTCAACGATCACGCATCAGGGCACAAACATTACGCTGACGGGCGCGAATTGGGACATCGAAGACATGATCCCGATCTTTCTCGCTGAGTCCAATTATACAAATGTTCTGGGCCTAGAGACGTTTTTGCTCAACGAAGAATGGGATGTGACGCTTTCGAATAATGATGACATTGCGCCGCGTGGGTCGACAGTTGGTGACGGCGCTGTCTTCAACCTGCAAGGCGATGACATCATTCGCGGCAAAGGCGGCGACGATGATTTGTTTACGGGCAATGGCAATGACAATATCCGTGGCGGTTCTGGCGACGATCGGCTTGATGGTGGCGCGGGCGCGGACCGCATCTATGGCGGCAGTGGCGCAGACGATCTGATTGGCGCAAATGGTGCGGACCGGTTGTTTGGCAATTCGGGCCAAGACGAGATCAACGCGGGGCGCGGCAATGATCGCCTGTTTGGCGGCACGGGCGCCGACAATCTTGCTGGCGGGCGCGGACGTGACGATCTGTTCGGCAATGGCGGTAACGACCATCTTGACGGCGGTCGCAGCGGTGATGTTCTGACAGGTGGACGCGGCAATGATGTGCTTGTCGGCGGCCTTGGTGCTGATGACTTTGTGTTTCGCAACGGTCACGGCGATGACACGATTCAGGATTTCAATGCGAACAATAACGCCGAGGATATCGACCTTAGCGGCGTGACGCGCATTACCTCCTTTGCCGATCTTACCGCGAACCACATGGTGCAGAACGGCGCGGATGTCGTGATTGATGACGGCGCGAACCTGTCGATCACATTGCTGAATGTTGACATCAACGATCTTGGTGCAGGCGACTTCATTTTCTAGGCATCAAGCGATGCTACTGGTTGAGACAGATCGCCCCGCACAGCGTTGCGGGGCGTTTTTTGTTGCGCGATGACCCCACAAACGCATAACGCCCCGCAGTTTCCAGCAGGGCGTTTCGATTGCTGCACCCCGAGCGCGGGGCAACGGATTAGCGTGTCTGGCGCATGTAGTCCGTCCAGCATGGCGCTGGTTTCGCAGATTTGATTGCAGTGATGATGTTCTTGAAGGTTGTTGCGAGCTTTGCCATCTGACCGGTCCTAAGTATCTAGAGTTGTGTCGCTTTTAGCCACCAGCCCGCGTGGTGACTACATATCGATCCTGCATATCGGCACGCAAGAATTTGCATGGCTCGCCTAGGCTACCTTAAAACGCAAAACGCCCCGCAGCGGACTGCGAGGCGTTTGAGACTGTGATCAGATGGGTTGACCCGCTGATCTTAGCCTTTTTCTTCGATGATTTTAACCATGTGTGAAACCTTGTTCACCATGCCGCGCACGGAAGGTGTGTCTTCCAGCTCTTTTGTGCGGTTCATTTTGTTCAGGCCCAGACCGATCAGCGTTGCGCGCTGGTCAGCGGGACGACGGATTGGCGAGCCAACCTGCTTAACTACAATTGTTTTAGCCATTGTATCGGTTCCTTACGCTTCTGCGGCTTCTGGAGCGGCGTCTGCTGCTGGTGCTTCGTCCTTGCGGAGAATGTCAGCAACTTTCTTGCCACGACGCTGTGCGACGTTGCGTGGTGACTGCAGCTTTGCAAGGCCATCCATTGTCGCGCGGATCATGTTGTATGGGTTCGATGTGCCGATGGACTTGGACACAACGTCCTGAACACCAAGCATCTCGAATACAGCACGCATTGGACCACCGGCGATGATACCAGTACCAGGAACGGCTGTGCGCATGACGACGCGGCCTGCACCGTGACGACCCTCGACATCGTGGTGCAATGTGCGGCCATCGCGCAATGCAACGCGGATCATCTGGCGCTTGGCTTGCTCTGTTGCTTTGCGGATCGCTTCAGGAACTTCCTTCGCTTTACCCTTACCAAAGCCAACGCGGCCTTTTTGGTCGCC